>JAEUOU010000023.1 GCA_016790575.1 Burkholderiaceae bacterium | reverse complement strand
GCAGGGCTCGCTCAAGGCGCGGCTGTGCGTGCAGGGGCGCGGGTTGTTGTACGCCTACTGCGCCGAGCGCGCCATTCCCCACCAGCGCTGCGGCAAGCTGGTGGTCGCCACGGCCGATGCCCAGCGCGAGGCCCTGCGCGCCGTACAGGCGCATGCCCTGGGCAATGGCGTGGCGCTGCAATGGCTGGAGCGCGACGCAGCGCGTGCCCTGGAGCCCGCCCTCGAATGCGTGGCTGCGCTGCATTCACCCGACACCGGCATTGTGGACAGCCATGCGCTGATGCTGGCCCTGCTGGCCGATGTAGAGCAAGCCGGCGGAATCTTGGCCGTCAATTCGACGGTAGCGCATATGGAATGTGCGCAAGGTGCTATCAATATAATAGCGAATGATGGTGCACACCTGCAGGCCACCACGGTGGTCAACGCCGCCGGGCTGGCGGCGCCCGCACTGGCGCTGCGCACCCAGGGGCTGGACGCTGTGCATGTGCCGCAGCCGCGCTACGCCAAGGGCAACTATTTCACGCTGGCAGGCCGTGCGCCGTTCTCGCGTCTGATCTACCCCGTGCCCGAGGCCGCTGGTCTGGGCGTGCACCTGACGCTGGATCTGGGCGGCCAGGCACGCTTTGGGCCCGACGTGCAGTGGGTGGAGACCCCCGACGACCTGGCCGTGGACCCGGCACGCGGCCAGGCCTTCTACGCCGAGGTGCGCAAGTACTGGCCCGGTCTGCGCGACGGGGCGCTGGAGCCTGGTTACGCGGGCATACGGCCCAAGGTGTTCGATGCGCAAGGGGCCGCCATCACCGACTTCGTGGTCCAGGGGCCTGCCGCGCATGGCGTGCCGGGCCTGGTCAACCTGTTTGGCATCGAGTCGCCGGGGCTCACCAGCGCACTGGCCCTGGGTGAGCACGTGGCGCAAATCGTGGCCTGATGTCCTTGCGTGGGCCACAGTTTTTTACGCTGGGTGCTGTGGGGATCGTTAAGATGAGCCACTCTGGCGCACAGCCCTGTGTTGTGTGGCATGCATAGTTTCCAACGTTCCACCGAAAGGCATGTATGACGACTCAGACCACCGATTCCCTGCACAGCACCCAGACCGAACTGGAAAAGCTTGTTTCCGAAATGCGCACGCTCATGGCCAACAAGAACCTGGACAGCGTGCCTGAGATCAAGGCACTGCGTGACCGCCTGGACGAGGGCATGCACAACGTGCGCGATGCCGCCATCCGCGCCGCCCAGGAAGCCGCCAACCAGGCAAAGGACGCCGCCCGTGCCGCTGACCGCTATGCGCACGACGAACCCTGGCGCGTGGCCGGTGCCGCGCTGGCGGTGGGCGCGCTGGTGGGTTTCCTCCTGGCACGCCGCTGAACGCATGAACTGGATCTCGCTGCTGGGTCTGGAAGCCTTCGTCCTGCGCTGGCGAGCCGCCGCGCTGGAAGGCGCCATCGCCATCGAGGACCGCGCCGAACTGGCCCGGCTGGAATGGCATGAGCAAAAGGCCCGCCTGCGCCAGTTGCTGCTGCTCACGCTGGCCGTGGGTGGACTCACGGTGGTGGCGCTGACGCTGCTGTCCGTGGCGCTACTGGTGCAGTTCTGGGACAGCCCGCACCGCACCCTGGTGGCCTGGCTGCTGGCCGTGGGCTGGCTGCTGGCCTGGGGGGTGGCGCTGGCGGCCCTGGTGCGTGTGGCCAACGCCGCCAGCAATGCCTTTGCGCTGACGCGTGAGGAATTGGTGCGCGACTGGCGCGAGATCAAGGAGCAGTTGTGACCGAGCCCGGCCCCCGCCTCACGCCCCAGCGCATTGCCGAACGCAAGGGCCAACTGCGCGAACGCATGGCTGCCCAGCGCCTGCGCCTGCGCGCGCGCCGCCAGGAGCGGCAGCAAGAACGCGAACTGGCCCGCCAGCAAGCCGCGATGAATGCCGCCGAACCCCTGGCCCAGCGCGCGCTGGCCTTTGCCAAGGACCACCCCCTGGCCCTGGCCCTGGTGGCCGCTGGCGCCGCCGTGGCCGGCCCGCGCCGCCTGGTGCGCTGGGCGGGTGTGGTGCTGCCGCTGTTGATGCAGTTGCGCAGCGGGCGCTGATTCAGCGCCCCGCCTTGAGCGCCCGCGCCACGCGCTGCACCAGCGCCGGGCCTTCGTAGATCAGACCGGTGTAGATCTGCACCACGTCCGCGCCCGCGCGGATTTTGCTCAGTGCGTCTTCTGCGCTCAGGATGCCGCCCACGCCGATGATGGGGAAGCCGTTGCCCAGCGTGGCGCGCAGCAGGCGGATCACCTTGTTGCTCGGCTCCAGCACCGGGGCGCCGCTCAGGCCGCCGGTTTCCTCGGCGTGGCGCATGCCCTGCACGGCGCTGCGGCCGATGGTGGTGTTGGTGGCCACCACGCCGTCCATGCCGTGGCGCATCAGGGTGGCGGCGATCACGGCGACCTGGTCTTCGTCCAGGTCGGGAGCGATTTTCACGAACAAGGGCACGCGCCGCTGCGTGCCGTCGGCGCGGGCGTGCTGCTGTGCCAGTTGCTCGCGGCGCTCGGCAATCGCTTCCAGCAGGCCGTCGAGCGCTGCGTCGCTTTGCAGCGCGCGCAGGTTCTTGGTGTTGGGGGAGCTGATGTTGACGGTGACGTAGTCGGCATGCGGGTACACGCCGTCCAGGCAGGTGAGGTAATCGCGCGTGGCGTCCTCGATGGGTGTGGCGGCGTTCTTGCCGATGTTCAGGCCCAGCAGCATGGGGTGCTTTTGCTGGCGGCGGAACTGGGCCTGCTGCACGTTGTGCAGAAAGGCGTCCAGCCCGTCGTTGTTGAAGCCCAGGCGGTTGATGAGTGCGCGTGCCTCGGGCAGGCGGAACATGCGCGGCTTGGGGTTGCCGGGTTGCCCTTTGGGCGTGACGGTGCCGACCTCGACAAAGCCAAAGCCCATGGCACCCAGCGCGTCGATGCAGCGCGCGTTTTTGTCCAGCCCGGCGGCCAGGCCCACGCGGTTGGGAAAGCGCAGGCCTGCCAGCTCGATGGGGTCGTGTACCGTTTCATTGCACCAGGCCCATTGCAGCGGCGTGCCCTGGCCACGCGCGAGCATGTCCATGGTCAGGTCGTGGGCGGCTTCGGGGTCCAGGCCAAACAGAAAGGGGCGGGTGAGGGCGTAGGGGATCAGTGACATGGGGATAATTGAGGGTTCACCCCCGATTTTCTCCCATGACGACATCTACCCCCCTCACCCAAGACGAACTCAAGGCCCTGGTGGGCCAGGCTGCGCTGCGCTACGTGGTGCCTGGCGACATTGTGGGCGTGGGCACGGGCTCCACGGTCAACAAGTTCATCGATGCGCTCGCCACGGTCAAGGATCAGGTGCGCGGCGCCGTCTCCAGCTCGGTGGCCAGCACCGAGCGCCTGCGTGCCATCGGCATCCCGGTGTTCGACGCCAACGAGGTCGAGCAACTGGGCGTGTACATCGACGGCGCCGACGAGATCGACGGCCAGGGTCACATGGTCAAGGGCGGCGGTGCGGCGCTCACGCGCGAGAAGATCGTGGCGGCGCTGGCGCGCCAGTTTGTCTGCATTGCCGACGAGTCCAAGCTGGTGGATACGCTGGGCCGCTTTCCGCTGCCCGTGGAGGTGATCCCCATGGCCACGGCCCATGTGGCGCGGCGCTTTGCGGCGCTGGGCGGCCAGGCCACGCTGCGCCTGAAGGACGGCCAGCCCCTGGTGACGGACAACGGCCAGCACATTCTGGATGTGACGGGCCTGTCCATCACCGACCCGCTGGCGCTGGAGTCGCAGATCAACCAGTGGCCCGGTGTGGTGACGGTCGGCATTTTTGCGCACCAGAAGGCGCAGGTCTGCCTTCTGGGCACGGCCCAGGGCGTCAAGACCCTGACCTTCTGAACGGAGTCGTCAGAAGCGGATGCCCGCTGGATTGGAGGGCGTCGGCCCACCTGGGGGCGGAGGTGGCGGTGCCTGGCGCCGCAGGCGACCGGTGGGTGCCGACGCAGCTTCCTGCGGCGCGTCGGGCGCCGATGCTGTCGGGGCCTTGGCGGGTGCCAGGGGCGTGGCGGCGGGCTGTGTGTAACCGCGGGGCAGACGCGACTGTGCGGGGTAGCCTGCGGCGTCGAGGTACTGCGTCCATTCGGCGTCGGAGAAGCCCTTGAGCTGCTGGCGCCCGATGGTGCCAAAGGGCAGGGCGGATTCCCCGCTGAGGCGGCGCAGGGCGTCCAGGTCGTCGTTGGTGTTGACGCTGCGCTCCGTGAAGGGCACGCCGCGCTGCACCAGCAGTTGGCGGGCTTGCTGGCAGGGGCTGCAGCTCTCACCGGTGTACAGCGTCACCGGAAAGCGGCTGGCTATCTGGCGCAGTTCCGAGGGCAGGGCCGGGTTGCTGGCGGCGCCGCCGGACGCGGTGGAGAGCACGGTGCTCTGGGCCTTCTTGTCTTCGGGCGCACGGTCCGAAAAGGTGACCTTGCCGTCAGGGCCCACGATGCGGTGCACCTGCTGGGCCTGTGTGGCGGTGGCTAGCAATGCGCCGGTGGCGCAGGCGGCGAGGGCGGCAAGGCGGGCAACGGACATGGGGCCTCCGGTGGGTTTGCTTCAATATGGATAGCTGCTTGCGCTTGATTCACGGGTGTTCAAGGCATAAAAGTGCCTGAAAACCAATGATGACAAGCGCAGCCAGCTCACTTTTTATCATGCCATGCCCTGGTGGCGCAGCAGCGCATCCAAGCTCGGTTCGCGACCACGGAAGGCCTTGAAGGATTCCATGGCCGGGCGGCTGCCTCCAGCTTCGAGGATGGTTTCGCGGTAGCGGCGGCCCGTGTCGGGGTGGTGGCTGCCGTCGGGTTGGGCGGTTTCCTCGAACGCGGCATAGGCGTCGGCGGAGAGCACCTCGGCCCATTTGTAGCTGTAGTACCCGGCAGCGTACCCCCCGGCAAAGATGTGGCTGAAGGTGTGCGCCGTGCGGCTGAAGGCGGGCGGCTGCAGCACGGCAACCTCCGAGCGCACCAGGTCGAGCAGGGGCAGGAAGTCCTGCGCCGGGTCGTGCTCGGTGTGCAGCAGCATGTCGAACAGCGCAAATTCGATCTGGCGCAGCGTCTGCATGCCGCTTTGGAAGTTCTTGGCCGCCAGCATCTTGTCGAACAGCGCACGGGGCAGCGGTGCGCCCGTGTCCACATGCGCCGTCATGCGCTGCAGTGCGCTCCATTCCCAGCAGAAGTTCTCCATGAACTGGCTGGGCAGCTCGACCGCGTCCCACTCCACGCCGCCGATGCCCGAGACATCGCGCTCGCTCACCTGCGTGAGCAGGTGGTGCAGGCCGTGGCCAAACTCGTGGAACAGGGTGATGACGTCGTCGTGCGTGAGCAGCGCAGGCTTGCCATCCACGCCGTCGGCAAAATTGCACACCAGGTGGGCCACCGGGGTTTGCAATTGGCCGTTGTCGGGGCGCAGCCAGCGTGTGCGCACGTCGTCCATCCAGGCACCGCCGCGTTTGCCGGGGCGGGCGGGCTGGTCCAGGTAAAACTGGCCCACCAGCTGGCCGCCGCGTTCGATGCGGTAGAACGCCACGGCCGGGTGCCACACGGGCGCCTGGTCGCGGCGGATCGTCACGTCGAACAGGGTCTCGATGATGTGAAACAGCCCGGCGAGCACGCGCGGCGCCGTGAAGTACTGCTTGACCTCCTGTTCGCTGAAGGCGTAGCGCGCTTCCTTGAGCTTTTCGGAGATGTAGGGCCAGTCCCAGGCCTGCGGGTTGGAGAGGCCCAGGTGCTCTGCAGCAAAGGCGCGCAGGTCGGCCACGTCCTTCTCGGCATGGGGGCGGGCGCGGCGGGCCAGGTCGCGCAAAAAGCCGACCACCTGGGTGGGCGAATCGGCCATCTTGGGCACCACGGACACTTCGCCAAAGTTCACGTAGCCCAGCAGCTGCGCTTCTTCCTGGCGCAGTGCCAGGATTTCCCGGATCAGTGCGCCATTGTCAAAGCGCGTGGCATCGCCCTCGGCCTGGTCGGAGGCGCGCGTGGTGTAGGCGCGGTACAGGCGCTCGCGCAGTGCGCTGCTTTGGGCGAACTGCATCACCGGCAGATAGCAGGGCATCTTGAGCGTGAGCTTGAAGCCATCCTTGCCTTCGGCCTGGGCGGCTGCATGGGCGGCCTGGCGCACGTCGTCGGGGACGCCATCCAGCTCGGGTTCGGTGGCGTAGTAGGCATAGGCGTCGGTCGCGTCCAGCGTGTTTTCGCTGAACTTTTGCTGCAGCTCGGCCATGCGCTCCTGGATCTGGGCGTAGCGCTGCTTGGCGGCGCCGGTCAGCTCGGCGCCCGAGAGCACGAAGTTGCGGATGGCGTTCTTGAGCGCCTGGGCCTGTTCGGCGTTCACGCTGTTCGGATCGATGGCCTTGTACTTGGCATACAGGCGCTCGTCGGCACCCAGGCGGGTCCAGAACTCGGTGATGCGCGGCAGGGCCTCGTTGTAGGCGGCGCGCAGCTCGGGCGTGTCCATCACGCTGTTGAGGTGGCTGACGGCGCCCCAGGCGCGGCCCAGCTCCTCGGTGGCCACGTCCAAGACCTTGGCAATGGCGTCCCAGCGCGCGGGGAAGTCGCTGGCCGTCACCGTCTCCAGCGCGGCATTGGCCTTGGCCAGCAGGGTGTCGATGGCAGGTGCCACATGCTCGGGCCGGATGCGGTCGAACAGGGGCAGGCCAGAAAAGTCGAGAAGAGGATTGCTCATGGCCCTGATGGTACGGCCGACTGCGCCCGCTTCAAGGCGCAGGGCCATGGAATTTGTGAATCGTGGCGATCAGGCCGCCGCGCGTTCGGCGGCTTCCAGCGTGTTGACCAGCAGCATGGTGATGGTCATGGGGCCGACGCCGCCGGGTACGGGGGTGATGTGGCTGGCCACGGTTTTTACGCCGTCGAAGTCCACGTCGCCGCAGAGCTTGCCTTCGTCGTTGCGGTTCATGCCCACGTCCAGCACCACGGCGCCGGGCTTGACCATGTCGGCCGTCAGCACGTTGCGCTTGCCCACGGCGGCGACGATCACGTCGGCCTGCAGCGTTTGCGCCTTGAGGTCCTTGGTGCGCGAATGGCAGACAGTGACCGTGGCGTCCTGGGCCAGCAGCATCAGTGCCATGGGCTTGCCCACGATGTTGCTGCGGCCGATGACCACGGCGTGCTTGCCCTTGAGCTCGTAGCCAATGGATTCGAGCATCTTCATGCAGCCATAGGGCGTGCAGGGCCAGAAGCCGGGCATGCCGGTCATCAGCGCGCCGGCGCTGGCGATGTGGAAGCCGTCCACGTCCTTGGCGGGCGAGATGGCCTCGATGACCTTTTGCGCGTCGATGTGCGCGGGCAGCGGCAACTGCACCAGGATGCCGTGGATGGCCGGGTCGTTGTTCAGGGCCTCCACGCGCGCCAGCAGCTCGGCTTCGCTCAGGTCGGCGGGGTACTGCTCCAGCACCGAATGCAGCCCGGCGTCATGGCAGGCCTTGACCTTGTTGCGCACATAGACCTGGCTGGCCGGGTTGTCCCCCACCAGCACCACGGCCAGGCCGGGGGTCACGCCTTTGGCCTTGAGGGCGAGGGCGCGCTCGGCCACGTCGGAGCGCAGTTGGCGGGAGAGGGCGTTGCCGTCGATCAGTTGGGCGGTCATGGTGAAATTATCAATAAAAATGGCTGCTGGCGCTTATGAATCAAGCGCAAGTAGCTATTAAAACAATAGCAAATCAGGCCTTGGCTGCGGCTTGGCCCAGGGCGATCTTGAGCAGGTCGGCCACGGTGTTGGCGCCCAGCTTTTCCATGATGTTGGCGCGGTGCGCTTCCACGGTCTTGATGCTGATGCCCAGGTCGTCGGCAATCTGCTTGTTCAGGCGCCCGGCGACGATGCGCTCCAGCACCTGCGCTTCGCGGCTGGTCAGCTTGGCCAGCAGCGCTTCGCGGCTGGCGGCCTGTTGGTAGCCCGCAAAGGACTGGCGCGCCACGTCGAGCATGCGCTCCACCAGGTTGACCAGCGCGTCTTCGTTGAAGGGCTTTTGAATGAAGTCCAGCGCGCCTTTCTTCATCGTATCGACCGCCATGGGCACGTCGCCGTGGCCGGTGATGAAGACGATGGGCAGGGGGGATTTGCGTTCGATCAGCCGATCCTGCAGATCCAGGCCCGTCATGCCGGCCATGCGGATGTCCACGATCAGGCAGGCGACTTCGCGCGGGTCGTAGCGCGAGAGAAAGGACTCGGCCGAATCAAAACAGCGCACCCGGTAATCTTTGCCTTCCAGCAGCCATTGCAGCGAATCGCGAACGGCCTCGTCGTCATCGACGACATACACAGTTCCTTTTTTGGGAATCAAGCTCATGCGTTTGTCCTTGGGGGGTGTGCGTTTGCCACGGTGTCTGCCGTGTCGTTGGCAGGCGCAGCGAGGGGCAGCCAGAAGGAAAACCGGCAGCCCGTGACCTCCGGCCCATTGTAGAGGTTCTCTGCCTGCATCCGGCCCTGGTGGGACTCGACGATGCTGCGGCACAGGTTCAAACCCATGCCCATGCCTTCGGTCTTGGTCGAGAAGAAGGCCTCGAACAGCCGGTCCTGCACCTCTTGGGGCAGGCCCTTGCCGGTGTCCTGTACGGAAAACTCCACGCCGTCCTGGCCTTCCACCTGGCGCGGCACCACGCGCAGCTCCACACTGCGGTTGGACAGCGGGCGCTGGGCCTGGGCGATGGATTCGGCGCCGTTCTTCATCAGGTTGATGAGCACCTGCTCGATCAGGATGGAGTCCGCCATCACCTGCGGCAGGCGCGCGGCCACGTAGTGCGTCAGGCGCACGTTGTGGCGGCGCAGCTCGATTTCGGCCAGCTCCACGGCTTCGCTCACCATGGTGGGCACATCGGCCAGCTGGCGGTTGGGGGCGCTCTTTTTCACGAAATCGCGGATACGCTGGATGATCTGCCCCGCGCGCTGGGCCTGGTGCGCGGTTTTCTCCATCGCGGTGAGCAGGGCTTCCTCGGTGATGTTGCCCGAGCGGATGCGCGAGATGATGCCGCTGCAGTAGTTGCTGATGGCCGTGAGCGGCTGGTTCAGCTCGTGCGCCACGCTGGAGGCCATCTCGCCCATGGTGATGAGGCGGCTGACCGATTGGGCGCGCTCGGTTTGGCGTGCGCTTTGCTCCTCGGCCAGGCGGCGCGGGGTGATGTCGGTGGCGATCACCATCTGCGCCAGGCGCCCGTCCACCCAGCTCAGGTAGCGTGAGCGCACCTCCAGCCATTTGCCCAGCTCGGGCAGATAGATCTCGGCGTTCTCGGAGGTGGCGCTCGTCAGCGATGTGGTGGGCAGGCCCATGAGGCCGTCCTCGTCTTCCGCGCTCGATGGGGCCGTGGGCAGCACGCCGGCCTGGGCAACCAGTTGCAGATGGCCCCCGGTGTGCGAGCCGAACCACTGGCGGTACAGCTTGTTGGCGAACAGCAGCTCCTCGCTGCCCAGCGGTGCCACCGAGACCGAGGCATCCAGCGATTCGAGCACGATGGTGAAGCGCTCGTGCGAGGCACTGAGCTGCTCACGGATGCGGTTGGGCTCGGTGATGTCGGTCATCGAGGTCATCCAGCCCGTCTGTTGGCCGTGGGCGTCGATCAGGGGCGACACGTACAGCCGGGCATCGAACAAGGTGCCGTTCTTGCGCCGCACCCGCACCTGGAAGCCGCCGGGAACGGTCTTGCCGCTGAGTTCTTCCTTCAGGCGGGCGTGCAGGTTGTCGTACTCCGATTCGGGCCAGTACGGGAACGGTGGCAGCTGGCCCACCAGCTCGGCTTCGCTCCAGCCCGTCATCTGGCAGAACGCAGCGTTGACGTAGGTGATGCGGCCTTGCAGGTCCAGGGCGCGCATGCCGGTGAGCACGGAGTTTTCCATGGCACGGCGGAAGTTGGTTTCCATCACCAGCGCGTTTTGGGCCTGCATGCGGCGGCGTGTGTGGCGCCAGGTGGCAATCAGCATCCAGGCCGTCATGGCGCTGAGCGTGCCCACCAGCCAGAACAGGCCGCTGCCCACCACGCCCAGGGAGGTGCGGTAGGCCTGCGCGCGCAGCACCAGGCCATTGCCCACAGGGGACACGGGCACTTCGTACTCGTTGGCCTTGGCGCTCCAGGGCATCCACTGCGCGGCGCGGCCACGCGGCTGCAAGGGCGTGCCCGCGAGCACCTGGCGGTTCTGGTCGATCAGCGTGACGGCGTAGCGCGCCAGCACTTCGGTGGGGGTCGCGTAGCGCAGCAGGCTGTCGATGGAGTATTCGCCCAGCACCACGCCCGCAAACTTGCCCTGCACGTTCATGGGCACATGCAACTGCAGCAAGGGGGCCGGGGCGTTGGCGCTGGATTCGGGCTGCACGTACACCGGCTGTTGCAGGTCCCGCGTGAGGGCGTAGGTGTCGGCGGTCAGGCTGCCGGCCTGCAATGCCTCGCCCGCCACGCGCACCTGGCTGCCCGCAATGGTGGGGGCGGAATGGGTGGCGCGGACCTGGCCACGATCGTCGATCCAGGTGACGGACTGGAGCTCGGGGTACTGGCTGACCAAGGTTTCCGCGCGCTGGTCGAACTGCGTGCGCTCCATGTCCTGGTTGGCCAGGTCGCGCGCGATGCGCATGAGTTGTTCCTGGCGCTCCAGCAGGCGCAGGCGCACACGCTGCTGGGCGTATTCCAGATCGCGGCGCAGCGCCTCCTGCTCGCGCTCGCCTTCTTCCACGCGCAGGTACCAGAACGCCGCCACGATGGCCGCCATGAACAAAAGAACGGCCGCCAGGGGGGCCAGGGCGGCAAAGCGGTCTTGCCGAACCGGCGACAGGCTGCGCCACCAGGCGCGCCAGCGTTGAACGAGGGTCGCGGGGGCATTGGAAGAAAGGGGCTGCGGCGTGGTTTGTGCCATGTCCTCAAGTGTAGGGGAGGGGGTGTTTGCCTCCTTGGAAGCCGAGGCATGAATTTCTCTGAATTTCACAATACAAAATTGAGTGGCGCTATTTGAAAAATTAAAAAAATGTGCAAAAATGGAGTGAACCCACTAAATTGCCACCACCACAACCCGAGGAGACGCGCATGTCCGCCCAGCAAGACACTGCCACAGGGGCCCCCGCCGCCAACGACGCCGACCAACAGGAAACCCGCGAATGGATGGAGGCCTTGGCCGCCGTCATCGAGAAAGAGGGTCCCGAACGCGCCCACTACCTGCTGGAGCAGTTGCTGGAACATGCGCGCCAGAACAGCATTGACCTGCCGTTTTCGGCCAACACGGGCTATGTGAACACCATCGAGCCCGAGCAAGAGGCGCGCTGCCCCGGCAACATCGCCATCGAAAAGCGCCTGCGCGCCTACATGCGCTGGAACGCCATGGCCATGGTGGTGCGCGCCAACCGCCTGAACCCTTCCGACGGCGGCGACCTGGGCGGCCACATTGGCTCCTTTGCGTCCTTGGCCAGCATGCTGGGCGCAGGCTTCAACCACTTCTGGCATGCCGAGAGCGAGAACCATGGCGGCGACTGCCTCTACATCCAGGGCCACAGTGCACCCGGCATCTACGCCCGCGCCTTCCTGGAAGGGCGCCTGACCGAGGAGCAGCTCGACAGCTTCCGCCAGGAGGTGGACGGCAAGGGGCTATCGAGCTACCCGCACCCCAAGCTCATGCCTGATTTCTGGCAGTTCCCCACCGTGTCCATGGGTCTGGGGCCGCTGATGGCCATTTACCAGGCACGCTTCCTCAAGTACCTGCACGCCCGTGGCATTGCCAACACCGAGAACCGCAAGGTCTGGGCCTTCATGGGCGACGGCGAGATGGACGAGCCCGAATCGCTGGGCGCCATCGGCCTGGCCGCGCGCGAGGGGCTGGACAACCTGGTCTTTGTGGTGAACTGCAACCTGCAGCGCCTGGACGGACCGGTGCGCGGCAACGGCAAGATCATCCAGGAGCTGGAAGGCGAATTCCGTGGCTCGGGCTGGAACGTCATCAAGCTGATCTGGGGCAAGGGCTGGGACGAGCTGCTGGCACGCGACAAGAGTGGCAAGCTCAAGCAGCTCATGATGGAAACGCTGGACGGTGACTACCAGGCCATGAAGGCCAACGACGGCGCCTTCGTGCGCAAGAACTTCTTTGGCCGCTACCCCGAGACCCTCAAGCTCGTGGAGCACATGACGGACGAAGAGATCTTCGAACTGCGCCGTGGTGGCCACCAGCCGGAGAAGGTGTACGCCGCCTTCCACGCCGCGCACAACAACAAGACCGGCCAGCCCACCGTGCTGCTGGTCAAGACCGTCAAGGGCTATGGCATGGGCAAGGCCGGTGAAGGCAAGAACACCGTGCACCAGACCAAGAAGCTCAGCGACGAAGACATCAAGTACATCCGCGACCGCTTCAGCATCCCCATTCCCGACAGCGAGCTGCCAAAGCTGCCCTACTACAAGCCGGCCGAAGACACGCCCGAGATGCGTTACCTGCACGAGCGCCGCAAGGCACTGGGCGGCTACCTGCCCAAGCGCCGCGCCAAGGCCGACGAGCAGTTCACCGTGCCCGCACTGGAAACTTTCAAGGCCATCCTGGAGCCCACGGCCGAAGGGCGCGAGATCAGCACCACGCAGGCCTATGTGCGCTTTGTGACGCAGCTGCTGCGCGACCAGGCCCTGGGCCCGCGCGTGGTGCCCATCCTGGTGGACGAAGCCCGTACCTTCGGCATGGAAGGCCTGTTCCGCCAGATCGGCATCTACAACCCCAAGGGCCAGCTCTACACCCCGGTGGACAAAGACCAGGTCATGTACTACCGCGAGGACAAGGCCGGGCAGATTCTGCAAGAGGGCATCAACGAAGCGGGCGGCATGGCCAGCTGGATTGCTGCTGCCACCAGCTATTCAACAAGCAACCGCATCATGGTGCCGTTCTACGTGTACTACTCGATGTTCGGCTTCCAGCGCATTGGCGACCTGGCCTGGGCGGCGGGCGACATGCAGGCGCGCGGCTTCCTGCTGGGCGGGACCTCCGGGCGCACCACACTCAACGGCGAAGGCCTGCAGCACGAAGACGGCCACAGCCACATCCTGGCCGGCACCATTCCCAACTGTGTCAGCTACGACCCGACGTTTGCGCATGAAGTCGGTGTCATCCTGCACCACGGCCTCAAACGCATGGTGGAGAAGCAGGAAAACGTCTTCTACTACCTGACCCTGCTGAACGAAAACTACGCCATGCCCGGCCTGACGCCGGGCACGGAAGCCCAGATCATCAAGGGCATGTACCTGTGCAAGGAAGGTCCCAAGATGACCCCGCGTGTGCAGCTGCTGGGCAGCGGCTCCATATTGCGCGAGAGCCTGGCTGCGCAGGAGCTGCTGGCGGTGGACTGGGGCGTGGCCGCCAATGTGTGGAGCTGCCCCAGCTTCAACGAGCTGGCACGCGATGGCCAGGATTGCGAGCGCTGGAACCTGCTGCATCCGCAGGAAGCGGCCCGCGTGCCCTTTGTCTCGCAGCAACTGGATGCCCATCCGGGGCCTGTGGTGGCGTCGACCGACTACATGAAGAACTATGCCGAGCAGATCCGTCCTTTCATCCCCAAAGGGCGCAGCTACCGGGTTTTGGGCACCGACGGTTTCGGCCGCAGCGATTTCCGCAGCAAGCTGCGTGAGCACTTCGAGATCAACCGGCACTACATCGTGCTGGCCGCCCTGCGGTCGCTGGCCGACGAGGGCACGGTGCCGGTGGCCAAGGTGGCCGAGGCCATTGCGAAGTACGGCATCAAGGCCGACAAAGTGAACCCGCTGTACGCCTAACCCCATCCGGAGACCAACATGGCACTGATTGAAGTGAAAGTCCCGGATATCGGAGACTTCAAGGACGTGGCAGTCATCGAACTGCTGGTCAAACCCGGCGACACCGTCAAGGCCGAGCAGTCGCTTCTCACCGTGGAGAGCGACAAGGCCTCCATGGAAATCCCCTCCAGCCACGCCGGTGTGGTGCGTGAACTCAAGGTCGCGCTGGGCGATACCGTCAGCGAAGGCTCCCTGGTGCTGCTGCTGGAGGCGGAAGGGGCCGCCAGCAGCCCTGCCGCGACGGTTTCTGAAGATAAATCGGCAATACCCAGCGCAAAATCGTCTCCTGCAGCTACGGAAAGCATAGCGAGTGCGGTGGTTGCAGCGGTTGCGCCACCCGCCGGCCCGGTCGAGGTCCGTGTGCCCGACATCGGCGACTTCAAGGACGTCGCCGTCATCGAGGTGTTCGTCAAGCCTGGCGACACGGTCAAGGTCGAGCAAAGCCTGATCACGGTGGAGTCGGACAAGGCGTCGATGGAAATCCCCTCGTCGGCCGCGGGGGTGATCAAGGAGCTGAAAGTCAAGCTCGGTGACACCGTCAACATCGGCGACCTGCTGGCCATCCTGGAAGGGCAAGGTGGCACGGCAGCCCCGGCACCAATCGCGGCTGCGGCGGCCGCGAGTGCGCCGGCCGCAGCCGTCTCTGCCTCCGCCTCCGCGCCGACGGCTGCAGCGGCCGCGCCACTGGCGCCGGCCCACAACCCCACGACCGCACCGGTCGGCCTGCCGCACGCGTCCCCGTCGGTGCGAAAGTTCGCCCGTGAACTGGGCGTGCCGCTGGACGAACTCAAGGGCAGCGGCCCCAAGGGTCGCATCACCCAGGACGACGTGCAGGCCTTCACCCGCGCGGTGATGGGCGGCGCCACCCAGACCCGCGCGATTGCCGCGGTGGCCGCCAAGGCACCCGCCGCCGGCGGGGGGGTCACCGGCGGTGGCGAACTGAACCTGATTCCCTGGCCCAAGGTCGACTTCGCCAAGTTCGGCCCGGTGGAGCGCAAGGAGCTGTCGCGCATCAAGAAGATCAGCGGCGCCAATCTGTTCCGCAACGCGGTGATGATTCCCGCCGTCACCAACCATGACGACGCCGACATCACCGAGCTCGAAGCCTTCCGCGTGTCCACCAACAAGGAAAACGAGAAGAGTGGCGTCAAGGTGACGATGCTCGCCTTCCTGATCAAGGCCTGCGTCGCGGCGCTCAAGAAGTTCCCCGAGTTCAACAGCAGCCTGGACGGCGACGCGCTGGTCTACAAGCAGTACTGGCACATCGGCTTTGCCGCCGACACCCCCAACGGCCTGGTGGTGCCGGTGATCAAGGACGCCGACAAGAAAGGCATCCTGCAGATCAGCCAGGAAATGGGCGAGCTGGCCAAGAAGGCCCGTGACGGCAAGCTCGGCCCGGCCGACATGTCCGGCGCCACCTTCACCATCTCCAGCCTGGGCGGCATCGGCGGGCGTTACTTCACGCCCATCATCAACGCGCCGGAAGTCGCCATCCTGGGCGTGTGCAAGAGCCAGATGGAGCCGGTGTGGGACGGCAAGCAGTTTGTGCCCCGCCTGATGCTGCCGCTGTCGCTGACCTGGGACCACCGGGTCATCGACGGCGCGGCGGCCGCGCGTTTCAACGCCTATCTGGGTCAGATCCTGGCGGATTTCCGCCGGGTGCTGCTCTGATCGCGGCGGAGACGGCGCGGTGACAACAATCGCGGTCGTGAAAAAGGCGGGTCAGGTGGCGATCGCTGCCGACACGCTGGTGACCTTCGGCGACACGCGCCTGTCGCGTCGCTACGAGGCCAACAGCAAGCTCTTCAGGGTGGACACGCCGGCGGGCCCCAGCTGGCTGGGCATGGCCGGTACCGTGGCGCACTTTCCGGTGGTGCGCAAGGCCCTGAATGCGCTACCGCCGGAGCAGCGCCTGCTTTGCAGCAAGGACGCGGTGTTCGACACCTTCACCCGGCTGCATCCGCTGCTCAAGGAAAACTTCTTCCTGCAGACCAAGGAAGAAGAGCACGACCCCTACGAATCGAGCCAGTTCACCGTGCTGATCGCCAATGCCAGCGGCATCTTCGGCGTCTACAGCTACCGCGAAGTGTTCGAGTTCGAGGAGTTCTGGGCCATCGGATCGGGCCGCGCCTTTGCGCTGGGCGCGATGCATGCGGCCTGGCCGCGCGCCCGCAGTGCCCGCGAAGTGGCGGTGGCCGCGCTGGAATCCGCCTGCGAATTCGACAAGAACTCCGCCGCCCCGGTGGAGTTGCAAACCCTCAAACTGAAAGCGTAACGCCCGGCCCCTGCCGCGGCTTGCCAGGAGACTGTTCATGAGCCTGATCGACATCAAGGTCCCCGATATCGGGGATTTCAAAGACGTAGCCGTCATCGAACTGCTGGTCAAACCCGGCGACACGATCAAAGCCGAGCAAAGCCTGATGACCGTGGAGAGCGACAAGGCCTCCATGGAAATCCCCTCCAGCCACGCCGGTGTGGTCAAGGCGCTGAAGGTCCAGCTCGGTGACAAAGTCAGCGAGGGCACCGTGGTGCTGACCCTCGAAGTGGCCGCCGGCGCCAGCGGAGCCGCCAGCGCCGCTGCGCCCACGGTTTCAGAACAAAAAGTGGCAATACCCGGCGCAAACGCGTCATCTTCTGCTATCAATTCAATGCCTGTGGCGGCACCTGCAGCGGCCAGCTTTGGCGGCTCCGCCGATCTGGAATGCGACGTCCTGGTCCTGGGCGGAGGCCCCGGCGGCTACTCGGCCGCCTTCCGTGCGGCCGATCTGGGCTTGAAGGTGGTCATCGTCGAGCGCTACGCCACGCTGGGCGGCGTCTGCCTGAACGTGGGCTGCATCCCGTCCAAGGCGCTGCTGCACGTGGCCGCCGTCATGGACGAAGTCAGCCACATGGCCGACCTGGGCGTGGACTTTGGCGCACCCGTGGTCAACATCGACAAGCTGCGCGGCCACAAGGAAAAGGTCATTGGCAAACTCACTGGCGGCCTGGCCGCGATGGCCAAGATGCGCAAGGTGACCACCGTGCGTGGCTACGGCCACTTTGTCGGCGCCAACCATCTGGAAGTGGAGGAAACCACCGGCACCGGCCAGGAAAAGACCGGCACCAAGAAAGTGGTGGCGTTCAAAAAAGCCATCATCGCCGCCGGCAGCCAGGCCGTGCGCCTGCCCTTCATGCCCGACGATCCGCGCGTTGTCGATAGCACCGGCGCGCTGGCGCTGAAGGGTGTTCCGAAGCGCATGCTGATCCTGGGTGGCGGCATCATCGGCCTGGAAATGGGCACGGTCTACAGCACCTTGGGCGCGCGCCTGGACGTGGTGGAAATGATGGACGGCCTGATGCAGGGCGCCGACCGCGACCTGGTCAAGATCTGGCAGAAGATGAACGCCAAGCGCTTCGACAACATCATGCTCAAGACCAAGACGGTGGGTGCCAAGGCGACACCGGCCGGCATCGAAGTGACGTTTGCGCCAGCCGAAGACGGCGGCAGCGCCCCCGCGCCACAAACCTACGACCTGGTGTTGCAAGCCGTGGGCCGCACCCCCAACGGCAAGAAGATCGCCGCCGAAAAGGCCGGCGTGGCCGTGACCGACCGCGGCTTCATCAACGTCGACATCCAGATGCGCACCAACGTGCCGCACATCTTCGCCATCGGCGACATCGTGGGCCAGCCCATGCTGGCGCACAAAGCGGTGCACGAAGCGCATGTGGCGGCCGAAGTGATTGCCGGTGAACTGCAAGGCGACAAAGAGCTGGCCGCCGCCGCCTTCAACGCCCGCGTGATCCCGAGCGTGGCCTACACCGACCCCGAGGTGGCCTGGGTCGGCTTGACCGAAGACCAGGCCAAGGCGCAGGGCATCAAGGTGAAAAAAGGCCTGTTCCCCTGGACCGCTTCCGGCCGCGCCATTGCGAACGGCCGCGACGAAGGCGTGACCAAGCTGCTGTTCGACGATTCCCCCGAGGCCCACGGCCACGGCAAGATCCTGGGCGGGGGCATGGTCGGCACCCATGCGGGCGACATGATCGGCGAGATCGCACTGGCGATCGAGATGGGTGCCGACGCGGTCGACATCGGCAAGACCATCCACCCGCACCCCACGCTGGGCGAGAGCATCGGCATGGCGGCCGAGGTGGCGCATGGCAGTTGCACGGATGTGCCGCCGGCGCGGAAGTAAACCTGTCTCCAGGCCAACCGGAAAAAGCCCGAACTGGCAGCTGTTCGGGCTTTGTGCTTTGCGCGCTCGAACAAGGGTCCCAAAATACTATGTATTTACACAGTATTTATGCCCACCCCGAACCAACCCAAGTGCTACAACCCGCGTCACCCCGAACGAACGCTGCTCTATCAAACGGTGGCCGAGCATTACGAGACCTGGCTTGACCTGCCCAGCGCAGGCCAGTTCGCCGGGCAGGGCGACCACCACAGCCCCAAGCCCTATGTGCGCAAAACCTTCGAGAAGTACCTGGAGTGCGGCATCTTTGCCCACGGCTTTGCCCGTGGCGAGGGTGTCGACGTTGCGCCAGATTGGGACGAGGCGGCCCAACCGGCGCCGGAATTTGAGGTCGATCAGCGCATCAGTTGGTGAGGGGGTGGCGACAGCGGTCAACATCGGTTTGACCAGCGCTGCGAGGCTGCGCTGCGCCTGTCTGCGCCAAAAACGGGTCGTGCCGTAAATCTCCGGCAACCGGCCTTGAAAAATCACCCCAACAGCCCCCAGTGTGCACGCTTGGAATGCCTCAACCGTGTACCCAACAGCCCCCAGTGTGCACGCTTGGAATGCCTCAACCGTGTGCCATACTTGCGCTCATGCGGTTGGATTTCCTATCCGCCTGCCCGGCGTGCAGTACCCGGCGCTGCACTTCGAGGCGATCGCCGTGAAGGGTGCGAACAACCAGCTGCCCAATCCGATCTACCTGCCGCAGTTGCTGATGAGCGAGGCCAAGGTGGTGGGCGGCAGCGAAGACGTGGTGCTGCGCATGCCCGGCATCGAAGGCTATGAGATGAAGATCTTCGCCAACAGCGTGACCTTCCCGGACGGCAGCAAGCAGGGGCCGGTGGTGGTGAGCCCGATCGCCGGCGACAAGCTGCCGATGACCCCGCCTGGCGGCTACGCGGGCTTCATGGCGCCGGCCGCCACCATCCAGCCCAGCGGCACCCGCTTTGACCCGCCGGCGCAGCTGAAGCTGCCCAACACGGCGGGGTTCGCCCCCGGCGAGAAGAAGCCCGTCTACCAGTGGGACCACGACCTGGCGACCTTCGAGCAGATGGGCCAGGCGACGGTGACGGATGACGGCCTGTTCCTCATCACCGATGCGGGTACCGGCATTTCCAAGGCCGGCTGGCACCCCATTCCTAACCCGCCGCCGCCGGAGGACTGCCCCAAGGGCGGCAACGCGCCCATCTGCCCGCAGTGCAACGACCTTGCGACCACCGGCGGCAAGTGCCCCAAGCAGTACTGCAAGCCCACGGACGGCGGCTCCTGCGACGACGGCAAGTACTGCACCAAGGAGGACAAGTGCGTCGGCGGCACCTGCAAGGGAACGCCGGAGCCGGACGTCGAGGGCAGCGAGAACGTGGCCGAGTTCAACCTCAAGACCTTCAACCAGGTCTACCGCGTGATGCAGAAGCTGGGCCTGGGTCCGCGCGATCTCGAGTTCAAGGCCTCGCTGGCGATGCAGGAGCGGCAGATGTGCTGCGAGTCCAAGCAGGGCGAGAAAACCAAGGGTGGCCGCGCCAAGCTGGAAGGCAAGTTCGGCCTGGGCGCGGGCCCCTTCACCGTGGCCGGCTTCCCGCCGATCCCGGTGCCTTCGCTGGCGTCCGGCCGCATCGCGACCATGCAGGTCGGCGCCTTCGTGTCGTTCGAGGTCAATGCCGGCGCCAACGCGCAGGCCAAGTTCTCGCAATGCGAGGGCTACGAGGCCTGCTGGGGCGGCGGCGGTGCCGTGGGCTTCGAGGCCACCGGCGGCATCGTCAAGGATGGCCCGATCGTTGCGGCCAAGGCCACCGGTGGACTGAAGACCGGCATCCAGGCCGCGATGGAGTTGACCTGCGACAGCGCGAAGATTCCGGGCGTGTACTGGTCGGGCGTGCAGGTGCAATTCGTCATCGAGTTCAACGACGGCCAGTTCCACTGGGAGCGCAACTTCGAGTGGTACGGCCCTGAGATGCTGCCCGGCGTCGATGTGCCGTGGCCGGCGCTTCCGAAGTGAGTTCGAAGCACATCATGCGCCGTTGGAAAACCTGGTTCCTGATCGCCACCGTGCTGGCCGACTGCGTCGGCCTGCTCCTGGCCTGGCGGCTGTATGCGGTGGCGCAGCGGGCCGTGCCGGTGGAGGCGCGCCTGCACGCCATCAGCCGGGAGGGTGTGGGCAGCAAGAGCGGTGGCGGCAAGGTGGCAGCGGCTTATTCCTACACGTACCAGGGCCGTGCCTACCAGGGCAGCGACATGGCCTTTGGCGCGGCCTGGCTGGGCGGCTCGTCCTCATCGGACGAGGAGATCCAGACCGTGGCGGACCAGCTCGCGCGGCAACTGGCGCAGCAGCAGGCACGGCAACAGGCAACGCAGCCGCAACCGGACAACGCCGGTGTGGCGGTGCGCGCCTGGGTGGACCCGCAGGCGCCGACCGCCTCTGCCTTGCTCAAGCGGGCGCATCCGGTGTGGGTGCAGGCCGCCTGGTTCGGTGTGGCTTATCTGCTCGTGGCTGCGGGCAACCTGCTGTATTTGTGGAAAGGTGGAAGAAAGTGATTGCTGTATCCAAGGCCGCCCTGGGGCGGATCGGACTTTTCATGGCGCTCGGCGCCGCGGCCGTGTGCCACGCCCAGGACAAGCAGATGATCATGGACGTGACGGTCGAGCTGGTGACCAAGGTCAACGTGACCGAGTTCGCGGCGCAGATCGAGGTGCGGCGCAAGGACGCATCGGGGCTGGAGTACGCCACGCCGGAGCGTGCGGCCGAGGCCCAGTTCAACCATATGGCAGCGGGCAACTTTGCGGCGTGGCTGGAGGGATGGTCCCCCGAGTCGCGTGAGCTGATGCAATAGCGCTACCGCGAGACCGGCGCCAAGCCCGAGGACATCGCCAGGAACTGGGCGGGGACGCTGCAGGCGCGCCGCATCTTCCTGCTGGGCAAGGCCGAGTACTTCCGCGAAAGCGTGGGCTACGTGCTGGTGCGCTATCGGGCCAGCAGCCGGCCGCAGGCGGAGGTGCCAGCGCCTGACGATTTCAGCAACATCCTCTCGTTCAAGCGGGTGGGCGGGCGGTGGATGCAGGTGCAGGACCTGGCCAGCGATCCGGTGTTCCTGGAAAGCAGCCGGCTGTGGACTTCACGACCAACAAGCTGGTGATCCGGCGGCCGAACAACTAAGAGCGTAAAGCGCGCGTGCACGCCGCCGTGGGGTGGCGTCGCACAAGAAGAGGGCAGGGAACATATGAGCACGTCGTTTCTGGAATCCATGGGGCGTTGGTCCTGGCGCAAGGCCTTGCGCGCGGGGGTGGCGGCTGCCGCGATGCTGTTGCCGGCCCTTGCGCTCGCGCAGGGCACGGGCGGCCCCGCGCCGTCCACGCCTTCGGCCACCGCCACCTGCGTGGTGAGTGCGCTGAACCGCAACGCCACCATGGTCGGCAACGACTACTACATGATCAATGGCGTGCCGGGCAGCATCGGCCCGTACCGCATCCGCGCCGTCTGTAGCGACGGGGCCAAGGGCCAGTCGGCCGTGGTCATGCCGCCCGCGCAGGGCGGCACCGCGTTTGACGCCGGGGCCATCGTCTGGGGCCAGGTGGCCGAGATTCCGCTGTCGCTCGAACTCGTGGGGCCGGCTGAGCTGAGCTACAGCGAGTCCGCGCAGTACCGGCTGATGGCCCGCATGCGGGACGGGTCGGTGCGCGATGTTAGCACCGCTGCGGCGGGCGCCGGCTACAAGGTCACGCCGTCGGCCTGGTGGCACAGCGGGCGCTACGCCACCGCAGGAGCCCCCTCGACTTCCTACTACGGCGACAGGCTGTCCGACGACGGGCGGCAGCGCCCCCGCGCCACAAACCTACGACCTGGTCCTGCAAGCCGTGGGCCGCACCCCCAACGGCAAGAAAATCGCCGCCGACAAGGCCGGTGTGGCCGTGACCGACCGCGGCTTCATCAACGTCGACATCCAGATGCGCACCAACGTGCCGCACATCTTCGCCATCGGCGACATCGTGGGCCAGCCCATGCTGGCGCACAAAGCGGTGCACGAGGCGCATGTGGCCGCCGAAGTGATTGCCGGTGAACTGCAGGGCAACAAGGAGCTGGCCGCAGCCGCGTTCAACGCCCGCGTCATCCCCAGTGTGGCCTACACCGACCCCGAAGTGGCCTGGGTCGGCCTGACCGAAGACCAAGCCAAAGCGCAAGGCATCAAAGTGAAAAAGGGCTTGTTCCCTTGGACGGCCTCCGGCCGGGCCATTGCCAACGGCCGCGACGAAGGTGTCACCAAGCTCCTGTTTGACGACAGCCCAGAAGCGCACGGCCACGGCAAGATCTTGGGCGGCGGCATGGTCGGCACGCATGCGGGCGACATGATCGGCGAGATCGCACTGGCGATCGAGATGGGTGCCGACGCGGTGGACATCGGCAAGACCATCCACCCGCACCCCACGCTGGGCGAGAGCATCGGCATGGCGGCTGAGGTGGCGCACGGCAGTTGCACGGATGTGCCGCCGGCCCGGAAGTAAACCTGTCTCCAGGCCAACCGGAAAAAGCCCGAGCGGGCAACCGTTCGGACTTTGCCTTGTGTCTCAGCAAAAGGGCGTGCCCGAAGCCGAACTGTCAATCGTTAATCGTCGTAGTGGCCCCGGCACGCGATCACGTCAAGGTCTGCATCATCCACGGCATACACCAGTCGATGCACGTCATCAATGCGCCTTGACCAGTACCCGGTCATGTTGCCCATCAACGGCTCGGGCTTGCCAATCCCGGCGAACGGATCACGCGCCGCCGCTTCGATCAGTGTGTTGATGCGTCTCAAGGTCTTCTTGTCTTGCCCCTGCCACCAGGTGTAATCACCCCACGCCGCCGGGGTGAATCGAATGGAGCGTGCCACGCCGCTCAGTCCTTGACCAGTTCGCGCCGTCTGGCCTTGCCTGCCTTGTGCTGCGCGATGGATTTGGCCAGGTGCGCAGCATTCGCCGGGGTGGAAAGCAGGTGCATGGTCTCCATGATGCTTTCGTAGTGGTCGAGCGACATCACCACAGCGTCCGCCCCGTCGCGCCGACTGATCACCGTCACATCAGCGTCTTCGTGCACGCGGTCAAGCACCGCCTTCAAGGCGCTGCGTGCTTCGGAATAGGTCACGATTTTCATAAGCACCATTTCTAACTTGTACTCAAAGTTGTCCAAGTGTAGCTCTTTCCACTTTGAATAGGGTCACGCGCGGGCCAGGCAGGAGATTGTCATTGCGGTCAGCACACCACCGCGCGTTGCGGCACCTCACACCAGCGATGTGCGACCCGGTCCTGCAGGCTGTCGGCCGCACGCCCAATGGCAAGAAGATTGCCGCGGACAAATCGCGTACCGATTTGCCGCCTGGCAAGAGTTAGGCCCGCAACCCAGCGTCCTTGATAAAGCCCGAACTGGCAACGGTTCGGGCTTGGTGCTTTGCATGCCGGACCAACCACCGAAAAGACGGCAAATGGTGCACAGCACTCACGCCGGATTCTTCCGAACCACAGCGCCATGGCCCCAGAATGACCCCCGGTCGCCGCCCTCATTCCCAAGGAGCTCACTGCCATGCCCATCCACCCCCGCTACCCCCACCTTTTCACCCCCCTCGACCTCGGCTTCACCCGCCTGAAGAACCGGGTGCTGATGGGTTCGATGCACACGGGGCTGGAAGAGGCGGAAGGCGGCTTCGAGCGGCTGGCGGCCTACTATGCGGAACGGGTGCGCGGCGGGGTGGGGATGATCATCACCGGCGGCATCCCGCCCAACGAGGAGGGCGGCTTCGGTGCCCAGCTGTCCACGCCGGCGGAGGCCGATCAGCACCGGCTCATCACCGACGCGGTGCACGCGGCCGATGCGGACGTGAAGATCTGCATGCAGATCCTGCACATGGGCGCGCTGGCGCCCAACCCGGCCTGCGTGGCGCCCTCGGCGGTGAAGTCGCGCATCGTACCCTACACGCCGCAGGCGCTGGACGAGGCCGGCATCGAAAAGCAGCTGGCTGACTTTGCCCACTGCGCCGCGCTGGCCCGCCAGGCGGGCTACGACGGGGTGGAGATCATCGGCTCTGCAGGCTACCTGCTGTCCACCTTCCTGGTGCAGAAGACCAACCTGCGCAGCGATGCCTGGGGCGGCCCCTTTGAGAACCGCATGCGTTTCCCCGTGGAGGTGGTGCGCCGCGTGCGCGCGGCCGTGGGGCCGGATTTCATCCTGATCTTCCGGATTTCCGCGATGGACATGCTCGAAGGCGGGCTGGCCTGGGACGAGATCGTGACGCTGGCGCGGGCGGTGGAGTCCGCCGGCGCCAACATCCTCAGCACGCACTTCTGCTGGCACGAGGCCCCGGTGCCCACCATTGCCACCATGGTGCCGCGCGCGGCCTTTGCGTCGGTCACCGGGCGGCTGCGCAAAGCCGTGACGGTGCCGGTGATCACCAGCAACCGTATCAACATGCCCGAGGTGGCCGAAGCCGTGCTGGCGCGCGGCGATGCGGACCTGGTGTCGATGGCGCGGCCGATGCTGGCCGACCCGGAGTGGGTGAACAAGGCGCGCGAAGGCCGCGAGGATGAGATCAACACCTGCATTGCCTGCAACCAGGCCTGTCTGGACCACACCTTTGGCGGCTACAAGCAGGTGAGCTGCCTGGTCAACCCGCGCGCCTGCAACGAAACGCTGCTGAACTACGGGCCGACCCCGGCGCCCAAGCGGCTGGCCGTGGTGGGCGCCGGGCCGGCCGGGCTGGCCTATGCGACGGTGGCCGCCCAGCGCGGGCACGCGGTGACGCTGTTCGACAGCGCCCCGGAGATCGGCGGGCAGTTCAACCTGGCCAAGCGCATCCCCGGCAAGGAGGAGTTCTTCGAGACGCTGCGCTACTACCGCCGGATGATTGACCTGTATGGCATTGACCTGCGGCTGAACACGCGGGTGGACGCGGCGGCGCTGCAGGCCGACGGCTTTGACGAGGTGGTCGTGGCCACCGGCATCGCGCCGCGCCAGCCCGAGATCGAGGGGATCGGGCACCCCAAGGTGGTGGGCTACATCGACGTGATCCTGGGTCGCCAGCCGGTGGGCCAGCGCGTGGCGATCATGGGGGCGGGCGGCATCGGCTTTGACGTGGCGGAACTCATCACGCACGCCGGCCCGTCGGGGGCGACCGACATTCAAGTGTTCGCCCGCGAGTGGGGCATCGACTTTGCCAATCACCCGCGCGGCGGCGTGACGGGCGTGGTGCCGCAGGTGGCCTCCAGCGGGCGCAGCGTGACGTTGCTGCAGCGCAAAATGGACCCGGTCGGCAAGACCCTGGGCCGCACCACCGGCTGGACGCACCGCATGACGCTGGCGCGCCGCGGCGTGCGGATGGTCAATGGCGTGGAATACCTGAAGGTGGACGATGCCGGCCTGCACGTGCGCGTGCACGGCGAGCCGCAGCTGCTGGAAGTGGACACGGTCATCGTCTGCGCCGGCCAGCTGCCGTTGCGGACGTTGTACGACGAATTGGTGGCTGCGGGCCTGAAGGCCACGCTGGTCGGCGGCGCGTTCGAGGCGTCGGAGCTGGACGCCAAGCGGGCGATCGACCAGGCCAGCCGGCTGGCGGCGGTGGTGTGAGCCTTTCCGGGACGAATTTCAAGGCATTTCGGCCAGTATCCAGCGTAAAAAGGTCATCATTCGCTTCCATTTCAGGAGCAAACTGCTTGGCTGATCTTGCCTTGGATGGCGCTGGCCAGGTTCAACGCCGAATGGGGATGCGCCACACCACCCAGCCGCCCACCAGACCGAGCGCCGGCACGGTGCCCTGCAGCCACGGGCGGCCGGCGAATTGCCACGCCGATCGCAACCAGCAACGTCCGTTGCAGGGTGGGGCGTTCGCGGGCGTCAGTCATGGTCACGGCCTCATTGGCGGCGCATCGGATTTCCTTGCACTGGAGGCGCTTCGGTCTGGTCGGTGGTGGCCGGATCCGGTGCCCGTGTCACGACAGCGGGTCAGTGGGCACCGTCATGGAGGGGGAGGCATGATGACTGCGGTGGCGTAGTGGCGTACCAATCTGCAGCGAAGTGGACAGAGGGTTTCAGTTTTCGTGAGCTGCGATCCAATCTGGATGCAGTGACAGATCACTCCCCGCATTTGCCGTTCATTGATCGATTCAAGGTCCGTCGCGGGTGGTATGGCCACGCTGATGGCAGGTTAGTCACGGATGAAGCCAGCTTGCTTGATGTTGACGCTCAGGGCAGGAGCCGCTTACCGAACGCGCGGAGCACGAACTCGGGTCGATGAAAGATTCTGCTACCAGCGCTGCGGTCAACGGAGGCCAGAAAATAATACAAACAGCCTTTAGGGGCTGCCTGTGGCGCGGCGGTGAAAAATCCAACCTGGGCGCACCGGCGGCTCAGAAACCAAGGAATAGTCAATGTTTCGTTCTTTTTTCCTCAACAAAAAATGGGCCTTGTGGGCCTGGCCCGGTGTGGTGCTGATCCTGTTTGCTGTCTGGTACCAGGTGCAGGTATCCGTCCAGATCAACGATTGGTATGGCGGGTTTTATGACTACCTGCAGAAAATCCTGTCCCAACCCGGCTCGACCAGTTTGTCCGAGTTCAATGGGTTCCTCTGGTCGTTTGGCAGGATTGCCGTGGTGGCCATCGTGGTCGCGGTGTTTGTCGGCTTCTTCACCAAGCACTGGATTTTTCGCTGGCGCACCGCCATGACCGAGTTTTACGAGAGCCAGTGGCACAAGGTGCGTCATATTGAAGGGGCGTCTCAGCGCGTGCAGGAAGACACCGCCATGTTTTCCCGCATCATGCAGGGTCTGGGGGTGAGCTTCATGCGCTCAGTCATGACGCTCGTTGCGTTCTTGCCCATTCTCTGGGGTCTATCGGCCAAGGTGACCGAGCTGCCTCTGTTGGGCCAGGTGGACCAGGGACTGGTGTACGTGGCGTTACTCTCGGCCATTGGTGGTACCACGCTGCTGATGCTGGCGGGCATCCGTTTGCCGGGGCTGGAATTCAACAACCAACTCACCGAGGCGGCCTACCGCAAGGAACTGGTGCTGGGCGAGGATGATGCCAGCCGCGCCCACCCGCCCAAGCTGCGCGAGCTGTGGGGTGCCTTGCGGACCAATCACTTTCGCTTGTATTTCAACTACCTGTACTTCGACGTGGCCAAGTGGTCTTACCTGCAATTCAGCGTCTTGATCCCGCTCATCGCGTTGGGCCCTACGCTGGTGGCGGGCGTCATCACGCTGGGCATCTTCCAGCAAATCTCCAATGCATTCGACAAGGTTGAAAACTCGTTCCAGTACCTGGTCAACAGTTGGGAAACCATCGTTGAGCTGATCTCGGTCTTCAAGCGCCTGTGGGCGTTTGAACGGGCAATTGCCGACGCGCCAGAGGTCCCGCCGGTCTTGGGCGCCGGCTGAGCCTCCAACCCGTTCCTGCGTGCCTGGCGCGGGCAAATGCGCGAGGCCAGTAGCTTGTTCACCTGGTCAGGCAGAAAGCTTTGACCGACGCCGTGGACATCGACAAGACCATCCACACGTACCCCACGCCGGGCGAATCCATTGGCATGGCGGCGCGGGCGACGAATGGGATGCGGCTGCGAAACACCAGGTTTCCCGCAAACAGAATCCTCTGGCCCGGCAGGTGGACGACCAGGTCTTCCGGCGTGTGCGACGGACCGACCGGCTGCGGGTCGAACCGAACGCTGCCGACGCTGAGGGAGGTCGCGGGGTCGATCCAGCGGTCGGCCGGCACCCTCACCCAGCAGCACGGTCTGCATCTTGACCGTCATCAACCTGCGACACCCCGGTACAGACTAGCATTCACATAAGTTACAACGGATGTATCGAGGAAGCCCATGAACCTGGCAACCCTTCTGGAGCGCTTCGGTGACGGCAACGTGCTGGCTGTGGGCGGCGCCGTGATCGGCATGCTGTTCGGATTTTTTGCCCAGCGTTCACGCTTTTGCCTGCGTGCCGCGGTCATCGAGTTCTGGCATCGCTCGTTCGGTGAAAAACTCTCCGTCTGGCTGCTGGCGTTTTCGACCGCCGTGGTGGTGGTGCAGCTGCTGGTGCTGGTGCAGGCGCTGGACATCAGCAGCGCCCGCCAGCTGTCCTCGCGTGGCAGCCTGTCGGGCGCCCTGATCGGCGGCTTGCTGTTCGGCGCGGGCATGATCATGACGCGCGGCTGCGCCAGCCGCCTGCTGGTGCTGTCGGCCAATGGCAACCTGCGTGCCCTGCTGTCCGGACTGATCTTTGCCGTGGCCGCGCAAGCGTCGCTGTCGGGTGCGCTGGCGCCGTTGCGCCTCGCAATCAGCAGCTGGTGGACCGTCGACGGCGGGCCGTCCCGGGACCTGCTGGCACTCACCGGCATCGGCCCCTGGGGCGGCCTGCTGTCGGGCCTGGTCTGGTTTGCGGCGGCGCTGGTTTTTTCGCTGCGCAGCCCGAGCCGGGGTTTGTGGATGTGGGTGGGCGGCATTGGCACCGGCCTGATGGTGGCGGCGGCCTGGACTTTCAGCTACCTGGTCTCCACCCAGTCGTTCGAAGCCGTGCAGATTCAGGGCCTGACCTTCAGCGGCCCGTCGGCGGAATGGCTGATGCGGGTGCTGTCGTCACCCGCCCCGAAAGTCGGCTTCGATTTCGGCCTGCTGCCGGGCGTCTTTGCGGGCTCGTTTCTCGGCGCCGTGGTGGGCCGGGATCTGAAACTGGAAGGATTCAAGGATGGCTACAGCATGCGGCGGTACATCGTCGGTGCGGTGCTGATGGGCTTCGGCTCGATGATGGCCGGGGGGTGTGCCGTCGGCGCGGGCGTCACCGGAGGCGCCATTTTTGCGGTCACCGCGTGGTTGACCCTGGTCGGGATGTGGCTGGGAGCCGGTCTGACCGACTGGCTGATGGACCGACCGGAGGGCGGGACCTCCACCGCCACAGAGCTGGCCGTCTCGGTCAAGGCGCCCTGACGTTCGTCGCTCCCTGCCGGTTTCTGGTGTCGCTGGAACGCCGCCCGGCACCCGAATTCCCGTGGTCTTGCCGACGGCCGGCTGACGCGGACTTTCCTGATGTTTTTGGCCACTTTCGGCCACTACCCATCGTCGGAAGGTGATTGTTTGCTACATTTGTAATAGCGTTCGCCGGCGCTTTCGGCCCAAGCCCCGGCCCCGGCCTTGACGCCGGGTGCTGCCGGGGCGCTAGCCGGAGGATCGCTTGCGAAGTTTGCCTCTTCACCGCGCCGGTACAACACGCGAGAGCAACTCGGCGTCCAGCACACCGGCACCCTGCGGGTGCGCGGCGGAACGCTCCACATGGCGTTTGATCGTCGCCAAGCCCTCGGCGGGATTCAACCAGCGGGTTTCCAGTTCGCTCTGGTTCACGCTCCAGACCAGCTTGAAGGCTTTGAAAGTACCGGCTGGCACCGTCACATCGCCCCAGGACTCCACCTTGCCTTCGATCTTCACAGGCACTTGGTTGCCTGAGGGGTACAGCGTCACCGTGTGTTGCGTTGCCCACGTCTTGCCCACCTGAAGCGGCCAGGGGTAGTCGATCGGCGGGTCGAAAGACATCACCGGCTGCCCCTTCGCGTTGAGCGTTGCCAGCTGGCCGAAATGAACAGGATCGTGCAGGCTTACCCCCGCTTGCGGTGCGCCGAACGCGATGACGGGTTTTCCATCCCAGGTGGAGCTTGCATGGGTCCAGACGACCTGGCCGTCAAAGCTGCCCAGGCTGCCCGAGCTCTTGCGGTGGTAGGTGGTGACGGTGCCAGCAGGGCTGATCACCATCTTCTGTGCCGTCGGTGGAGTGCTCGCGCAGCCAGCGGTCAGCAAAAGAGCGGCCGATGTCAGCAACGCTGCACTGACATGCGTGGTGAACTTGATGTTCATGAATACTTCCTTTTGTGGTATCAGTGCACACCGCCGACCGGCAGTGACACGGGACCTGCGCCCCAGTTCGATTTAGGCCTCTGGACTGGGTTCGCACTGATCTGCGTCAATCGGTGGGGCGCCAGGGTGTCTGACCCAAGGGCGCAGCCTGCCCTTCACGCCAGCCGTCCCGCGTGTGGTTGACAGCATCGGCGCTTGGCAATGAACAAGCACTCATTCAAGCCCGGTGAGCTGGCTTTCGTTGCCCCAAACCTGGGCCATAATTAACCACGGTCGGGTGGATTTCCTACCGGCGTCAGTCGCTTGCGCAACCCGCTGGGAACACCAATTGGAGCCTTCATGCCCGCTTCTTTCGCCTCCACACCCGCCTGCCGCGCCCATTGGCGTTACCTTCTGCTCGCGTGCACACTGGCTATGCCCGCAGGGGCCGCACCGCCCGATCCGATGGCTCGGGCACGCGCCGTGTACACAGAGGTGAACCAGGGCGTCGAGCGCATGTCCGCGCAGCGTTTTCTTGCGCGGGTGCCAGGAGTCGAGTACGTCAGTGAGGTGGTCGCATCGGTTGATAAGGGCCAGGTGCGGAAACTCGCGGTAACGGATCCAGACGATTCAGGCAACGTGTTGACCGATCTGTACTTTGATAGCGATGGAGCGCTGGTTTTTGCCCTGCGCACCACCCAGGGCTACACGGCCAGCGGGCAGGTCAAGACTCGCAACGAACACCGCTTGTACTTCGAGCAAGACCGGCTGGTGCACATGCTGGCTGGCATGACCAAGACACCCTTGCCGCCCGGGGACCGGTTCGCACAAGCCGAAGCGGCCATCGCACAGACCATGGCAGCAGCTTTGCGCAAAGCGACTCTCGCGCCACCTTCACCCACGGTAGCTGTGGGCAGCCAGCGCAAGCTGGCCCAGGGAACCGTGATCAACGTGAACACCGGTGATACCGCCTGCCACATCGAGCTGGTCGATGCAGCTGGCAGAGTTCACCAGGAAATGGCAGACTTTCGCCTGTGCGAGGCACCCGAAAAGTTGCTGAACCGCCAGATGACCCTCTCCTACACCACGGCGACTGTGATGGCGGCTGCTTGTCAGGGCAACATCGGTTGCACCAGGAAAGACACGGTTGCGCTGGTCACGCGCGCAGTGCCGGCAGGCATGGCGCCCAACGCGGTCAAGCGGTAACGCTGGCCGCAGCTCGACTGGCAGCCACTACCTGTGTGAATCCAGCGGGACAGGCCACACTCCTGCCGATGACAGTGATTCGACATTCCGTTCAGAGGCCCTAGCATGACCTCCCATGTTTCGCTACGCGCAGACCGGCGCCACGCGCTTGCGCTGCTCTTGATGTCAATTTTCAGCTTCCCCCTGTGCGGTCGGGCGCAAACACCGCCTGCAACAGGCACTTGGACTGCGGCATCGGTCAACGACGGTCATACATTGACCTACAGCACCCGGGTCATGCTGCTGGGCAAATCCACACAAGTAAGCGTGAGGTTTTCTGCCTTTCCCACGGTCAGGAAAGACATCCATGGCACCTTGGGCTGGGACGTGACGGTACGCGGCACAGACGAGCTCAGGGGTTTCGATTTCAATGCTTTTGATGGCCCGGACGCCATATCGGGTAATCGCAAATTGATGACCGTTGGCCTCATGTCGGCGGGCAAAGCGACCTTGAACACCGCGTTTGCCGTGAGCGGCAGCTTCACCGATACCAACGATTTCACATTTGGCGTGATGGCGCTGAGTCGACTGAAATCCAGCACAGAACGCCGCGTGCTTGAAAGCCTGGCAGACCACACCACGCAGTCCATGACCATCAGCATTCAGGATGCCCGTGACGCCAAAACCCGCCTTGAATTGACCGTGCCTCTGGCGGGGCAGCATGCTGCGATGCGCAAGCTGCTGTCGGTGCTCAAATGAAACGGAAACCCCGCGCACAGTCGCTTACCTCGACGCAACCCTGCGCCCAGCAATGACCCGACACGCCCATTGGCCCACTTCACGCCCTGCGCTGCCCGCGATGTGGGTATCTATCGTCCTTGCCCTGTGTGCGGTGCCAGGCACGGCGGCCGCACAGGCCGCGCCAACTGCCAGGTTGACCAAGTCATGGTGTACCGCGCAGGAGATCAACGTTTTCACCTGTCATCCCGGGAAAAAAACCGTATCCGTGTGTGCCAGTCCGGATGCGTCGGCCCACAAGGGTGCGCTGTACTACCGGTTTGGCCCGCTCGCTGGTGGCCAACAGCCCGAGATGACCTTGCCCGAAAAGGCGACGCCGCCGCGGTTGACTGCAACGGGTGAGACGGCCACTTACGCAGGCGGTGCTGGCAGTTGGTTGCGCTTCAAGAAAGGGGCTTACGCCTATGTGGTGTACACCGGAATCGGGCGCTGGGGGCCGAAAGGTCGGCCTTTGGCGCTGCAAGGTGTGGCCGTTGAACATAAGGGCAAACTGATTGCCAATCTGCCTTGCCCCACAACAGAAGTGGACGAATTGGGCCGCGACTGGTACGAAACGATGGGTATTCAACTGGACGATCAGGATTTCGCTTTTCCCGATACCGACAGGTAACTTTTCAGGCCTTCATCGCGTTGTTCCATCGAATGGGTCGCTCTGCTTCTTGGGTCAATGTCGGGCGGTATTCAGCGTTGACGCAACGGCTTTCTCCCCTGCCGCAGGCAAACTGAATCACCTTGGCGCGGGGGAGGTTCAACGTCCCCACCGCTCACGGTTTCATGACCATGCCCGCTCGTTCACCGCCCGATCGATACCAGTCAGCGCGGCATTTGCGGGCAGGGCGGCACGGGCGGGACATCCGTCGGGGTACAGGGCGCCACGCGGGGCTGGAGATGGCGTTGGAGCGCGGCGATCAGGGTGTCGATTTTTGTGAGGAACTCGTCGCGGCTGGCGCAGGGTCTCTCGGTGAACATTCGCGTCGCCCAGTCGGCGATATCCCCCTTGCCGGCCTGCCGTGCCCAACGACGCACCTCGCAATAGGCCAGCAGGGCAAGTCGGCCCAGATCCTGGTTCCGGCGCGCATGGTGCAGGTCAGCCAGAAGGTCTTCCAGCGCCAGTTGGTTGGTGTCCGAGGTGGTCATGTTGCAGTGCAGCATAGAAACGGTGCCTGACCGTTTTCTTACAACGTTCCGGGCGTCGTTTTTGCGAGCAAATTGGCCAATTCCCAACGTAGAAAGGTCCTGTGTTGCTATGAATATTGATGGTTTTCGGGGGCGATTCGGGTCACCGGGCCAGAGGCAGCATCCTCTCTAGGGAGCTTCGCCTACAGTTGGGGCATGGGCATTGACTCGTATGACTCCCGGCGGGCGGCATGAACCACGCAGTTGCCCGCCTGCGCGCGGTACGTCTGGCTGCCAGCGACAAGCCTTTCCTGGCGCGTGGCTCGGGGGCAGGGCGCTGCCCGGGTTGCCGGCTGGTGGAAACCCACTGTGTGTGTGGGCTGCGCCCGTCGGTGCCGGTGAACGCCGGGGTTTGCCTGATCATGGGCGACACGGAGGCACTCAAGCCCAGCAATACCGGCTGGCTGGTAGCTGATGTGGTGACAGACACCCATGCGTTCGGCTGGGCACGGACCGCGGTGGATCCGTCCTTGCTGGCGCTGCTGGCCGACCCGCAGTGGCAACCCTGGCTGGTTTTCCCGGCCGAATATGCCGGGCCGGGACGCGTTGTGACGCGGCTACCAAGGCCCGAAGAAACCGCAGCCAGCGGCCGGCGGCCGCTGTTCGTGCTTCTGGACGGGACTTGGTCGGAGGCGCGCAAGATGTTTCGCAAGAGCCCGTACCTGGATGCGCTGCCTGTGCTGAGCCTGCAACCGGCCGAGGCTTCCAGCTACCGGCTGCGCCGATCGGTCCACGGCCACCACCTGTGCACCGCCGAGGTCGCCGCCGCGTGTCTGTCGCTGGCCGGGGAAGGCGCCGCCGCCGAGGTGCTGGGGGCCTGGCTGAACGTGTTCAGCGCCCACTACCTCAGCGCCAAACGCGGCCCGCCATTGGACCGGGACAGCGCGGCGCACCAGTGGCTGCGCGGGATCACGGGCCGCTGAGCGTCAGAGTCCGAACTTTGCGTAGTACGCGGCTACCGCCGGTGTGCTGGCGACACGCCGCATGTGGGCGTTCAACGCCGGCGCCACTTTCTCCACCAGGTCCGTCGGGACATGGTCCAGCCGGCCCGAGTTGAGCCCGCGCACGTCGACGAACACCTTGAGGTCCGCGACAGTGAGCCGGTTGTCGGCAAAGTACTCGCCGCCGTGCGCGAGCAACTGCTTTTGCAACCAGGCCAGGTACACCGGCATGGAGCCGTTGACCAGGGCCAGACGCGCCTCCTTCTGGGCCTCACCGGTCAAACGGAAGGTGGGCCCCAGCTTGACGCCGGCTTCCTCCACCACGTAACTGACCTCGTCGCACAGGAGCGCCTGGAACGGATCGTTCGGGTACAGGCCGCCGAGCCTGCCCGCGTAACGCAGCATGGCGTCGCTTTGCGTGACCATCACACCATCGACCTCCAGCGTCGGTGCCTGACCGAAGGGCGTGGTTTTGCGAAAGTCACCGAACGCCGGGTAGGACAGGCGGTTGTCCTCGAAGGCAATGCCACCGAGGTGCAGAGCGAGGCGAACCGGCTCGCCGCGGCCGCCGTGGAAGTCGAAGTAACTGAGCTTGATCTGGGGCACGGTAAGAACCTGTCGGGTTGATGCGGCGTTGCCGCGTTGAGGGTGGCGATTATTCTAGGCGGGCAGGGGTTTCCTCGCCGGGAGGTCCCCGTCGACATGTGCCACCGGCCCTCGTCATGGAGCCACCGAAGTCCCGTTTTTGGGCGCCGGCAACCGCCAGGCGAGCGGGCGGTTGGGCGGGTAGGCCTGCCTGGCGGTTTTGAAAAGTGCTTTTCCGGCGTGAAATCGTCTGCATGCCGCTTTCGCGGGTGTCGGCGAACTGGTATCGTCGTTTTCAGTTCGGTGGGCGAAGACCGGTGTTGAAGGTCCGACGCCTGGCGCGGCGCGAGTCCGTGTCCCCCCGAGCGTGATTTCCCAATTTTCAAGTCAAGGAGACACGAGATGACCACAGCGACGCACCAGGCGCGCGTTTACCCGTCCCGGCCCTCGGACGTGTATTTGTTCGCTACCTGCCTGATCGACCAGTTCACGCCGGAGGCCGGACTGGACACCGTGCGCCTGCTGGAGCGCGAGGGCATCCGTGTGCATTTTCCCGAGCAGCAAACCTGCTGCGGGCAGCCGGCATACAGCAGCGGTTTTCCCGACGAGGCGCGCGCCGTGGCGCTGCAACAGTTGAACCTTTTCACCGAGCCGTGGCCGGTGGTGATTCCTTCGGGCTCCTGCGGCGGCATGATCCGCAATCATTATCCGCACCTGTTTGCCGACGACCCGGTGCTGCACGCCCAGGCCGTCGCGCTGTCCGAGCGGGTCTATGAACTCAGCGAGTTTCTGGTGCATGTGGTCAATTTCAGCCATCCCGACCTGGGCGCGCCGTGCACCATCGCCTTGCACACCTCGTGCCATGCCCGCCGGCAGATGGGCGCGCACGAGACCAGCGCTGCGCTGCTCGACAGCCTGGCACAGGTCCGGGTGGTCGAGCAGGCGCGCATCGAGGAATGCTGCGGCTTCGGCGGCACCTTCGCCATGCGCTACCCCGATATCTCCGAGGCCATCGTCAACGACAAGGTGGCCGCCATCCGCGACACGGGCGCCGAGCGTGTGGTCAGCGCCGATTGCGGCTGTCTGCTCAACATCACCGGCCGCGCCGCCAGGCAGGACGAACTGGCCGGTGTGACCGCGCCCACGCTGCAAGGCGAACACCTGGCGAGCTTTTTGTACCGCCGAACCACGGCGCAATCGAACACCGGAGAAGTCGCATGAGTCGCCTGGACGCTCCCCAGACCGGCAAGGCCGCGGTGCGGCGCACAGAGGTCACGCAATGAACAGCCGCTTGAACTCCACCCCTGCGCCTGACGGCAGCGCCCGCGCCAGCATCCTGGCGCGACTGCGTGCCGCCGCCACGCCCCAGCCGGTGCCCTTGCCCGATGTCAAGGCCTGGTTTGACGCGCGCCAGCGGCAGGAGGACACCGCGCAGCGCGTGAGCCGCCTGCGCAACGCGATGCAGGCCATGAAGACGGAGGTGCACGACACCACCGCCGACGGATGGCCCGATCTGCTGTTGCGCCTGGCCGCGGCCAAAGGGCTGCGCAACCTGCTGATCGGATCGGACACCCCGCATGGCGCTCAACTGGAGGCGCTTGAGCCCGCCCACTTGATCCTCAAGCGCTACAGCGAGTCCATCGACGGCTGGCGCGACGTGCTGTTTGACGACGTGGATGCCGCGCTCACCCTGGCGAAAAGCGCGATTGCCGAAACCGGCGCCCTGGTGCTGTGGCCCACGCCCGCCGAGCCGCGCATGATGTCGCTGGTGCCCTCGGTGCACTTCGTGTTGCTGGACGTGGCCACCATCCATGCCGACTTTTTTTCGGCGATCACCGCGGAGGGCTGGGCGCAGGGTCTGCCGACCAATGCCTTGCTGATCAGCGGCCCGTCCAAGACAGCCGACATCCAGCAGACGCTGGCCTTTGGCGCACACGGGCCGCGGGAACTGGTCCTGCTGTTGCGCCACGCAGAGCCCGCCAACCCGGGAGAAGCGGAATGAGCCGCCGGGCCGCTCCCAAGGGGAATAGCACCGCAGTGCGCAGCACGGAGGTTTTCCAATGAACCAGGTCATCAAGATCCATCCGATGGACGATTTCAAGGAGCGCAGCCGTGGCGTGCTCAACGACCCGGCGCAGCGCAAGAACTTCCGCGGCGCGATGGACTTCCTGCAGGCCAAGCGGCGCGCTCAGTTTCCCGATCAGGACGAGCTGCAGGGCCTGCGCGAACTGGGCTCGCAGATTCGCCGCTACAGCCTGGCCAATCTGCCGCGCCTGCTGGAGCAACTGGAGGCCCGGCTCACCGCCAATGGCATTCAGGTGCACTGGGCGCAGGACCCCGGCGAGGCCAACGCGATTGCCCTGGACATTGCCAGACGGGTCAATGCGAAGCGCATCATCAAGGGCAAGTCGATGGTCAGCGAGGAAGTGGGTTTCAACCACGCGATGGAAGCCGCTGGCCTGGAGGCGCTGGAGTCGGACATGGGCGAGTACATCGTGCAGCTCGCCGGTGAAGCCCCGTCGCACATCATCATGCCGGCGATCCACAAGACCAGGCAGGAGATTGCCGAGCTGTTTGCCCGGGAAATCCCCGGCGTGGCCTACACCGAGGACGTCGATGCGCTGATCCGCATTGGCCGCAAGGTGTTGCGGCGCAAGTTCGCCGATGCCGATATCGGCCTGTCAGGGGTGAACTTCGCGGTCGCTGAAACGGGCAGCCTGTGCCTGGTCGAAAACGAAGGCAACGGCCGCATGTGCACCACCGTGCCCCGTGTCCACATCGCCATCACCGGCATCGAGAAGGTGGTGGAGAAGCTCGAACACGTTCCCCCGCTGTTCAGCCTGCTGTCGCGCTCGGCCACGGGGCAGGCGATGACCACCTATCTCAACCTGATCAGCGGTCCACGCAAGCCCGGCGAAAAGGACGGCCCGGAAGAGGTGCACCTGATCCTGCTGGACAACGGGCGCACGCAAGCCTATGTCGACGGGGAGCTGCGCGAGACGCTCAAATGCATCCGCTGCGGCGCCTGCATGAACCACTGCCCGGTGTATGCCCGCATCGGCGGGCACGCCTACGGCACGACCTATCCCGGGCCGATCGGTGCGATCATTTCACCGCACATGCTGGGCCTGGACGCCACGTATCCGCTGGCCTTTGCCTCGACGCTGTGCGGCGCCTGCGTGGAAGTGTGCCCGGTGAAGATCCCGATCACCGATATCCTGGTGCGCCTGCGCAATGAATCGCAGGCCAGGCCGCAGAGCGAAGAGGCGACGCTGCGCGGCAGTGGCGCCGGGCGCACCGCGGCCGCAAGCGCGGTGTGGGGCGCCTGGGCGCAGGTGTACAGCCGCAGCGGGCTGTACAAGCTGGCCTCCTGGTTCATGAGCCGCGGCCGGGCGCTTTCGCCGAGCGAGCAGGGCGCCTGGACGCGTAGCCGCACCCCGCTGGTCCCCGCGCCCAAGCGCCTGCGCGACCTGCTGAAAGAGCGCAAGCCGTAGGACGGCCCGACCCTGACTTGCCAAGGCGAAACGCCGTGTCGGCGTTGCCCGGTCCTGTCCGGGATCGCTTGGCGATGGTGGTGTCTCCACCTCTCATCGGCTGTGAGTGCCGCTCCCGAGGCGCAATCTGCCGGTCAGACGCGACGTCCAGATTTCCGGCGTCACGACGGAGCGCACAGCTTGACCCCCTCCGCCGCCCAGCCCTCGTTGATCATGTGCGCGTACAGGACCGGATCGGTCGTGTAGCGGTGATTCGAATCGTTCTGAGCGAATCGGCGGTTGTAGACCCGGTAGACCGGTCGCGTACCCGCGCGGCAGGTGCCGGAGAGGGTCGGCGGAAACAGGTAGAAGGCAATTCCCTCATAGGTCCAACCCGGGTCGCGCGACACCTCGGCGCACTCGGCGCTGTCGATGGAGTAGAAGTGGGAGTTCGGCCCCGCACCCGGAGTGCCATAGTACCGGCAGACGGGCATTGCGCCCCCTGGAATTCCGGTTTCCGGCAGGTAGGCCTTGAAGTCCCTGAAGGTCCGGGTCCAGCCGGGGCCGGCGCCGCCGGTTTCGATGGACTGCACCTCGCCCGGCCCGGCGGTGATGAAATAGTGCCTCAGCGCCGTGTTGAAGAACTCCGTCACCGGCTGCGGCACGGGCTCGGTTGCGGGCAGAAAACGGCGAACGACCCATTCCCGTGGGTCGGCCGTATCCGGCTCCACCGTCACAAGCCGATCGGCCCGGTCGAAGAATACGGTCGCGCTGCCGGTAATCCGGGTCTCGTTCAGGTCGATGTTGCCGAGTCGGCTTGTCAATGCGCCGCTTGGCGTCATTCGAAACATCGACACCTGGGGGCCGCCGGTCCCCACGACCAGAACGCTGCTGTCGCGCAAAGGGAGCAGTCGGATTTCGGCGATGCCGTTGCCCTCCAGGGGATAAGCCTGCTGCAGCCTTCCCCGTGCATCCAACCGGGTCAGCGTGCCCTCGTAGACATATGAATCGGGATTGGCTGCGGTCCAGCGCAGGCGGGACAGGGTCGCGATGACGACTGAGTCATCGGGCAGCGCCAGCACGATCACCTGCGACAAGGTGCTTCGGGTCTCGTCTATGGGTATCGGTAGCAGGACCTGGCCCTTTTCGCCGAACGAGTCGTCCCTGAGACCCCAAGTGTCCATCTTGTAGATCATCAGTCCCCCGCCGACGACGGCCGAGAAGAAAATCGAGCCGTCCAGTTGAACCGCAATCTGGTTCGCGCCACAGACCTGTTCGTTGCACGGTTGAGAACTGCGCAACGGTCGGGAAACGGTTCCCCATGTTCCGAACCGCTCTTCAACGGTTCCGTCGGCTCGGAACCTGACGAGGTTGGCGTTGCCCGCCGGCAGTCCCGTGCCCACCCGTTGTGCGCCCCCGACATGGAAGCCACCGTCGGCGGCAGCGGCGACGGAACCCGGCCAATGGCCGCCGTTGGCCGAGAAGGGCAATGTCGATGTGGCGAGTTGGAGGATGGTCCCGTTGGCAGCCACGGTACCGGCCTTGGCATCGCAAATCAACCCTGCCGAGCCCATGCAGATGTGGGACAGAAATGCCGCCGACCCGTCGGGCCGCACGCTGATACGAGATGCCGCAGCCCGGAAATAGCCGTCTTCCAGTACGGTTCGGCCACGGTTTCCGTAAGCAGTGTCGAAAACGCCGCGATGCGAGACCCGGACCAGATCAATCTGTGAGCTCGGGACTCTGATCGAACTCGTGGCGGAGGGCGCGGGGATCGGCTGGAGTAAGACCCGCCGCGCGATCAGCAACGCGCCATCCCCATCGGCCTGAACATCGACGAGGTAGTGGGGACCCGTCATGTCGGGAGCGGACGGCACACGCATCACGCCTGCGGTACCAAACGTCGGATCGGGTGCGAAGCCGGTGGCCGCCGAAACGGGAATCGCCGCGGCGCACCACGCCAGCAGACCGGCACGGAACAGTTGAACGAGAGTCCGGTTCATTTCCTCCCCCTTGTTCGCGTGTTTTCCGGCCGGCGCCTGGCCGATCGATTTTCGCCGAACTGCTCAGACCACCCGCACGCGAATCACATGCGCCAGGCGCTCAATGGTGGCGATGACACCCGGGTCGGCGACACCGTCGATGTCGATGACGTTGTAGGCCAGTTCACCGCGGCTCTTGTTCATCATGTCGATCACGTTGACCTGGCGCTCGGCCAGCACCGACAGCACCTGGCCCAGCACGCCGGCGACGTTGTCGTTGGAGAACGTGATGCGCGTGGCGCCCGGGGTGCGCTCCATGCGCACGGCCGGGAAGTTGACCGAATTGGTAATGTTGCCGTGCTCCAGATAGTCCATCAGCTGGTTGGCGGCCATCACGGCGCAGTTTTCCTCCGACTCCTCGGTGCTGGCGCCGATGTGCGGCATCGCGATCACCTTGGCGTGGCCCAGCATCGCGGGCTCGGGGAAGTCGCAGACGTAGCGGCCCAGCCGGCCGGCGTCCAGGCTGCGCTGTACCGCGGCCGAGTCGACAATCGTTTCGCGCGCAAAGTTCAGCAGCACGGCGCCGGGCTTGATGCCGGCCAGCGCATCGGCGCTGATCAGGTGGCGCGTGGCGTCCATGGCGGGCACGTGCAGCGAAACGTAGTCCGAGCGCGCCAGCAGCGTGGCCAGGTTCTCCATGCGCGTGACTTCATTGGACAGGCGCCAGGCCGCGTCGATGGACAGCGCCGGGTCGAAACCGACCACCTTCATGCCCATGGCCAGCGCCATCTCGGCCACCATCGAGCCGATCGCGCCCAGGCCGACGATGCCCAGGGTCTTGCCCTTGATCTCGCCGCCGGCAAAGGGCGCCTTCTCCTTCTCCAGCAGCGCCGACATCTCGGCTGCGTCCGTCAGGTGCGTGAGCGACTGCACATAGGCCATGCCCGGCAGGATGCCTCGGGTGGCCAGCAGCATGCCGGCCATGACGAGTTCCTTCACCGCGTTGGCGTTGGCGCCCGGCGTGTTGAACACCACGATGCCCTGTTTGCTGTAGTCGGCCACCGGGATGTTGTTGACGCCGGCGCCGGCGCGCGCGGCCGCCACCAGCGATGCGGGCACTTCCACGCCCTGCAGCTTCTGGCTGCGCAGCAGGAAGGCATCGGGGTGGCCGATATCGCTGCCCACTTCATAGGACTGGCGGGGAAACCGCTCCAGGCCCTTGACGGAGATCTGGTTGTAGGTTCTGACCTTGTACATGGCGCGGCTCCGTCGGGTTTGGGGGGCGTTTGGCGCGGGATACGGCCCGCAGTCGGGGCAGGCGGGGTGCCTGCCGGGGGTCAGGCGCTGACGGTCTGATAGGCCCAGGCCAGCCAGGGCATCAGGGCCTGCAGGTCGGCCGATTCGACCGTGGCGCCACACCAGATGCGGATGCCGGCCGGCGCGTCCTTGTAGGCGCCGATGTCATAGGCCACGCCTTCGGCCTCCAGGAGCTTGACCACCTTCTTCACCTGGTCTTCGGACAGCTTCAGGCTCAGGCAAACGCTGGTGTTGGAGCGCGTGGCCGGGTCCGTGGCCAGGAAATCGATCCAGTCGTTGGCGGCCACAAAGTCTTCGATCACCTTCAGGTTGGCCTCGCTGCGGGCGATCGTCGCCTGCACGCCGCCCAGGCGTTCCACCCAGGCCAGCGCGTCCAGGTAGTCGGCCACGCACAGCATCGACGGGGTGTTGATGGTCTCGCCCTTGAACAGGCCCTCGGTCAGCTTGCCGCCGGAGGTCATGCGGAAGATCTTGGGCAGGGGCCAGGGCGGGCTGTAGCTTTCCAGCCGCTGCACCGCGCGCGGGCTCAGGATCAGCATGCCGTGCGCGCCTTCGCCGCCCAGCACCTTCTGCCAGGAGTAGGTGACCACGTCGAGCTTGTCCCAGGGCAGCGCCATGGCAAACACGGCCGAGGTGGCGTCGCAGATCGTCAGACCGGCGCGGTCGGCCGGAATCCAGTCGCCGTTCGGCACCTTGACGCCCGAGGTGGTGCCGTTCCAGGTGAACACCACGTCGTTGTCGAAGTTGACCGTGGACAGGTCGACGATCTCGCCGTAGCCGGCTTCGCGCTTGGTCACGTTGGGCAGCTTGAGCTGCTTGACGATGTCGGTCACCCAGCCGGAGCCGAACGACTCCCAGGCCAGCACGTCCACGCCGCGCGGGCCCAGCAGCGACCACATGGCCATTTCCACCGCGCCGGTGTCGGAGGCCGGCACCACGGCCACGCGGTAGCCTTCGGGCAGACCCAGCAGGCGCGCCGTTTCGGTGCAGGCCAGGCCCAGTGCCTTCTTGCCCAGCGCCGAGCGGTGCGAGCGGCCCAGCACGTCAAGCTGCAGGGCAGCCACGTCGTAGCCGGGGCGCTTGGCGCAGGGGCCGGAGGAAAAATTGGGGTTGCGGGGTTTGACCGTGGGTTGCATGGGGAGGGGTCCGTGGAGGCTGGGAATCGGAGGGGAGAAAGGGGGGCGCGTGCCGCGTCCGGATCAGCGGCTGATTCTAGCAACGGGGTTTTTTGGCAGCGACCCCGAGACCGCCGGGTCTTCTGAATTCCGTGGCGTGAGGTATCTTGCGGTTTTCTCTGCGGGCTGAATCCGTGATCCTGATATTCCGATTTGTCGAGATTGCTCCATGATCCGATCGCCGGCACCGGTCTCGCCCATCCCATCCGAAGTGCGCAAGGTGCTGCCCCGGCCGGATGGGGAGGTGGTCTACCGGGTCCGTCCCACCCCGAACGCCCAGCCTGGCATTCCGGTGGTGTTCATCCATGGCCTGGCCAGCAATATGTCGCGCTGGGCTGAACTGGTCCGCGTTACCCGCTTGGTCGAACGCCACAACCTGATCCGGGTCGATTTGCGGGGGCATGGCGAATCGATGACCCGGCGGCGATTTGTCCTGTCGGACTGGTGCGAAGACTTGCGGCAATTGCTGGACGTCGAACAGGCGCGGCAAGCCGTTCTGGTCGGACACAGCCTGGGCGCAACGGTTGCCATGCAGTTTGCGGCCGTGGCGCCGCAGCGCGTGGCTGCCATGGGGCTGGTCGATCCGGTATTCCGGGAGGCCGTTGTCGCGGGAAAGCGCCATTACGTCCGGGCCGGTCCGGTTTTTGATGCAGCGGCGCGTGCGGTCCGCGGCTTGAATGCCCTGGGCCTGTATCGGCGCCGGCTGGTGGCGCTCGATCTGGAGCACCTGGACCGGCAAGCGCGTGCCGCACTGTCCGATCCGGCCGCGCGGGACGCCTTTGTTCGGCGCTACAGCGCCGCGCGGGAAGATTTGCGACATATTCCCCTGGCCAACTACCTTCAGGATTGGGTCGAGATTTTTCGACCGATTGCCTCACTGGCAGCGATTGCCGCGCCGGTGCTGGTACTGCGCTCCGCCTTTGCCGACTTTCAGGACGAGACGGCCGTCAAGCGACGCTTGGGGCAATTGCAACGGTGCCACGTCGAGACGATAAATTGCCACCACTGGCCGGTGACCGAGCAGCCCGTCGAGGTCCGGCGATGGATTGAAACCTGGGTGGCCCGATACGGTGCGGGTGTCGCGCCGTAGCACCTGCCTCGGGCGATCGGGCAGGAAGGCCCCGGACCCACGGCGCCGCATGCTGCTCTTTGTGCCATCGCCATGTTTTCCGGCTCGCGCGACCGGGTGGTGTCGGCCGTGTGACCTATGCGCCGTTCATGCAGAACTGGTTCGACACCCGTGCGCTGCGGCCCGACCAGGTGTTGTTATGTGCCCTGGCTGGTGTGGCAGTGCTGGTGCTGCTGGAGTTGGAGAAGGCCCTTTTGCGACATTGCAGCCGCAGCTGACCCCCCGCAAACGCCCGCAGCAACGCTTTTCGGGCATTTTCGGGCAATACCCAGCGTAAAAAGGTCACTTATAGCTATAAATAACATAGCTATTCGGGGCGCTTTCCCGCGAGTGAGCGGTGCTGTGCTGGTATATCCACTGCGCGACCGGCGCGGCCACCAGATCGGGTTTGCGGGCCCAGGAGAAATGGTCCAGCGGCTGCCCGTCCGTTTCGGCATCGCCCCAGATCCAGGGATGCCGGTCCGCGGCGGCCAGCTTGTCCAGCAGATGCCGCGCCGCGGCTTCGGGTGCCCAGGTGTCGCGGCGGAAGTTCAGCGCCAGCACCGGCAGGGTCAGACGGCGCAATGCGGTTTCGTAGTCGAAAGTGGAGCCGGCGGGCTCGTAGCGTCCGGTGCGGGCGACGTGAAGCCAGTCGTCCATCACGCCCCGTGCTTCCCGGCCGCCGAAACCGAACCGCCGCCCGGGAAAATACCCGATCAGCGCGCCGGTGATTGCCGCCATCAGGCCCAGAAAACGGATGCCGATCTGTAAGCTCGGCGAATAACACCGTCGATAGACGCTGCCGCTGGCCACCAGGACCAGGCCCCGCACGGGTGGAGACTGGCGGGCCGCCAGCAAGGTCGCAAGCTGTCCGCCCAGGCTGTGGCCGCCGACCCACAGCGCCGCCTGGGGAACCCGCCGGGCGAGCTGCGCAAGCAGCGCGGTCACATCGGTTTCGACCAAGGTCTGATAGCCGTGGTTGTGTCCGCGGGATGCCCGCACGCTGCTGCTGGCCATGCCACGCCAGTCGGTGATACATACCTGCACGCCCTGGGCGGCCAATGCGGTGGCGAAGCCGCGATACACCCGGCTGGGCGTGCCCAGCGCCGGCAGGAAAAGCAGAACCGGAGCGGTCGGGTCGGCCGTGGCGTGCAGGGACGCTTCAAACCGGTGACCGTCATCGGCGGTGATCGAGAACGTTTCTGCGGGTTTCATGGCAATGCGGCGCGGGTGACGGGTCCGTTGTAGGCGGCTCCGACTGTACCGTGACGGTCCGGCCGGTGGTCAGGGCGCGTCCGGCGTGTGGCCGGACGACATGAAATGTGTTGCCGACCGCCACGGAGAACGGTCGCATGTCACAGCGCAGGGGCTGAACGGCCTGGTTTTGTCGCCGCGGCGCCAATCTGGGCGGGGCAATGCTCGTAGTATGGAATACTTTCGTATAAAAGAATCAAGATGGCTCGGATACTTGTGGCAGAAGACGACGCGGGAACGCTCAGGTTGCTGAGCGTGGCCTTGCAGACCAAAGGGTACAAGGTGTTGACGGCAACCGATGGTGCCAGCGCCTGGACGCAGTTGGTCGAACACCAACCGGATGTGGTGATCAGCGACGTGGACATGCCGGGCATGACCGGTTTCGAATTGCTGACCCGGGTGCGCGAGCATGCCGGGGTGGGCCTGACGCCTTTCATCCTGCTGACCTCGCTGCAGGAGCGTCGTGCGATGCGCCAGGGCATGACACTGGGGGCTGACGACTACATCACCAAACCCCTTCGCCCCCGTGAGGTGCTGGACGCCGTGGCCGCCCAGCTCAACCGCCAGTCGATGCGCCAGGCGGCGCAGGCCTTGCACGTCAAGACAGCCTTGTCGGAAGCGCTGGAGGAACACTCCTGGGACCTCCAAGACCGCTATGAAAAGCGTCTCGCCCGCGAGCTCAGCGAGCGCTGGCCGGGTCACTCCGAATCTGATGTCAGTTCGCAATATGACGAAGCGACCGTGCTTTTTGCCGACATCCGCGATTGCCGTGCCTGGCTTGCCCAGCTCGATCCCGCCGAAATGGCCCAATTGCTGACCCGCTTTTACGAGCAAAGCGGCGATACCGTCCATCTGTTCGGCGCCAGTGTGCTGCAGTTTGTCGGCGAAGGGGTGCTGGCGGTCTTCGCCGATCCCGAGCCCTCGGCAACCGCGCCCCACGCGCTGCGGGCGATCAAGGCAGCCTTTGGCCTGCAGAAGTCGGCATCCGGCATGGCGGATTTTGTTCAGCGGACCTTTCCCGGTCGCAACCTGCCGTCTTTCGATGTCGATGTGGCGCTTCATGGCGGCCCCGTCGCGATGATGAAGCTGCAGGGATACCTGGGGGGGAATCCCCAGCTGATTCCGGTGGGTGAAGTGGTCGTTGACGTGCTGGCGATGCAGCGTAACGCCAACCCGGCGCTGGGCAATGTCACCGTGTCGATTCCGTTGTTGCGACAGGTTACCGGTGCGTTGCGGCCCTGCGCGCGGTATCTTCTGACGCTGCCCAACCGGACCGGGCCGATGGATGTCTGCTCGGTGGAACCCCATGGCACCTGAAATGCCAGTGTCGTGGGGCCGGGAATGAATGCCAGAGCACTCAAAATTGGGCTGGCCCGGCGCATTCCGCTGGGGCCGGCGGTTGTTGCGGCACTGGTGCTGGCCACGCTGATGCCCGCCGTTCTGGTGTCCTGGCTGCTGTCGTCCAACAGCTCGCGGGCCATCGAAACCCTGGCGGAGAACGCGATGGGCCAGGCGGCGCACCGGGTGGAGGTGGGTGCCATGGCCCATCTGGGCGAATCCCACACCATCGTGAATGCGCTGGTTCCCCCGGTGACGACCGAAGGCACCGAGGCCGAACGCACCCGCAACTGGCTGCGCAACCACGCGCTGTTCGAGAACATGGCCTACGCGCTCACGCGCCAGTCGATCAATGTCCCGTACCTGTATTTCGGCACACAGGACGGGACCTTTCTGGGCGTCGAGCGCGAAGGGGACGCAACGGTCGTACGCACCATCCGCCCCGGAGACACCGGGCGCCGCCACTACCGGATCGCCGCGCCCGGCGACCGCAGCCAGTTGATCAAGGTGGAAGACCGAATCTACGATCCACGACAGCGGCCCTGGTACGGTCTGGCGACCCGTACGGGGCAACGGGTGTTTACCGACGTTTACCGGTCCGCCGTCAAGAAGCAGTTTGACCTCACCCTGGCCCATCCCATCTACGCCGAAGACCAGAAAACCCTGTTGGGCGTGATGGCGGTGGACATGAGTCTGGCCCGGCTGACCGACCTGATCCGCAGCACCCGCGTCAGCGACAACGCGGTGACCTTCCTGGTCGACGCCCAGGGGCTGATGGTGGCGACCTCCCTCGATGAGCCGCTCGACCGTCTGGAGGGCGACAGATACAAACGAATCCGTCCGCAGGAGAGTACCAATCCGCTGGTCCGCGCAGCCTACGAGGGGTTTGTTCGTGTCGCTGACCCGCGCGTGAACGTCCGGGTGCCCGGCATGATGCGGATGGGCGGCGAAGGGGATTGGCGCAGCTCGTTGGGGCTGGACAGCGGCCGTCTGATTGCCTTGCAGCGGCCGTTCGGCGATCGCTATGGGCTGGCCTGGCAGTTGGTCGTGGTGGCGCCGGAGAGCGATTTCACCCGCCAGGTGATCCAGGCCCGTCAATGGGCCTATGCCGCCATGGCTGCCCTGATTCTGGTGTCAACCTTGCTGGCGATCTGGGTGGCCGCCCGTCTGTCGCGGGGCTTTCGCCTGCTCAATTCATCGGCCGAGCGCCTGGGGTCCGGCCATGTGCCTGCGGTGCAGTTGTATACGCCTTTTCGTGAAGTTCACCACCTGTCGCAGGTGATGCACGACAGTGCCGTACGTCTGGCCGCCTATCGGGTCGAGGTGCAGGAGAAAAACGAAGCCCTGCAGGACGCAGCCCTGTCACTGGAGCGCCGGGTGCAGGAGCGCACGGCCGAACTGGCCGCGTCCCGCGAGGAAGCGCTGGCTGCTGTCAAAGCCAAGGCCGGTTTCCTGGCGGTCATGAGCCACGAAATCCGTACCCCCTTGCACGGCGTGGTCGGCATGAGCCAGCTGCTGGCGGAATCGGCACTGACGACCCAGCAGCGGGACCTGATCGGCGTCCTGCGGGTTTCCAGCGACCAGTTGCTGGCGGTGGTGGACGACATTCTGGATTTCTCCAAGATCGAATCCGGCAAATTGACCCTGGAAGACGAGCCTCTGGACGTGCGTGCCACCATCGGCCAGGCAGTGGACATGATCCGCCTGAAAGCGCAGGAAAAAGGCCTGAGCGTCGATATCCAGGTCGCGCCGGACGTTCCGGTGGCGATCCGGGGCGACGTGACCCGCCTGCGCCAGGTGCTGCTCAATTTGTTGTCCAACGCCATCAAGTTCACCGCGATCGGTGGCGTGACATTGCGGGTCGACCCGGCCCTGTCACCGGTCGGTGGCACGCCCCAGCTGCGATGGGAAGTGACCGATACGGGAGTGGGCATCAAGCCAGAGCGCATTGCGGGCCTTTTTCAGCCCTTCGCCCAGGGGGATACCTCCACAACCCGGGTCTATGGCGGCACCGGCCTGGGTCTGATGATCTGTCGCCACCTGGTCACACGGATGGGCGGCGGGATTACGGTGGCCAGCGAGCCGGGGCGCGGCTCGACATTCCGGTTCACCGTCAATGCCGTGCCCGCCGATCCGGCGGGCGTGCCGACACCCGAGCCGCAGGTGCCGCGCCAGAGGCACCATGCGGTGCGGGTTCTGGTGGTCGATGACAACCCGATCAATCTCAAGGTCGCGGCCGCCATGCTGGAGCGCCTGGGCTACTCGCATACCGGGGTGCCCGGTGGGGCCGAGGCTTTGTTGGCGCTGGAGCGTGCTTTCGAGGACGGACGTCCGTACGCCATTGCACTGATTGACAGCCACATGCCCGAGATGGACGGGTTTGCCACGGCGCGGGCCATCGCCGCCCGATGGACTACGCGGGCACCGGTGCTGATCAGCATGTCGGCATCGACCCTGGGCGAGGACCTGGATCGTGCGCGCGACGCAGGTCTGGTCGAGTTCCTGTCCAAACCTCTGGAATTGCCATTGCTGGCCCGCGTTCTGGAGAGGCACGGCCCGACCGCGGGTTCGTCACCCTCGGCCGCGCCGCACGACGCCGTGACGTCGCCGCGACCGGCCATGGATGCCGGGCGCTGGCGGCTGCTGGGCGAGATCGATGACGCCCTGGGGACGGTCCGCCGTGACCTGGCGTCAGACTTTCTGCAGACCGTGACCGAGCGTGTCGACGCCATTGTTCTGAGCGCCCAGGCGGGTGATGCGCCGGCCCTTGCGTCGGCGGCGCACCGGCTGCGCGGTGCGGCCGAAAACATCGGCCTCGCCGCACTGGCGGCATGTTGCGAGCAGATCGAAGAGCAGGCGCGCGCCGGGCAGGTGGCCCCTGTGGCGGCTGACAGCTTGCGTGTTGTGGCGGCCGAAGCCCAAAACGCACTGCGCCAGGCGGTCGAGCGGCTCGGTGGAACCCTCTGAGCCGACCTGCCACGATATGAAAAAGATAGCTTAAAGCGAACTTTTCACGCTGGGTACGGGCGATTTTTGCCCGAATTACGGCTTGGTGAGGTCGCGGGCGACCCGAAAGCCGGCCGCCTGCAAACGCATCGCCGGCGAAAGCCATAGCCGGCTGCTGGCGCGCAGATCGGCAGGGTCTCCCACCCAGGCGCCGCCGCGCAAGACACGGGCGGGCGACGCGCATTTCTCCGTCCAGGCGCTGCCGTTTGCCGGCGCGCCCTGGTAAGAGTCATGGTGGCAGTCCTGAACCCACTCCCAGACGTTGCCGTGGACCTGGTACAGGCCGAACGGGTTCGGATCAAATTGATGGACCGGTGTCGTCGATTGCCGCCACGGACCTTTGGCGCTGCCCTGGAAATCCGGCGCACTTGTCTGGTAGTTGGCTTTGTCCGGTGTGAGCTCGTCGCCCCACCAGAACAGGGTTGTGGTTGCCGCGCGGGCCACATATTCCCGCTCTGCTTCGCTGAGCAGCCGGTAGTTCCGGCGCGTTTCCTGGCTGAGCCATTTCACATAGGCCTGGGCGTCGTCCCAGCTGACACAGACAACGGGATGGTTGTCGGCCTGCTTCAACAGGCTGTTTCTCCAGGAGGTGCCCGCGCGCAGCGCCCACTCGCCGCTGGACCAGACAAAACAGCCGCCGTCCCGCTCGGCATCGGTCTTGTGCCCGGTGCGCTGCACAAATGCCGAGAACTCAGCCCGTGTCACGGCGTGTCGGCCGGCCGCAAAGGACGCTACCGATACCCGGTGAACCGGGCCTTCACGGGCATCCACGGTGCGACCCGCAATGGCCTTGCCGGGCGTGCTGCCCATCTGGAAGCTCCCAGGTGGAATATTCACCAGTTCGGGGCACTGTGGGCAGTCCCGAATGGCGCCGTCGCGGGTGACCGATTCGGGCAGGGCCGTGGGCCGCGGGCTGGGTTCGTCGCTGCGCACAGCGCGTGAGGCCGGCGCGACGGCGGGTAAGCTTTCCTGGGCCGCACGTTGTGCGGAGCCGGGTGTGGCGGCCTGGGACGCGGGGGACAACGGCGTCTTTGCGGCCGGCGGAGCTTCTCCGATCAGGGAAAACAGCGCCCAAAAGCCCGCAACGAAGGCAAGGATGGACATGAGCCACTGACCTTTGAGCAACAAGCTCAGAAAAATGGCTACTCCGACGAAGCCCGCGGCGCCACCGGCCCACCATCCGATCAGCTGCTGGCCGTAGTAACCACCGACAGCGGCGCCAACAGCCACGCCGACCCATTTCAGGAACTCCATACGACAATCCCCTGCGAAGTGCGAAACAAGTATCGCACGCTGACCACCGTCAGCGGGGGGCGTCCACAATGCTGACGATGTGGTGCCACTGGGCTGCGGTCACGGGGGTGATCGACAGGCGGTTGCCGCGGCGCAACACCGGCAGGTCGACCAGGGCGGGGTCGGCCCGCATCTCGGTCAGGGACAGAAGCCGCGTTCGCCGGATAACTTGCACTTCACGCAGCAACCAGCGGGGGGCCTCGGGCCTGGCGGCGGGATCATGATACGGTGAGGCCGGATCGAACTGGGTGGGGTCTGGCAGCACTTCCGAAGCGATGCGTGCCAGCCCGACAATGCCCGGCTGGGCGCACCCGGAGTGGTAAAACAGGACTCCATCACCCACTTGCATGGCGTCCCGCAGGAAGTTGCGGGCCTGGTAGTTGCGTACCCCGGTCCACGGCACCGTCGCTTGCGGCGCCGCCAGAGCATCGTCGACCGAGCAGTCCTCCGGCTCGGATTTCATCAACCAGAACCGAGGCACAGGCAACCGATCGGACGATGCAGGCAGCATTCTTGCTCGCCTGGGTCAGGCGACCGGCTTGAAGTCGAAGCCGGCACCCAGCTTTTCGACCTTGCCGAAAGCCGGGAAGGGGAAGTGGTAGCCCCCGGTGACCATGTTGTCGCGGACCACCATGTCGAACACTTTGCGGCGCGATTCACGCGCGGCATCGGCATCCATGTCGAACTGAACGGCCCAGTCCGGATTGCGCGCAAACAGCTGGGGCACATTGGTGATGTCGGCGACATAGGCAAACTTCTCGTTGCCGCTGTGCACGGTGAACAGGGTATGTCCGGGCGTGTGGCCATAGGCCGCCATGCTGCGCACCCCCGGCGCCAGCTCCGCGCCGGCTTCGAACGTCGACAGCACATCGGCACCCAGGCCACCGAAAACGCGTCGGACCGCCTGGAATGCGCCCTTCATGGCATCGGGCGCGGCGGCCATACGGGCATCGTCCATCCACCATCCGTGTTCCATGGACGGGACCAGAATGCGGGCTTTGGGGAAGACCAGTTGGCCGGCCCGGTTACGCAGTCCGTTGATGTGGTCGCCGTGGTAATGGCTGATGAGGACCGTATCGATGTCTTCTGCGCGCAGTCCGGCGGCCTGCAGGTTGGCCAGCAGACGTCCGGTCGTGGCTGGTCCGTTGTCGGCAAAGCCGGTATCCATCAGGATGCGGCGCCCGCCTGCGACGACCAGGAAGGCAGTGAACGGAATGTCGATGTATTCGACCGGCATGTTCTGGGAGCGCAACAGCTCCTGCACGGTGGCCAGTGGGGCATTGCGCACGAACTCCGCCGCCAGCGGGCGGCGAAGAACACCGTCATTGAGTGCAATGATTTCGATGTCGCCGAGCTTTTGCCGGCGAAATCCGACCTGCACGACGGAAGGGGCGCCGAAGTTGGGCGCGTTTTGGGCTACCAGTGGCAGAAATGAGCCCGCCAGATAGGCGGCAGTGGCAGCAGAGCCGCCTACAAGCAGGTCGCGTCGTCGAATCATGTGCAACTCCGGTGAAGGTGATAAGGGTCACCATGGTGCACCAGGTCGCCCAAGTTGCGACTGATCAGTCACATTTCCGGGGATGCAAGAAGGGGAATTGGCGTTCAGCCTGCGTTACGGCACGGGTCCCGAAAGCCCAATGCGCATGACCTGAAGGTCTGAAAGGGGTGACGAGCCTTGACCCCGGCACTGACTCCACAGTTAGGGCTGCTTGGTTCCCCACCTGACCCGGTTGGCCGCTTCACCATGCGGGAAGGCCCGTCGGGTTCTATTGTAGGCGACGACGGGCTTCGGCCGGTCCGAAGGAAAGCGTCAGCAGCTCCAGAACGTCGTATCGGGCTTTGGCAAGCTCCTCATCGCGAGGGTCCAGGGCCAGGCGCGCCAGCAGCCGTTCGCGCTTGGGGTGGCAACAGCCCTCCAGCGCATTGACAAGACGGATAACTTCCGGACTGGCGAAGGCGAGCAGTTCGTCGGAACATCCGATCGGCAGACAGTGGACACGTTGCAGCATGGCTGTTTGGCTTTGAAGCAGTGTGATTCCCGGTTGGTGCGTCGCAGCATACCCAATAAAACCTTACCGGACCTTTCGCCGGCCCGGTTTTTTCGATGTTTTGGAGACAACGCCCTATTTCGCCGCGGGGTTGACCCCGACCGGGTGATGAGGGGGGGCGACTTAGAATCCGGTCATGTCCTATCTTGTGCTCGCCCGTAAGTACCGTCCGCGCAATTTCGCCGAGATGGTGGGGCAGGGCCACGTGGTCCAGGCACTGGTCAACGCGCTGCAGCGGCAGCGTCTGCACCATGCCTACCTGTTTACCGGTACGCGGGGGGTGGGCAAGACCACGGTAGCGAGGATTCTGGCCAAGTCGCTCAACTGCCAGGGTGCGGATGGCCAAGGCGGCATTACGGCGGAGCCCTGCGGGGTCTGTCCGGCGTGTCAGGCCATCGACGCCGGCCGGTTTGTCGACTACACCGAACTGGACGCCGCGTCCAACCGCGGCGTCGATGAGGTGCAGCAGCTCCTGGAGCAGGCCGTCTACAAGCCGGTCCAGGGTCGCTTCAAGGTCTTCATGATCGACGAAGTGCACATGCTGACCAACCATGCCTTCAACGCCATGCTCAAGACGCTGGAGGAGCCGCCCGAGTATCTCAAGTTCGTGCTGGCGACGACCGATCCGCAGAAGGTGCCGGTGACCGTGTTGTCCCGCTGCCTTCAGTTCAACCTGCGCCCGATGGCCCCTGATACCGTGCGTGAGCATCTGCAGCAGGTGTTGGCTCGCGAAAACGTGCCGGCCGATGCGGCCTCGCTGCATCTGCTGGCCCGCGCCGCGCGCGGCTCGATGCGGGATGCGCTGAGCCTCACCGACCAGGCGATTGCGTTCGGTGCCGGCCGCATCGAGCTGCCGGTCATTCGGCAGATGCTGGGCAGCGCCGACCGCGGCCATGTGCTGCGCCTGATCGAAGCCTCGGCACTGGGGCAGGGGCGGGTGCTTGTCGAGACGGTGGACCTCTTGCGCGAACACGGGCTGAATGCGGCGAGCACGCTGGAGGACATGGTCACGCTGCTGCAGCGCATGGCCGTAGCCCAAAGTGGCGCCGGCCCTGACCTGTCCGATCCGGACCCCGAGGCGGCAGAGGTGGCTCGTCTGGCCGCATTGATGCCCGCTGATGAAACCCAGTTGCTGTACAGCCTGTGTCTGCACGGGCGTGCCGAACTGGGGCTCGCGCCCGATGAATACAGCGCCCTGACCATGGTCTTGCTGCGTCTGCTGGCCTTCAAGCCGGCGACCGCAGGGACCGGGGTGGAAAAAAAAAGCCTGAAGCCAGCACCTGAGGCGGCCGGAGTGCCGTCGATGCCGGGACCGGCAGGTGAAACCACCGTCAGCCGTGGCGAAGTACCGGAAAACGATAAAAATAGCCCGATACCCGGCGCAGAAAGGTCTTCTGTTGCTACAAAAATCGTATCGATTCCGGTGCGTGAACAGCCCCGGCCAGGGCCGCGCACAGCGCTTGCAGGCCTCGGTGCGCCTGAGGCGGGTGCCGATGACGCACCACGTGCCGAAACGCCGTCGAGGTCCATGCCCTTCACGGATGATGCGGGTGACCTCTGGCAGGCGACGGTGCGGACCTTGATGGATCGCGACGCCATCAGTGCGCTGGTGCGGGAGTTAGCCCTGCAGTCCCAACTGGTGGGTCGCGACGGCGACCGCTGGGTGCTGCGGGTAGAGCGTGAATCGCTCAATCAGGCCAGCACCCGCGAGCGGCTGCAGGCCGCATTGCACGCGGCCGGCCACCCGGTCAGCCTGACCGTGGAAATCGGTCAGGTCAGCGACTCTCCGGCGCGGCGGCTGGCGATGGAACTGGCGCGCCGCCAGCGTGCCGCTCAGGAACTGATTCAGGCCGACCCGTTCGTTCAGGAGATGATGCGCGAGTTTGGGGCGAAAATTGTGCCCGGCAGCATCAAGGCGGGACCGGACCGCAGCTGATTTCTATCCGGCGCTCGCTCCATTGTCGGGGTGGGCGCCATCACCAACCTCCATTGCGAAGGAAATTCGTTCATGTTCAACAAGGGACAACTCGCCGGTCTGATGAAGCAGGCGCAGGCCATGCAGGACAACCTCAAGAAAGCACAGGATGAACTCGCTTTTGTCGAAGTCGAGGGCGAATCCGGTGCCGGTCTGGTCAAGGTTCTGATGACGTGCAAACATGACGTCAAGCGTGTCACGATCGATCCGAGCCTGCTGGCTGATGACAAGGAAATGCTGGAAGACCTGGTCGCGGCGGCCTTCAACGCGGCCGTGCGCAAGGCGGATGACACGGCGCAAGAGCGCATGGGGAAACTCACAGCCGGCATGCCCGGCCTGCCTGCTGGCATGAAGTTTCCTTTCTGATGCGCGTCGCTCGCGTATCGGAGGCCTTGTCACTTATCGGTCGCTGACCCTTTGTCGGATACCCGATCACTGGAGTTGCTGGTGCAGGCGCTGCGCAGGCTGCCCGGCGTGGGCGCACGCTCGGCGGCACGGATGGCGTTTCACCTGTTGCAGCATGACCGCGAGGGCATGCGCTTGCTGGCAAACAGCCTCAACGAGGCGCAGGCCAACGTGCGCCACTGCAGTCGCTGCTACACGCTGACGGAATCGGAGATCTGCCGCACCTGCATGGACCCGGCGCGTGACCACAGCAAGCTGTGTGTGGTCGAGACGCCGGCCGATCAGGCCGCCGTGGAACGGACTGCCGCGTACCGCGGGCTGTATTTTGTTCTGATGGGGCGGCTGAGTCCGCTGGACGGGATCGGCCCGCGTGAGATCGGACTGGCCCGCCTCTTGGAACGGGCTGCCGACGGCGTGGTGCAGGAGGTGATCCTGGCAACCAATTTCACTGCCGAAGGCGAGGCGACCGCCCACGTTCTGGGCGAGGCGCTGCGCCGCCGGGGCCTGCAGGTTACGCGCCTGGCACGCGGCGTGCCGGCCGGGAGCGAGCTTGAATATGTCGACCTTGGAACGATTGCCCACGCCATGGTCGATCGTCGTCAGACCTGAGTTTTTCTCCCCCGTGCTCTCCGCACCCCGTTTGCCGGCAAACCGGCGGAAAAGGAAACACCCATGAATACCTCCCTGTCGCTGGTTCGTTTTTCCGTGGCCTATTGGTGTGTCCTCGTGGCCGCGCTGCTGCCTCTGGCCTGCGCCGGCATTGCCAAATGGGGCATGTTCAGGAAGGCCCGGCGTGATGGTGGCTACGACAACCACAACCCGAGGGCGTGGCTTGCCCGACAGACCGACTGGCGGGCCCGGGCGAACGCGGCGCAGGCCAACAGTTTCGAGGCCCTGCCGTTCTTCATCGGCGCTGTCATCATCGCCCACCAGATGGGCGCTCCCCAGTTGCGGGTGGATTTGCTGGCGTTCATTTTCATCGTGGCGCGGTTGTTCTACATCCTGATGTACGTGGGTGACCTGGCGACCTTTCGCTCGATTGCCTGGATGGTTGGTCTGGGGGCCAATATCGCGATCCTGTTTGCCGGATTTCGCTGAACCGTTTCGTCATCGGGGTTTCCCCGGTGAGTCGTGAAAACCCGAACGGGGTAGCTACCGATGGTCTGCCACCCGAACTGCGCCTAAGCTCGGGACTGTCACAAGAACAGTTTTCAAGAGGTGAGGGTGAGGGTGGCTCAAGCGCTGTGGATGCCGGAGCGAAGGCGTTTTCTCCGCTGGACGGGTGCGGGCCTGGCCGTTGTGGGCGCGCCGATGGTCCGCAGCCAGACCGGCGCCGAGCGCAACCGGGTCACTGTGACCGTTGCCGGGGGCCTGTCGCTGGCCAATCTGCCACTGAGCGTGGCGTTACACCGGGGATTCTTTGGCCAGGAAGGGCTGGACGTCGATTTCGTCGAATCCTTGGACGAAGCGCAGTCCCAGCAGGCCTTCCTTTCGGGCGGGACCGAGCTGGTCTGTGGTCCGTACGAGCAGACGATGCGGTTGCAGGCGCGCGGCAAACCCGGTGTGGCGTTTGTGATGTTGGCCCGGGTGCCGAAGGTGGTCTTTGGCATCTCAACCCGCAAGCACGCCACCTTGCGTGCTCTGACAGATTTTCGGGGCCAACTCGTCGGTTACGGCGGTGCGGGCACCACGTCCGAGCTGGTCGCCCGCCAGGTGTTGAGTCGGGCCGGACTGCGCCCGAACGAGGTTCAATGGCAGGCGGTTGCCGACGCAGTGACCGGGTTGCATGGCGTGCGAAGCGGGCAACTCGATGCCTGGTGCAATGGGGATCCGGCCATGACCCAGCTGGAGCAGCGCTCCGAAGTGCGGGTGCTGTCCGATACCCGCACCTTGCGGGGAACGGCCGAACTTTTCGGCGGACCCATGCCCGGCCTGTGCCTGTATGCCACGTCGGCGTTTCTCCAGCGCAACCCCCGTCATGCCCAGGCCCTGGCCAACGCGGTGGTCCACGCCCTTCGCTGGCTGCAGACGGCGGGACCCCGGGATCTGGTGCGAACCTTGCCCGAGCGCATGTTCCTGGGGGATCGGGCGGTCTACCTTGCAGCACTGGCAAAGAACCAGGAAGGCTTCTCCACCGACGGTGTTCTGGCCGAGGACGGCGCCTGGACTGCATTGCGGCACCTGGCCGCCAATGATCCCGAGGTCCGTCTCGGCCGTATCGACCTGTCGCAGACATGGTCGGGGAGTTTTGCGTTGCGGGCGCGCGAGCAATTCCGGCTCTGAGGGCCAACCCCAGCTGCCGCCGCCGGGCAGCGGCCGCGACGCACACCGCTGCAGGGCACCCCGGGCGCCCTGCAGCGATGCGTCGCTCAGCGACGCGGGCGCGCTGGGGTGGGGCGCGCGGGGGGCCGTCGGGTCGGCGCAGGCGCTGCCTTGCGGGCACCCGCGGGGCCACGTGCGGCAGCCCGCGCCGGAACCGGCAGATAGACGACCACGGCCTGGCCTGCCTTGAGCGCTGCGGACGGGCTGCTGCGGTTCCATTCAGCGACGCTGGTGGCACTCAACCGCAGCCGCGCCGCCAGGCTGGCGACGGTTTCACCTTTGCGGGCCTTCACGGTGCTTCGCCGCAGGACCACTTCCGGTGCGAGCGCGAGCTGGCCGTTATCGGCAACATGGCTGGCAACGTCCTGTTCTTGCGACTCTTTGCGGGGGACCACCAGGGCTGAACCAGCCTTGATGAGCATCCTTGGCGGTATGCCGTTCACCTCCCGCAACTGGGCTTCGCTGGTACCCACGCGACGTGCGGCTTCGGCGACGGTCATGTTGACGGGCGCCTGCCAGGCGGTCCAGCTGGCCAGTCGGGCATTGCCGTGCTGGGCCAGGTTTTGCTTGAATACCGCTGCGTTGTCCCACGGCAGCAGGACCTGGGGTGTGCCGGCTGCCAGGATCACCGGTCGGTTGACCGACGGGTTGAGCGCCCGGAAGTCATCGACCGCGACTTCGGCGAGCCGCGCAGCCAGCGCCACATCGATATCGCGGGTGATATCGACCGTGTCGAAGAACGGGTGGTTCGGAATGTCCGGCAGCCGTGTGCGGTAGTAGTCCGGACGGGCGACGATGTTCTTGACGGCCTGCAGCTTGGGGACGTAATAGCGTGTTTCGTCCGGCATACGCAGTTCCGTGTAGCGCAAGCCCATACCCGCCGAACGGTTGCGTGCCATGGCACGCATCACGCTGCCTTCGCCCCAGTTGTAGGCGGCGAGCGCAAGGTGCCAGTCGCCGAACAGGCGGTAGAGCTTTTGCAGATAGTCGAGTGCGGCACGCGTCGATTCGAGCACATCGCGCCGATCGTCCCGGAACATGTTCTGCTTCAGGTCGAAATCCCGCCCCGTCGCCGGCATGAACTGCCACATGCCGGCGGCTTTCGCATGGGAGACCGCCTGGGGGTTGAAGGCCGACTCGATGAAGGGCAACAAGGCCAGCTCGCTGGGCATGTTGCGCCGCTCCAGCTCTTCGACGATGTGAAACAGGTACTTGCGCGAACGTTCCGCCATGCGCTGCATGTAGTCCGGGCGACTGACGTACCACTCGGTGCGGTCCTGGGCGAGGTCGGTCTCCAGATCCGGCATGGCAAATCCCCGCCGAATGCGGTCCCAGATGTCGGCCGGAGGCTCTAGCGCCGCCACGGCCGATGCACGCAGCGCGACGGCTTCAATCGGCCGCATGTCGGCGGCAGACCCCGGCGGTGCCAGGTAGGGCGCAGACAGGGAAAAACGGGAGGGCCCGGGCGTTGGCGCGGACACCGGGGCGGTGGTGGGCGTCGGTTTCGGGTCGGCCGGCATCACGGCCGGGGATGGCATGGCGTCGCTTGAAGCGGCCGTGTTCACGTTCGCCCGCACGCTGCCCATCGGTGCGGCACAGCCCGCCAGCAGGCTTGCGCCCAGAAGCAGAAAACAAGCGATAGTCTTCATTGGAAACGGTTCTTCCATTCGCGCAGCGCGGCGAAGGCGGCGATATCGTCGCCGGTGTCACACTGGCCGGCCAGTGCGTGCCGGACCGATGGCTCGCGGCTGCGCAAGAACGGATTGATTGCCCGCTCGACCGACAGCCGAGCCGGCAGGGTCGGTTGGCCGGTCGCTCGCAGTGCCTCGCACCGCTTCTGATACGCTTCCAGATCGGCATTGTGCGGCTCGACGACCCGCGCGAAACGCAGGTTCGACAGGGTGTACTCGTGCGCGCAGCAGACCTGGGTTGCATCCGGCAGCGCCGCCAGGCGGTCCAGCGACGACAGCATCTGCGCCGCCGTGCCTTCGAACAGGCGTCCGCAACCGCCGGAGAACAGGGTGTCGCCGCAAAAGAGCACCGGTGCACCGTCCACGTCGGCACAGAAATAGGCCACATGGCCCGCCGTGTGGCCGGGTACATCCAGGACGTCCCAGCGCAGGCCCAGCGCGTCGAATCGGTCACCGCCGATCTGGCCCGTGACTGGCGGGGAAACCGACTCCCGAGCGGGCGCGCGCACCAGGGCACCGGTTTCGTGACGCAGCCGGTCGATGCCACCGGTGTGATCGGGATGGTGGTGGGTGACTAGAATCTGCTCCAGTTGCAGTTGCCATCGATGAAGCGCCTGCAATACCGGCTCCGCATCGCCGGGGTCGACCACCAGCGCCCGGTGACCGTCGTGCAGGAGCCAGATGTAGTTGTCGGAGTAGGCGGGTAGTGCAGTCAGGTCCATGAAAGCCCAGATTATAGAAACCCCTGTTCGCCTGCACGACTGGTTCCAGACCCCGTCGGGGCGTTATCTGCTTGAATGGGAGCAGGATCAGTTCGACCAGGCGGTGGCGGATCTGTTCGGCTATCACGCGCTCCAATTGGGCCTGGACGATCTCGATACCTTGCGCAACAACCGCATGCCCCATCGCTGGCTTGCACTGGAATCCCCCCGCTGCGGACTGCCAGCGGACGAAGCAGAACGCGGCCCCGGCCTCGATTTGCTGTGTGACCACGCGGCCTTGCCATTTCCCGAACACAGTCTTGACCTGGTGTCCCTGCCGCACGCGCTGGAACTGAACCTGGACCCGCATTCCACGCTTCGCGAGGTCGAGCGCGTCCTGGTGCCGGAAGGGCGGGTGGTCATCAGCGGGCTCAATCCGGCCAGCCTGTGGGGATTGCGCCAGCAACGGGCCCACCTGTGCCGCCGCCTCGGATTCGGTTCGCTGTACCTGCCCGATGCCGGCGAGTTCATTGCCTACTGGCGCCTTCGCGACTGGCTGCGCCTGCTGGGATTTGAAGTCGAGGTGGTGCGCTTCGGCTGCTACCGGGCGGCGGTCCGCTCCGAGCGCTGGCTGCAGCGGCTGGCCTGGATGGACCGGGCTGGCGCGCGCTGGTGGCCCATCCTGGGCGCCGCCTATTTTGTGGTCGCCTGCAAGCGGGTGCGGGGTATGCGCCCGCTGGCGAATCCGTGGAAGGCGGCGCCGGTGGTTCAGCCTGCTTCTGTTTCTGTAGCAAACTATCACCTTTCCGCAACGGGTAAAGAACGAAAAGACGATGAATCACGTTGAAATCCATACCGACGGCGCCTGCAAGGGCAATCCGGGCCCGGGCGGCTGGGGTGTGGTGCTCCAGTCTGGCGCGGTGCGGCGCGAGCTTTTCGGCGGCGAAGCCGAAACCACCAACAACCGCATGGAGCTGACGGCGGTCATCGAGTCCTTGCGAGCGCTCAAGCGGCCGTGCCGGGTGTCCCTGTATCTCGACAGCGAGTACGTGCGCAAAGGCATCACGGAATGGATACATGGCTGGAAAGCCAAAGGCTGGCGTACGGCTTCCAAACAGCCCGTGAAGAATGCGGACCTGTGGCAGGTGCTGGACGGTCTGGTCCACAGCGGGCCCCACCAGATCGAATGGCACTGGGTCAAAGGCCATGCCGGCAACGCGGGCAACGAGCGCGCCGACGCGTTGGCCAACCTTGGTGTCGACCAGGCCCGGGCACAGCGCGTGTAAAGCCGGGGTAAAGCCGGCGCCGCGCGCGCGAAGCCGACGCGGGTGTGACGCACGCGGTGCGGTTTGAACTGCTACATTGGCCGCTTTTCGACATTCGCTTCAGCGACACCGTCCGATGGCATCCAGAATCCTTTATACCGGCGTTGCCGCCGTTGGCATTGCAGCGGCCGCCGTTGCTGCCTGGTGGTACCAGTCCCGCCCTGTCGTGCCCAAAGAAGTCGGCGCGCCGCCCGCTGCAGCAGCCCGTGCGGGTGCGTCCGCACCGGGCGGCCCGGCGGCGCGACCGGCTGGTGTCGAAGTGGCCCGCGTCGAAGCGACCCGCCTGCAGGACGATGCCCAGGCCGTGGGCACATTGCGGTCCCGCCAGAGCGTGATGCTGCGGCCCGAGGTGGCCGGACGGGTGGTGAGCCTGGGCTTTGCCGATGGCGCGGCGGTCAAGGCCGGGCAGTTGCTGGTCCAGCTCGACGACACGCTGCAGAAGGCCGAACGGTCCCAGGCGCAGGCGCAGGTGTCGATTGCCCAGGCCAACTTCAAACGGAACCAGGAACTGGTGGCACAGAACTTCGTTGCCCAACGGGTGCTTGACGAAAGTGCCGCGGCGCTGCAGGTGGCCCAGGCCCAACTGGCGCTGGCCGACGCCCGCCTGGCACGGATGCGCATCGTTGCGCCGTTTGACGGTGTGCTGGGCCTTCGCTCGGTCAACCTCGGCGACTACGTCAAGGACGGTGCCGACCTGGTCAATCTGGAAGATCTGTCCACGATGCTGGTCGATTTCCGCCTGCCCGAACGTTTCCAGACCCGGCTGCGCCGTGGCCAGCGGGTGGAATTGCAGCTGGATGCCTTCCCCGGCCGGCAATTCGAGGCCCGGGTCGAGGCGATCGACCCGTTGCTGGACGCCAATGGTCGCTCGGTGGCGGTCCGCGCGACCTTGCCCAACACCGGCGGCGTGGCCATCGTTGCGGCCGGTGGTGGCGGCGCGGCCGCTCGCCCGGGTGGTGCGACGGCCGCTGCGGGGCCGGGCTTACCGGCCGCCGTTGCCGCTTCGTCGGCGCGCCGTGTTGCGCTTTCCGGTGGGCCGGTCGCGCGCGGCTCGGGCTCCGGTGGCACCGGGCCCTTGCGAGCGGGCATGTTCGCCCGCGTGACGGCGGTGTTCGATGTGCGCGAGGCCGCCCTCATGGTGCCCGAAGAAGCCATCGTGCCACAGGGCGGGCGGCAGTTTGTCATCAAGGTGGTCGAGCCTTCGGCGGTGCCAGGCACCGCCACGGCGGCCCTGCCGCCAGAAGTCAAGTCTGTTTCATTGCGCCAGGAAGTCCGCCTTGGGGTACGCCGTCAGGGCAAAGTGGAATTGCTCGACGGTGTGAAAGCCGGTGAAACCGTGGTGGTTGCCGGACAGCAACGCCTGCAGCGGGACGGCACCCCCGTTCGTATCGTCGAGGCGGGACGCCCTGGAGCCCCGGCCCCAGGCGCTGGCGCGGGTCCCGGCGGTGGTGCCACTCCCGCGGCAGGGCCGGGTTCTTCCGCTGGCGGCTCGCCTGGCGTGCCCGTGCCCCCTGCCTCCGCAGCGGCGGTCCCTCCGGCAGCCGCGGCACCACCGGCCGGCACCGGTTCTGCCGCACGGTAAGGGGAAGCGCGCATGCAACTGGCAGAAACCTCCATTCGCCGGCCGGTGTTCGCCACCGTGTTGTCGCTGCTGATCGTGCTGATCGGTTATGTGTCCTTCACGCGCCTGTCGGTGCGCGAGTACCCGAAAATCGACGAACCGGTGGTCACGGTCGAAACCCGCTTCGGCGGTGCTTCCAGCGAAGTCATCGAATCGCAGGTGACCAAGATCCTTGAGGACTCGCTGGCCGGCATCGAGGGGGTGGACGTGATCACGTCCATCAGCCGCCAGGAACAGAGCCAGATTACCGTGCGTTTCTCGCTCGCCCGCGATGCCGACTCGGCAGCCGCCGATGTGCGTGACAAAGTCAGCCGCGTGCGTCAGCGTCTGCCGCAGGGCATCGATGAGCCCGTGATTGCCAAAGTCGAGGCCGACGCCTTTCCGGTGATCTGGCTGGCGCTCAGTTCCGATACCCACAGTGCGCTGCAGCTGTCCGACATGGCCAACCGCGTGGTCAAGCCGGTGCTGCAGACCGCGCCCGGCGCGGCCGATGTGCGGGTTTTCGGCGAGCGCAAGTTCGCCATGCGCATCTGGCTGGACCCCGACCGCCTCGCGGCCTACCGCCTGACGGTGCAGGATGTGGAGGACGCGCTGCGCCGCAGCAATCTGGAGGTGCCCTCCGGCCGGATCGAAAGCCGCAACCGCGAATTCAACGTGACGGCCGCAACGGACCTGCAACGCCCGCAGGAGTTCGCCCAGGTCGTGATACGCACGGTCAACGGCCAGCCGGTGCGCATCGGTGATGTCGCACGTGTGCAGCAAGGGCCGCTCGCCGAACGCACCAGCGTGCGTCTCAACGGTCGTGACTCCGTCTCGCTGGGGGTGATCCGCCAGGCGACGGCCAACCCGTTGGAGCTGTCCGCCGGGGTGCGCCAGCTTCTGGACAAGGTCAAGCGCGAATTGCCGCCGGGTGTGGATGTCGATGTCGCCAATGACAACTCGGTGTTCATCGACCGCTCGATCAAGGCGGTCTACCAGACCATCGCCGAAGCCGTGGTGCTGGTCGCGCTGGTGATCTTCTTTTTCCTGCGCACCTTCCGGGCATCGATCATTCCGTTGGTCACCATCCCGGTCTCGCTGATCGGCACGTTTGCCCTGATGGCTCTGGCCGGGTTCACCATCAACACCCTGACCCTGCTGGCGCTGGTGCTGGCCATCGGCCTGGTGGTGGACGACGCCATTGTGGTGCTGGAGAACATCTACCGACACATTGAAGAGGGTCTGAGCCCCTTTGCCGCCGCCATCAAGGGAGCGCGGGAAATCGGCTTTGCCGTGGTGGCCATGACGCTCACGCTGGCGGCGGTGTATGCGCCGCTGGCCTTCACGCCGGGGCGGACGGGGCGGCTGTTCACCGAGTTCGCGCTGGCACTGGCCGGCTCGGTGATCGTGTCCGGTTTTGTGGCCTTGACCCTGTCGCCCATGATGTGCTCCAAGCTGCTCAGGCACCAAAGCGAGCATGGCTGGTTCGACCGGACCATCGAGCGTTTCCTGCAGGCTGTCACACGCGGATATGCCCGCCTGCTGGGCTGGGCGCTGGCCGCCCGTTGGCTGGTTGTGCTGGTCATGGTTGGCAGTGGCGTATTGACCTGGCACCTGCTGTCCGGCATCAAAAGCGAGCTTGCGCCGCTGGAAGACCGGGGGGTGATCCTCACTGTGATCAACGGCCCCGACGGTGCCACCCTCGACTACACCAACCGGTATGCGCAGGCCATTGAGCGAATCGGCCAGTCCTACGCCGAGTTTGACCGGGTATTTGTGGTCAACGGCAACCCCTCGGTGGCGCAAGGCAACGTGTTCCTGCGGGCCTTGCCGTGGGAGGAGCGCACCCGCACGACGCTCGACATTGCCCGCGAGATCACCCCAAAGGTAGCCGGGCTGCCGGGTGTGCAGGCCTTCCCGATCACGCCGCCCTCGCTGGGCCAGGGTTTTCGGGAGCGGCCGGTCAACTTTGTGATCATGACCAGCGAAAGTTATGCCAATCTGGCGCAGGTGGTCCGCGCCTTCCAGGACGAACTGGCCAAGAACCCCGGCTTTGTTCAGGTGGACACCGACCTGCGCCTGAACAAGCCTGAAATCCGCCTGGAGGTGGACCGCGAGAAGGCCGCTGACCTGGGCGTCAGCGTCGAGGCCGTGGCCCGCTCGGTCGAAACCATGCTGGGTGGACGCAACGTGACCCGTTACAAACGAGAGGGCGAGCAGTACGACGTGGTGGTGCAGACCACCGCCAGCGGGCGCGACACCCCCGATGACATCGAGAAAATCTTTGTCCGTGGCCGCAACGACACCATGATTCCGCTCTCGGCACTGGTGCGCACCCGCGAAGTGGTGGTTCCCCGCGAACTCAACCATTTCGGCCAACGGCGTTCGGCATCCATCACGGCCAACCTGGCGCCGACCTATTCGCTCGGTGAGGCGCTGGCGTTCATGGACAGCACGGCGCAGAAAGTGCTCAAGAGCGGCTATGCCACCGACCTCAATGGCAGCAGCCGCGAATTCCGCAACGCCTCCGGCTCGCTGGCGATGGTGTTTGTGCTGGCCTTGCTGTTCATCTACCTGGTGCTGGCGGCGCAGTTCGAGAGCTTCGTGGATCCGCTGGTGATCATGCTCAGTGTGCCCTTGTCCATGGCCGGCGCGCTGCTGGCGCTGCAGTTCACGGGCGGCACACTCAACGTGTTCAGCCAGATCGGGCTGATCACCCTGGTCGGGCTGATCACCAAACACGGCATTCTGATCGTGGAATTTGCCAACCAGTTGCGGGAGCAAGGCCATGCCATGCTGGATGCCGTCCGCCAGTCCGCCGTGCAGCGCCTTCGCCCCATTCTGATGACCACGGGCGCCATGGTGCTCGGCGCCATTCCCCTGGCGCTGGCCACCGGCGCCGGCGCCGAAAGCCGCCGCCAGATCGGGTGGGTCATTGTCGGTGGCATGAGTCTGGGCACGGTGCTGACCATCTTTGTGGTGCCCACCATGTACACCTTGCTGGCCCGCCGACGCACGCCGGGCGCCATACGAACCCCGGTAGCGGGTGAAGGTGTACCGGCGGCCACCGGCGCCGCCGGGCACTGACGCGGAGCAGCGCCGACCGCCACGGCCGCAGCCCCGCCCGACCCGCAGGGGGCGTTTGGTCAGGTTTCGGCGTAGCGCTGCAGCACGTACGTGCCGGGCGCCTCGCTCAGTCGCGCGGCGCGGGCTGTGCGGCGGGCGGGCTGCCGGGGGCCGGATCGCGCGGCCAGCCAGGCCTGCCAGGCTGTCCACCAGCTGCCCTCACACGGCGTCGCGTTGCGCGCCCACTCGTCGGCCTCGACCCAGTCGCCGTGGGCCGGGCGGGTCGCCATGCGGTAGCGGCGGTTTGCGTGCCCGGGCTCGGAGATGATGCCGGCGTTGTGGCCGCCACTGCACAGCGCGAAGGTGATCTCGGCGTCGCACAGGTGGTGCAGCTTGTAGACCGAGCGCCAGGGCGAAATGTGGTCCCGCTCCGTTCCCACCATGAACACCGGCTGGCGAATGTCACCCAGCGACACCGTGCGTCCCTCCACCCGGTAAGTGCTGGTGGCCAGCGCGTTGTGCAGGTACAGCGAGGTCAGGTACTCGTGGTGCATGCGTGCCGGCATGCGTGTCGTGTCGGCGTTCCAGGCCATCAGGTCGTTGGGTTGCTCGCGCTCGCCCATCAGGTACTCACGCATGCGGCGCGTCCAGACGAGGTCGCGAGAGTGCAGGAACTGGAACGAACCGGCCATCTGGCTGCCGGACAGGTAACCTTGACCGCGCGTGATGTTGTCCAGATAGCCGATCTGGCTTTCGTCGATGAACAGGCCCAGTTCGCCCGGCTCGGAGAAATCGGTCTGCGCAGCCAGCAGCGTCAGGGTGGCCAGCGGCGGCAGGGCTCGCGCGCCACGCACGCCCCCCTTGCGGGCGATGGCGGCGGCGGCAATGGCCAGCAGCGTGCCGCCCAGGCAGTAGCCCATCGCATGCACCTCCGTGCCGGGGCCGCTGTGCTGGCCGACCGCCTGCAGCGCGTCCAGTACGCCCATGCGCAGGTAGTCGTCCAGCGTCAGCTCGGCGTCGCTGGCATCCGGGTTGCGCCATGACAGCATGTACACCGTGTGGCCCTGGCTGACCAGGTAGCGGACCATCGAATTGTGCGGGGACAGGTCCAGGATGTAGTACTTCATGATCCACGACGGGATCACCAGAACCGGCTCGGGGTGAACCTGCGGTGTCTGCGGGTCGTAGCGGATCAGCTCGATCAGGTGGTTGCGGTAGACCACGGCGCCGGGGGTTACCGCAACGTCGCGGCCCACGACGTACTTCGCCTCGGTCGCACCTTGGTCCGGTTCGGCGACGCCGGTCACGTCGGCCAGCCAGTGTCGGGCGCCCTGCGCCAGGTGCGCGCCGCCCGATTCAATGGCGTCACGCAGTACGACGGGGTTGGTGGCCAGCCAGTTGGCGGGCGCCATCACCCCCAGCCACTGCCGGGCGAAGAACTCGGTCATGTTGGCGTGATGCGCCGTCATTCCCGGTACGCGTGAAGCCTCGCGCCAGAAGGCTTCGGCGTTGCGAAAGCCGGCCCGCATCTGGCTGAAGGGCCACTGCGCCCAGGCCTCGTGGCGAAAGCGCGGGTCATCGTCGGCGGCGCCCGCGCCTTCCGACACGCTGTCGCGCTGTGTCAGTGTGTCCTGCCACAGGCGTGCCGCCAGCGCCGCCAGTTCCATCTGCCGGCCGGGCGAAACACCCAGGTGCCAGGCCCAGTCGGCTGCCGCCAGGCTGAGCGAAACGGGAGACAGGCTGCCGAACAGCGGCGCCGCAGCGGCATGGAGCAGGCGGTCCAGCCGCTCGGTCTCGGTTTCGGCAGCGCGTGGCGGGTCCTGGCTGGGGTGGGGGGCGGGCGTTTTCATGGCGGCCATTGTCCGGGCTGGGCCGTGACATCGACATGACACACATCAAGAGGCTGCATACGGGCCGTGGGCCGCCGGTTTTCCGTGAAAAGTCACCGTACCCACGGCAAAAAGGTCGCTTTTGGCTATGTTTTCGATAGTTGTCGGCTTTCCGGCAGCCTTTTGACCAACGCGCTTGACAGCGCCGTGCTCTCGCCGCATCGTCGGCCCATGGTGCAATTTGCGTTTTGCCACTCGGGCACGCGCGGCGGGGGTGTGGGCGCTGGCGCGCTTCGCGCCGGGCGGGCGCTGGCATGAGCCGGGTTTTTGACTCCCTGCGGCTTTCGGCGGTGTCGCTGGACATCGCGGCGGTCAACCGGGGCGGCGCCCGGGCTGTGGCGGACCGGCAGCGGCGGCGTCTGGAACGCGTCGTTGCGGCGGCGCTGCGGGATTCGCGGCTGTACCGGCGGCTGGTGGCGAACCACGCCCCCGGCGGCCTGGCCTCGGATGCCGCGCTGGCCGCGCTGCCAGTCACCCACCGCGCCCAGCTGATGGCGGAGTTTGACGACTGGGTGACTGATCCGCGCCTGCGTCGCAGCGCGCTGGCGGCGTTCATGGCCGAACCGGCGAACATTGCTGTGCCCTATGACGGCCGCTACATCGTCTGGGAAAGTTCAGGCACCAGCGGCCAGCCCGGACTGTTTGTGCAGGACGCCGAATGCATGGCGGTGTATGACGCCCTCGAATCGCTGCGCCGCAGCGCGCCCCGGCCGATCAGCCGCTGGATGGACCCGTGGTATCTGGCGGAGCGCATGGCCTTTGTGGGCGCCATCGGCGGGCACTTCGCCAGTATCGTGTCGTTGCAGCGGCTTTGCGCGCTGAACCCCTGGATGGGGGGGGCCACCCGCAGTTTCTCCGTGCTGGAGCCCACCGCCCGCCTGGTGGACGCACTCAATACCTGGAACCCGACCGTTCTGGCCACGTACCCCACGGCGGCGGCCTTGCTGGCCGACGAGGCGGCCGCCGGGCGGCTGCGGGTGCGCCCGCGCGAAGTCTGGACGGGCGGTGAAACCCTCAGTCCCGGCATGCGACGCCACGTCGAGCAGCAACTGGGCTGCAATGTGCGCAACAGTTATGGTGCGTCGGAGTTTCTGGCCATGGGTTGGGAATGCGCGCACGGCCAGCTGCACCTGAACGCCGACTGGGTCATCCTGGAGCCGGTGGACGAACAGTACCAGCCGGTGCCGCCCGGGGCTGCCTCGGCCAGCGTCTTGCTGACCCACCTGGCCAACACGGTGCAGCCCCTGATCCGCTACGACCTGGGTGACCAGATCATGCTGTCCGACCAGCCCTGTCGCTGCGGTTCGCCGCTTCCGGTCATCCAGGTGCGTGGACGCGACGACGAGCCCCTGGTGCTGCGTGGCCGCCACGGCGAACCGGTGACCCTGCTGCCGATGGCCCTGACCACGGTGCTGGAGGAGGAGGCCGGCGTTTTCGACTTCCAGCTGGCGCAGCGCGACGACCACAGCCTGACGCTGCGCCTGCCTTTGAGCGGCGAAGCCGCCGATGCCGCCTTCGCCCGCTGCCGCAGCGCGCTGGCGGCATTTGCCGCCAGTCAGGGTCTGCGGGGTTTGCCGATCCATGAAGAGCGCGCCGTCACCCTGGCGCGCGGGCACAGCGGCAAAGTCTGCCGGGTGCTGGGCGGTGCGGTGTCGGGCATGGCCACCGCGGCCGGGGCAGGCCCGGGTGCGCGGGTCCAGGCCGAAGCGCCGTGCACCCACGCCGACTGAAGGTTCAAAATAAATAGCGCAAAAGGACGCTTTTGCGCTGGGTAGGGGCTGATTTTGGCCAAAAGCCGATCAGACCATGCCGTCGAACATCATCACGTCCACCGCGTCGCCCACCGCCACGTTGCCCTGGTCGTGGTGCAGCACGATCAGGCCGTTGGCTTCGACCATCGAGCGCAGCACCCCCGAGCCCTGGTTGCCGGTGGTGCGCACCTGCAGCGTGCCATCGGCCGCGGTGCTGACGATGCCGCGCTGGTATTCGGTGCGGCCGGGTTTCTTGCGCAGCGCCTCCTGGCTGTGCGCTTTCAGCAACGGCTGCGCGCAGGCGGTGCAACCCATCATGCGCAGCAGGGCGGGTCGCACGAAGGCCAGAAAGGTCACCATCACCGCCACCGGGTTGCCGGGCAATCCGAAGAGGATGGCCTCATGATTGCTCCCGAAATCAGAGCTGAAAACGACCTTTTCACGCTGGGTATCGGCCAATTTCATGGCTGAAATGCGTCCCACGGCCATCGGGCGGCCCGGGCGCATGGCGATGCGCCAGAAGGCGACGTCGCCCAGCTGTTTCATCATGGTCTTGGTGAAGTCGGCCTCGCCCACGCTGACGCCGCCGCTGGTGATGATGGCGTCGGCTTCGCGTGCGGCGCGGGTGAAGGCGGCTTCCAGCAGCGTGGGCTCGTCGCGCACGACGCCGAGGTCCAGCACCTCGACGCCCAGCCGGGTGAGCAGGCCGAACACGGTGTAGCGGTTGCTGTCGTACACCGCGCCTTCGCGCGGCGCCTCGCCGATGCTGAGGATTTCGTCGCCGGTGGAGAAATACGCCACCCGCAGGCGCCGCAGCACCGGCACCGTGGCCACGCCCAGGCTGGCCAGCAGGCCGCAGGCGGCCGGCCCGATGCGGCTGCCAGCGGCCAGCGCCGGCCGGCCGGCCATCAGGTCTTCGCCCAGCAGGCGGCGGTTGTCGCCGCGCTGCAGCACCCCGGCGGGGATGTGGACGGTGTCGCCCTCCACGCGGGTGAACTCCTGCGGCACCACGGTGTCCAGCCCGGGTGGCATGATGGCGCCGGTCATGATCTTGACGCACTCTCCCGGGCCGACGCGGCCTTGCCAGGCTTTGCCGGCCAGCGCGGTGCCCACCACGGTGAGCGCCAGCGGCGCGTCGGGCCGCAAGGCCGCGCCGTCAAAGGCGTAGCCGTCCATGGCCGAGTTGTCGTGCGGCGGCACGCTCACCGGCGAGACCACGTCCCGCGCCAGCACCCGCCCCAGCGACTGGAAAATGCCCACGTCTTCCACGGCCGTGACGGGCTCCACCAGTCGCGCCAGAAACTCATTGACCTGCGCCGCGCCCAGGGCTTTCGGGTCGTAGCCCTGGAGTTCGGCGGCAATCTGTTCCAGGGTTTTCATGTTTCGAGCGAACGCAGTTCGGCCAGGGTGTTGGCGTTGAAAAAGGCACGGGGGTCGTCACCGGGCCGGTCAAACGGCACCACCACCGTGTGGTGTTCGCCGGTCCAGCGGTCGATCTTGCGACCCCCCGCCTGGGTGAAGCGCACCAGGCTTTCCAGCAAGCTGGTGCGCAGCAGACAGAACACCGGCTGCGGGCGCATGCTGCCGTCTTCTTCCGGCGCGGCCGCCATGGCGATGTCGGCGTGTTCGCGGGTGGCCGCCTCGGCCAGGCGTTCGGCGAGGTCCAGCGGGAAGAGCGGGGTGTCGCACGGCACCGTCAGCAGCCACGGGGTCTCGCTGTGCTCCAGACCGGTCAGGAAGCCGGCCAGCGGCCCGGCGTAGTCGGCCAGCGCGTCCGGCCAGACCGGGGCGCCGAAGGCCTCGTAAGCGGCCAGGTTGCGGTTGGCGTTGATCAGCGTCTGCCCGATCAGGCCGCCTGCCTGCTGCTGCAGCCGCAGCAGCGTGTGCAGCGCCAGCGGCACGCCGTTGAAATTCTGCAGGCCTTTGTCCACGCCTCCCATGCGGGAGCCGCGTCCGCCAGCCAGGACCAGCGCGGTGATGTCAAAGGGTTCAATCATGGGGCAGGGGACTCCGGTGGCGAAAAGTCGATGGCCTCGGCCGGCACCACCCGGGTGCGCGGGCCGAAGCTGGAGATGTTGCTCAGGGTGGCGTTGTGGTGCGCAATCACCTGCGGCGCGCTCAGGTGGGGGTTGCCGGCCGAGGTGTGGCCGTCGGCCACCAGCGTCACCGGGTAGCCCAGCGCCATGGCGCGGCGGGTGGTGGTGTCGACACAGAACTCGGTGTGCATGCCGCAGATCACCAGGGTGTCGATGCCGCGCGCCTGCAGCAGTTCCTGCAGCCCGGTGTGGTGAAAACTGTCGGGTGTGGTTTTGCGCAGGCGCAGGTCGCCCGGCAGGGCGCTCAGGCCCGCGGCCAGCTGCCAGCCGGGTGTGCCGTGTTCCAGATAGCCGTCGCGGCCTTCGTGCTGAATGAAGATCACCGCCACCCCGGCCTGTCGGGCCCGGGCGGTGACCGCGTTGATGCGTGCGATGGTGCCGGCACCGTCGTGCGCGGCGCCAGGTCCCTCGCACAGGGCTTGCTGCACGTCGATGACCAGGACGGCGGGAGTTGTCATGACAGGTCCGTGGACGGGTGAAAGGGTGACAGAGGGGCCAACAATGCGCGGCGGCTCCGGGGGCTGGGCACCGTCGGGCGACCTGCGCAACCGGCTCAGCCGCCGATGTAACTCATTTCCACCCGCCGGGCGCCGGTGCCGGCGTCGGGCGGCAGGCTGGCCCGCTGTTCGGAGTAGCGGTCGCTGCGGCCCTGCCAGATGGCGCCGATGGCGCTGGCGATGGCCGTGTCGTCGGCGCCGCCGCGCAGCAGGCTGCGCAGGTCGTAGCCGTTGCTGGCAAACAGGCACAGGTACAGGCGCCCCTCGGTGGACAGGCGGGCGCGGTTGCAGTCGCGGCAGAAAGCCTGGGTCACGCTGCTGATGACACCGATCTCGCCCAGGGCCGGGTCGTGCCGGCCGTCGGCGCCGGCGTAGCCCCAGCGTTCGGCGGTTTCGCCGGTGGCCGTGTGCTCCAGCGGCACCAGCGGCAGTTCCGTCCGGATGATTTGCACCACGTCGGCACTCGGCAGCACCTCGTCCATGCGCCAGCCGTTGGTGGCGCCGACATCCATGTATTCGATGAACCGCAGCACCACACCGCTGCCCCGGAAATGACGCGCCATGGGCAGGATTTCATGCTCGTTGGTGCCCCGCTTGACCACCATGTTGACCTTCACCGGGCCCAGACCCGCGGCCCGCGCGGCGGCGATGCCCTCCAGCACGTCCGCCACCGGAAAGTCCACGTCGTTCATGCGGCGGAACACCGCGTCGTCCAGCCCGTCCAGGCTCACGGTGACCCGGCGCAGGCCCGCGTCCTTCAGCGCGCGGGCCTTGCGGGCCAGCAGCGAGCCGTTGGTGGTGAGCGTGATGTCCAGCGGCTCCCCGTCCACCGTGCGCAATGCTGCCAGCTGATCGATCAGCACCTCGATGTTCTTGCGCAGCAGGGGCTCGCCACCGGTCAGGCGGATTTTTTGCACGCCGTGGGCGATGAACTGCCGCGCCAGGCGGGTGATTTCTTCGAATGTCAGCAGCGCGCTGTGGGGCAGGTAGGGGTAGTCCTTGTCGAACACTTCCTTGGGCATGCAGTAATTGCAGCGGAAGTTGCAGCGGTCGGTGACACTGATGCGCAGGTCGCGCAGCGGCCGGCCCAGCGCATCGCCCAGCAGACCGGTGGCGGGAACGGGCTGCGTCGGGCGTGGCGCCGTCAGGGCGGCGACGCGCTGGTCAACCAGGGGAATGACGCGTTCGGACATGCGCGGCATTATGCCGGGCCACTGCCGGCGCAATGGTCCGGCCGTAGCCCTGCCGGCGACGCGGGCAAACGACCGCCAGGCCCTTGGTCGATCCCGCCGGTCCGCGCTACCATGGGACACTGCACCCGAGACCGGAAGGAGAGCCCATGAAAGCCCGAAGACGACAGCTAATGCTGGCGCTGCCCGCCGGCCTGGCGACCGCCGCAGACGGGTTGCCCGTGCTGGCCCAGTCACCACCACCGAGCGAAGCGGTTGCCCCGGCTTTGCCCGCCGTGGGGTCGCCCCTGCGCCTGCCGGCGGTGACGCTGGTCGATGGCAGCACTTTTGTCCCCGCGCAGGCCGACGGCCAGATCACCGTGCTGTACTGGTGGGCCAGCACCTGCCCCTTCTGTGCCTTGCAAAGCCCGGAGATGCAAAAACTCTGGACCGTGGCGCGACCGCGTGGTCTGCGCCTGCTGGCGCTGTCCGTGGACCGCAGGCCCGAGGACGCCACGGCCTACCTGCAGAAAAAGGGCTACACCTTCCCCGCCGCGTGGGTGACCCCCGAATTCCAGCGGGTGCTGCCCAAGCCGCGCGGGCTGCCCATCACCGTGGTGCGAGGCCGCGACGGGCGGGTACTGCAGGCCGAAAAAGGCCAGATGTTCGCCGAGGATGTCGAGCAGCTCGTGCGCTGGCTGGGCTGATCCGAAGCATCGCCAATTGGCAGGCGCATTTCCGGCTTCCGGCCGGTGTATTCGCCGCGAGGCCCGGCGCCGGGGGCGAGGCCGCACTACGATCGGTGCAACTCCCGAGGTCCCCCGCCCATGCCCCATGACATCAGCCTGATCAGTACCATCGCCGCGGCTTTTGGCCTGGCGATGGTGTTCGGGCTGGGCGCGGCGCGGCTGAAGCTGCCGCCGCTGGTGGGGTACCTGCTGGCGGGCATTGTGGTCAGTCCGGCGACGCCGGGTTATGTGGCGGATGTGGGCCTGGCCGGGCAACTGGCGGAAATCGGCGTGATGTTGCTGATGTTCGGCGTGGGGCTGCACTTCTCGCTGGCCGACTTGATGGCGGTCAAGAAAATTGCCGTGCCCGGAGCCATCGTGCAGATCGGTGTGGCGACGCTGTTGGGCGCGGTGGTTGCCATGGCCTGGGGCTGGGACCTGGGCTCGGGGGTGGTGTTCGGGCTGTGTCTTTCGGTCGCCAGCACGGTGGTGCTGCTGCGGGCACTGGAGGCCAAGGGCCTGCTCAAGTCGGTCAACGGCCAGATTGCAGTCGGCTGGCTGGTGGTGGAAGACCTGGTCATGGTCATGGTGCTGGTGCTGCTGCCGGCGGTGGCGGGCTTGCTCAAGGCGAACACCGATGCCGCCGCCGTGGCCGATGCCGGTTCGATCTGGGGCACCGTGGGCTGGACCCTGGCCAAGGTGACCGCGTTTGTGGTGCTGATGCTGGTGGTGGGCCGGCGGCTGCTGCCCAAGCTGTTGTGGTGGATCGCGCGCACCGGCTCGCAGGAACTGTTCACCCTGGGGGTGGTGGCCATAGCCGTGGGCGTGGCATTTGGCGCGGCCAAGCTGTTCGATGTGTCTTTTGCGCTGGGGGCGTTTTTCGCCGGCATGATGATGCGCGAGAGCGAGTTCAGCCACCGCGCGGCGGACGAGTCCTTGCCGCTGCGCGATGCGTTTGCGGTGCTGTTTTTTGTCTCGGTGGGCATGTTGTTCGATCCGGCGGTGATCGTGCAGCAGCCCCTCAAACTGCTGGCGGTGGTGGCCATCATTCTGGTCGGCAAAACGGTGGCGGCCGTCGCGCTGGTGCTGCTGTTCCGGTATCCGCTCAACACGGCCCTCACGGTCGGCGCCAGTCTGGCGCAGATCGGCGAGTTCTCCTTCATCCTTGCCGGGCTGGGGGTCGCGCTGGACCTGCTCCCGCGGGAGGGCCAGAGCCTGGTGCTGGCCGGCGCGCTGATCTCGATTGCCGCCAACGCGGCCCTGTTCTCGGCGGTGGAGCCGCTGCGCCGCTGGATTCTGGCGCGCTCCGAACTGGCCCGGCGCCTGGAAATGCGCGACGACCCCCTGGCGGAGCTGCCGACCTCGACCGACCGACGCGTGCTCAGCGGGCAGGTGGTGCTGGTCGGCTACGGCCGCGTCGGACGGCGGATTTCCGATGCCCTGCGCGAGCGCAACATTCCCCTGGTGGTGGTGGAACAGAACCGCGAACGCGTGGAAGACCTTCGTCGCGAAGGCATCGCCGCGGTGAGTGGCGACGCGATGACGGCCGAGGTGCTCGTTCAGGCCCATGTGGCCCATGCCGCCATGCTGGTCATCGCCATCCCCGATGTGGTGGACGTGCGCAAGATGGTCCAGACCGCCCGCACACTCAATCCGGCGATTGTGGTGGTGCTGCGGACCCGCAGTGAAGCCGAGGCGCAATTGCTGCGGGGGGAGAACCTGGGCACCGTGTTCCTCGGTGCGGAGGAGCTTGCCCGCGGCATGACCGGTCACGTGCTGGAGCACCTGCGGATGCGGCCCGTCCCGGGTTCACCGCCCCGTTCTTCCGTGGCGGTCCACTGAGGACGGGGTTGGCGGCCGGTCAGCGAGCCGCCGGCTTCAGCGCCGCTTCGACCGCCTGCACCAGCAGGCGGCTTTGGGGGGTGACGGCGGAATCGAAGCTCTGCACCTCGCCGTCCGCGGTGATCAGGTACTTGTGGAAGTTCCATTGCGGCGCCTGCCCGGTGCGGCGGATCAGCTGGCTGTAGAGCCGGTCTGCCCGGATCGGGGTGGTGAGTTTTTCCCCCACGGTGAAGGTCACGCCATAGTTGATCTGGCAGAACTCGGCAATCTGCTGGTTGTTGCCCCGCTCCTGGGCACCGAAATCGTTGGCGGGCAGGGCCACGACCCGCAAGCCCTGGGTGCCGTAGCGCCGGTGCAGCTTTTCCAGCCCCTCGTACTGCGGCGTGAAGCCACAGGCGCTGGCGGTGTTGACCAGCAGCACGGCCCGGGCGTCGACCCGGCACAGATCCACCGGCGTGCCGCCGATGATGGGGTTGACCTTGTAACTGTCGAGCCCGGCGCAGAAACTGGCCGTTTGTGCGCCAGCGGGTGCCGCCAGCAGGCAGGCTGCCAGCGGCAGGGCGAAAAAGCGGTGTGCAGCGTTCATGGCGCCACTTTAGGGCAGGGCGCAAAGCCCTGCGGCCGGCCCCGCTATACGCAGCGCGCGCCGTCCACCTCGATGCACACACCGCTGATGAAGGCGGCCTCGTCGCTGGCCAGGAACAGGGCCGCATTGGCCACATCCAGCGCCGTGGAAAAGCGGCCCAGCGGAATGGTGGCGCGGAATTTGGCCAGGCGATCCTCGGTCAGCTCGCCGCCGGCGAATTCGGCCGCCAGGCCGGTGGTGGGGTTGAACACCGGGTTGATGCAGTTGACGCGGATGTTCTCCGGCCCCAGTTCGGCCGCCAGCGACTTGCTGGTGGTGATGACCGCGCCTTTGGAGCCGTTGTACCAGGTCAGGCCCGGGCGCGGGCGCACCCCGGCGGTGGAGGCGATGTTGATGAAGCAGCCGCCGCCATGCGCCCGGAAGGCCGGCACGGCGTGGAGGGTGGCCAGGTAGATGCTTTTGACGTTGACGGCGTAGCAGCGGTCGAATTCGGCCTCGCTGACCTCCAGCGCCGGGCGGTTGCGGTGCGTCCAGCCGGCGTTGTTGACCATCACATCCAGCCGCCCGTGGCGGGCCAGCGCCGCCGCCACCAGCGCCTGCACGTCGGCGGACTGCGTGACGTCCGCCCGGCAGAACGCGGCATCGCCGCCGGCGCGGCGGATCTCGTCCACCACCTGCCCGGCCGCCTCGGCATGAATGTCGTTGACGATCACCCGCGCCCCTTCGGACGCCAGCCGGCGCGCAATTCCCGCGCCAATGCCGCTGCCAGCGCCGGTCACGATGACGGATTTGTGGGCCAAACGCATGGTCAATGCCTCCGAAAGACTATAAAAACAATAGCTAAAAACGACCGTTTTTCGCTGGGTATGGACAGATTTCGCTTGAAATCGGCCCGAAATCGCCCCAGGGGGTGCCTCAGCCGTGCCGGATGGCCACGGTCTTGAGGGTGGTGAAGCCGTACAGGGCTTCAAAGCCCTTTTCGCGGCCGTGGCCGCTGGACTTGACGCCGCCGAAGGGCAGTTCCACGCCGCCGCCGGCACCATAGTTGTTGACAAAAACCTGGCCGGCGCGGATGCGCCGCGCCAGGCGGAACTGCCGCGCACCGTCGCGCGTCCACACACCGGCGACCAGGCCGTAGCGGGTGGCGTTGGCCAGCGCCACGGCATGGTCCTCGTCGCGAAAGGGCATGGCGCACAGCACGGGGCCAAAAATTTCTTCCTGCGCCAGGCGGTGCTCAGGGGGCACGTCGCGCAGAAGCGTGGGCGCCTGATAGAAGCCGGTTTCGGGGGCGGAGTCAACGACACGGCCTTGCGCCACCAGCGGGATGCCGGCGACCTGCGCGTCGGAGAGAAAGTCCCACACCCGCTGCTGCTGGCTGGCGCGGATCAGCGGGCCGAGGTCCAGGTCCATCGCGGCCGGGCCGACGCGCAGCGCCTCGAAGGCGGCGCCCAGGCGGTCGAGCAGCTTGTCGTAGATCAGCTCGTCGATGAGCACCCGCGAGCCGGCGCTGCAGGTCTGGCCGGCGTTCTGGATGATGGCGTTGACGATGGCGGGGACGGCGGCGTCGAGGTCGGCGTCGGCGAAAACGATCTGCGGGCTTTTGCCGCCCAGCTCCAGCGTGACCGGGCAGTGGCGCTCGGCGGCACGCTGCTGTATCAGTGTGCCCACCCGCGGGCTGCCGGTGAAGCTGATGTGGTCGATGCCGGGGTGGCGGGCCAATGCGTCGCCGACTTCATGGCCGTAGCCGGTGACGATGTTCAGCGCGCCGGCCGGAAAGCCGGCTTCCGCCGCCAGCTGGGCGACGCGCAGCAACGACAGGCAAGCATCTTCGGAGGGTTTGACCACACAGCAGTTGCCGGCGGCCAGCGCGCCGCCCACGCTGCGGCCGAAGATCTGCAGGGGGTAGTTCCACGGAATGATGTGGCCGGTGACGCCATGCGGTTCGCGCCAGGTGAACACGCTGGTGTCCTGGGTGCCGGGCAGGGTCTGGCCGTGCAGCTTGTCGCAGGCGCCGGCGTAGAACTCGAAATAGCGGGCCAGCGCCAGCGCGTCGGCGCGGGCCTGCCGGGTGGGCTTGCCGCAATCGCGCTGTTCGATGGCGGCCAGTTCGTCGGCATGGTCCGCCACGGCAGCGGACAGTCTCATCAGCAGGCGTCCGCGCTCCTGCGCGCCGGTGTGGCGCCACAGTGCCTCCAGACATTGCCGCGCGGCGCTGGCGGCCTGGTCGATATCGTGCTCGGTGCTGCGCTGCACCTGCTCGAAGGGCTGGCCGTCGGACGGGTCGATGACGTCAATGAGCCGCCCGCTGGCGCCGGGCACGGCGGCATTGGCAATGAAGTTGTGCTGCATGGCCGCATTGTGCGGCAGTCGCTCGCCGCATGGGGGCCTCGCGGGCGCCCGTGCGTCTAGGCGTTACAGACACCGGATGCGGGCGCCGCGGTGGTGCCCAGCCGGCTCAGCGCGGTCGGGCCGACCAGCACACGCCCCTGGTCGTCGGTCAGCGTGACACTGAGGGTCGGGGCGGATTGCCAGGGGCCGTCAAATTGCAGGCGCAGGGTGCCGTCCGTTCGGGTCACGCCCGCGGCGGTGGTGGTTTCGATCTGCCCGCGGACGATGGCCAGCTGGGTCTCGTCGATGCTCCACGCGTCAGTGCGGATGAAGCGAATGCAACCGGCGCGCAAGTCGATGCGCTGCGCCTCCAGGGTGAGGCTCTGGACCAGGCACTGACTGCCGATGCAGTTCGACGGCGAGGCCGAGAAACCGGGCTGCGAGGCGCCGAAATACAGGCTGGTTCCCGCCGGCAGGGACGTGGCCGCGATCGGGCCGGTGCCGGTGCCGCCGGTGCCCGGGCCGCAGGCGGCCAGCACCAGCGCCAAGGCGATGCCGGCCAGCCGCTGGAGGCTGCGTGGCAGCAGCGGGTCACGGGTTGTGTGGGGGCGGGGATGGTTCTTCGGTGGCATAAAAATACGCTCCAAAACGGGCCCGATGAACGCGGGCGTGGGCGGGTTCGTGGATCTGGTCGTGGTCGAAGCGCACCTGGGCTTCGCGCATCACGGTCCGAAATGCCGTGCGCCAGGCACGGGCCGATGTCTGGTGCAGGTGCCGGGCGGACGCCTCGGTCAGCTGATCGACAAAGATCGCCTGTTCGAGGTAGTTGCCGCCCCCGTCGATATTGCTGACCGCCGCACCCAGGTGGTCGTGCAGGTTGTCGCGCAGCAGCGCGGCCATTTCAGCAAAGCCCTGGCGCGGGGCAAAGCCGGGTTGCAGCAGTTCGATCCGGTCGGCTTCGGCCGAAACAGAGATCAGGCCCAGGCGCTGCAGTTCATCGAGCACGGCGCGGGATCGGGTGTCGGTGCTGATGCGGCTGACCAGATGGTCGAATTCGGCACGGGTCAGCGCGGCGGGCAAGCCTTCGGAGTCGGAATCACCGCATTCCTGAAGCCAGCGGGCCACGACCTGGCTGGCCATGTTCATGGGTGCGTCATGGCGCCGCTGGGCGGCCGTATCCGGGCGGGCCAGCGTGCGCAGATCCCGCCGGTGCACCCCACTGAGCAGGCTGACGGCGCTGTCGGTGCGCTTTTTCCCCTCCCGGGCGAGTTCGTCCTCGGCAGCTTGCATGAAGACGGCTTTGAGTGCGGCGGCGAAAGCCGGGTAGCCCACGCCATGGCGAACGAGCAGGCGAACCAGCGGACGCAGCAGTTGCAGCGCTGCGGCCAGCACGATGGCGGGTCGCGTACCACCCGGATCGGCGGTTTTGGCGGCGGCAGGAACTTGACCGGTTTGCATGAATGTGGGATATTATCCCACAAACTGAGGCGACCGGGGACGAACGATTCTGCGGTGCGCCCTGGTGGGGCCCGTGGTTCGGGTCAATGGGTTCTGGGTTTCACAAGGAGGTGATCATGGGGTGGAAGACAACCTGGCGCGCGGTTGGCGCGCCGCGCAGCCGGACACCGCAGGCGACCGGGCCGAGGGCGCTGGCGCTGTGGGCGGCGTCTGTGGCGACGGTCGGGAGCCTGGCCGGTTGCGGGGGCGGCGGGGGCACCACAGGGGGTGCGCCTGCACCCGAACCACCGCCGGTTGTTGTCACGACGGCCGCTCTGGTGCCCGCCCAGCCGGGCGACCTGACGAAGTTTTTCGTCGATCGGATCCAGAAGCGTGTTGCCGGCGGACTCGATGGCACGGTCTACGTTCCGGTCGGCGATGTCTCGTCGGGCTCCCAGTTCGTGTTCAGCGCGTCTCCGCAGGCGGGGGGTGGGGCGTTGGGCGGCGCGCCGCAACAGGAAGCCGGTGTGCTGGAGGATGATCTGCTCAAGAGCAACGGTTCGCTGGTGTATGCGCTGCATCCGCAGCGGCAGGTCGGCGCGAGCCCCACCGTGCCGTCGCTGGAAACCTTCCGTGTGGCAGCGGACGGGGGTCTGGTGCCGGTGTCGCGCAACAACCTGTCCACCGTGGCCATGACACCGGGCGGGGCCTACACCGGGATGCATGTCCTGTCGTCTGCGCGCCGGCTGGTGGTGCTGAGCCGCGGCAATGCGGTGGCGTCCGATGCGTTTCCGCCCACGGATTTCCTCTACCCGTACCGGCCGCCGGTGTTTGGCATGGGGGTCTTTGCGCTGGCTGACAGCGGCGTTCCGGTGCTTTCCGAACGTATCGAACTGGACGGCGTGCTGGTGGGCACGCGGGTGATCGGCAGCACCTTGTACACGGTGACGACGCATGCGCCGAACCTGAGCAACTTCGGGGTGCCGGTGGGCAGCACGCCGGACCAGGTGTCGCGCACGCTGGCAACATTGTCTGCGGCGTCACTGCTGCCGCAACTGCGGGTGGGCAATGCGCCGGCCCAGCCACTGGTCACCGAAACGGATTGCCTGTTGCAGCCAGCCAATCAGGCGCTCAACCTGCAGATCACGACGATCACCGCCTGGGATCTGAGTGGTTTCGGGGTGCCGCCGCGAAAAAGCCGCTGCTTCATCGGCGGCACCGAGACGATCTACATGTCGGCGTCCGCCGTGTACCTGGCCAGCTCCCGCAGCTATTGGACCGGGGGGCAGTCGACGGTGTCGCTGGTGGCACCGCAGGCGCGCACGGATATTCACAAATTCGCCCTTCAGGCACAGAACATCGACTACCGCGGTTCGGGCGATGTGGCCGGACACCTGGGATGGGACCGGGAGAAAGCCCCGTACCGCATGAGCGAGTACAACGGCGACCTGCGCGTGCTCACGTTCACGGGTGAGTCGGGCTGGGTTGGCATTCCTCTTCCGGCGCCCGCGCCGACGGCCGCGAAGGCCTCGCCAGCCACGTTGACCGTCCTGCGTGAAGATGCCGGCAAACGCGCGCTGGCGGCGATTGGGACCTTGCCCAACAGCAAGCGTCCGGCCGCGATCGGCCATGCGGGCGAGCAGGTTTACGCGGTCCACTTCACCGGGGCACGCGCTTACGTGGTGACCTTTCGGTTGACCGATCCGCTGTATGTCCTGGACCTGTCGGACCCGGCGGACCCGAAAGTCGCCGGTGAACTGGCCGTGCCCGGGTTCTCGGATTACCTTTTCCCGCTGGCGAACGGGCGACTGCTGGGCGTCGGAAAAGACGCCGATGACCGGGGTTTCCAGCAAGGCCTGAAAGTGGCCGTGTTCGACGTGCGTGACCCGGCGAAGCCGCGAATCGAATCGTCACAGCTGATGGGCGCGCGTGGCAGCCAGTACGCGATGGCGTTCAGCCGCCATGCGATTGCCATTCGCGAGGAGGGCAATTCGGCTCGGGTGGCGTTGCCGGTTCGCCTGTACGAAAACGTGCGCGGCGGCATCAACCTCAGTCGTCAGGGCTTGCTGCGCTACGACATAGACACCACAACCGGCAGTCTGGTCGCCCGCCCGATGGTGGTGTCGACCGTGTTCGATGGGGGTCCTTCTGACAGCCAGCGCATGATCGAGTTCGATCTGGCACTTGAACGCGTCCTGGTTTCCGCTGGGCATTCCTACTACCTCAGCGGTGGCGCCCTGGCCGCCCATCCGTGGCCTTGAAGCTCATCCGCGACCCTGAGCCCCCGGGTGGTTTGGCGGTCGCGGGCGCAGGGGTCAGACAGCGCGTCCGACCGGTGTGTAGCTGGCGGCGTTTTCGCGCAGCCAGCGCTCGGATCGTTCGGCGGAATGCTGGCTGGGGTGGAAATCGGCGCGGAACCAGGCCAGCCACGGCCGGAAAGTGCAGCGCACCAGACCCCTGGGACCAAACAGGAAAGAGGCTGCGCTTCGCCAGGTGGACCCGCGCCACAGGGTTCCGTCACGCTGCAGGTTGTTGACGGTCTGCCGCGCGGCGTCGACCAGGAAATACACGGTCACCAGGCGCATCCAGCGCCGGCGCCAGGCTTCGTTGCCCCCCAGGGCCCGGTACAGGTCGAAGGCGGTCGACCGATGCTCGGATTCTTCTGCGGCGTGCCACAGCCACAGGGTGCGAAGGCGCGGTTCGCTTCCGTCCAGCCATTCGGGATGGGTCAGCATCCAGTCGGCAAACAAGGCGGTGAAATGTTCGTTGGCGGCGGTGATGGCGACGCCATGCAACGGGTTCATGGACAGCACCTTCACCATGCGCGGGCGGGCGCGGGGCTCCCATGCGTTGACCAGGCCATGTTTTTCGATCTGGGCGTTGAACAGGCTGTGGATGCGCCGGTGCGTGGCCTCCTGGCCGACAAAGCCCTGCACCTCGGCCGTAAATCGGGCTCGCTGCTCAGGCGGCAAAGCCTTGTGGGCGGCGCGCACGGAGTCGATGAAGAACTGCTCGCCGATCGGAAAACTCATCGAAAGTGCGCCGAAAAACGCGCTGCGGAAGGCGTCGCCCCCGCACCAATGGCGATCGACCGGCGTGTTGAGGTCAATCAGCAATCGGCGCACCACCAGTTCGGTCATGACGAAATCCTCACGAATTGGCCGTCGCAGAAGGTCGCCGGTCCAAAGAGGCAATAGTGCGGCTTCCGTTTGGTACTGTCAAGTACCAGCCGCATGCCGCGTCGCTCGGGCAAGGCTGTCTCAGGGTCTTGCCGGATGCGAATTTCTTCCCCGGCCCGATAGCATGGTTCGCCATGACCATGGAGAGTCCGGACGGTTCACGCGGTACGGAGCATCGAAAGCGCTTGCTGGAGGGGCTCGCCCACAGCGTGGCCGGCAAGGGGTATGCCGAAACCACCATCGCGGACATCGTGCGCGAGGCGGGCGTATCGCGACGCACGTTCTATGAACACTTTGACAGCAAAAGTGAAGCGCTGATTGCCTTGTACGAAAACGCCAGCCGGCACAGCCTGCGGGTTCTGGAAGATTCGCTGGACCCGGCGGTGGACTGGGCTGCCCAGGCGCAGCGGGTGCTGGAGGCCTACCTGGCCAGTCTGGCGCAAAACCCCACATTGCTGCGGACCCTCTTCATCGAGATCCTGGCCCTGGGTCCGCAGGGCCTGCTTGCCCGGCGCCGGGCCAATGACGGGATCGCCGATTTCCTGCTCTCGGTGATCAATGCGCGCCGCCGCCCGGCGCCGCTGAGCCGACCGATGGCCCTGGCGGTGATTGGCGGCATTCACGAGTTGGTTCTGCATTGCATCGAGCGTGACCAGTTGGCCGAGCTGCAGCGATTGGCCGCGCCTGCCGCCGCCCTGCTTCGCGCGGTCGCCGCCGACAGCGCCGGTGATGAGCGCGATCCCCGGATGCTCCCCTGATCTGACCTCGTCACCAGACCTTCCTCCGCTGGCCAGGGCGAAAAAAAGCCCGCCGAAGCGGGCTTTTGGGGCCATGCCGGGTCGCCCCATGCGAACCGGTCGCCTGGCGCGGCTCAGCCGCCGTGGAACTTCACCACCAGCGGCACGATCAGCAGCGCCACGATGTTGATGATCTTGATCAGCGGGTTGACGGCCGGGCCGGCGGTGTCCTTGTAGGGGTCGCCCACGGTGTCGCCGGTCACGGCGGCTTTGTGGGCCTCGCTGCCCTTGCCGCCGTGGTTGCCGTCCTCGATGTACTTCTTCGCGTTGTCCCAGGCACCGCCGCCGGTGCACATCGAGATCGCCACGAACAGGCCGGTCACGATGGTGCCCATCAGCATGCCGCCGAGCGCTTTGGGGCCGAGGATCAGGCCGACCAGAATCGGCACCACCACGGGCAGCAGCGACGGGATCATCATCTCCTTGATCGCCGCCTTGGTCAGCATGTCCACGGCGACGCCGTATTCGGGCTTGGCCGTGCCTTCCATGATGCCCTTGATCTCGCGGAACTGGCGGCGGACTTCCACCACGACGGAACCGGCGGCGCGGCCCACGGCCTCCATCGCCATCGCGCCGAACAGGTAGGGGATCAGGCCGCCGATGAACAGGCCCACGATCACCATCGGGTCCGACAGGTCGAAGCTGATCTGCTTGCCGTAGGTCTCGAGCTTGTGGGTGTAGTCGGCGAACAGCACCAGCGCGGCGAGACCGGCGGAGCCGATGGCGTAGCCCTTGGTGACGGCCTTGGTAGTGTTGCCCACCGCGTCCAGCGGGTCGGTGATGTCGCGCACGCTCGAGGGCAGTTCCGACATCTCGGCAATGCCGCCGGCGTTGTCGGTGATCGGGCCGTAGGCGTCCAGCGCCACCACGATGCCGGCCATGCTGAGCATGGAGGTGGCCGCCACAGCAATGCCGTACAGGCCGGCCAGTCCGTAGGCGGCGATGATGGCCAGGCAGACAAACAGCACGGGCCAGGCGGTGGAGCGCATCGACACGCCCAGGCCGGCGATGATGTTGGTGCCGTGGCCGGTGGTGGACGCCTGGGCGATGTGGCGCACCGGCGAATACTGGGTGCCGGTGTAGAACTCGGTGATCCACACCAGCGCGGCAGTCAGTACCAGACCGACGGCGCAGGCGCCGAACAGCCGCATCTGGCTGCCGCTGGCGGCGACGGCGTTGTCGGGGATGATCCAGAGCGTCACACCGTAAAAGGCGATGAGCGACAACACGCCGGCCACCGCCAGACCCTTGTACAGGGCCGGCATCACGTTGGTCATGCCGGGCGAGGCCTTGACGAAGAAGCAACCGATGATGGAAGCGATGATGGATACGCCGCCCAGGGCCAGCGGATACAGCACCGCGTTCATCGGGGCGGCGGCCACCAGCAGCGCGCCCAGCACCATGGTGGCGATCAGGGTCACCGCGTAGGTCTCGAACAGGTCGGCGGCCATGCCGGCGCAGTCGCCCACGTTGTCACCCACGTTGTCGGCAATCACGGCCGGATTGCGCGGGTCGTCCTCGGGAATGCCGGCTTCGACCTTGCCCACCAGGTCGGCACCGACGTCGGCGCCCTTGGTGAAGATGCCACCACCCAGCCGGGCAAAGATCGAGATCAGCGAGGAGCCGAAGGCAAAGCCGATCAGCGGATTCAGCAGGTCAGCGAGCTTGCGGTCGGGCGTCAGGTTGCCGTTGCCGACCAGGAACCAGAAGAAACCGGCCACGCCCAGCAGGCCCAGGCCCACCACCAGCATGCCGGTGATGGCGCCGCCGCGGAAGGCGACGTCCAGCGCCGGGCCGATGCCGCGGGTGGCGGCCTGCGCGGTGCGCACGTTGGCCCGCACCGAGACATTCATGCCGATGAAACCGCAAGCCCCGGAGAGCACCGCGCCGATGACGAAGCCCACGGCAGTCTTGCCGTCGAGGAAAACGCCGATCAACACCGCCAGCACGATGCCAACCACGGAGATCGTCTTGTATTGCCGGGCCAGGTAAGCCGCTGCGCCGGCCTGGATGGCCGCTGCGATCTCCTGCATACGGGCATTGCCCGCGTCCTGGGAAAGAATCCAACCGCGGGCCCAGAAACCGTAGATCACGGCAATGAGTCCACAGACAAGCGCCAGAATGAGCGCCGAGTTGCCTGCCATTTCTTACTCCTCGAATCGTTGTTTCGCGTGGAAGGGGTTCAACGCTGTCGAGGAACCCCCGCTGCGTTGCTTCCTCGCTCCTGATCCGGGAGCTGATTGGCCAACACCGGGAATTTACCGTGAAAAACTGCTCAGGAAGCGCCTAGAAAGGCCGGTGAAAGTAAAATGCGGGTTAATCCTAGGCTCTTCGCAGCAGTTCGCTGATCCAACGCAAACTTCACAGGTTTTCTCATGTCCCTAGACAATGTCACCCCGGGCAACAACGCTCCCGAATCCTTCAACGTCATCATCGAAATTCCGATGAATGCCGATCCTGTCAAGTACGAAGTGGACAAGGCGACCGGGGCGATTTTTGTCGACCGCTTCATGAGCACGGCCATGCACTACCCGACCAACTACGGCTATGTTCCCAAGACGATTTCGGGTGACGGCGATCCGGTGGATGTGCTGGTGGTGACCCCGGTGCCGCTGATTCCCGGCGTGGTGGTGCCTTGCCGAGCCATCGGCATCCTAAAAATGGAAGACGAGGCCGGACTGGACGGCAAAGTACTGGCCGTGCCGATCAACAAGATTCTTTCCCTCTACACGCGCTGGCTCAAGCCCGAGGACCTGAGCCCGATCCGCCTGAGGACCATTGCCCACTTTTTTGAGCACTACAAGGACCTGGAACCAGGCAAGTGGGTCAAGGTGCTGGGCTGGGAAGGGCCGGAATCGGCCCACCAGGAGATCATCGAAGGCATCGCCAATTACAAGAAGGCTCATCCCGAGGGATAAAAGGCCCTTCGGACGGGGCCGCCTGTCCGGTCGGACGCAAAAAAAGCCCGTTCACGGGCTTTTTTTGTGGGCTGCCTGCAGCGTCGCCGGTCAGCGGGCCGATGGCGCCTCGATATCGCCTCGGTATTCGATTTTTCCGCGCACCCGCGCCCGCGGGTGGATGTCCAGATTTTCGTCGTAGCTGGCGTCCCCGATGACGGTGGCCGATCCGGCGATTTCAAGCGCTTTGCGCGCCACGATGGTACCGGTGACTTTGCCTTCGATGAAGATGTAATCGGCTTCGAGGGTCGTGTTCTCAATCTGGCCGGTCGCGCCGACGTGGATCGTTCCCCCTTGCTCGAAGCTGATGCCGCCTTTGAGCAGTCCATCGACTTTGATGCCCTGGTCTTTGGCGGTATGGAACGATCCTTCAAACACGGCACCCTCGGCCAGGAGGCTGTTGATGGCGGTCAGCCGGTCGGCAGGGACGAGGCGGGTGGATGCGGGTTCGTTGCGGGACATCGTCAGGGTTCCTTGTTCGTCAGCAGGGTCGGTGCCGCTCTTAGTCGGGCCGGTTCTTCCGCCACCGTCGCAGATACCCGATCGGGCACTGTGGCAGAGGCGGGGCCCGGGCCGAGCCGGGAATCGATTTTCAAAGGCATGGTACCAAAAGAATCGCGAGCCAAGGGCGGCAGCGCATTCGAACCGGTTGTTGCCGGTTGCGATTGCTGCGGCGCCTGGTCCTTCCGGAACCATGGCGGCAATTCGGGACCATGCCACCATCCCAACTGGTGCACCACCACGGCAATCACAGTGATGACTCCAGTTGCCGGCAGGACATATCGCGCCAGCGCCCACAGAAGCCATCGCCAGGCGATACGGCGCTGACGAACCTTCCGGTCCCTGGCCCAACTGGCTCGCAGTGCGGCCTGGCGCAAAGCGTCAGGGTCTGGCACCAGGCCGGCGGGGCCTGGCGGGGGGCTGGTCCGGCGAAACACGGGCGAACCGTCAGTTGCTGCTCCGGCGCGATCCCGTCGACGGCCCGCCGACGCGTTCCAGCGTGGCATTCAGGTCAGCACCATTGACCTGAATGCGGCCGTAGCGCACGTGACCGCTGACGCTGGACCCGTCATGCAGGGAAACCTGTCCGGCGCCCGCATCGATCAGCCCATCGACAAGCCCCATCACGGAGACCTTGTCGGCCCGAATGTCACCCCGGACTTCGCCTTCCTCGGCAATGACGACGCTGACCTGGCAACCTGTGGCCTGTGCGATGTTGCCCTCGAACCGGCCACTGATGCTCATCGGACCCTGAAGGGTCGCGTTGCCTTTGAAGGCAATTCCGGCGGCGATGCGGCTGTGACGCCCGCTGTCGTCCGACGATTCGGTGGCGACGCCTTGAGTCTGCGGACTGAGCATCGGCAGCCGCGAGGCGACCGCAGACGGCATGGCTGAGCCCAGGTCGACAGCAAGGCCTTCGGTGGGGGTGGCGTCAGCTCCAAAGGGCTCGGACGATCCGTCCGCAGGGTAGGGCTCGAACGGTGTCTCCGCTTCATGGGCGGCGGGGGCTGTTTCCTTCATCGCAGGTTTCCTCATGATGTGGGCGCGTTCGTGCGGCTTCTTGGATGCGCTGTGGGTGTGGTCGAGGCCACGGAGCGGGTGTCGGCGGGACGATCATCAAGCACTGGCAGTGCCATGGACCGCGGCAAGGTATGGAAAGGCCCCTGAAGGTCTGCCCCTTCGTAGAGTTGCAAGCGCTGGGCATGGAGGGTACCGGTCGAAACACCGGTACTGGCGACCCAGGCTGTGCCATGGCAATGCAGAACTGTTTCTCCGGCGGCGGCATCGGACTGACCCAGTTGTCCGAACAGGTACAGGTCGCCCAGGACTCGGATCCGTCCGGTCACAACCGCGTCTTTCCATACGATCAGGCGACCGCGGATTTCGCTGCTTCCGCCCAGTTCGCCCTGAACCAGCAGGCCACCTTCGAAGACATTGTGGCCATCGACTCGGCAGCCGGACGCGATGCGGCTGACGACATTCATCGCAATGGGATCTATGGTCAGCGTGTCCTGGGGGCCCATCGTTTCGTCCGTTCAGCTCAGAACTGGCGCGCCACCAGGTATCCGGCCAGGGCGAGCAGGCCGGTCCACCCCGACAAAGCCAGGAACAGGGAGTGGCTGCGCAACCAGCGTTGCAAGCCGTTTCTGTGGGGCTGGGGCCGCCCGATCTGCCAGGGGTCGTCGGCAGGAAGTATCAATACATCCTCGCGCCAGGCGTCACCCAGCCGATGGGTCCCCTGCCGCAGATCCACTTCCACACCGGCGATTTCCATCCGGGCAGCAGTGATCCGCCGGCCCATGACCATACTGCGCGGCGGACCGACGATGGTGCTGGTAAAGAAGCGGGCGGTATCGTCCATCAGGGCGCCATTGTAGGCGCGGCGGTTCACCGGTCGGGGTCCGGAAATATCAGTCCTCGCAGTGCGCCGGCCCTGCGGTCGAACGGCTGCCACGCCCCCTCCGGCTGTGCCAGCCGATCGGCGACGGCCCAAAAGGAACTGGGGTTCATGCCGATGCCGAGGTGGCTGGCGATGACTTCGATGTTTTCCGTCTGTGGCTGCTGGATGCAGGGTCTCTGGATGCTGCCTTGCCATGCCACGATGCCATCCGAGCGCGAGAAAATGCTGGTCGTTGGCACCGGCGGTGCGGTGGGCAAGTCGAAACGATTCGTCTCGGTCCGGATATCCCGGCCGCTGGTGAGCCGAAACAGGCGCCACGCGTTGGTGCTTTGCGGGGCGCCCGAGAACGGGGTACCCAGCGTGATCACACTGCGGACCAGCTCCGGGTGCAGTTTTGCCAACTCGCGTGCATAGATGCCACCCAGGCTCCAGCCGATCAGGCTGACTTTTCGCTCGCCAGCCGCCTGGTAGGTTTCCAGAATCTGCAGCGACGCGGCTTCCAGTACACCTGCGCGCGGGCCGAAGTTGTGGCCCTGGTTCCAGCCACTGACGCGATATCCCCGGGTCAAAAGGTAGTTGCGCAGCGGAATGGTTGAGCCGTCGCTTGCGGACAGACCGGGAAAAACAATCACGCTGTGTCCGTCGCCCGCGGGCGCGCGCTGCAGCAGGGGCCAGGTCGGGAAAATCAGTCCGAGTTCCCAGAAGGCACGCAGTTCCAAGGCCAGAAGCAGTGGACTGGGTGGCGGCCCGTCATGGCGCTGATCCTTGTGATCGGTTTCGGACGGCGCAGGCGCCGGTTGTTTCGGTTTGGCGGGAGCGGCGGATCGGGGTCGAATGCTTGCCATGAATTACGGTTCCACGGCACAAAGCCCGGAATCAGAGAAGGGGACAACCGCGTACGGTAGCAGTCCCCTGCACCGATTCGCGCCGGTGCGGCCGGATTAGAGTATTCCCCCTTCAAATCCGTCGCCAGCGCGACTGGGCGTGTCCCCCCGTCCAGGCGCGAGAGGCTCTGGGGGCTCAGGCAATGTCAACCGTATGGACGCCAAACTGGCCGCGGCGGCGGTCCGAAAAGTACCGCTCCAGGGTTTCCTTCACCGTCCGGAAAGCGATCTCGTCCCACGGGATTTCCGCCTCGCTGAACAACCGCGCCTCCTGGGTTTCGTGCCCCGGGTCGAAACGGTCGTGCAGCAGTCGCGCGCGGTAGAAAAGGTGGACCTGCCCCACACGCGGAACGCTGAGTACCGAAAAAAGCGACTCCAGTTCGAATGTGGCGCCAGACTCTTCCTGCGTTTCCCGCGCCGCGCCTTGGGACGTGGTCTCGCCGAGTTCCATGAAACCGGCGGGAAGCGTCCATTTCCCCCATCGGGGTTCGATATTGCGCTTGCACAGCAGGATCCGTTCGCCCAGGTACGGCACGGTGCCAACCACATTGAGCGGGTTCTCGTAGTGGACCGTCTGGCAGACCGTACAGATCGCCCGCTCCCGGGTATCCCCGTCGTCCGGCAGGCGATACGTGACAGCGGCGCCGCAGGCGCGGCAATGTTTGATCGAGCGGCCCATCATGCACCGGAGTGTAGGCCGAAACGAAACGGGGCTTCCATGGGAAGCCCCGAGCCGATACCGAATGTGGGGTCAGCCCTTCTTGGCGGGCGCCTTGGCCGGTGCCGCTGCGGACTTGCCGTGTTTTTCGATCAGCGAACGGGCCGTGTCGAGGAGCTTGCGCCCGTCAAAGCCGCGCTTGTTCATGTCTTCCATCCACTCCACTTCCACCAGGCGGGCTTTGCGGCGGAACTCCTGGGCGTCTGCCGGAGGGATGGTGTAGACCGTGTTGTTGCGGTCCGTGGCCGACTTGCGGCCGGCGATGTCGCCCTCCTGCTGCGTTTTGCCAAGCCAGCCCGACGTTTCAAGGCCCGAATTGGCGTCGATGACTTTCTTCAGGTCCGGTGGAAGGCTGTTGTACTTGGCCTTGTTCATTGCCATCACGAAGGTGGTGGTGTAGAGCGCGCCACCTGCGGGGTCGAACTCGCTGTGAAACTTGGTGAGTTCGTTGACCTTGACGGAGGGCACGACCTCCCACGGGATCACCGCGCCGTCGATGGTGCCCTTGGACAGGGCATCGGGAATGCCCGGCAGCGGCATGCCGACCGGAGTGGCGCCCAGGTAGCCCAGCATCTTCGTGATCTGGCGGGTCGGCCCGCGCATTTTTAGACCCTTGAGATCATCTGCCGTCTTGATTTGCCGGGTTTTGGTGTGGAACATGCCGGGCCCGTGGACTTGCAGCGCGAGCACGTGGGTGTCCTTGAATTCGTCGGGGGCCACGGTCTGGACGTACTCCCAATAGGCCTTGGAGGTTGCTTCCGCATTGTTCATCATGAAGGGAAGCTCAAACACCTCGATCCGGGGGAAGCGTCCGGCGGTATTGCCAGGCAAGGTCCAGACGATATCGACAACGCCATCCTTGGCCTGGTCGTAGAGCTGGGGCGGCGTGCCGCCCAGTTGCATGGCGGGGTACGCCTCGAATTTGATCCGGCCGCCGGAATCCTTCTCCACCTTGTTCATCCAGGCTTTGTGCATGTTCAGCCAGACGTTGGACAGCGGTGCCATGAAGGTGTGGAACTTCAGGGTGACCGTCTGCTGGGCAAAACCGGTCAGGGCGGGGGCGCCAAGGGCCACCGCAGCGGTCGATTGCAAGAGGGTGCGTCGTTGGATCATGAAGAAGTCTCCGGGTTGGTGTTGACAGGAAGTTAACGCAGACGGTTGAAATTGGGAGATCGGGCTTACCCGCAGCTCAGGTCAGAATGCCCACCAGCCACAGGGCAACCGGCGGGAACACGAAGATCAGAACCAGACGCAGCAGATCGCTGACAAGGAAGGGCAGAACACCGCGGTAGCTCTCTGCAATCGGTACCGTTCGTGCCAGTCCGTTGACCACATAGACGTTCAAGCCGACCGGCGGGGACAACAGCCCGAAACCCACGGTCATCAGGACCAGAATGCCAAACCAGATCGCCACCGACTCCTGCGGCATGCCGAAGTCGAGCGCCATGATCATGGGGAAAAAGATCGGAATGGTCAGCAGCAGCACCGACAGCTCATCCATGATGAACCCCAGCATGATGTACAGCAGCAGAACCATGGCGATGACGGTCCAGGGAGACAGCCCCCAGGAGCCGACCGCCTCGGCCAGTTGGGTCGGTACCTGGGTCAGGGCCAGGGCCGAGTTCATCAGGTCGGCGCCGATGAAGATCAGAAAAATCATCGCGGCACTTTCCGCGGTCGAGTAAAAGCACTGCTTCAACTTGTCCCAGGTCAGTTCGCGCTTGAGCAGCGCCGCCACAAAGGTGGCGGCGGCGCCGACGGCGGCCCCCTCGGTCGGGGAGAACAGCCCGCCGTAGATGCCTCCGAAGACCAGTGCGAAGACCAGGGCGATCGGAACCACACCCAGCAGCGCCGCACCGGTCAGGGCGGGGGGTGGTTCGGTGTCATGGTCAGGTGCCTGACCGGGAACCAGACGTACATACACGGCAATTGCCGCGATGTAGCCCAGCATGGCGATGATGCCGGGAATCATCGCTGCCGCAAACAACTTGGCAATGTTCTGCTCGGTCAGGATCGCGTAGATCACCAGGGGCACCGACGGCGGTATCAGGATGCCCAGCGTGCCGCCGGCAGCCAGCGTGCCGGTGGACAGGCGGCCGGAATATCCATGCCGACGCATCTCGGGCAGTGCCACCGACGTCACCGTCGCGGCGGTGGCCACCGACGAGCCGCAAATCGAGCCGAAGGCTGCGCTGGCGACGACGGATGCCATCGCCAGGCCACCACGGAATCGCCCCATCAGTGCGCTGGCGACCTCGAACAGTGATTTGGAGATGCCGCCCTGGGTGGCGAAATTGCCCATGAGAATGAACAGCGGGATCACCGACAGGTCAAAACTCGCCAGTCGCGCATAGACATGGCCGTTGAGAAAATTGGCCAGCGGCATCCAGCCCGCCTGGAGTACATAGCCGATAAAGCCTGCGGCAAACATGCTCACGGCAATCGGCACCCGCAGCGCCATGCAGCCCAGCATGACGGCAAATATGAGCAGGGTCAGTTGTATGGAGCTCATGCCGGATGCTCCAGGGACGCGGTATGACCGATGGCGGCCTGCCAGAGGGCAATCATCGTGGTCAGCGCAAGCGCTGGGGTCATGACGAGATACACCAGCCACTCGGGAAAGCCCAGCATCATGGTCCCCGATTTTGTTTCCCAGGCATCCCAGCCCCCGATGCCGGTGCGCCAGGCCAGAACCCCGAACAGCAGGGCGGTACAGAGCAGACCGATGCGGTCAAGGCCGTTGCGGGTGCCCTCACTGGCTTTGGCCGTGAAGAAGTCCACGATGATGTGGCCTCGTCGAATCTGGCACCACGGCAGAAACAGCGAAATGGCTGCACCGGCGGCCACACCGGTCAATTCGAAATCGCCGACAAGCGTCTGGCCGATGGTGTTGCGCCCGATCAGGCTGACGCAGGTCATCAAGGTGATGAACGTCAAAAGGACTCCCGCCAGGATCGCACAAGCCTTCGCAAGAGGTGTCAACAGATTCATGGTTGCCGTTTCGAATAGGTAAACGAGTTATTTCATGCGAAATCGATTATTGCATTATTGTGCATGCATCGGTAGCCACGACCCGGCATCAAGCGCCATCGATTCGCACGGCCAACGTCGCCAGACCATCAATACTGCCGACTAGCAAGTCGCCGGGAACCACCGCACCGACTCCTTCCGGGGTGCCGGTGAATATCAGGTCGCCGGGCTGCAGTGTCCACGCCGCCGAAAGATGTTCGATGGTTTCCGCAATGTTCCAGATCAGCTTGTCGATCGTGCTGCGTTGACGCAACTGTCCGTTGACCGTCAAGCTGATGCTGGCCCGGGTGATGTCGCCGACGCCGTCGGCGGGTTGGATCGGGCCCATGGGCGCGGACTGGTCAAACGCCTTGCCGATGCACCAGGGCCGCCCCTGCTTTTTCATGTCGTTCTGAAGATCGCGACGGGTCATGTCCAGCCCCACGGCAAAGCCGTACACATGCGACAGCGCGTCTGCGGCCGGGATGTCGCGACCGCCACGGCCGATGGCGACCACCAGTTCAATTTCGTGATGAAGATTCTTCGTCAGGCTCGGGTAGGGGATCGAACCCGTCTGCCCCGCCTCCAGCGGCACCAGGGCGTCCGCAGGCTTGAGGAAAAAGAATGGGGGTTCGCGGCCGGTAAAGCCCATCTCCTTGGCGTGTTCTTCGTAGTTGCGCCCGACACAGTAGATGCGGTGAACCGGAAAACGGGCGCGGTGCCCCACGATGGCAGCCGTCACGGGCGGCGGGGGCGCGAAGAGGGTTTCTGTGCTCATGGGACCAGGGCTCCTGAAGGGCTTGTCCAGCCGGGCGCGGCTGTCTGCCCTTGCAGTGTGCCATGTCCGCGCACTGACGAAAGATGCATAGGGCCCTTGCTGATATCCCTGTTCGTTATGGCTGGTCTTGGCAACGGGCGCCTGCATCACGATGGACCGGGGTGGCGGGTGCGTCGGTTCCCGAACAAGCCGGCCGCTACACTTGCGCCGTCATGAGCGCTGAACGGCCGTTTCCCTTCGAGCAGGCACCGGGCCACCTGATCCGTCGCGCCCATCAACTGGCCGTGGCGGTGTTTGCCGAACAAACGACCGGATTCGATGTCACCCCGGTGCAATTTGCCATTCTCAATGCCCTGATGGACCGACCCGGTGTGGACCAGGTCACCCTGGCGGGACGTGTGGCATTCGATGCAGCGACCTCGGGCTCGGTGATCGGCCGTCTGGAAGCCAAGGGGTGGGTGCGGCGCCAGGCCGACCCCGGAGATCGTCGCCGCAAGCTGCTGTGGCTCACACCCGAAGGCGAACAACTGGCCCTGGCCATGCAGCCGGTCGTGGCCCGTGCGCAGGCCGTGATGTTGGCGCCGCTGTCACCGCAGGAGCAGGCCAGTCTCCTGCGGCTGCTGGAGCGCTTGCTGCAAGGGGATCCGGGGCGGGCCGGCGCCGCCGCAGATGACGGTGCCGGCGCAAGCAGTTAAGCTGGCGGGCGGGCCACGATGGCCTGACGGACATTTTTTGCAAGGAGGCGTTATGGAAAGATTCGGAAGCCGTATCCGGCGCGTCAGCGCGCTGGCCGTGTCGGTGGCGGTGTTGGCCGGCTGCGCCAACATGACGGAAACGCAGCGCCATGCCGCCATTGGTGCGGGAATCGGTGCGCTGGCGGGCGCGGCCATCGGTGACAGCAAGCAAGGTGCGCTGATCGGCGCCGGGCTGGGCGCGGCAGGGGGATATGTCTGGTCCCGCAACATGCAGGAAAAGCGCGCGGCCATGGAGCGAGCGACGGCGGGCACCGGTGTTACCGTGACCCAGACGGCGGACAACCAGCTCAAGCTGCACGTACCCAGTGACGTCTCCTTTGACGTCGGCCGCGCCGACATCAAGCCGGCGTTGCAGCCGGTCCTGAACGCGTTTGCCCAGGGGCTGTCAGATCAGCCCAGCCTGGAGATCCGCATCGTCGGCCATACCGACAGCACCGGCACCGATGCCATCAACGACCCGCTGTCGGTCAATCGCGCCGCCAGCGTGCGCAACTACCTGGGCAGCCGGGGCGTCGATTCCCGCCGGGTGGCGATCGACGGACGGGGTGCGCGCGAGCCGGTGGCCGACAACGCGTCGGAATCCGGCCGCGCCCGCAACCGCCGGGTCGAAATCTTCCTTGCGGAACGCGCCCCGGCGACGCGCTACTGACCGGTGTGCCCGGTCGGCGCTCAGCTGACCTTGGTCACCAGTTCGAAATGCTCCACCTGCGGCGGTGCGGCAAAAAACGGCCCGACGATGGCCCGCCACTCGGCAAAGGCGGGCGACTGGCGAAAGCCCACCGTGTGGTCTTCCAGCGTGGCCCAGAGGATCTGCAGCACATAGCGCTCGGGCGATTCGATGCCGCGGTTCACCTTGGCGCCCTGAAACCCGTTGGCCGAGCGGATCACGGTGTCCAGCCCGCGCTGGATGGCTTCTTCGAAGGCGGCCTGCTGGCCGGGCTGGATGCGGATGTCGGCAAGTTCCAGAATCATGGTGTGGGTCCGATGCGGCTCAGTATTGGGTGGCCGGCAAGTCTACCGTCAGCCCGTCCAGCGCGTCGGTCAGCTGGATCTGGCAGGACAGGCGGCTGCCCGGCTGGCGCGGCACGGCGGTGAACTCCAGCATGGCCAGCTCGTCCGCGCCGGGCGGCGGCAGCTGGCTGGCCCAGGGCTCGCGCACCACCACATGGCAGGTGGCGCAGGTCAGGCAGCCGCCACAGTCGGCCGCAATGCCCTCCACACCGCCGCTTTGGGCCGCCTGCATCAGGCTGCGGCCGGGTTTTGAAGGAAAAATGGCACTGCCCAGCGCCGCCGGGTCATTGTTTGCTATGAAATGAAGAGTAATCATGGTGCGGTGACGGGGGTGGAACGGGCTCAGAACCGGCTGAAATACTCGCGCCGCTCGAAATCGGCCTTGTCTTCGGCCTGGGCGTGGCGCTGGTGTTCCGATTGTTTCACGCGGCTGAACCAGCGCACCACGTCCGCGCCCAGCCCGTCCACCAACGCGCCGTCGGCCTGCAACGCGGCCAGCGCGTCGGGCAGGTTGGTGGGGATGCGTTCGGCGTCCAGCGCATAAGGCGCCTCGGTGGCGGGGGGCGGCAGCAGGCCGCGCGCCAGGCCGTCCAGCCCGGCGTGGATCTGCGCCGCCATGTACAGATACGGGTTGGCCGCCGGCTCGCCGATGCGGTTTTCGATGCGGGTGGCGCCGTCGCCCGCGCCGCCCACCACGCGCAGCATCGCGCCGCGGTTGTCGCGCCCCCACACCACCGCCTGCGGTGCCAGCGCGTTGGGCCGAAAGCGCCCGAAGCCGTTGGCCGTGGGTGTGCACAGCACCGTCATGCCCCGGGCGTGGGCCAGCAGGCCGCCCAGCCAGGCCGCGCCGGTGTCGGACAGCGTGTGCGTGGCGTCGGCGGGCGTGGTGCCCGGCGCCGGCGCGGCGCGCACAAAGGCGTTGCCGCCATCGGCCTGCCGCGACACCGACTGGTGCAGGTGCCAGCCGCTGGACATGATGCCGGGGAAGGGCGGACGGCACATGAAGCTGGCGTGGTAGCCGGCGCGGCGCAGCGCCTGGCGCACCCCGTTGCGAAACAGCACCATGTTGTCGGCGGCGGTGAGGGCGTCGGTGGCGTCGAACACCGCCTCCACCTGGCTGGGGCCGAGCTCAATCTCCAGCGACTGCAGCGGCAGGCCCAGCGCCTGCGCCGTGCGCTGCACGATGCGCAGCGGCTCGTCAGCCAGGTCGATCCAGCCCTCGGCCAGCAGGTTGTAGCCGGGGTGGATCAGGCTCACGGCCGGCGGCAGCCCCGGCCAGGCGGACAGATCCGGGTCCAGGTCCGGCCCATGGGCGCCGTCCTTCAGGCGGTAGATGTGGAATTCGACTTCCAGCCCGCAGGTCAGGCCCAGCTCCTCGCCGGCCAACCGCGCCAGCGCCAGCTGCAGCACCCGGCGGGTGTCGTAGGGCACCGGTGCGCCGTCCTGAAACCACGGCTGGCCGCGCAGCCAGCCGGTGCCGGGCGCCCAGGGCAGCAGGGTGAAGCTGGCCGGGTCGGGCAGCAGGATCAGGTTGCTGGCAAAGGCAAAGCCGGGAAGCTCGTCCGCGCCGCCGGGCTCGAACACCTTGAACGCGGTGCGGTCGGAGGTGTCCTTCAGCAGCAGGGTGCTGACCAGGCCCACCCCCTCGTGCAGTGCGCGGATGGCCGCGCGGGCGGTCAGTGTCTTGCCGCGCAGCACGCCGTGGGTGTCACACCAGCCCACCCGCACCAGCTCCACGCCGCTGTCGTGGATGCGTCGCGCGGTCTCCAGCGCCGCCACCTCGCGCCCGGCGCTCCACTGGCCGCAGCGGTGGGCGAAGCTGACCGGGCCCGTGGGGGTGCCGCCGTCAGCACTCACGCCGGGCTCCCGGCTGCCGTGGCGGCAGCGGCGGGTGCTGCGGGTGCAGGCGCCGGCACATCGGCCGCGCCCGGCCAGGGCGCCCCGGCGCGTTTGGCGCTGACGGCGTCGCGCCACCACTGGGCCCAGCCCGCCACCGGGGCGATACCGTCCACCGTGTCCGGGCCCACCCGCTGCGCCGCCACGGCCGGGTCGGCCAGGCCGGGGGCCGGGCCGCCGGCCTGCACGGATTCAATGGCTTTCATCAGCTGGCGGCGGTTGGCCATGATCACCTTGTCGGTGGTGCCCAGATGCTCGCGGGTGCGGTCCTGGATGGCGCCCATGCTTTCGCAGGCCCACTGGTCGTGCACGTTGATGTCGCTCTCGCCCATGCCCAGGTAGGTGCGCGAGATCTGCTCTTCCGCGCTGAAGCCCCAGTTGTTGTGGCGGCCCATTTTGGGGATGTAGTCGGGCAGGGTGACGGCTTCCAGCCGCTGGTTGCGCATGGTGGTCTTGTCCACCGGCTCGGCAAAGCTGGTGAAAAAGGCATACCAGTAGTTGCGGGTGTCGTCCACCGGCACATGCATCTGGGTGATGGTCATGGTTTCCGACAGCGGAATCACAAAGGTCTGCGGAAACAGCGCGTTCGTCACGCGCACGTGGGTGATGGTTTCGCTGATGCGGCGCAGCGCCGTCAGCCGCAGGCCCCAGGGCATGGACTCGAACGAAATGTCCGGCTGGTCAAACTCGCGCATCACCTTGGTCATCGGCAGGCGCTGGCCGTCCAGCTCGCCCAGGCTGGCGCCGCGAAACTGGCGGCCGTAGCTCTCGTCCAGCGATTCGTCGTTGAAAAACCGGTGCAGAAACGACGCATGCGCCGGGTCGATGCCCACCTCAAACGCCTGCAGCCAGTTGCAGTGCCACAGCCCCTTGAAGGCGAAACTGTGGCTGGCCGGCGCGGTGAAGCAGTCCAGCGCGGGGAAGGGCGGCGGGGTGCTGCCCTCGGGCCCGAACCAGCCGAACAGCACACCGGCCTTTTCCACCAGCGGGTAGCTGCGCTGGCGCACCCGCTGGCACAGCGTGCTGCCGGTGGGCTCGCCCGGGGTGTCGGTGCACTGGCCGGCGGCGTCAAACTTCCAGCCGTGAAACGGGCAGCGCAGGCCGTCCCCCTCGTGCCGGCCAAAGCTCAGGTCCGCGCCGCGGTGTGGGCAGTCGCGGTCCAGCAGGCCAAAGCTGCCGTCGGCATTGCGAAACAGCACCAGATCCTGCCCCAGCACCCGCACCGCCTTCACCGGGCGCACCGCCATGCGCGGGTCCAGCGCCGGGTCAAACTCGTCCAGCAGCGCTACCGGCTGCCAGTAGTGGCGCAGCAGCGTGCCGCCCGGCGTGCCCGGCCCGACGCGGGTGAGAAGTTCGTTGTGCTCGGCTTTCATGATGGTGTCCTGTCAATCAAAAACGGTATACCGAAATGTGCAGCCAGTGTACAGTTCACCCCATGAACCTGCAAGAAACCGTGTTGATGCAGCTGCGCGACCTGATCCTGCGCGGCACGTTCGAGCCCGGCCAGCGCCTGGCGGAGCAGCAACTGGCCGAGCGCCTGGGCGCCTCGCGCACGCCGGTGCGCAGCGCCCTCGTCACGCTGGAGCAGGAGGGCCTGATCGAAGCTAGCGACACCGGCAAATACCTGGTGCGCCAGTTCACCCCGCGTGAAGTCGCCGATGCCATTGCCGTGCGCGGCCACCTGGAGGGCATGGCCGCGCGCCTGGTCGCCGAACACGGCGTCTCGCGCCAGCTGCAGGGCGACCTGCAGGCCTGCCTGGAGGCGGGCGACCGCCTGCTGGCCGACAACCCGCTCACGCTGGAAAGCTACGCCGCCTACGCCAGCATGAACGACCGCTTTCACGCGCTGATCCTGGACGCCTGCGGCAACCGCGCCCTGCAGCGCGCCGTGGCGCTGAACGACAAACTGCCCTTCGCCCCCGCGTCCGCCATGCTGCCCATGCAGGGCACCGTCGCGCTGGACCGCGACTGGATGCTCTACGCCCACCGCCAGCACCACATGCTGTTCGATGCGCTCCAGCGCGGCGAGGGCACCCGCGCCCAGAACCTGGCGGTGGAACACACCGAAGTCGCCCAGATGAACATGCGCCTTGCCCTGGAGCGTCGAGCGCAGGCAGAGCAGGTGATGCCGGGGATCCGGCTGGTGGTGGGGTAGGGGGGAAGGGCCCCACATTCGGGTCTGGGGACGGAATTTGAATGAAAATGGCCAATACCCAGCGTGGAATGGTCATGGTCTGCTATTGAATCAGGACTGACGAGTTCCAGCACCCCGATCGCCCGGGCCACGTGGTGGTGCCCCATCCCAAGAAAGACTTGTGGCTCGGGCTGGTCAAGGCCATCCGGCGGCAGGCCGGCATCTGAAAGGTGAACCCCATGCGCGACCCCATCGCCATTGAACCCGGAACCGACGCCACGGCCTGGGGCGTGGTGGTGCCTGATCTGCCGGGCTGCTTTTCGGCGGGGGACACGCTGGAAGACGCCATGACGCAGGCCGAAGCAGCCATCACCGGATGGATCGAAGCCACGCTGGAAGCCGGGCAGGACATTCCCCCGCCATCCCCCATCGAAACGCTGCGCGCGGCCCATCCCGAGTTCAAGGGCTGGCTGTGGGCCTTGGTGAAGCCAGACACAGCACGCACCTGACGGCGCGCCCCCCGCTGCGCCGCGCCCCCGTCTTTGTCCTGCAGGCAGGCCATCCGCCTGCTGTGCAGCCCCCGCAGGACTGCTATACATTCTTGGCGTGACTCACCAACCGAGAGAAACCATGTCCATTTCATCCGTCCTGAAGACCACCGTGCTTGCATTTGCCGTCGCTGCCGGTGCGTCAGCCTATGCGCAAGGCACCCCCATCAATGCGGCGGCGTTTGACGCGCTGGTCGCCCAGGGGCCGGTGGCTGACGCTGCGACCATTGCCGCCAACAAATGGGCCAGCAAGATCAAGCAGGCCGACACGCTGCGCCTGGGCGCCACGCAGACCTCGAACCTGTTCTCGCTGCTCAACGAGAAAGACGGCAAGATCCGCGGCTTCGATGCGGGCCTGGCCCAGATGCTCACCCGCTACATCCTGGGCGATGGGTCCAAGTACAAATTCACGCAGGTGACCTCGTCCACGCGCGAGCAGGTGCTCATCAACGACCAGGTGGACATGGTGCTGGCGACGTATTCCATCACCCCGGCGCGCGCCGAGAAGATTTCCTTCGCCGGGCCGTACTACAGCTCGCAGGCCGGCGTGCTGGTCAAGTCCAGCAACAAGGCGATCCAGTCCTACAACGATCTCGCCGGCAAGCGCACCGCCACCCAGGCCGGATCGACCGGCCCCGCCATCCTGGCGCAGTTTGCGCCCAAGGCCACCGTGCAGGAATTCCAGACGCACCAGGAAGCCCTCGACGCCCTGCGCCAGGGCCGTGTGGAAGCCTACGTGACCGACTACACGCTGCTGCTCAATGTGCTGAGCCAGGGCACCGGCGAGGCACAACTCGCGGGTGCGCCGTTCGGGCCGCAAGACCCGTATGGCATCGGTCTGCCCAAGGGTTCGGACGGTGTGGCGTTTGTCAATGCCTTCCTGAAGAAGATCCAGGCCGATGGCACCTGGGCCAAGCTGTGGACGGTGAGCATCGGCCAGCGCACCGGCAGCACCAACGTTCCCACGCCGCCGGCCGTTCAGTAAGCAAACGATGGGGAGCGTGTCGCCGCTCTGGGCCGAGTACGGGCCTGCCTTCGTGCAGGCCCTTTTGCTCACCTGGAAGCTCACGGGGCTGTCCTTCGTGGCCGGCTTCGCGCTGGGCATCGTCGTCACGGTGGCACGCTTGCTGCCGCTGCGGCCGCTTCGAATCGTCTTGACCCTGTACGTCGAGGTCTTTCGCAACATCCCCAGCGTGGCGCTGCTGATCTTCATCGTGTTCGCGCTGCCCGACCTCAACGTCGTGATCGACTATGAGCCGAGCGTCATCCTGACCCTGTGCCTGGTGTGCTCGGCCTTCACGGCAGACTATCTGCGCACGGGCATCAACACCGTCGGTGGGGGGCAGATCGACGCGGCGCGCAGCCTGGGCATGCGGCCCATGACCGTCATCACCTCGGTGGTCCTGCCGCAGGCGCTGCGTTCGGTGGTGCAGCCCATGACCTCGCTGCTCATCGCGCTGATGCTCTCGACGGCGCTGGCATCCCAGGTGCCCCTGCCCGGCAAAGAGCTCACGGCGCTGGTGGCCAAGATCGCCAACGACTCCGCCGCCGGCATCGCCGCCTTCGCCGTGGCTGCTGCGATGTACCTGGCCTCCGGCCTGGTCATCGCCTGGGCGGGCGCCACCCTGGACCGGAAGGTCCGCATCCTGCGATGAGCCGCGCCCTGGAAGACGTTCTCTTCGGCGACCTGACCCACAAGGCGCAGGCCGTCACCCGCGTCGTGAGCGTGAGCGTCGCGGCAGCGCTGCTGGCGCTCATCGCGGCCATCGTGTACCGGTTTCATGATGCGGGGCAGTTCGCCGGGCGGCTGTGGGAATTCTTCGCCTGGCAGACCACCTGGGCCTTTCTGGGCAAAGGCCTGCTTGGCACGCTGGCCTCCGCGGCCGCGGCGGCCGTTATCGCGCTCGTGCTGGGCCTGGTGCTGCTGGTCGGCCGTCTCTCACCGTCACGGATCGCGCGCTGGCCCGCGGTGGCCGTCATCGAATTCCTGCGCGGCGTGCCCACGCTGCTGCTCATCTACGTGTGCTTTCTGGTTCTGCCCTCCGTCGGCATCAAGCTCAGCGCCTACTGGATGCTCACCTTGCCCGTCGGGCTCAGCACCGCCGCCGTGGTGGCCGAGGTGTACCGCGCAGGCGTGCTCGCCGTTCCCCGAGGCCAGACCGATGCGGCACGGGCGCTGGGCCTGAGCCAGGCGCAAGTGTTCGCGTTGATCGTCTTCCCCCAGGCCTTCCGCTACATCGTCCCGGCACTGGTTGCCCAACTGGTCATCGTGGTCAAGGACACCACGTTCGGCTATGTGGTCACCTACGGTGAACTGATGCAGAACGCCAAGGTGCTCATCGCCAACTACCGCTCGCTCGTGCCGGTGTACCTGGTCGTGGCGGTGCTGTATTGCCTGGTGAACTATGCGATCTCACGGGCGAGTCGCAGGCTGGCGCGGCCGGTGTATTGAGGGTGAGTCGCCTGGCGGCCATGCCCCTGGCACTGGAGCGCCGCACCGAGCCGGAGCAGGTGATGACGGGGATCCGGCTGGTGGTGGGGGGGAAGGCCCCAATTCCGGGTTTGGGGCAGTTTATTGAATAAAAATGGCCAGTTCCCGTCGTGGAATGGTCATGAGCTGCTATCGAATTCGGATCGACAGATGTGGGTAGACGTGAACGACACTCGGGCTTTGTGCTGCCCTAGGACGCGCGAAGCGACTCCCTGAAGATTGGATGGCGCAGATGCAGGGATTGCGGCCAGTCCAGGTCAGTGCTTTGAAAGGCAGGTCGCGGCCAGGGAGCGGCCCTTCGCAAAACTAGCAGAGACCGGTCGCTCTACGATTAAGCTGAGGCGATCGCATCGTAGGCGAAGACCTCGTCCCAGCCACTCGGCTGTTCCATGCTATGGGCCGTCTAGAGCGAGCGCGAACGTCTACGCTGCAATCGCCAAGTCCTGCTTCCAGTCTCTGACCACAACATTCGGCACCGACTCGCCATTGGCCGCGCGGCCTAGCTCTACTGTGATCAATCGGTCTCCCTCGAACGCGGGGCTGAGCTCTAGGCACAGGTAGTCGAAAAGTGGCTTCTCATGCACGGCGATGATGACCTGACGGCCATGCTGCTTCGAGAGCGTTCGCAACAGAGCAGCGAACTGCGAGATGTGAACCTCGTCCATGCTTTGCACCGGGTCGTCGATGATCAGCCACGGCAGATGCGGCTTCACAGACAGATGGAGCGCGAGGAACAGCGTCAGCGCGGCCGTGTTGAGATTCCCTGCGCTAAGCATGGCCCTTGGATTTCCGCCTTTGCTGCCGTCTCGGTAGAGAGTCTCCAGCCTTGCTTCGACGCCGCCCTTTGTCGTCTGGGGCAAAGCGAAGGCGGGGATAAAAGGCTCGTCCGGTGCCAGGCGGACGAAGAGGTCTCGCCATGCTGCATTCAAGGAATCGTTAAACACTTGGCTCACAACACGGGAACGCTCGACCTGAGCGAGCCTGAGAAGCTCGCGTGCCTGTTCCATCGTGCGCTCCCCTGCTACCTTCGCAGCGTACAGGCCTCGACGAGCAGTTCTCCGCTCCAACTGTCGCACCCTGATGGCAGCAGCGTTCTTCTGCTTCAGCAGCAGTTCCCTCAGTACTGGCTCGCCATCGCGGCGTGCCGACTCTTTCGCCATCAGCCGCTCCAACTGAGCAGTGACTTCAGCAATAAACCGCTGCAATGCTGCTTGCAAAGGCTCGCTGGCGCCGATGGGATCCATGGAGAGCACCGCGGCATACCGACCAGCAGCGTCTCGAATTGCTGCTGATTGCTGATCGACGGCGCGAGCGGATGCCAGAGCTTGCGCGGCGTTGGCAGCTTGCCCGAACAGTGCTTCGCCATCCTTGGCTTCCCCTTCCAAGGACGCCAAGTCCTGTAAGGCCTGCTCAAGGAATTCAAGCCGTTGCCCGTATTCCGTTCTCGCTTCGGCCGTGAGAACTTGCGCCTGAGCGACACCGATCTCTCGGTCTCGGTCCGCGACGGCACTCATCGTGTTCGCCCGCTCGCGCGACAACGCTGAGAGAAGGCCAGCAGACTGAGTCAAGGACGCAATCCGAGACGTGAGATGGCCCAACAGCGGCGACGACGAAACCTCACCGAAGTCCCGACTACAGACCGGACATTCGTCGGTATGCACATGCGGCACTAGGCCAGACAGCGCCTGCGCAAGCTGGCCTGCCTCGCGCGAATGCTGCACGATCTGCTTGTCGATCTCTTCCAGCCGTGTGGCGAGGCCTTGCCGGTCATTCTGTAGCGACGATACCTGCCTTTGCGCTGTTTGATCTTTGGCTTGAATCTGCTGGCATCGCGCCACCTCATTGGACACGGACCGATGGGCATAGGCACGAGCGTACTCAGGGCGGTTCTGGATTGGGGACGGCAGATCAGAGAAGTAGCCACCGAGCTCGTTGAACAGCTCCGTCATGCGCTGGCCGCTGGTGTCCAGCCAACCGCGTAGTGCCGCGTCTGCGGCGCTGGCGGCCGTTTCGATGGCAGCGCGCTGGTCGGCTGCCATGGCGGATACCACCCTCTGGCTCTGTGAGACCGTGTCATTGAGCTCCCGCCGTAGCTGCGTCAAGCGTTGCAGTTCCGGCTCCTGTGACTGCTCCTTCAGCAGGTCAAGAATCGCCTGCGGCGAGAGACCGGCAATTTCTGGCCAATGTGGTGTTAGTCGCTCCAGAGCCGACTTAGTTAGCTGCGTTGCCTGCACTTCGGCGGCAGTGAGCTCTTTGTTCAGGCGGCTCAATTCGTCATCCAAAAGCGGAAGTTGCTCACGCATGTCCCAGAAGCTCACGGCATGACCGCGAAGCCGGCGAACGTCGCCGGCGTCGTGCAGGCCGTCAATGAGAGCATCCAGCGCATCCAGCCCGAGTAGTTCCTTGACGAATCGCGTCAGTGCTGTGCCATTTGCCGATCTGTCCTCGTAGAACTCCAGCAGCCTCGACAGTGTGGACTGCGCGAGGTAGCAGCGTTCCGAGAAGTGTCTTGTCAAGATGGGGTCGAGCGCCGCCTTGCCAGTGAGATTGGGGCCGTGGATGTCAAAATGTCCTGCAGGAAACTCGACACCAAGCCCATGAACTCCGATTGACACCGACGCTTTCTTGGACACAGCCTCCTTGTTAACCAGATGCTCTCGTGGCTGCGAGTCCATCCGAGATAGCGATGCTAGGTTGCCAGTCAGGCCAAGTTCCATTGCCGTCAACAAGCTAGTCTTGCCGGCGCCATTGCGTCCATGGATCAGCACGACAGGGCTATCCATAGGGATCGTGATGGTCCCACGAAGACTGCGGAAGTCTGTTGCCGTGAGGGACGTGATACGCGCCGTCATTTGGTCTTCTCCTTGGCTTGGACTGCGGCGGCGTCGATGATCGAATACAGCTCTTTGCTGACAGCGCGTTCCCCTAGAGAGGCAACTTCGATCAGCCTCTTGGTGCTCTCGTCCATGCTCTTTGCAGCAGCGTGGATGCGGGCCAAGGAGTTGCCCGCCGCGGACTCGGGCTGAGGCAATGACAGAGGCAACAGCACAGCCAGCCAGTTTTTGAGAACTTGGTCGCCGTCGTCCCCAGTGATGTTGCCGGTGGGGAGGACCCGGCAGACTCGGCCCATCGATTCCAGAGCGGCCGTACTGGGACGCGGTCCGGTCACCACCAAGGTAAGCGATCGTGTGGAAGATGCGATGTCCAGCGCGCGAGCCACGCCGTCCACCTTGCGCGTCAGCTGCATCTCGCTCTCGCTTGCGATGTCGGCGACAAGGATTAGTTCTGCAGAACTCTTCGCCTTTACGAACGCGGCTGGAAATTGGAACTTCAGCTCGCCGACCTGGAGTCCGTTGGCGATTCGCTGGTACCCAGCATCCTCAAGCGCCGTCGCCACCCGGCCCACTGGCGTTGAGTCAGTCATAGTGCAAGCTCCTGTCGGAAGGCTACATACAAGTCATCAGCGGTGGCATAGGTTTGCAGCAGCGTCGATATGCTTACTTCGCGTGCTTTCGGCAGGCCAGTCCGCCCCGATGCCCCTCTTGGAGATCGGGTCATTGGCACTGCCAGCTTCTGCGACTGGATCAAGAGGGGGCTCTCTGCCTCCACCAGGTGGCCCTCGCTGCGAAGCAGCGCAGCGCCTGCCGCGCTGGCTGTCAGGTACACCTTGGTGCGGGCCGCTGCTGAACCTTTTCCGGTGACCGCCAGCACGCCCGACTCCCTGTCCAGAGACTCGGCTTCCACTACCCAGTGTTTGCGGCTTAAGCCCATCCCCACAAGACCAAGTGCTACGGCCGCCTCGCGTAACCCGAGGGCACCCAAGGCAAGATTGCCTGGGAGGGCCGCCACGACGTCATTCGTGATCGGCTCAAACCTGACATTGGGTTGTTCGATTTGGCCGTCGCGCAGCAACTTGCAGGCGCGGCCGAACCGATCAAGGAGCGCATCGACAAAGTCGAGCTCAGGCTCCGCCGCATCTGCTAGGTGGTTGCGAAGCGACAAGATGCCGGTACACAGGTATTGACGCTCCGCTGGCGGAAGCAGGCCTGGTACGAGAAAAATGAGCGCCTGCAGCTTTCTCGACCACACATCCAGCAGCAGCGCGGTGAGCAACCGCCTTGCGTATGCCTGGATGCGCGCCGCCTCAAAGACATCCTTCAGGTTTGCTGGCGTGATTTGCTCGCGGTAGACGTTTCTCAGGAGCGATCGCTGGTCCATGCCGAGCTCTTGCTCTGAGAACACATAGCTCGGAGGAGGATCGCCTAGCTGCCACGTCAACTCGTTGGCCGCCTTGTTGAAGATTCCCTGGATATTGGAGTCCTGAGCTGACAGGCCAAGCATCAGCGTGCGCTTGCTCCCGACGATGTGCGTCAATGCTGTGACCAGCCCTTGGTTGTTTGCCTGCGTGCAGAAGGCGGCAACCTGATCGTTGGACGCCACTAACCATTGACGGTACTGGTCCGGATCAGCTTGAGCCTTGGCGGCACAACCGTGGAACTTGATGAGGCGGGTCTTGTTGCGGGGTAGTTGAAGGTCGGCAGGACGTGCAACGACCGTGGGGCTCAAAGCCGCATTGCCGTCTGTCAGAGTGTCCACAGCCCTTTCAACCAGCGGGTCCCAGTTGGCGGAGAGCATTTCAGGAACTGTGCCCTCCAGACTCAAGGCAGCCAGACAGAGGTGCTCCACGTCGGGCGTCATGGCGGGGTCCGCGAACGTCGCGCCGACATCGATCACGGTCCACAACAGGTAGTCCAGGGCCTCGCCATCGACTGGCAGGCCGAGCAGCTTGGCGTAGTTGTTGACCAAACGCCCGGCGATGGCATGCTGATCTGGCCAACTGGCAAAGACCTCTCCAAGATTCGAGCGCGCACGCTCCTCCGGTGAAGCGCTTGCCAAGTTGAGGATCTCTTGCATCGAGCGAGCGAACTTGCAGTTCGGATCCGCTGGGTCTATGCGAGAACGCACGTACTCAATCACCCTGCCCACGAGGTCGAGCAGGCTCGGAGCGCGTCCGAATGAAATCCCAGACCCAAGCCAAAATGCATAGAGCCCATTCGACACGCCGGAAGCGAAGGGCTCGAACGGGCCATCAAGCAATCTGAGCGTGTCACGCACGCTGATGTCAAATGCGGCCATGGGTGCCCTTTTCTCTCCCGGTTTTCATTTCATTATGGAGCACTCGAATGGATGACCAACGCGCGTGTAGCGCGGGAGAGGTCCTTTGCTGGCCATCCCGTCGGTACGCGCCGCCGTTTGCCCTGGTTGAAAGAGACTACATGACCGGCCGCTCTGGGTCGATAGCTGCAGCCGCTCGGCCTATCTGGAACGACCGCACCGATCCTTTAGTCGGCGTTTGCTCTTCGCGGTCAGTGATGGCTTCGCGCACAGTCTGCAAGGGGCTTGTGTGTGCCATATACGAACGAAAATAGCCTATTCCCAGCGTGGAATGGTCACTATCCGCTATCAAATTCAAACTTATGGATGCTTGCCAAGCACGGGTCGAATACGCGGTAGGCAGCGCCATGAGCCCTAAGCACCGGTCAACGGTATCGCCGATCCAGGCTGTAGGCCGTAAGCCCGGGGCTTGCGGGCCTTGCCTCCGTACCCGATTCTTCAGTTGGAGCCTGCATGGGCCGGTTCTTCGCGGCCACGGTCATGCGCCCAGCCCGCCGCTCCCCCGCTTCCAGCAGATCCGCAGGCAAGCCGGGATAGGCCTCGCCATCGGGCCGCCATTCATGCAGCGTGACGGCGTACTGCACGTCGTGGTCGGCATGGCCCAAGGTCAGCGTCAAGGGGGCCTGGCTGCCCAGCACGGGATGCAGGCCGGAGTGGGGGGCAAAGCTGGCGTAGCGAACGCCGAAGACCTTGAGATCGCCCCGGTTGTCGCGCTCGGGGCGCAGCGGCAGGGTGACGCCGTCCACGGTGATGGCCCAGTCCTGCCAGTGGTCGGCATCCGGCGTGCCCACGGTGCCGGTTGACGGCGGGCGCCAGCGGATTTCGATGCGCGTCGTGCTGGCATCGACGAAGCGGGAGCTGCCGCTTTGCTCGGGGCTGGCGGCGTCGCCCACCAGCGGCCAGAACTCCAGGCCGCGCCACAGCTCCAGCGTGCCGAAGGGCAAGTCCACCTGGCCCAGAAAGCGGAACGCGTCGTGGCGCAGCACGGCCTGGATGGGCGCTTCCAGGCCGAGGCCGGCTGCGTCCAGCTCGGCCAGCACGGTGTCCAGATCGGCCTGCAGGTAGAACGGCAAGGCAAAGCGGTCGTGCAGCTCGCGCCCCCAGTCGATCAGCGGCAGCGCGTAGGGGCGCGTGGCCAGCATGGCGATCACGGCGCGCAGCAGGCAGGCGATGGCCGTGGCGCGCTGCGGCGTGTGCTGCATGCGCAGGCCGCGAAATTCGACCAGGCCCAGGCGGCCACGGCCTGCCAGGTGCGGGTTCCAGAGCTTTTCGATGTTGATCTCGGCGCGGTGGCTGTTGCCCACCGCGTCGCACAGGAACGAGGCCAGGCTTTTCCACAGCAGTTCAGGCTCGGTGACCGTTTCGCGCTCCAGCAGCGCCAGGGCCAGCACCAGATCGTCGAAGGCACCGGTGCCGCGCTCGTCCGCCCGGACGGACTGGCCGCTGCCGCCGACAAAGTCGTGCGCAAACAGGTAGCTCAAAGCCGGGTGGCGGTTGAAAAAGCGCACCAGCCGGGGCAGCAGCTGCAGGTGGGTGACGAAGGGGCTGGCCTCGGGCGTCGGGCCGCCGAAGGTGATCTGGCCGGCGCCGCCGGAGTCGGCCACCTGCCCGTTGAAATACAGCCGGTAGGGCGACAGCCCGTGCGCCGCGGCGGCGGCATAGACCTGCTGGCTGCGCCAGAAAAACTCGGCGCAGGTGCGGCTGGGGGCCGAGTTGATTTCAATGACGGCCGGGTCGGGCGTGACGGTGGTGAGCTCCAGCGTGGCGTCCACCGGCGGGGTGGCGCCGGCGATCACCAGCGCGCCCAATCCGCAGGCCCGCGCGGCGTGTGCGACGCAGGGCAGGACGGCGAGCAGCGTGTCGACGCGGGTGATCTCGGGCAGGTCGATGGCGGCGCAGGCGGGGCGGGCGGCGGCGGGCCGGGTTTGCGCGCCGGGCTCTCCTTCGGCGGCTGCGGCGGCGGCGTCATCGGCGGCGGTGGCGATGCTGGCCGGCGTGGCGGCGTCGGTGCCGGTATCCGCGCGGGACGGGTCGGTGTGGGCGCGCACGGCAAAGCGCAGCGGCTCCGCGGCAGCGTCACAGCGGGTGGTGACTGTCCAGGCTGATGCGCCGCCCGCGCCGTCTTCGGCCTCGGCCGCTTCGGTGCATGCGGTGGCCCATGGCTGGCGGGCGAAGGCGTCGGCCAGGGCGTGGGCGAAGGCGGCGATGTCCGGTGGCCCGGCGGCAAGCGGTGCGGTCGCCAGCAGCGGGTCCGGCGGGCCGTTCCACAGCGGCTCGCCGTCGCGCCGCCGCAGCAGGCCCAGGTTCCAGCGCGGCGCTTTTTCACCGGGATACAGCCGCCCGACGCTGCGCAACAGCAGCGCGCCGGGCAGCAGCCGGCTCAGGGTGGCGGCCAGGGCGCGGGCGCGGGGCTCTTTGTCGTCGCCCAGCGCGGCGTGCAGCCAGGCCGGCGTCTGGGCCAGCCGGTCGGTGAAGGTGGGCTCGGACCCCACCCACAGCGGCAGGCCCAGCGCCGCCACCTGCGCGTCGTGGCGCTGTACGGCCTGTTCGAAAACCTCGTCCGTCTCCATGCGTCCGTCCTTGACTCCGGAAATGCCGAGCCTTGCATCACTTGATGTCAGTCAAGTTTCAGCGGCGGCTGCGGGCCCCAACGTGATGCAAGTTGCGCGCCAGCGTGCCGATGGGCTGCCCGGCCTTAGTGGTTTGACCAAGTCTTGTGAAACGATTGACGGTACTCCCAAAATGGGAGATACTGAACCCGATGAGGGTGATCGCGAAGAGCAGTCTGAAGAAGTTCTGGGACCAACCCGGGTGCGGTGATGCGCGCGGCCCGCTGCACAGTTGGTACGAGGAAGCCATCAAGGCGACGTGGCGGTCTCCCCAGGATGTCAAGGACCAGTACGCCAGCGCCAGCATCTGCGGCAACAACCGTGTGGTGTTCAACATCGGCGGCAACAAGTACCGGCTGGTGGTGGAAATGCAATACCGGGCGGGCATCGCCTGGGTGAAGTTTGTCGGCACCCATGCCCAATACGACCGCATCGATGTGGAGAACGTGAATGACTATTAAGCCGATTCGAAACGACGACGACCTGAAGGCGGTGTTCCGCCGGCTGGAGTCCATCTTCCAGGCCGAGGAACAAACTCCGGAGGCGGACGAGCGCGACGTGCTCGTGACCCTCGTCGAGGCCTATGAGAACAAGCACTACGACTTTGGCCCCGCCGACCCCGTGGAGGCCATCAAGTTCCGGATGGAGCAACAGGGCCTGTCGGCGCGGGACCTCGAGCCCTTCATCGGCCCGAGTGGCCGGGTGTCCGAAGTGCTCAATCGCAAGCGGCGCCTGAGCCTGCGCATGGTCAAGAACCTGCATGACGCGCTGAACATTCCCTACGAGAGCCTTCTGGCCGACGCCCGGTGAGCGGCTCAGTCTCTGTTCCCGAACCAGCACCTGGCGGCTGGCGAATGGCTTGCCCGGCGAAGATTGCTCATCTTGGCCCATAAAAACGGCTGTTGCCCAGCGTGGAATGGTGATTGTTTGCTATTTACGAAATAGCAATTTTTTGCCCAAAGCAGTCGCTCAGGCCGCGTGCGTGGCGAGTTCCGGCGCGTCGTAGGCTTCGGGCACCTGCACGCGGCCGCTGCGGATGTCGGTGGCGGTGTCCGCGCGGGCCGGATCGGCGCGGGCGCGGGGCTCTTTGTCGTCGCCTCGCGCGGCGTGCAGCCAGGCCGGCGTCTGGGCCAGCCGGTCGGTGAAGGTGGGCTCGGAACCCACCCACAGCGGCAGGCCGAGTTCGGCGACCTGCGCGTCGTGGCGCTGTACGGCGTCTTCAAAGTTGTGGTCTGCCTCCACATGCCCTTGACTCCGGACCAGTCGAGTCCTGCCTTGCATGAGTTGCGTCAACTTCCTGCGCCGATTTCCGCCGTGATGTTGACGAACTGTTGGATGCAAGTTGCGCGCCAGCGTGCCGGAAACGCGCCGGCGTTCCGCAGTCGTTCTCAATCGACCTGAGGCGGATGCGGCGTCTCGCGGGCGCCGTGCCCCTTTACTTGCGCCCGCAGGTGCTGTCGTGGTCCGGGGCGATGGTCAAATTGGAAAAGGCCTCGCTGCCGGGGCCCGGGAGCGTGCGTACCAATTTCTTACGTGCAACCCTCTACGTGAGATTGCGCATGGAGGGCGCGGATTTTCTCCCTACGATAGTGCGCTGTAAGTAAACAGAAAGGCTGTCGATGATGTGGCGTTCTTGGGTGTTGTCTGGGTTTGCGCTGTTGGCGGGCATCGGTTCGGGCGGGGCGGCGGCCCAGGGGCGGTTTCAGCCACTGCCGGACGGCGACGAGATTCGCGATGCGCGCTCCGGTCTGGTCTGGCGCCGCTGCGCCGAGGGCATGACCTGGAAGGCGGGTCGCTGTGACGGCAAAGCGTTGACGGTGCCGCATCCGTCGGCAGTCTCCCGCGCGGCCGACGAGGCGGCGCGCTCCGGCAAAGCCTGGCGTCTGCCGACCATGAAAGAGCTGTCGGCGATTGCGTCGGTCGCCGAAGCAGACCCGACCAGCGGGGTCGCGGCCATTGACGCGACGGCCTTTCCGGGCACCCCGGCCCTGCGGTTCTGGACCTCCAGCTCGGCCGGTCCGCACTATTTCATGTACGTGGGTTTCAAGGACGCGGATGTCGGCGAGAACACCCGCACGCTTCCGGCGGCCATGCGGCTGGTGCGCAGCCCCAACTGAGCGCGTTCACCGGGGGCGCGGTCAGGCGCCGCCGCGCCGGATCACCGCCTGGGCCTGCTGCGCCACCGCATCGTCGGCCAGGCAGCTGATCGCGGCCACCAGCCGGGCGGGTGCGCCCTGCCGGCGCAGGTGGGCCGCCAGCCGTTCAATGACGTGGCCGCGACGGTCTGCGGGCTGGTCCAGCAGCGCCAGCAGCGTGCGCGCCATTGCGGGCTCGTCACAGGCGGCGCGCAGCAGATCCACAAAGCCGTCCACGTCGGCAACGCTGCGGTGGGGGGGTGAATCCGGCAAATTTTGCATCTTATCGGCCAATACCCAGCGTGAAACAGTCTTTATTTGCTACAAAAAGCAGAGTATTCATCGGCCTTTGCCTGGCATCCGCCGTCAGCTCCAGGCCTCGCCCAGGGTTTCCACCTGCTGCAGCACCAGCTCGACCGCGTCGTCGGCCTGGTCGGGTGGGTACTTGTACTTGCGCAGCACGCGCTTGACCATCAGGCGCAGCGCGGCCCGCACGCTTTCGCGCTGGGCCCAGTCCACGGTCACGTTCTTTTTCAGGTTTTCGGTCAGTTCGTGGGCGATTTTCTTGAGTGTTTCGTCCGTCAGCTCCCGCACGGCCGATTCGTTGTTGACCAGCGCGTCGTAGAACTTCACCTCGTCGTCTGACAGCCCCAGCTGTTCGCCGCGGCTGGCGGCGGCCTTGAACTTTTTGGCCATCTCCACCAGCTCTTCCATCACCTGCGCGGTCTCGATGCTGCGGTTCTGGTAGCGGGTGATCACGTTGGCCAGCAAGTCGCTGAACTTCTTCTGCTGCACCACGTTGGTGGCAAAGCGGGAGCGGATTTCGCCCTCCAGCAGGCGCTCCAGCAGTTCCACCGCCAGGTTTTTCTCCGGCAGCTGGCGCACCTGCGCCAGAAACTCGTCGTCCAGCAGGCCGATGTCGGGCTTTTCCAGGCCCACAGCGTCGAAGATGTCCACCACCGCGTCGCTGACCACCGCCTGGTTGATGATCTGGCGGATGGCCAGGTCGCGTGCTTCATTGGCCTTTTTCTGCCGGCTGAGGTCGCGTTTGGTCAGGATCACCTTCACCGCCTGCAGAAAAGCCACTTCGTCGCGCACCGCCCGGGCTTCGTCCAGCGTGCAGCACAGGCTGAAGGCCTTGCCCAGGGCCAGCGCGGCGTCGGCAAAGCGCTTCTTGCCGTCGCGCACCGGCTTGCTGCCTGGGTTGCGGGTCTCCGACACCAGGCCCAGCACATGGTTGGCGGCGCCGGCCAGGGTTTTGTGGCCGCCGGTGCGAAAGCCGGTGTAGTCAAAGCCGTGCAGCAGGGCCCGCAGCACGTCAAGCTTTTCCAGCAGCACGGACAGGGCCTCGTGGGCGTCCACCGTGGGGCGGCCACGGCCCTTGCTGGCGGTGTACTCCTTCATCGCGGCTTTCAGCTCATTGCCGATGCCGATATAGTCCACCACCAGGCCACCCTGTTTGTCCTTGAATACCCGGTTGACGCGGGCAATGGCCTGCATCAGGTTGTGGCCCTTCATGGGCTTGTCCACGTACATGGTGTGCACGCAGGGCGCGTCGAAGCCGGTCAGCCACATGTCCCGCACGATGACCAGGCGCAGCGGGTCGGCGGAGTCTTTGAAGCGCTTTTCCAGCCGCTTCTTGGTCTGGCTGCTGTACAGGTGCGGGCGCAGCAGGGCTTTGTCGCTGGCGCTGCCGGTCATGATGATCTTGATCGCGCCGCGCTCCGGGTCGTCGCTGTGCCAGTCGGGGCGCAGCGCGACGATGGCGTTGTACAGGTTCACGCAGATGTCGCGGCTCATGGTCACCACCATGGCTTTGCCGTCCTGCGCCGCGTTGCGTTCCTCGAAATGCGCCACCAGATCGGCCGCCACGCTGGCCACGCGGGGCTCGGCGCCCACCACTTTCTCCAGCGCCGCCCAGCGGCTCTTGAGCTGCGCCTGGGTGCTTTCTTCCTCGCCTTCCGCCAGCTCGTCCACCTCGTCGTCGATCAGCGGCAGGTCTTCTTCCTTCAGTCTCAGCTTGGCCAGGCGCGATTCGTAATAAATCGCCACGGTGGCGCCGTCTTCCTTGGCCTGCTGCATGTCATAGACATGGATGTAATCACCAAAGACGGCGCGGGTGTCGCGGTCGGCGCTGCTGACCGGCGTGCCGGTGAAGGCCACGAAGGTCGCGTGGGGCAGGGCGTCGCGCAGGTGCTGCGCGTAGCCTGCCTGGTAGCTGGTTTTGTATTCGGGCGACGCAAATTCGGCGACGGCGGCCGGGCCCGCCGGGCGGCCGTCGCTGGTGGCCACGGCGCGGCTCTTGCCGGCGGCGATCTTCCGGGTCGTCAGCCGGGCTTCAAACCCGTACTGGGTGCGGTGGGCTTCGTCGGCCACCACCACGATGTTGCGCCGCGCGGACAGCACCGGAAACAAGTCCTCGTCCTCGCCCGGCATGAACTTCTGGATGGTGGCAAACACAATGCCACCCGACGGCCGGTTGCCCAGCAGTTGCCGCAGCTCCTGCCGGGTGCTGGCCTGCACCGGGGTTTCGCGCAGCAGGTCCTGCGCCAGGCTGAACACGCCAAACAGCTGTCCGTCCAGGTCGTTGCGGTCGGTGATGACCACGATGGTGGGGTTTTCCATCGCCGGCTCTTGCATCACGCGGGCGGCAAAGCAGGTCATGGTGATGCTTTTGCCGCTGCCCTGGGTGTGCCACACCACGCCGCCCTTGCCCTGCGTCCGGGCCGGGCTGTCGGGGCGGGACGCCGCCACCACCTGGTCGATCGCGGCGCGCACCGCGTGGTACTGGTGGTAGCCGGCAATCTTCTTAACCAGCCCGCCGTCGTCCTCGAACAGCACAAAGTAGCGCACGACATCCAGCAGGGTGGCCGGAGCCAGTGCGCCGCGCACCAGGGTTTGCAGCTCGTTGAATTCGCCCAGCGGGTCCAGCGCCACGCCGTCGATGGTGCGCCACCGCTGGAAGCGCTCGGCGTCGGCCGACACGCTGCCCATGCGCGCCTCGGTGCCGTCCGACACCACCAGCAGCTCGTTGGTCTGGAACACGTCGGGAATCTGCGCCTTGTAGGTCTGAATCTGGTCCCAGGCCTTCCAGATGTCGGCGGCTTCGTCGGCGGGGTTTTTCAGCTCGATCAGCACCAGCGGCAAGCCGTTGACGAACAGCACGATGTCGGGCCGGCGGGTGTGGTGGGCCCCTTTGATGGTGAACTGGTTCACCGCCCAGAACTCGTTGCGCGCCGGGGCAGACCAGTCCACCAGCCGCACGAAGTCACCCACGGTTTCGCCGTCCTTCTGGTACTGCACCGGCACACCGCCCACCAGCAGCCGGTGAAACGCCCGGTTGGCCGACAGCAGGGCCGGCATGCCCAGGTCCAGCACCCGCTGCAGCGCGTCCTCGCGGGCGGCGGTGGGAACGCCGGGGTTGAGCCGCTGAATCGCCTCGCGCAGCCGAAAGCTCAGGATCACCTGCCGGTAGCTGGCCCGCTCAGGTGCCGGGCCGTCGTGCGCGATGTCCGGGCCGTAGCGGTGGGTGTAGCCCACGTCCTGCAGCCAGGCCAGGGTTTCCTGTTCGAGCTGGTCTTCGGTCATGGGGACGTACCGTGCTGGGCTGACAAGACGCCGCTCAGGGCCAGATTGATGTAGAAATTGGCGCGCCCGATCTTGTGCTTTTGCACAAAGCCGCTCGCGGCCAGGGCGTCCATGTACTTGGTCGCGGTCAGTCGCGAGACCTGCAAATCCCGTTGCACGTACTCGATCTTGGTATACGGGTGCGTGAACAGGTTGTTGATGAGGTCCTGGCTGTAGAACTTGTGCTGGGCGCGAATGCGGTGCTTGTAGTCAAACAGGGCTGCCTTGATGGCGTGGATGGTCGTCAGCGTCTGGCTGGCGGTCTGCTCCACCGCATCCAGCAGGTACATCACCCACTCTTCCCAGTTGTCCTCATCGCGGACCGTCTGCAGCAGGCGGTAGTAATCGGCCTTGGTCCGCACGATGTGGCTGCTGAGGTACAGCACCGGGATGTCCAGCAAGCCCTCCTTGACCAGGTAAAGCACGTTCAGGATGCGCCCGGTACGGCCATTGCCGTCGTAGAACGGGTGAATGCTCTCGAACTGGTGGTGAATCAACGCCATCTTGATCAGCGGGTCCGCCGCGAACAGGTCGGGCTCGTTCATGAAACGCTCCAGATCGCGCATCAACGCCACGATTTCGGCCGGGTCTTGCGGGGGGGTGTAAACGGTCTGCCCATTTCCATCCTTCAAGGCCGTACCAGGCAGCCTGCGAAAGCCGGCATTGTTGCGCTCCAGTTCGCACTGAATGCCGATGACGTGGTTCGCCGTCAGCAAGCCACTGGCACGAACCTGATCAAACCCCACGCGCAGGGCCTGGCGGTAACGCAAAACCTCCTTGGCGGCCGGGTTGGCAAACGCCTCGGGCAAGACATCGTCCTTGAACAACTCATCGTGCGTCGTGATGATGTTCTCGATCTCGGAACTGTCCTTGGCCTCCTGCAGGCCCAGGGTGTTGATCAGGATGCCCTGATTCGGAATGGAAGCCGCAATACCCTTGAGTTCCGCCAGCCGGCGGCTGCTGCTGGCCAACTTCTTGAGGATGGCTGGCGTATCGAAACGGGTGGCATCCAGGTGTTCGAGTGGCTTCAGCTGCGACATGAACGAGCCTTTGGCGGTGTGATGTGTATAGAAAATCCGGTTTTCTATGCATGTTAAGGGCCATCTGTATAAAAAACCGTATTTTTTATACACGTGAGCGCCTGCATCACACCGGCTATTAAAGAAGTCTTTAACAGCGGGGGTCCCGCATGAAAGCCGGCTTGCATGGCGGGCGGCCAAACCCTTGAACCGTCAGCGCAGGCCGCCTGAAATCAGTTCGGAGGGAAAAAACCGACGGAAATCAGGCATTTCCCAGCGTGGAATGGTCATTGTTTGCTATCGAAGCAAAAGTATTCCAAGGCCAACCCAGCCGACGCGGACTGCCGCGACGCCTCCACGGCTGGCGCGACGCGCCCGGCAGCGGCCGAAGCGGCTTCCGGACGAGAAATGTGAGCCAAATCAGGCGATACCCAGCGTGAAATGGTCACTATCTGCTATGAACTCAGGAGTTTTTGAATCGCACTTCGAATCGTGCCGATCAACGGGAGACGGTGGCCTGCAAGCCTTGTCGGGCTGGGTTCCCGAAAGCGATCGGTTACAGTTGTGGCCAAGTGGATTGGGGGTTCCTGGTCGGCGCTACAGCCTCGGTGGGTTCATCGGGGCTTTTCGCTTTATTGGGGCAACACCACACTTGGCAACCAGGAACTCACTCGTATAGCTACAATCCCGCCAGCTCATCTGCCATGTGTAGAAGGAGTAGCCGAAGCCCTTGCACATCCGTGTGCCGGGGCTTCAGTCTTTCAGGATTTCATTACAAGGCAGCCATTAGCGCATCGCATGCTGCCGCATCGTTATCCGCGCCTGCAAAGCGAACTTTGAATTCCTGTGCCTCCATATCCAACTCCTCCTTGTAGTCTTCAACCGCACGACGCTCTTTATCACTCAAAGTCGGACTCTCTAGAGATGGAAAACCAAGAATCAGCAAACTATGCCGACCACTTGCGCGTTCGGCCAACGTCAACTCAGTAATTAAGCCCCGAGTCATTCGTACCGAATTACGGATATTGCTAGGTTGAAGCAATCCAAAGTGGGCAACCAACGAATCCGACATAAAGCCAAAACGAGTTAAGCGGCGACTGCTCTTGAGCGCCACGTCCTTATTAAAACAATTTGCCACCCTCACATCTCGTTTTACAGCCAGATCGCGCACGCGCGTAACGAACTGCCTTGCGGGCTGCGCTTGATCGGGGCGAGCATCCACTTCATCTGCAGCATCCGGGTTATCGGGCTCAGCGAGTGCAGACAAACTTGAACTCATCAGCTTTGCAATTTGAAGCAACTCGGTATAGGCGTTAACGTGGCAGACCTCAGATTCGCCAAAAAACAAACCACTCATTGGCGGAGTAATCTCAGTCAAGGTGCAACCGCTCCCAAGCTGTGCATTCATCAGGCGAAACGCACGGTCTAACAACATCTGCGCCTTTTGCCCCGCCGCACCAAACAAAGTTGCAAGCAAATCCGGGCGAAGCGTCACAACCGCCCGAGTTTGTGCATTCCAGGAAGTCAGAAACCCAACACAAATCCGCTCCCCTGTCTGCATCACAGGCTCCCAATAGATAGCGCGCCACTGACCTGTACGAGCCGGTAGTGTGGGGACATCCATCACTGCTGTTTGGGTATTCATAAAAGCCCCTTTATGGACGATGCAAGAGAAGGCAGGCGGCTGGCAACCGCTTGGGCAAAATCTTGTGCATAGGCTGCAACCAGAGCGTGCCTGCCAACTTCATGCAAAGCAGGCAACTCGCAGCCCGCAGGAAACGTCAAGGCATTGCTGATGGCACTGCTCTCGATATTGGAACAAGCCAACGCATTTGAAAACTGGGAGATCACCCGATAAGTCTTGTGGTATTGATACGGAAATAAATCAAAAGTTCGCCCATGATCAATCGCCCAATATTCCTGCCCATCGGTCAACAAGTTGCCCGGGTGACGATCAGCATTGCGCACCAAGATATCCAGCGCAATCAGGCGCCCCAAGCCCAGCCACTGTATCAACTCATCCACCAACACCTGCAACTCGGCGTTGTTGGGTCGATCTGGATTGATGCAAAACTGTTGCATCAAATTGGGCGCCTGCACATCAATGCTGGCAAACAGGGGCGTTCCCCCTTCAAACACAATGCCAACAGGGGGGGAGTTCACGGACACGGCATCCGCAAGCAAAGCGCAAAAACACTCAGCAGCAAGTTCCTGCGGCGGGCAATTTTTTACAACAACCCCTTTGGGCTGCCCATCAAACATTGCCACGCCGCGTCGAGCGCCATTGATGCCCGCACCCAGCAAGCGCGCACCGGGTTGAAGCACACCGACAAGAATTCTGGACATTCGAACTCCCCATTGTTATTGACTCAGTTCAGTTTAATTCTTTGGTTACCCGCAACTGGCCCGAGATCAGGCGCGGGAGCAGGGTGTCGCGGAGGGTGGCGAGGGTTTGGGCTTGGGCCTGGTTCTCGTGAATCTTGGCCCAGAGCGGCGACACGCGGTCATCGAACGCGGCCTTCAAGGCATCAGGCGGATTCAGCACGGAAAAGCTCGGGAACTCCTTCAGTGCAATGCGGTTCACCGTGGCGCCTTGAATCGTGTGTTTGTCCAGCAACTTCTGGAACGGCGGCGCGATGAACTGGTGGAACCAGAAATGGACCGCCCCATTGCCGTGGTTCGGCCGGATCAACGCAAGGCGCCGCCCGAGGCAGCAGCGTGTCTCTGGCGGAATCAGGGCAAAAAAAGCCAGCGTTGCCTCGTAGCTGAAAACGATGTCGCCATGGCGCGGCGTGACCCGGCGCGTCCATTGCGCCCAGTCGTCCTCATGGATGTGCCGCACTTCGCCCAGGTCCAGTCGGGTACCCGTCAGGTTCTTGATGCCCAGAAAAATCGGCCCTTGGTCCGCTTCCGGTGGCGTTGCATGTGGGCCGTCGTAAATGCCTTCGACGACTTTGCCTACAGCCTCCACCTGCCACCCCTTCGGCACCAAGCCCAGCGCCGAGTCCTCGAACCCGTCGGGAAACAGCGCCGCCGTGGCCTCGTCCATGCCTTCGGGGGCGCGGCCTTCCATCCGGGCGCGCACGGGGTCGAAATCGACAAACCACGACTTGAACAGCGCCTGGGCGATGGCTTCGAGCGTGGCATTGGTTTCGCGCAGGAGGGTGATGCGGTCGTCGAGGGCGCCGAGGAAGCCTGCGATTTCAGATTGGATAGTGAGTGGTGGAATCGTCGCCGCGGCCTCATGGAGGTGATTTCTGTTCACTCCTGGAACGGCCGCCTTGTCGGAGTATGCGAAGAAGTCCACCGTCTTCAAGAAGTAGTGAATGAACTTCGGGTCATTTCCCTTGAAGTCCCTCACGTACAGGGTTGTGTTCAAAGGCCAAAAATCGTCTTCGACATAGAACACTTGTCCAAGTGTTCCATATCGACCGGTGACAACGCCGGGGCCTTTCACCATCGCAACGTTGTGTCGGTCACTGACTCCGGATGAAGAAACCAGTGGAACGGAGCCTACTTGCCGCTTGGCCTGCGGCAGGTCGTATCCACGCTTCAGTTCAATAAAGTCGCCGAGCTTGCCTGTCGCCCACTCAGAACTCATACCCCAGCCCCCCCAACTTCGCTCGAATCAGCGCATCCAGCTCCGCCCCTTTGGCCATCTGCTCCCCCAGCTTTTCGGTGAGTTTCTGCATCCGGGTGACGAAGTCTTCATCGTTGTCTTCGACCTCTTCGGCGCCCACGTAGCGCCCGGGGGTGAGGACGTGGCCGTGTTGGGCGATTTCGGCCAGCTTGACGCTGCGGCAGAAGCCGGGGATGTCTTCGTAAGGGGCGGGTGCGGGGGAGCCCTCACCCCGGGCCTCTCCCGGGGGGAGAGGGAGAGATACCGGCTCGCCGCGCCAGGCGGCCACGGTGGCGGCGATGCGCTCGATGACGGCGTCGGTCAGCTCGCTTTGCACGCGGCTGATCATGGTGGCCTGTTTGCGGGCGTCGATGAACAGGACTTCGCCTTGGCGGTGCGTCTTCTGTTTGACCAGGAACCACAGGCAGGCGGGGATCTGGGTGTTGAAGAACAGCTGGCCGGGCAGCGCGATCATGACTTCGACCACGTCGGCCTCCACCATGGCGGCGCGAATCTGGCCCTCGTTGTTCTGGCTGCTGCTCATGCTGCCATTCGCCAGCACGATTCCAGCACGACCCGTGGGTTTCAAGTGGTGCAGCATGTGCTGCAGCCAGGCGGTGTTGGCGTTGCCCTGGGGCGGATCGCCAAACTCCCAGCGGGGGTCGCCTTCCAGGCTGCCGTGCCACCAGTCGCTGATGTTGAACGGCGGGTTGGCCAGGATGAAGTCGGCGCGCAGGTCCGGGTGCTGGTTGCGGGTGAAGGTGTCGGCGGGCTCGCGGCCCAGGTTGAAGTCGATGCCGCGAATGGCCAGGTTCATGGCGGCCAGGCGCCAGGTGGTGGGGTTGGCCTCTTGCCCGTAGATGGATACGTCGCCGATCTTGCCGCCGTGGGCTTCGATGAATTTTTCGCTCTGCACAAACATGCCGCCGGACCCACAGCACGGGTCGTACACCTTGCCGTGGTGGGGCGCCAGCACGGCCACCAGGGTCTTGACGATGCTGGCCGGTGTGTAGAACTGCCCGCCCCGCTTGCCCTCGGCACTGGCGAACATGCCCAGGAAGTATTCGTAGACCTGGCCCAGCACGTCGCGGGCGGTGCCCGGGTTTTCGCCAAAGCCGATGGTGGAGACCAGATCGACCAGCTCGCCCAGCTTGCCGTCGGGCAGCTGGGCGCGGGCGTAGCGTTTGTCCAGGATGCCTTTGAGTTTGGGGTTTTCGCCCTCGATGACACTGAGCGCGGCGTCGATGTGTTTGCCGATTTCGGGGCTTTTGGCCTGGGCGCGCAGCGTTTCCCAGCGGGCGGTGTCGGGCACCCAGAAGACGTTGGCGCTTTTGTAATAGTCGCGGTCTTCCAGCTCGGCGGCCAGGTCGTCGGCGCTGGCCTCGCCGTAATAGAACTCGTCCTCGGGGTCTTGCAGCCGGGCGGCCACCTCGGCGCGGCGGGCGGTGAAGGTGTCGGAGACGTATTTCAGGAAGATCAGGCCCAGCACCAGGTGCTTGTATTCGGCCGCGTCCATATTGGCGCGCAGCTTGTCGGCGGTGGCCCAGAGGGTTTTCTTGATGTCGTCGAGCATGTCGGTGGGGCGGTTGGCGTGTTGCCGGCATTATTGACGGCGGCCGGTTTATCCTTGCGCCCATGAAGCTCTACAACTACTTCCGTTCCTCCGCGTCCTTCCGGGTGCGCATTGCGTTGCAGCTCAAGGGCCTGGCCTATGAGTACGTTCCGGTTCACCTGGCGCAGGGCGAGCATCTGCGCGAGGCCTTCGCTGCGGTGTCCGCCGATCAGCTCGTGCCTTTGCTGGAGCTGCCCGACGGCACGCGGCTGTCGCAGTCGATGGCCATCATCGAATATCTGGACGAGGCCCATGGTGGAGTGCGCCTGGTGCCCGCCGATCCGGTGGCGCGGGCGCGCGTGCGGGCGCTGGCGCAGTCCATCGCGTGCGAGATCCATCCGCTGAACAACTTGCGGGTACTCAAATACCTCAGCAAGGAGCTGGGCGTGAGCGAGGATGTCAAGAACACCTGGTACCGGCATTGGGTGCGCACCGGGCTGGAAGCGTTCGAGCGGCAGCTGGCCCAGGGGCCGGCGGGTGCGTTCTGCCACGGCGACAGCCCGACCCTGGCGGACTGCTGCCTGGTGCCCCAGATCTTCAATGCCCGGCGCTTTGACACGCCCCTCGACGGCCTGCCACGCACCATGGCCGCGTTCGACGCCTGCATGGCGCTGGAGGCGTTCCAGAAGGCGCAACCGTCGGCCTGTCCGGACGCGCAGGGCTGAGCGGGTGGTGCCGCACCCCGACTGGATCATTCCCGACTGGCCGGCGCCGGCGCACGTGCGGGCGCTGTGCACCACGCGCTGCGGCGGTGTGTCGGCCGCGCCCTATGCCAGCATGAACCTGGGCGACCATGTCGGCGATGATCCCGCGGCGGTTGCGGGCAACCGTGCGCTGCTGCAGTCGGCGCTGGGGGTGCGGCCGGTTTTCCTGTCGCAGGTGCATGGCGTGGACGTGGTGATGTTGCAGCCGGACACCGCCGACGGCACCTGCGCCGACGCGGCAGTGGCCGACCGGCCGGGGCTGGCCTGCACGGTCATGGTGGCCGACTGCCTGCCGGTGCTGATGACCGACCGGCAGGGCAGGGCGGTGGCGGCGGCCCATGCCGGCTGGCGCGGGCTGGCCGGAGCCGGGGGCGCCACCGGGGAAGGCGTTCTGGAGGCGGTTTTCAAGCGATTTTGTGCCATACCCAGCGCAAAAGCGTCACTTGATGCTCCTGAAAAAATAGCTAACGAGCTGCTGGTCTGGCTGGGGCCCTGTATCGGGCCGGAGCGCTTTGAGGTGGGCGCGGAGGTTCGCGACGCCTTTGTCCGGGGCCATGCCGCTGCCGAAGCGGCGTTTCAGCCCGGCGGCGGCGGGCGCTTCCTGGCCAGCTTGCCGGCGCTGGCGCGCCTGCGCCTGCAGGCTTTGGGGATTGGGTCCATCGGGGGCAATGACGGCTCAGCGGCCTGGTGCACCGTCGGTGAGTCGGAGCGCTTCTTCTCGCACCGGCGCGACAGCGCCCGCCTGGGCGGCAGCGGGCGCTTCGCCGCCTGCATCTGGCTCAGCGGCCGCGGCGGCGGCTGAGGCGGCCTGGGCCTCGTCCAGCTCCCGCTGGCGCAGGGCGCGTTTGCGGTGCGGGGTGTTCAGGATGTAGAGCACCAGCGCGGTCGGCGCCAGCCCGTACAGCACAAAAGTGATCACCGCGCCCAGCACGGAACCGTTGGAATGGGTGGCTTCGGCCACCGCCATCATCAGGGCGACATAGAGCCAGCCGATTGCGACGAGATACATGGTTGCAGGCAAAATCGGTGTTGTCAGGCACCAGAAGGTTTCTGAAGTAAAACTAGGGTTTACACCAAGGTTGAACCATACCCAAGGAGACAGCGTGAATTTCAAGCCCGAAGATATCTGGAAACAGGCAACCGCGCCGCTTGGCCAGCAGTTTGGCGACACCTGGGGTAAGGTCTTCGAGGCCTTTCAGCAGATGGATGTCGGCGGTCTGCCGGCGCCGCAGGTGAACATGCCGCAGGTGAGCATTGCGCCCGAGAAGCTTCAGGAAATCCAGCAAACCTACCTGCAGGAAATGACCGAGCTGTGGAACCAGAGCCTGTCGGGCTCGGTGGTGCCGAAAGACCGGCGATTTTCCGGTGATGCCTGGGCGAAAAACCCGGTTTCGGCGTTTTCTGCGGCCACCTATCTGCTCAACGCCCGCACGCTGATGCGTCTGGCCGAGGCCGTGCAGTCCGATGGCAAGACCCAGAACCGCATCCGGTTCGCGGTCGAACAGTGGCTGGCTGCGGCAGCGCCCAGCAACTTCCTGGCGATGAATGCCGACGCGCAGAAAAAGGCCATCGAGAGCAAGGGCGAAACCATTGCCAAGGGCATGCAGAACCTGCTGGGTGACCTGCGGCAGGGCCATGTGTCCATGACCGACGAAAGCCTGTTCGAAGTGGGGCGCAATGTGGCCACCACCGAAGGCGCCGTGGTGTTCGAAAACGAGTATTTCCAGCTGATCGAATACACGCCGCTGACCGCCAAGGTCTACGAGCGGCCGTTCCTGCTGATTCCGCCGTGCATCAACAAGTTCTACATTCTTGACCTGCAGCCGGAGAACTCCTTCATCCGCAACGCGGTCGCGCTCGGTCACCGCACCTTTGTTGTCAGCTGGCGCAACCCCGACCAGTCGATGGCCCACAAGACCTGGGACGACTACATCGAAAACGCCGCGATCAAGGCCATCAAGACGGTTCAGGACATCACCGGCGCGCCCAAGATCAACGCCCTGGGATTCTGTGTCGGCGGAACCATCCTGAGCAATGCGCTGGCCGTGCTGGCCGCGCGGGGCGACGAGGCGGTGGCGAGTGCCACCTTCCTGACAACACTGATCGACTTCACCGATACCGGCATCCTGGACATTTTCATTGACGAGAATTTCGTCAAGTTCCGCGAGTTGCAGATGGGCAAGGGCGGCCTGCTCAAGGGTCAAGACCTCGCCTCCACCTTCAGTTTCCTGCGTCCGAACGATCTGGTCTGGAACTACGTGGTGGGCAACTACCTCAAGGGCGAGACTCCCCCGCCGTTCGACCTGCTGTACTGGAACAGTGACAGCACCAACCTGCCCGGCCCGTTCTACGCCTGGTACCTGCGCAACACCTATCTCGAAAACAACCTGATCAAGCCGGGCAAGTGCACCGTTTGCGGGGAAAAAATCGATCTGACCCGGATCGATATTCCGGTCTACATCTATGGCTCGCGCGAAGACCATATCGTTCCGATCGGCGGCGCCTACGGCACCACGCAGGTCCTGCCCGGCAAGAAGCGCTTCGTCATGGGCGCGTCCGGCCATATCGCCGGCGTGATCAACCCGCCGGCTGCCAAGAAGCGCAGCCATTGGCTGCGGGAAGACGGACAGTTCCCCGCCGATGTCAATGAGTGGATCGCCGGCGCCACCGAACTGCCCGGCAGCTGGTGGACCGACTGGGGCAACTGGCTCAAGAAAAACGCCGGCAAACAGGTGGCGGCGCCGAAAACCTATGGCAAGGCGCCAAAATACAAGGCGACCGAGCCGGCACCCGGCCGGTACGTCAAGGCGAAAGCCTGATCGGGGCCGGCCCGGCCCTGCCTTTCGCACCTGCATTCAAGGAGAACACGCATGCAAGATATCGTCATCGTCTCGGCTGCACGCACGGCCGTTGGCAAGTTTGGTGGCTCGCTGGCCAAGGTTTCGGCGGCGGAACTGGGCAGCATCGTCATTCGCGAGGCGCTGGCCCGTGCCAATGTCGGCCTGGACCAGGTCGGCGAAGTCATCATGGGCCAGGTGCTGGCGGCGGGTGCGGGCCAGAACCCCGCCCGCCAGGCCCTGATGAAGGCCGGCATTGCCAAGGAAACCCCGGCGCTGACCATCAACGCCGTCTGCGGTTCGGGCCTGAAGGCCGTGATGCTGGCGGCCCAGGCCGTGGCCTGGGGCGACAGCGAGATCGTGGTGGCCGGTGGCCAGGAAAACATGAGCGCCAGCCCGCACGTGCTGCTGAACTCGCGCGATGGCCAGCGCATGGGTGACTGGAAGATGGTCGACTCCATGATTGTTGACGGCCTGTGGGACGTCTACAACCAGTACCACATGGGCATCACCGCCGAGAACGTGGCCAAGGCCCATGGCATCACCCGCGACATGCAGGACGCCCTGGCCCTGGGCAGCCAGCAAAAGGCGTCCGCTGCGCAGGATGCGGGCAAGTTCAAGGACGAAATCGTTCCGGTCAGCATTCCGCAGCGCAAGGGTGACCCGGTCGTTTTCGCCACAGACGAATTCATCAACAAGAAGACCAGTGCGGAAGCCCTGGCCGGTCTGCGCCCCGCCTTCGACAAGGCCGGGTCGGTGACCGCCGGCAACGCCTCGGGCATCAACGACGGCGCGGCAGCCGTGGTGGTGATGAGCGCGAAGAAGGCCGCCGCGCTGGGCCTCAAGCCCCTGGCGCGCATTGCCGCTTTCGGCACCAGCGGTCTGGACCCCGCCACCATGGGCATGGGCCCGGTGCCGGCGTCGCAGAAGGCGCTGGCCCGCGCCGGCTGGAACGCGTCGGACGTGGATCTGTTCGAGCTCAACGAAGCCTTTGCCGCACAGGCCTGCGCGGTCAACAAGGCGCTGGACATCGATCCGGCCAAGGTCAACGTGAACGGCGGCGCCATTGCCATCGGTCACCCCATTGGCGCGTCGGGTTGCCGCATCCTGGTCACCCTGCTGCACGAGATGCAGCGCCGGGATGCCAGAAAGGGGCTGGCAGCCTTGTGCATCGGCGGCGGCATGGGGGTTTCCCTCGCGCTGGAGCGCTGATTTCGGGTTTCAATCGGGGGGTCGGGTCTCGAACGGATCGGACGACCCTTCATTTCAACGGCCCTAGAGGCCAACACAGAGGAGCATTTCCATGAGTCAGAAAGTTGCCTACGTCACCGGTGGCATGGGTGGTATCGGTACCGCCATTTGCCAGCGTTTGCACAAGGACGGTTTCAAAGTCATCGCCGGTTGCGGCCCGACCCGCGACTTCCAGAAGTGGCTGGACGAGCAAAAGGCCGAGGGCTACACCTTCTACGCCAGCGTCGGCAACGTGGCCGACTGGGATTCCACCGTCGAAGCCTTCGCCAAGACCAAGGCCGAGCATGGCGTCATTGACGTGCTGGTGAACAACGCCGGCATCACCCGCGACCGCATGTTCCTGAAGATGTCCAAGGACGACTGGGACGCGGTCATGAGCACCAACCTGAATTCCATGTTCAACGTGACCAAACAGGTCGTGGCCGACATGGTGGAAAAGGGCTGGGGCCGCATCGTCAACATCTCGTCGGTGAACGGTGAAAAAGGCCAGGCCGGCCAGACCAACTATTCGGCGGCCAAGGCTGGCATGCACGGTTTCTCCATGGCCCTGGCCCAGGAACTGGCCAACAAGGGTGTGACGGTCAACACCGTCAGCCCCGGCTACATCGGCACCGACATGGTCAACGCCATCCGTCCCGACGTGCTGGAAAAGATCGTGGCCACCGTGCCGGTCAAGCGTCTGGGCAAGCCCAGCGAAATCGCCTCCATCATCGCCTGGCTGGCCAGTGAAGAAGGCGGCTACGCCACCGGCGCCGACTTCTCGGTCAACGGCGGCCTGCACATGGGCTGATGCCCCGTCCGGGTCTTGCACCCGGCCCGAAACGGCCCCGCCTGTGCGGGGCCTTTTTTTTGCCCACAGCGGCTTGGGTCACAATGGCCGCATGGAGACTGTGACCTACCATGCCGGCACCACCCCACTGGTGCTGGACTCGCCGCACAGCGGCGTCGACTACCCGGACGACTTCGGCCACGCCTGCGACCTGGCAACGCTGCGCCGCGCGGAAGACACCCATGTCGAAAAGCTCTACGACTTTGCCCCGGCCCTGGGCGTGGCCTGGATCGAGGCGCATTTCCCGCGCAGCTACCTGGACGCCAACCGCGACACCACGGAGATCGACACCGGCCTGTTCGACGCCCCCTGGCCGCATCCGGTGGCGAGTGACCCGGCGGTGCTGTCCAAGGTTCGGCTGGGCAAAGGCCTGATCTGGCGCTGCACCGACGACGGTGTGCCGCTGTACCAGCGCCAGCTGTCCGTGGCGGAGATCGAGCAGCGCATCGCGCGCTGCTGGCAGCCGTATCACGCGGCCGTGGCGCGGGCCATCGACGCCGCCCACACGCGCCATGGCTACAGCCTGCACATCAACTGCCACTCGATGCCGGCGGTGGCCTCCAGCCATGCGACCGATTTTCCCGGGCTGGTGCATGCCGACTTTGTCATCGGCAACCGCGACGGCCAGACGGCCAGCCCGGCGCTGATCGCGTGGATGGGCGACTGGCTGCGTGAGCAGGGCTATTCGGTGGCGCTGAACCATCCCTACAAAGGCGTGGAACTGGTGCGGCGGTATGGCGAACCGGCCCGGCACCGCCACAGCGTGCAGCTGGAAATCAACCGCCGCCTCTACATGGACGAGGCGACGCTGGCGGTGCACGACGGTTTTGCGCCGCTCCGGGCCACCTTGTCGGGCCTGGTGACCCGTCTGCTGGCGCTCGATCCGCGCACCCTCTGAACCCGGAACCGCCATGCTGACTTATTTCCCGTCGGCGCAGGCGCTGCACGCGCCGGAAACCGAATTTTTCCGCGGCGAACGCGTGCCCTGCTTCGAATCGCCCGCGCGCGCCGGCTTTGTGCGGGAGGCGCTGCTGGCCCGCGGCCTGGCGCTGCGTGAGCCGGACACCGACAGCCGCCCCGTGCTGGCCCAGGTGCACGATGCCCGCTACCTGCAGTTTCTGCAGACGGCCTGGGACCAGTGGCTGGCGCTGGAGCCCGGCAACGCCACCTGCCAGCCGTTTCCGTCGGTCTGGCCGGTGCGCACGCTGCGCAGCGATGTCGAGCCGCTGAACTTCACGGCGCGCCTTGGTTTGTATTCGATGGACAACGGCAGCCCGTTGAGCGCCGGCACCTGGGCGGCTGCCAAGGCCGCTGCCGATGCGGCCGCCAGTGCGGCGGCCCGGCTGGCCGAGGGGGTGAGGGCGGTGTTTTGCGCCACCCGCCCACCCGGGCACCATGCCGGCGCCGACTTCATGGGCGGCTACTGCTTCCTGAACAACGCCGCCGTGGCCGCGCAGGCCTTGCGCAACGGCGGCTGCGGCCGGATGGCGGTGCTGGACGTGGACTACCACCACGGCAACGGCACCCAGAGCCTCTTCTACCACCGGGACGACGTGCTGTTTGTCAGCATCCATGGCGACCCGCGCACCGAATATCCGTTCTACCTGGGCCATGCCGACGAAACCGGGCAGGGGGCGGGCGAGGGTTTCAACCTGAACCTGCCGCTGCCGGCGGGCAGCGACGTGGCGCGCTGGTTCGACGCACTGGAGCAGGCCTGCGCCCGCATTGACCGGCACCGGGCCGACGCGCTGGTGGTGTCGCTGGGGCTGGACACCTACGCCGGCGACCCGATTTCGACCTTTGCGCTGCAGGCGAACGACTTTTCACGCCTGGGCCAGCGCCTGGCGCGGCTGGGTCTGCCCACGGTGCTGGTGCTGGAGGGCGGCTACGCGGCGGCCGACCTCGGCCTGAACGCGGTTCGCGTGATCGAAGCCTTCGACGCCGCCTGAGGAGAGGATTCCCCGATGGACCAGATCGAGACGGTGGTGGTGGGTGCCGGGGTGGTGGGCCTGGCCGTGGCGCGCGCGCTGGCGCTGGCGGGGCACGAAGTGCTGGTGATGGAGGCGGCCGACGCCATCGGCACCGGCACCAGCTCGCGCAACAGCGAGGTGATCCACGCCGGCCTGTATTACGAACCGGGCTCCCTCAAGGCCCGGCTGTGTGTGCGCGGGCGCGAACTGCTCTACCGCTACTGCGCCGAACGCGGCGTGCCGCACCAGCGCTGCGGCAAGCTGATCGTGGCCACCAGTGATGCGCAGGCGGGCGAGCTGCAACGGATTGCCGCGCGGGCGGCGGCGAACGGTGTGCACGATCTGGCGCCGCTGACCGGCGCGGATGCCCGGGCACTGGAGCCGGCGCTGGCCTGTGTGGCGGCGCTGCATTCGCCGTCCACGGGCATTGTGGACAGCCACGCGCTGATGCTGGCCCTGCTGGGCGACCTGGAGAACGCCGGCGGCCTGCTGGCGCTGCTTTCACCGTTGAAATCGGCCCTACCCAGCGTGGAAAGGTCACATGATGCTCTTGTTCTGGTAGCGAATGACGGCACGGAGATCGCGGCGCGAACGGTGGTCAACGCCGCCGGTTTGCAGGCGCCGGCGCTGGCACGGCGGTTTCAGGGTCTGGACGCCCGCCATGTTCCAACGGCCTTTTTCGCCAAGGGCAACTATTTCACCCTGGCGGGTCGGGCGCCGTTTTCCCACCTGATCTACCCGGTGCCCGAGGCGGCCGGCCTGGGCGTACACCTGACGCTGGACCTGGGCGGGCAGGCCAAGTTCGGCCCGGACGTGCAATGGGTGGACGGCCCGGACGACCTGGTGGTGGACGCCGCGCGGGGTGACGCGTTCTACGCCGAGGTGCGCCGCTACTGGCCGGCGCTGCCCGACGGTGCCCTGCAGCCCGGGTACGCCGGCATCCGGCCCAAAATCAGTGGCCCGGGCGAGGCGGCGGCGGACTTTGTCATCCAGGGCCCGGCCGTGCATGGTGTGCCGGGTCTGGTGAATCTGTTTGGCATCGAATCGCCCGGTCTGACCAGTTGCCTGGCCATCGGTGAAGCGGTGGTGGCGCTGCTGCACGCGCGCTGAGCGGGCCCCGGGATCAGCCCGGGCGGCGCAGCGGGCTGCGGGTGGCGAGCTCGTCCAGGTAGTGGCGCACCCCGTCGCGCTCGCGGTCCAGAAAGCGGTCCACCGCGTCGGCAAAGCCCGGATGCGCCAGCCAGTGGGCGCTGGAGGCCTGCACCGGCAGCAGCGCGCGCGCCATCTTGTGCTCGCCCTGGGCGCCGCCCTCGAAGCGGGCCACACCGTGGGCGATGCACCAGTCGATCGGCTGGTAGTAGCAGGCCTCGAAGTGCAGGCAGTCCACCCGCTCCAGTGCACCCCAGTAGCGGCCGTAGGCCACGGCGGGCGGGCTGTCCGGGACGGTTTTGGAGTCTTTTTGGCCGTTACCCAGCGTCAAATGGTCTTGTATTGCTATCAAACTGGAAGCAATCGGCTGCCCGTCGCGCTCGGCCACAAACAGCAGCCAGGCCTGCGGCAGCTCGCGCGCCATGCGGGCGAAGAAATCCGGCGTCAGGTAGGGCGGGTTGCCGTGTTCGCGGTAGGTGCGTTCGTAGCAGCGGTAGAAAAAATCCCAGTCGGCGGGGCGGATGTCCGTGCCGCGCGCCCAGCGAAAGGTCACACCGGCTTCGGCAACCTTGCGGCGCTCCTGCCGGATCTTCTTGCGCTTGTCCTGCGTCAGGCTGGCCAGGAAAGCGTCGAAATCTGGCCAATTGGCGTTGAACCAGTGAAACTGCACCGTGTCGCGGCGCATCAGGCCGGCGGTTTCGCAGGCGGCCAGGTCGTCATCAGCGGCAAACAGCAGGTGCAGCGACGACAGCTTCAGCCGCTGGCCCTCCGCCTGCAGCGCCTGCAGCAGCGCGGCCCGGGCCTGCGGGCTGTCGGCCAGCAGCCGGCTGCCGGGCACCGGCGTGAACGGCACCGCGACCACGCCTTTGGGGTAGTACTCCAGGCCGTGCCGCGCGTAGGCCTCGGCCCAGGCCCAGTCGAACACGTATTCCCCGTAGGAGTGATCCTTGACGTACAGCGGGCAGGCCGCCGCCAGCCGCCCGCCGCGCCAGAGCGTGATCCAGCGCAGTGTCCACCCGCTGGCCGGCGTTGCGCTGCCGCTGGTGTGCAGGGCGGCCAGACAGGCATGGCGCATGAACGGGGTGGGGTGGGTCTGCCGGGCCAGCAAGGCGTCCCAGGCCGCCGCATCGACCTGCGCCGGCTGGTCGCAAACCCGGATGACATAATCGTCCGAACCCATTTTCTGCATGCCCATGACTCTCCCGATCTGCGTCGCCCAGCTCAATTTTGTGGTCGGCGACATGGCTGGCAACGCCCGGCGCATCGTCGAAGCGGCCCGTCAGGCCCATGCCGACGGCGCCCGCCTGCTGCTGACCCCCGAACTGTCCATCTGCGGCTATGCGGCCGAAGACCTGTTTTTGCGGCCCTCGTTCATCGCCGCCTGTGATGATGCCGTCAAAACGGTGGCCCGCGAGCTGGCGGGGTTGCCCGACCTGACGGTGGTGGTGGGCCACCCCACCGGCGGCGGGCACCGCTCGCGCAGCGTGGCGGTGCAACAGCGCTTCAACAGCGCCAGTGTGTTGCGCGGCGGCGAGGTGATCGCCACCTATGCCAAATGCGAGTTGCCCAACTACCAGGTGTTTGACGAACGCCGCTACTTCGCGCCCGGCACGGCGCCCTGTGTGTTCGAGGTCGCGGGCGTGCGTGTGGGCCTGCTGATCTGCGAAGACGCCTGGTTTGAAGCGCCGGCCCGTGAAACGCGCGCCGCCGGCGCCGAGCTGCTGGCGGTCATCAATGCGTCGCCGTTTCATGTGGGCAAGGGCTACGAGCGCGAGGCCATGATGCGCGAGCGCGTGCGCGACGTCGGGCTGCCCATGGTCTATGCCCACCTGGTGGGTGGCCAGGACGAGGTGGTGTTCGAAGGCCACTCGTTTGCATTGAACGCCGACGGCTCGCTGGCCGGCCGGGCGCCGAGTTTTGAAGAAAAGCTGTTCGTATCCAGCGTGGAACGGTCATTGTCTGCTCTCGAAATCAAAGCAGATACGGCGCCGGAACGCAGTGCCGACGCCGATCTGTGGGACGCGCTGGTGCTGGGTGTGCGCGACTACATCGGCAAGAACGGTTTTCCGGGCGCCCTCATCGGTCTGTCGGGCGGCATCGACTCGGCGCTGGTGCTGGCGGTTGCGGTGGATGCGCTGGGCAAGGATCGGGTGCGCACCGTGATGATGCCCTCGCCCTACACCGCCGACATCAGCTGGATCGACGCCCGCGACATGGCCAACCGCCTCGGTGTCCGGCACGACGAAATCTCGATCGCCCCGGAATTCGACGCGTTTCGCGGCTCGCTCGGGCCGCTGTTCGAGGGCCGTCCGGAGGACACCACCGAAGAAAACATCCAGGCCCGCATCCGCGGCACGCTGCTGATGGCGCTGTCCAACAAGTTCGGCGCCATCGTGCTGACCACCGGCAACAAGAGCGAGATGGCCACCGGGTACTGCACGCTCTACGGCGACATGGCCGGCGGCTTTGCCGTCATCAAGGACGTGGCCAAGACCGTGGTGTTCCGACTGGCCCGCTGGCGCAATGCCCATGACCCGTACGGCACCGGCGCCAATCCCATTCCCGAGCGCATCATCACCCGCCCCCCGAGCGCCGAACTGCGCCCGGACCAGAAAGACCAGGACAGCCTGCCGCCCTACGAGGTGCTGGACGCGATCATCGAGCGCTACATGGAAAACGACGAAGGCATCGCCGAACTGATCGCCGCCGGCTTCGACCGGGCTGACGTGGAGAAAGTCACCCGCCTGATCAAGATCAACGAATACAAACGCCGGCAGGCTGCGGTGGGCATCCGGGTCACGCACCGCAGCTTCGGCAAGGATTGGCGTTATCCTATAACCAGCAAGTTCCGGGCTTGAATGGGCCCGGTTTTCCATCTTTCAGCAGGACATCACTTCATGAAACAGATCACCGCCGTCATCAAACCCTTCAAGCTGGAAGAAGTGCGTGAAGCCCTGGCCGAATGTGGCGTCACCGGCCTGACGGTGACCGAAGTCAAGGGGTTCGGCCGCCAGAAAGGCCACACCGAGCTGTACCGCGGCGCCGAGTACGTGGTGGATTTCCTGCCGAAGGTCAAGGTCGAGGTGGTGGTCAAGGACGAGGATGTCGACCGCTGCGTCGACGCCATCGTCAGTGCCGCCCGCACTGGCAAGATCGGGGACGGCAAGATTTTTGTCACCTCCGTTGAACGGGTGGTGCGCATTCGTACCGGCGAAGAAAACGACACGGCCGTCTGAGGCGGGCCCTGTCGGGGCGCGGTCAGATGGCGTCCAGGTGTGCGGCGGCGGAAAAGCCGGCCGCTTGCACCAGCGCCGGCAAAAGCCGGTCGGCTGCGGAGTCAACGCGGATCAGGTCCATCTGCCAGTCTGCGAGGAACCCGTGGGTGACGGTTGATTCCAGAAACCGCACCAGGCCGTCGTAGTACCCGCCGGTGTTGAGCAGTCCCACCGGCTTGTCGTGGTAGCCAAGCTGGCGCCAGGTCCAGACCTCGAAGAATTCCTCGAAGGTGCCTATGCCCCCGGGCAACGCCATAAAGGCATCGGCGCGCTCGGCCATCAGGCGTTTGCGTTCGTGCATGGTCTCGACGACAAGCAGCTCCTGGCAGCCCTTGTGGGCCAACTCGCGGTCGACCAGGGCCTGCGGAATGATGCCGACCACCGTGCCCCCAGCCGCCAGCGCAGAATCGGCGACGATTCCCATCAGGCCGCTGCGCCCGCCGCCGTAGACCAGCTGGCCCCCGCGCGAGCCGATCCAGTGACCGACCTCGCGGGCGACTTCGGCATAACGGGCGTCGTTGCCTGGCCGGGAACCGCAGTACACACACACAGAGAACTGAATCGTTTTCATGGAAAGAAGCGGTGAAAAATGGCCGCCGACCAGACACCCCCCGCGAGAACCAGGCTGAGCAAGACGGCCGCGCTGCCCATGTCTTTGGCGCGCTTGGACAGGTCATGCCACTCGGTTCCGATACGGTCGATCGCGGTTTCGATCCCGGTATTGAGCAGCTCGACGATCATCACCAGGAGCACCGAACCGGCCAGCAGGGCCGTCTCCACCCAGGATTGCCCGATCCAGAGGGCTGCTGGCAGCATCAGCAGCGCGGCGATGGCCTCCTGGCGGAATGCCGTTTCCTGCCAGCCGGCTTGCAGTCCCTGCAGCGAGTACCCGGTGGCGTGCCAGATGCGATGCAGACCACGGCGGGCTTTTTGGGGGTTGACGGGATCGGGTGCCTCGGGCATGACGTTGGACTTCACGGTTTGTTCGGTGGTCACCGACCGGTGGTTGCTGTGGCGGAGCGCGTTTCGACACTGATCAGCCGCGTTCCCGCCCAGACATCGTGCAGATATTGCCGCTGCGGATGAAAACGGCTCAGCAGGGCATAGACCAGCACCCAGCCGACGGTCAGCAGGACGACTTCCCCGGCTGGCAGGGAAAAAGGCGCCACGGCAGCCAACGGTGGCAGGAGCCAGACCCAGGAGAGCACGTAGCGCAGCAAGGCGCGGCCTTGGCGGACTGGCCGCCCCGTCCGATCGACGAGGCGGATATGCCAGGTCTTCATGGCCAGCGTCTGCCCCTTGGACCAGAACCAGGTGAAATAGATGCCGAACACCACAAACAGGAAAGCCTGCAGGGGATGCCGGTTGTCCAACGCATGACGGGTCTGGCTGAGTGTCCCGAACAGATAACCGGCGATGAAGACGACACCAAACATCAGCATGCCTTCATACAGCCAGCAGGCCAGGCGCCGTCGCAGGCTCGGCGCAACAAGTTCGGACAAGGCGGGTTCCGGAGTGGCGGATGACAGGGATGCGGACATGGTTGCGGGCGCTCGGTTGCAGGCGCGGCAGGCGCGCCCGTCACGGATTACCGAGTTTGCGCGCGCGCAGACGAAGCCGCCTTACGGGGCAGGAGTGTATGCGGATCAACCTGTGGTGTCGGAATAACGACCGTCGGAGGATTGAGGTTGTGGGTCGTTTGAGGGGGCACGGGCGCCAGCTTGCCTGATGCGACCGGTCGGGGCGCCGTCGCAACACTGCGGGGTGAAAGTCGGCTCGCGGCCAAGCGTCGCTTTTCCTCTTCACTCAGGGCCTGGTAGGCCTCCCAGCTGGCACGGCGATCATCGGGCGAAAGCCTGCGTGTTTCGCCGAAAGTCAGTCGTGCCTGCGCACGCTGCTGGGGTGTCAGCGCCGCCCATTCGCGCATCCGCCCCTGCAGGATTGACTGTTCGGATGCGGGCATCGCTGAAAAATTGCGGGTCAAGGCAAGCCATTTGTTCCGATGGCCGTCGGTCAATCCGGCCCATGAGGCCCTCAACGGGGCCAAAGCGGACTTCTGTTCGGGCGTCAACTGGTCCCAGGCAGCGCGGCTGCTGTGCGTTGCCGAACCTGCGCTGACCGCCGACTTGCTGCCATTCGCCATTGTCGTTGTGCTTGTTCGTGTGTCCACCTGGGCGTGTGCCGCGATCGCTGCCAGCGAGAAGGTGGTCACGCAGCCAATGCGAAGCCCGACACGCATGGTCGTTCGAAGACCGGCAAGGATAAGCGTGGCGTTCAAGGCTGCTGGTGCGATCCGGTCACCGGCGTCAGGCTGGCAATCTTGAGATACTGGGCAAAGCCGGCATCCGTATAGGCAGCCGGGGGCAAATCGTCAACCAGCAATGCCGCATCAACATCAGCCAACTCTTGCGCACGATCATCCCCCTGGTACTGGGCAATCCCCGCCAGGCCGATCACCAGAGCGACGATGGGCAGTGCGGATGCCAGACGGCTCCAGAGGTTCAAACCTTCGGTGTCGAAACCGAGTGTGGCGCCACCGCCAGAGACCTGGATCGCCGGGGCGCTTTGGACCCGGGCGATCTTTCGGTGCGAGACGGCACGAACACGCGCCGCGCGAAGCCGCTCGGTGATGTCATGGGGCAGCGTGTCGGTGCTGTCGGTCAGCCGCGCCGCCACCCGACGGCCATAGCGATCCTGCAGGCAATCGGTCTGGTTTGGGGAAATGGTTGTCATGGCTTGATTCCTTTGGCCTGGAGGGCTTTCCCCAAGGCCTGAACTGCACGCGAGCAATGTGTCTTCACGCTCCCCTCCGAGCAGCCCATCGCTGCAGCGGTCTCGGCAACGTCCAGCTCATCCCAATAACGCAACAGGAAGGCTTCTCGTTGACGTGCCGGCAATGCCTGCACTTCCTTTTCGATTTCGATCAGTACCTGGCGTCGCCGGACGTGGTCCTCGGCACTTTCCGTAGCGGTAGAGCCCTCAGGGCCGGAAAAAGTTTCCAGAATGTCGAAGTCACCGTCGTCATCGGCAGATTCGAAGTCGCTGGCGTTCGAGAACAATGCCTGGCGCGTTTTCTGACGACGAAACCAGTCGAGCGTGGTGTTGGACAGAATGCGCTGGAACAACAGCGGCAGTTCCTCTGGCGGCTTGTCGCCGTAGTGCTCAGCCAGTTTCATCATGCTGTCCTGCACGATGTCGAGCGCAGCTTCGTCGTCCCGCACATGGTAGAGCGAACGCTTGAATGCCTTTCTCTCGACGCCCCTGAGGAAGTCGGAGAGTTCTTTTTCTGTGGCCAAGGAGGTCTCGGTTGTGGGGCTCTTCTCGGGGCTCAAGCCCCCATTTTTTGAAGGAATTATGGCATTTGCACGAGCGATCTGCGGCCGGATTTCGCCATTCCGTGTTGCAGTGCGATAATGCGAGCTGCATCATCAAGAAGCAAACGGATCCTGATCCGGCGGTGCGAGCTGCACGCCCATGGTCTTGGTCCAAAGTCCCGACGCTGCTCCACAAGAGTTCCGCCGAGGGGCACCCAAGGTTTTTCGTCAGAGAAATTCGCAAAGGTTGAACAAAATGGAAATCACAAAAGCAGAAATGGCCTCGGCCGCAGCGGCGTCGGGCAGCAACGGCGTGCAGGATTTGCGCGGCGCGGAAATCCTCGTCAAGGCTCTGCAGGCTGAAGGCGTGAAGTACATCTGGGGATATCCCGGAGGGGCCGTACTTCACATTTACGACGCGTTCTACAAGCAGGACACGATCCAGCATGTGCTGGTGCGTCATGAACAGGCTGCGGTGCACGCGGCTGATGGGTACGCCCGCGCAACCGGCGAAGTCGGTGTAGCGTTGGTGACGTCCGGGCCGGGTGTGACCAACGCCGTGACCGGAATTGCCACCGCCTACATGGACAGCATTCCGATGGTCATCGTGACAGGGCAGGTTCCCACAGCCGCCATCGGGCTGGATGCGTTTCAGGAATGCGACACGGTGGGAATAACCCGCCCAGTGGTCAAGCACAATTTCCTGGTCAAGGATGTTCGTGACCTGGCGATGGTCATGAAAAAGGCCTTTCATATTGCCCGCAGCGGCCGGCCCGGCCCAGTCGTTGTCGATATTCCGAAGGACGTATCTTTCAACAAGACGGCGTATTCCGGTTATCCGTCCAGCATTGAGATGCGCTCTTACAACCCGGTACGGAAGGGTCACGGCGGACAGATTCGCAAGGCTTTGCAGCTGCTGTTGTCGGCTAAGCGGCCCTACATCTACACCGGTGGCGGCGTGCTGATGGCCAACGCCTCGAACGAGTTGCGCGCATTGGTCGATATGCTGGGCTATCCCTGCACCAATACGCTCATGGGCCTGGGGGCCTATCCGGCGACCGATCCAAAGTTCCTTGGCATGCTGGGTATGCATGGCACGATAGAAGCCAACAATGCAATGCAGCACTGTGATGTGCTGCTGGCCGTCGGCGCCCGTTTCGATGATCGAGTGATCGGAAATCCGAAGCATTTCGCCCAGAACGAACGCAAAATCATTCACATTGATATCGACCCTTCGAGCATTTCCAAACGGGTCAAAGTCGATATTCCGATTGTGGGCGATGTACGCGATGTTCTGACCGAATTGCTGGCCATGATTCGCGAAAGCGGCCTGAAGCCGGATGCTCAGGCTCTCGCAAGCTGGTGGGAGTCGATTGACGGATGGCGCAAGCGGGACTGCCTCAGTTATGACCGTTCAAGCCGCGATGTCATCAAGCCGCAGCGGGTCATCGAGACTCTTTGGAACATGACTCGCGATGCCGATGCCTACATCACGTCTGACGTTGGTCAGCACCAGATGTGGGCCGCCCAGTATTACAAGTTCAATGAACCGCGTCGCTGGATCAATTCGGGCGGCTTGGGCACGATGGGCGTTGGCATTCCGTACGCGATGGGCATCAAGCTGGCCAAACCCGACAGCGAGGTCTACTGTGTGACAGGTGAAGGTTCGGTGCAGATGTGCATCCAGGAGCTTTCCACTTGCCTGCAATACAACACGCCGATCAAGATCGTGGCGCTCAACAACCGCTACCTTGGCATGGTGAGGCAGTGGCAGGAGCTCGACTACGAGGGCCGCTACAGCCACAGCTACATGGATGCGCTGCCCAATTTTGTGAAGCTTGCTGAGGCCTACGGCCACGTGGGTATGCTGATCGAGCGTCCACAAGATGTCGAAGCGGCGTTGCATGAGGCGCGCAAGCTCAAGGACCGCACGGTGTTCATGGACTTTCGCACCGACCCCACCGAAAACGTCTTCCCCATGGTCAAGGCGGGCAAGGGCATCACCGAAATGCTGTTGGGTTCGGAAGACCTGTAAGCGCCAAGCTTTTTCTCCCCTCCGGTGGCCGCTGTTGCCGCCGGCCTTTTTGACGAATCTATTTGCAGCCGAGCCTGCGCATTACCGTGCGCAGGTGAGGGCTCAGAAAAGAGGAATCTTCTTTATGAAACACATCATTGCCGTCCTGCTCGAAAACGAAGCAGGCGCTCTCTCCCGGGTCGTGGGCCTGTTTTCGGCTCGCGGCTACAACATTGAATCGCTCAGCGTCGCTCCGACGGAAGATCCGTCTCTCTCTCGCATGACCATCCAGACCACCGGATCGGATGATGTGATCGAGCAGATCACGAAGCACCTGAACCGCCTCATTGAGGTGGTGAAGGTGGTGGATCTGACCGAAGGCGCCTACACCGAGCGCGAACTGATGCTGGTCAAGGTGCGCGCGGTGGGCAAGGAGCGGGAAGAAATGAAGCGTATGGCTGACATCTTCCGGGGGCACATCATCGATGTGACCGAAAAGAGCTACACGATCGAATTGACGGGCGACCAGACCAAGAACGATGCGTTCCTCAATGCGATTGATCGCAGCGCGATTCTTGAAACCGTTCGGACCGGTTCCTGTGGAGTCGGCCGCGGTGAGAGAATCCTGCGCGTTTGAAATTTCGCCGAACCAATACTCAACCAGGAGAAAAAATGAAAGTTTTCTACGACAAAGACTGTGACCTGAGCCTGATCAAGGGCAAGACCGTCGCCATCATCGGCTACGGCAGCCAGGGCCATGCGCACGCCCAGAACCTCAACGACAGCGGCGTCAAGGTCGTGGTCGGTCTGCGCAAAGGTGGCGCTTCCTGGGACAAGGTCGGCAAGGCCGGCCTGAACGTGATGGAAGTCAATGACGCCGTCAAGGCGGCCGATGTGGTCATGATCCTGCTGCCCGACGAGCAGATCGCCGAGGTCTACAACAACAATGTGGCCCCCAACATCAAGCAGGGCGCCTCCCTGGTGTTCGCGCACGGCTTCAACGTGCACTACAACCAGGTCGTGCCGCGCGCTGATCTGGACGTGTGGATGGTCGCGCCCAAGGCGCCGGGCCACACGGTGCGCAACACCTACACGCAGGGCGGCGGCGTGCCCCACCTGATCGCGGTGCATCAGGACAAGTCCGGCAAGGCCCGCGACCTGGCCTTGAGCTACGCCATGGCCAATGGCGGCGGCAAGGCCGGCATCATCGAGACCAACTTCAAGGAAGAAACCGAGACCGACCTGTTCGGCGAACAGGCCGTGCTGTGCGGCGGCGCCGTCGAACTGATCAAGATGGGGTACGAGACCCTGGTCGAGGCCGGCTACGCGCCTGAAATGGCCTATTTCGAGTGCCTGCACGAACTCAAGCTCATCGTGGACCTGATCTACGAAGGCGGCATCGCCAACATGAACTACTCGATCTCCAACAACGCGGAGTACGGCGAGTACGTGACGGGCCCGGAGGTCATCAACGAGCAGTCTCGCGTTGCCATGCGCAACGCCCTCAAACGCATTCAGAACGGTGACTATGCCAAGATGTTCATCCTGGAAGGTCGCACCGGCTACCCGAGCATGACAGCCCGCCGCCGCAACACCGCCGATCACCAGATCGAAGTGGTGGGTGCCCAGTTGCGCGCCATGATGCCCTGGATTGCGAAGAACAAGCTGGTGGACCAGACCCGCAACTGATTTGCAGTCGAGAGAGTGCTTTGTGACCTGTAGCCCTCGTCGTTGCAGGACGACAGAATTACAGAGGTATGCAAGGTCAGCAAGACCGTCCGTTCGGTGTCTGGCGTTGAACTGTGCTACATTGACGCCATGAGCCGCGCACCTTTCTCGCTACTAACTTCGTCCGCAGGGCGGGATCAGTAGCGCGCAGTTGCTCTCAGAACCTAGGCCCGTTTGCACCTGCAACGGGCCTTTTTCTTTTTACATTCTTGCGTTTTCCATCAACAACGTGCACCTCAGGAGCCAACCATGACCGAAAAGCTGATCATTTTCGACACGACTTTGCGCGACGGCGAACAATCGCCCGGGGCCTCGATGACTCGCGACGAAAAGCTGCGTATTGCTCGGCAACTGGAGCGCCTTCGCGTTGATGTGATCGAGGCCGGCTTTGCTGCCAGTTCCAACGGTGATTTCGAGGCGGTGCGCTGTATCGCAGATGCAATCAAGGATTCCACGGTCTGTTCGCTTTCGCGTGCCAACGATCGTGATATCTCCCGGGCCGCCGAGGCTCTGAAGGGTGCGGCCAATGCGCGTATCCATACCTTCATTGCCACTTCGCCTTTGCACATGGAAAAAAAGCTGCGCATGACACCGGAAGAGGTGCTTGAGCAGGCCAGACTTTCGGTTCGTTTTGCACGCAATCTGGTCGCTGGTGTCGAGTTCAGCCCAGAAGATGGTTACCGTAGCGACATGGACTTCCTTTGCCGTGTTCTCGAGGCTGTGATTACCGCAGGTGCCTCGACGATCAATGTGCCCGATACGGTGGGATATGCCGTTCCCGAGTTATACGGGAACTTCATCAAGACACTGCGGGAGCGCATTCCGAACAGCGACAAGGCGATCTGGTCTGTGCATTGCCACAATGATCTGGGCATGGCAGTGGCCAACTCCCTGGCTGGCGTGAAGATCGGTGGCGCCCGCCAGGTCGAGTGCACCATCAACGGGCTTGGTGAGCGGGCGGGCAATTGCTCGCTTGAAGAAGTGGTCATGGCCGTGAAGACGCGCAAGGATTACTTCGGACTTGAGGTCGGAATTGATACCCATCACATTGTGGCGGCCAGCCGGATGGTCAGCCAGACCACGGGCTTCGTTGTGCAGCCCAACAAGGCGGTAGTCGGTGCCAACGCGTTCGCACATGCGTCCGGAATACATCAGGATGGAGTGCTCAAGGCCCGTGATACCTACGAGATCATGCGAGCGGAAGACGTTGGCTGGAGCGCAAACAAGATTGTCCTGGGCAAACTCAGCGGCCGGAACGCATTCAAGCAGCGCTTGTTGGAACTGGGTGCGGCGCTTGACAGTGAAACCGCGATCAATACCGCATTTACCCGGTTCAAAGAGTTGGCCGATCGCAAGAGCGAGATTTTCGACGAAGACATCCTGGCTCTGGTCAGTGATGAAAGCGTGACGCCCGAGCGGGAGCACTATGGTCTCGTATCGTTGTCCCAGCATAGTGAAACCGGCGAGCGCCCCCATGCCAGTGTCGTTTTCACCGTAGGGGGGCAGGAGGTTCGGGGGGAATCCGATGGCAACGGGCCAGTGGACGCGTCCCTCAAGGCGATTGAGCAGCATGTCCGCAGCGGTGCGGAAATGGTGCTGTATTCGGTCAATGCCATCAGTGGTTCCACGGAAAGCCAGGGCGAAGTGACCGTCCGGCTTCAAAACAGTGGGCGGGTTGTGAACGGCGTCGGTGCCGATCCCGACATCGTGGTGGCATCGGCCAAAGCCTACCTCAGCGCGTTGAACAAGCTGCAGGACAAGTCTGATCGGGTGGCTGCGCAGGGCTGACCGCCGATACTTCATTTTTTTTCTAGTAAATCCACGCAAGTTGTTGAACTTGCGTGGATTCATCGTTTATATTGCTGGCCATTGACCGAAGAAGCGTGGCCCGACACTATGAAAAATGAAGTGAAATTGACTGAATCGCTTCGTCGCAGGACGATCGGGTTTTGTACGGGGTGCGCGTTGATGGTCGCTAGCCTGTCCATCGCCGCTTCGGCTGAAGCGTCATCGCGCGGAAATCAGGCAGTCACAAAGCAGGCCACCAAGGCGACCGTGGTTCGCAAACCGGTTGCCCAGAAAGCGCGAAGCGCCCAGCGAAAAGCTTCCGGCGGACGCGAGGCGCGCTTGGCAGGGGGCGCCAAGGCCAGGCAACGCAATCAAGCCATCGTGCGGGTTGTCGCCCCGGCTCGTCCTTCTTACGGAAAGCTCGCTGGCCTCCATGAAATGCAGGATCCTCTGGACCTGCGCTCCAGCGTGGCGCTGATTGTGGATCAGGACACTCGCGAGGTTCTGTTCAGCAAGAATGATCATGCGGTCCTTCCGATCGCGTCGATTACCAAGCTGATGACGGGGTTGATCATCAGTGAATCGAAACTGCCGATGGACGAACCGGTCACCATCACGGCCGAGGATGTCGATACGGAAAAGGGAAGCACTTCAAGACTTGCCGTCGGTAGCACCCTGACGCGTGGCGAACTGATGCACCTGGCATTGATGTCGAGCGAGAACCGGGCCGCCAGTGCATTGGGTCGGACCTACCCGGGGGGATCGGGTGTATTTGTACAACGGATGAATGAACGGGCGCGTTCATTGGGCATGCAGGACACCCGGTTTGTCGAGCCGACCGGGCTTTCGAGCCGCAACCAGTCGAGTGCGTCGGACCTCGCCGTTTTGGTGGCGACCGCCTACCAGGATGCCGTGCTCCGGGATCTTTCGACATCGCCGGGACGTGAGGTCACGGTCGGACACCGGACGCTGCAGTTCAACAATACCAACCGGCTGGTCAAGAACCCGGAATGGGAAATTGGCCTCCAAAAGACAGGCTACATCTCCGAGGCCGGTCAATGCCTGGTGATGCAGGCGAAAATCTCCGGCCGCAAACTGATCATGGTCTTTCTGGATTCGGCGGGAAAACTCAGTCGGCTCGGCGACGCGGAGCGCGTTCGTCGGTGGGTTGAAACCAATCGTCCTGTCACTTCAGCGCCTGCGCGCAACCCCGTGCAACAAGGCTGAAACCGGGGGCAGTACGGGCGCCCGCATTGCTGGCCTTTCAGCGTTTGGGTGTCCCGGCGGAATGCATACCCATGGTTGCCGAGATGGCTTCGGCCGTGGATCGCAAACGTGGCAGCCATCCCTCGTCAAGTCGGTCGGCCGGCGCGGAGATCGACAAGCCTGCAATCAGTTTGTCTTGGTCGTCGTAGATGCCTGCGGCCATACACCTAACCCCAAGTTCAAGTTCTTCGTTGTCCCGTGCGATGCCGAGCTGGCGTACCTTTGCCAGTTCGCGTTCCAACGCACTGAGCTGGGTGATGCTGTTGCGGGTCTGACCACTCAGGCCGGTGCGGGCTGCATAGTTGCGCACGCGCTCTGGATCATCGGCGGCAAGGAACAATTTGCCGACAGACGTCAGATGCAATGCCGCGCGGCCACCAATGGCACGAACCACCTGCATGCCTGAGCGTTCGCTGAAAGCCCGCTCGATATAGACGATTTCGTCGCCTTGGCGCAGGCTCAGGTTGACTGGCTGCTGAATCTGTTTGTGCAGCTCGCGCATTGGCCCGACCGCAGCATCTCGGACATTGAGCCGGCCCTTGACGACGTTTCCCAGTTCGAGCAAACGCATTCCAAGGCGGTAGTGTCCGGCCTCGGGTCGGTCAACGAATCGCCCGATGGCAAGGTCATTGAGGATGCGATGAGCCGTTGACGGATGCAAACCGGTTTTCTCGCTGATTTCCTTGAGCGAAAGCGCATCTTCCCGGGAAGCCATGACGTCAATCAATGCAAAAGCCCGTTCGAGCACCTGAATGGTCGGGACGGACAGGTTCGGATCGTTTTTCTTGTGCATAGGGCGGGCGCGAAGGGGTCTTGATTTTACGATGCGGGATCCGAAGGGTCCGTATCACCGCGGGTTCGGCGGATTCAGTCCGTCGCGTCAATCCATTGCTCGCCGATAAGACGCTGGTGTGGCCGGAAGCGGGCCTTGTATGCCATCTTGTTGCTCGCACCGATCCAGTAGCCGAGATAGACGAACTGCAAACCCAGCTGACGGGCTTGGGCGATCTGCCACAGGATGTTGAACGTTCCCAGGCTCGATTGCGGCGCCGGGTCGAAAAATGTGTATACGGCAGAAAGTCCGCCGTTGAGAACGTCAAGGATGGAGACCATGCGGAGCGCGCCAAGAGTGCCGGGTTCCGCTGCTTCGCGGAACTCCACCAAGCGGGAATTGACCCGGCTTTGCAACAGGAACTGACTGTATTGGTCCACGCTATCGTGGTCCATGCCGCTTCCCGCATGGCGGCTTGTCTGATAGCGCAGATACAGCGCATAGTGTTCGGGATCGAATCCAAGCCGTAGCACTCGGGCCTGCAAACCCTGATGCTGTTTCCAGGCGCGCCGCTGGCTTCGATTTGGCGCAAACCGGTCCACCGGAATCCGGATCGGTACACAGTCCATGCAGCCGTCGCAGTACGGCCGATAGGTGAAAAGACCGCTGCGGCGAAAGCCTCTTTCGACCAATTCAGAATACTGGTCGTTGCGGATCAGGTGGCTGGGTGTTGCAACCTGCGACCGTGCGACATGGTCAGCGAGATAACTGCAGGGGTACGGCGCTGTGGCGTAGAACTGCAGTGTCTGGAGGGGGAGGTCTTTGAGACGCGTCACGGATGGCGGTCAGGCTGGTGCAGCAGTGTGTCCCAGTATACGGCGGCGAAACGCCACGCGGGGCTCGGTTTGCGCCGGTCAATCGCGAGGTGTTCCAGAAACTCCGACCGTGCAGTTTCCGTGGCTCCCAACGAGGCCAGGTGGCGAGTATTTTGCTGGCAGTCGATCCGGTCGATGGCGTGATGGCGGCTGAACGCAACCAAGGCCGCCAGGGCGATTTTGGATGCATCGGATACCCGGGCGAACATGGACTCCCCGAATACCGCCCGACCTTGGGCGACGAAGTACAGGCCGCCAGCGATCTCGCCGTCTATCCAGGTTTCGACGCTATGGGCGTCGCCCGACCGATGCAAGGCCCTGTAGGCAGCAATCATTTCGGGCACGATCCAGGTGCCGTTTTGCCCGGCCCTGGGCGAAGTCGCGCAGGCTTCGATGACGGTATCGAAGCGGGAGTCGAAGCGCACTTCAAGTCGCGACTGTCGCAGCAGACTGCGGATTTTCCGGCGCAGCGAGTGATGCAGCTTGAATCGATCGGTCCGCAGCACCATGCGGGGATCCGGACTCCACCACAGAATCGGCTGTCCCGCACTGAACCAGGGAAAGATGCCACTGGCGTACGCCCGGCGAAGGCTGTCGACATCAAGTGCGCCGCCCGCAGCGAGCAGGCCGGGCGCTGCGCTGCCTTGGCTCCACGCCGCATGGACATCGGGAAACGCGTCACCCGGTTCGAGCCAGGACAGAAACGGTGTGTCGGAGGCCATTGGGTGATCGGCGCTACGGCTGCGATGCGGGATTGGTGGGTCCTGTAGGATTCGAACCTACGACCTACGGATTAAGAGTCCGCTGCTCTACCAACTGAGCTAAGAACCCCCGTAAACCGGCCGCTGTTGGATGGTGGTGCTCAGGCGACCCCACGCGGCCGACTAAGCCTGCCGTTGGAATGTTATCCCGTTTTTCGTCGCTAATGGGCGGTAGTTGGCCTTGACAGCCCCCAATTTCGCTTGCCTGTAGCGGCCAGCAGCGCCTTCATCGTGTCCATTCACTGGAGGTAACGATGAGCGAGCAATTCCTTTCCGAAGTCGATCTGGCCGCCCGCTGGGCGATGAGCAGCAAGACCCTTACTCGCTGGCGCACCGTTCGGCGCGGCCCACCCTTCGTCAAGCTGGGCCAGATGGTGCGTTACGCGATGAGCGATGTCCTCGAATTCGAACGCAACGGACTGCGCAAGCCCGTGCCCAGACAGGCAACACCAGATGAGCCAAGCACGCCCGAGGTCATCCAGAACATGACTGTCCGCGATGTGGTGGCTGGCCTGCGCGCTGGCGGGGAGTAACACCTCCACTCCGGCAAGAGCAATCCGCAGTCGTTCAAAACTGCGGACGCGGGTTCAATTCCGAAACGCGGAACCGAACTCGCCATCACGACCGGGACTGCCCACCCAGCGGCTGTTGCTGATCGGTTTGAAAAAATCTGATTTGCGGCGCATAATGTCATCAGTTTGATGATATAAACTGCCTAGCAATGAACAAACATAAAACCAATTCCGGTCTTACCGTCGTCTGTCGTGGATGAGGAGCAGCAGCCTATGCACCCCCAGCGCGTCGAAAGCCTGAGCCACGGCCAACGTGAGCGGTTGGCGTACATCGACTTCCGGCTCTACTTCTTCGGTGAGATTGGTCGCCCTGATCTGAGCGGGCGTTTCGGAGTGGCTCCGGCAGGCGCAACGCGAGACCTTGCCCTGTACCGCGAGATCGCGCCTCAGAACATCGAATTCGACGGCAGCAACAAGATCTATCGCATCGGCAAAGACTTCGCCCCCTTGTTTGAGCACGCCTCACAGCGTGTGCTGTCAGCGCTCGCTTTGGGGTTCGGCGATGGCGTCAATGGGGATTCACACGCCCTTCTGCCCTGCGAGTCACCTGCCGCCTTGAGCAGTCCCAAGATGGAGGTACTTGCCCCGATTTGCCGAGCCATCCACGCCAAGCGACCCATCGCCATCCGTTACCACTCGATGAGCAGCGGAGAGTCCGAGCGGGTCATCGTTCCCTTTGCGCTGGTTGACACCGGCCTGCGCTGGCACGTTCGGGCGTTTGACCGCAAGTCCGGCGAGTTCCGCGACTTCGTCGTCACCCGCATCGAAGCGCCGACTTTGGTCGATGAGGAACCCAAGGCCAACGAGCGCCCGGATAACGACATCCAGTGGACTCGGATCGTGGAGCTGGACTTGGTGCCGCATCCACGTCTCGCCCGCCCCGAGATCATCAAGATGGACTACGGGATGACCGATGGCTCGATCCGGATGCGCGTTCGCGCGGCGGTGGCGGGCTACATGCTGCTGCGCTGGAGCGTGGATGCTTCACCGAATCACAGCCTCACAGAAGAACAGTACCGCCTTTGGCTCAACGACCCGCTGGCCCTGTATGGCGTCGAAAACGCAAAGCTCGCGCCCGGCTACCGCGCCCCGGCAACAAGCACAACACGGAAATAGGATCACAAATGGCCATTAAGAAATCAGACCTCTACTCCTCCCTCTGGGCCAGTTGCGATGAACTGCGCGGCGGCATGGATGCCAGCCAGTACAAGGACTACGTCCTGTTCATGCTGTTCATAAAGTACGTCTCGGACAAGTACGGGGACTCTGATGACTTTGCCCCGCCTGTCACCATTCCGCCCGGAGCCAGCTTCAAGGACATGGTTGCCCTCAAGGGCAAAAGCGATATTGGCGACAAGATCAACACACAGGTCATTCAGCCCCTGATCGACGCCAACACCCGTCTTGCACGCAGCGACTTCCCTGACTTCAATGACCCGAACAAGCTCGGTGAAGGTCAGGCGATGGTGGATCGCCTCAGCAACCTGATCGGCATCTTTCAAAAGCCCGAGCTGGATTTCTCGAAGAACCGTGCCGAGAACGACGACATCCTGGGTGACGCCTACGAATACCTGATGCGGCACTTCGCCTCGCAGAGCGGCAAGAGCAAAGGCCAGTTCTATACCCCATCCGAAGTCAGTCGCATCATGGCCAAGGTCGTGGGCATCTCCCCAGCCAATGCAGTGGCATCGACCACCGCGTATGACCCCACCTGCGGCTCTGGCTCCTTGCTGCTCAAGGTGGCTGCCGAGGCTGGCAAACACATCACGTTGGAAGGGCAGGAAATGGACGTGACCACTGCTGGTCTCGCCCGTATGAACATGATCCTGCACGACTTTCCAACCGCCAACATCCTGCAGGGCAACACGCTGGCCTCGCCGAAGTTCAAGGATGGCGAGTCGCTACGTACCTATGACTACGTCGTCGCCAATCCGCCGTTTTCAGACAAGACCTGGAGCACCGGCCTGACCCCTGCCAGCGATGCGCACCAACGTTTTGCTTGGGGCGAACCGCCGAAAAAGCAAGGCGACTACGCTTACCTGCTGCACATCATTCGCTCAATGAAGAGCACCGGCAAAGGTGCCTGCATTCTCCCTCACGGTGTCCTTTTCCGGGGCAATGCCGAGGCTGTCATCCGCGAGAAGCTGGTGCGGTCGGGCATTCTCAAAGGGATCATCGGCCTGCCGGGCAACCTGTTCTACGGCACGGGCATTCCCGCCTGCATCCTAGTGCTGGACAAGGAAAACGCTTCAGCGCGCAAAGGCATCTTCATGATCGATGCCTCCAAGGGCTTCATCAAGGACGGTGCCAAGAACCGCCTGCGTGAGCAGGATCTTCACAAGATCGTTGATGCCTTCACCAAGTTGGCGGAGTTGCCACGCTACTCGCGCATGGTGCCGCTGACCGAGATCGCAGACCCCAAGAACGACTACAACCTCAACCTGCCACGTTACATCGACAGCACCGAACCTGAAGACATCCAGGACATCGATGGCCACTTACGTGGCGGGATTCCAGAGCGTGACCTTGATGCGTTGGGTGACTATTGGAAGGTGATCCCCAGTGTGCGCAACGCCCTGTTCGAATCAGCCGGGCGCACGGGTTACGCACAGTTGAAGCTGCCCATCGCCGAGGTGAAGACAACCATCTTTGCGCATCCTGAGTTCACTGCATTCAATCAGGCAGCAACGCAGGTCTTTGCTGATTGGAAGCAAACCCGCACCCCGCAACTGAAAGGCTTTGCGAAAAACGGCCATCCAAAGCAACTGATCGAGGCACTGTCCGAGGATTTGCTCGCCCGATTCAAGCCGACGCCCCTCGTCAATGCCTATGACGTGTACCAGCACCTCATGGACTACTGGGCCGAGACGATGCAAGACGACTGCTACCTTATCGCCGACGCTGGCTGGCAGGCCGGTGCGCAACCGCGTGAAGTGGTCAAAATCAAAGACGCGAATGGAAAACTGGTGTGGCCAAAGGAACCCTTTGACTACACAAAGGGAAAGCGCCGATACAAATCCGATCTGATTCCCGCGCCAATTCTGATCGCTCGTTACTTCACCGCTGAGCGCGATGCGATTGAGACGCTTGAGGCCAAGCTGGCAGATGCGGAGCAGCAACTTCAGGAGATGATGGAAGAGAACAGCGGCGAAGAAGGCCTGCTGACCGAGGTCATTGAAGGCGAAGGCGACAAGCAAAAGATCACCGCCAAGGCCGTCAAAGCACGCCTGAAAGAGATAAGCAAAGATCCCGACTACGCCGACGAGCACAAGGCACTGAAGGAGTACGCCGCCTTGCTCGACAAGCAGACCGATATCAAAGCCAAGCTGAAGGCGGCACAGGATGATCTTGAGGCCAAGCTGGATGCCAAGTACCCCAAGCTGACTGAGGAAGAGATCAAGACGCTGGTGGTCGATGACAAATGGCTGGAGACATTAGCTAACTCGATACAAAGCGAGCTGGACCGCGTGTCGAATGCCCTCACTGGACGCATTCGACAACTGGCGCAACGCTACGCTCTGCCGCTACCGGTGCTCACCGATAAAGCAGCGCACCTCTCCAAGCGCGTAAACGCACACATCCAAAAACTCGGTGCATCAGGTACGCAAGGGCTAATCTCTGGCGAGTCACGTCTTCCGGGATTTTTCGCGGAGTGGGAGGTAAAAACTTTGGGAGACCTTGGCTCAACGTATGGAGGTCTAACCGGCAAGACCAAGAAGGATTTCGGCGATGGTTCGTCACACTACATTACATTCATGAATGTAATGTCGAATGTCGTCATTGATTGCTCCGTATTTGATCGCGTCAAGGTATCGGCTTCCGAAACTCAGAATCGTGTGCAAAAAGGTGATCTACTTTTCAACGGATCATCGGAGACACCAGAAGAAGTAGCCCTGTGTGCTGTACTGAACGAGGATGTATCAGATCTATATTTGAACAGCTTCTGCTTCGGATTCAGGCTTCGTAATCCGGCAGGGGTTGATGGGTTGTTCCTGGCTTATTACCTTCGAGGGAAAGTGGGTAGGGAGCTGATGAAATCT
>JAEUOU010000007.1 GCA_016790575.1 Burkholderiaceae bacterium | reverse complement strand
TGACGCCCTTGGCGAGCAGGTTGCGGGCTTCATCGCGAAGCTCGCGCGCCTCCTTCAGGGAGAGCGCCGGGTAGCTGCCGAAGGACATGCGATCGCGCTTGCCGCCCCAGGTGAAGCGGAAGTGCCAGGCCTTGGCGCCGTTGGCGGAAACGAAGAGGGAGAGGCCGTCCGAATCGGCCAGTGTGTACGTCTTGCCGGTCGCCTTGGCCTGGCGAACCATGAGGTCTGAGAGCATGAGCCCAACTCCTGAAAATCGAGTTGGCTGTCATGGTCCTGTTCGACCCCGCGCCGCTCCAGCAACTATGCGGAAACGGGAAGCTCCGCTTTCCGATGTACCACTTGATGTACCGTTTTGTACCGGCAGTCAGTGGTTTTCGCTGGAAGTCACTGGATTCAGCGATAGTGAAAAAGCTGAATGGTGACAATCACTTGCGACACTCCTCGGTCTTTTCTGGAAGTCCTTGGAAAGTCGAAGTGGAGCGGGCGATGGGAATCGAACCCACGTCTTGAGCTTGGGAAGCTCAGGTCCTGCCATTGAACGACGCCCGCAGAAGTGGCGCGGATTCTACTTCAGGATGTCGCCGAGGCAGAGGTACTTGATCTCCACATAATCATCCATGCCGTGGTGTGAGCCTTCCCGGCCCAGACCCGACTGTTTCACCCCCCCGAACGGCACGTGTTCGGTGGCCAGGATGCCGACGTTGATGCCGACCATGCCGTACTCCAGCGCCTCGCTGACACGGAAGATGCGGCCCACGTCCCGGCTGTAGAAATAGCTGGCCAGACCGAATTCGGTGGCGTTGGCGGCGGCTATGGCCTCCTGTTCGGTGCTGAAACGGAACACCGGCGCGAACGGGCCGAAGGTTTCCTCCCGGGCACACAGCATGTCGGCCGTGGCGTCGGCCACCACCGTGGGTTCAAAGAACTGGCCGCTCAGGCGCTTGCCGCCGGCCAGCACCCGCGCGCCCTTGGCCACCGCGTCGTCCACATGGCGCTGCACTTTTTCCAGCGCGGCCTCCTCGATCAGCGGACCCTGGTTGACGCCGTCCTCGAAGCCGTTGCCGACCTTGGCGGTTTTCACCTTGGCGGCGAACCTGGTGACGAACTCGTCGTAGACGCCGTCCTGCACATACAGGCGGTTGGAGCACACGCAGGTCTGGCCCGCGTTGCGGTACTTGCTGGCGAACGCGCCTTCGACCGCGGAGTCGATGTCGGCATCGTCGAACACGATGAACGGCGCGTTGCCGCCGAGCTCCAGCGACAGCTTCTTCACCGTCGGTGCGCTCTGCGCCATCAGGATGCGGCCGACTTCGGTGGAGCCGGTGAACGACAGGTGGCGCACCACGTCACTGGCGCACAGCACTTTGCCGATGGCAATCGACTGGGCGCTGTCAGCCGTGAGGATGTTCAGCACACCGGCCGGAATGCCGGCGCGGATCGCCAGCTCGGCGGCGGCCAGGGCCGTCAGCGGGGTCAGCTCGGCCGGTTTGATCACCACCGGGCAGCCGGCGGCCAGCGCGGGCGCGACCTTGCGCGTGATCATCGCCAGCGGAAAGTTCCACGGCGTAATGGCAGCGCACACGCCGATCGGCTGGCGCAGCACCAGCAGGCGGCGGTTGTTGTCGAACTGGGGCAGGGTCTCGCCATTGACCCGTTTGGCTTCCTCGGCAAACCATTCGACGAAGCTGGCGCCGTAGGCCACCTCGCCCTTGGCTTCGGGCAGCGGCTTGCCCTGCTCGGCGGTCATCAGCCGGCCCAGGTCGTCCTGGTTGGCCATCAGCAGGTCGAACCAGCGGCGCAGGATGATGCTGCGCTCCTTGGCGGTCTTGTTACGCCAGGCGGGCCAGGCGGCATTCGCGGCGGCGATGGCCGCTTCGGCCTCGGCCGGGCCCAGGTTGGCGACGGCTGCGAGTTTGAGGCCGGTCGCCGGATCGTGCACATCAAAGCGCGATGTGCCGGCGATCCACTGGCCGTTGATCAGCCCATCGGTCTTGAGCAGTGTCGGGTCTTTCAGCAGGGCGAGGGGGGAGGCGGGTGGGTTCATGGTGTCTCTTGCCAGTCGGTTGGAAGAAGGAAGGAGGATAAATTATTTAACAGATTAAATATTTACGCCCAGCGATGCAGCATAACCGGGCCCCTGCGGTTTGTCTGTCGCCATGGCGGAAGGCAAAACCTATAATGGAATGTTCAGCCGAATCAAGCATTTACAGGTACCTGGCGCCGGTTGGCGGCGCGGCAGCCGCCTGGTGGCTCCAACCCATCCCATCACATCCCCAACATGTCCTCGCCAAAATTTTCCGTCGCCGACATCCGCCAGATCTTTCTCGACTTCTTCGCCTCGAAAGCCCACACGGTGGTGGCGTCCAGCCCGCTGGTCCCGGGCAATGACCCGACGCTGATGTTCACCAACTCCGGCATGGTGCAGTTCAAGGACGTGTTTCTCGGCTCCGACAAGCGCAGCTACGTGCGCGCGGCCTCGGTGCAGGCCTGCCTGCGGGCCGGCGGCAAACACAACGACCTGGAAAACGTGGGCTACACCGCGCGCCACCACACCTTCTTCGAGATGTTGGGCAACTGGAGTTTCGGTGACTACTTCAAGCGTGAATCGCTTCACTGGGGCTGGGAACTGCTGACCCAGGTCTACAAGCTGCCGCCCGAGCGGCTGCTGGCGACCGTCTATCACGAGGACGACGAGGCCTACGACATCTGGACCAGGGAAATCGGCCTGCCACCCGAACGCGTCATCCGCATCGGGGACAACAAAGGCGGCAAATACAAGTCGGACAATTTCTGGATGATGGCCGACACCGGCCCCTGTGGCCCGTGTTCCGAAATCTTCTATGACCACGGCCCGCACATTCCCGGCGGTCCCCCGGGCAGCCCCGAGGAAGATGGTGACCGGTTCATCGAGATCTGGAACCATGTGTTCATGCAGTTCGACATGAAGGAAGACGGCAGTGTGGTGCGCCTGCCCGCGCCCTGTGTCGATACCGGCATGGGGCTGGAGCGTCTGGCCGCCATTCTGCAAGGTGTGCACAGCAACTATGAAATCGACATCTTTGACGCCCTGATCCGCGCCGCCGCGCGCGAGACCGGCTGCGCCGATCTGCACAGCCCCAGCTTGCGCGTCATTGCCGACCACCTGCGTGCCACCGCCTTCCTGGTCAGCGACGGAGTGATTCCGTCCAACGAAGGCCGCGGCTACGTGCAGCGCCGCATCATCCGCCGCGCCATCCGTCACGGCTACAAGCTGGGCCGCAAGGCGCCGTTTTTCCACAAGCTGGTGCCCGACCTGGTGGCCCTGATGGGAGAAGCGTATCCCCACCTGGCCGCCCAGGCGCAGCGTATCGGCGAGGTGCTGGGAGCGGAAGAGGAGCGCTTCTTTGAGACGCTGTCCAACGGCATGAGCATTCTTGAGCAGGAGATTGAGCGAATTGTTGAGATAACTCACACGCCAGATGGTCCCCAAGGCGATGTTCCCGTCGGTGCGCAGATGCTCTTGTCTGGCGAACTGGCCTTCAAGCTGCACGACACCTACGGCTTCCCTCTCGACCTGACCAACGACGTCTGCCGCGAGCGCGGCGTCACCGTGGATGAAGCCGGTTTTCAGGTCGCCATGGAACGGCAGAAATCGCAGGCCCGCGCCGCCGGCAAGTTCAAGATGGACAAGGCGCTGGACTACAGCGGCGACGGCAACGACTTTGTCGGCTACGAGCGGCTCGAATCCTCCGCAACCGTGGTGGCGCTGTATCACGAGGGGGTGCCGGTGGACGCCCTGGCCGACGGCCAGAGCGGTGTCGTGGTGCTCGACACCACCCCGTTCTACGCCGAAAGCGGCGGCCAGGTGGGTGACCAGGGCCGGATTGAAGGCACGGGCGGGGCCTTCGACGTGGCCGACACCCAGAAGATCAAGGCCGACGTGTTCGGCCACCACGGCACCGCGCGTGGCCTGCTGCGGGTGGGCGACACCGTCACCGCCCGGGTGGACACCGCGCTGCGCGCCGCCACCGTGCGCAACCACAGCGCTACCCACCTGATGCACAAAGCCCTGCGCGAGGTGCTGGGCAGCCATGTGCAGCAGAAAGGTTCGCTGGTGAACGCCGAGCGCACCCGCTTCGACTTCGCCCACAATGCGCCGGTCACCGACGCCCAGATTCGCGAGATCGAGGTTCGTGTCAACCGCGAGATCCTGGCCAACGCCGCCGCACAGGCGCGGGTGATGGACATCGAATCGGCCCAGAAGACCGGCGCGATGATGCTCTTCGGCGAGAAATACGGCGAGACCGTGCGGGTGCTCGACATCGGCTCCAGCCGCGAACTGTGTGGTGGCACCCACGTGAAGGCCACCGGCGACATCGGCTTCTTCACCATCGTCGCCGAAGGTGGTGTGGCGGCGGGCGTGCGCCGGATCGAAGCGCTGACCGGCCTGAATGCGCTCGCTTACGTGCAAGGCATGGAGACGACCCTGGGTGGCGTGGCCGGCACGCTGCGGGTCACTCCCGCAGAAGTGCCCTCGCGCATCGGCGCGATGCTGGAGCAGGCCCGCGAGATGGAGCGTGAACTGGCCGCGCTCAAAGGCAAGCTGGCCTCCAGTCAGGGCGACGAGCTGGCCGGCAAGGCGTTGGACGTGAAAGGGCTGAAAGTGCTGGCCGCCCGGCTCGAAGGCGCGGACGCCAGAACCCTGCGCGATACGCTGGACAAGCTCAAGGACAAACTCAAGACTGCGGCCATCGTGCTGGCCGCTGTGGACGGCGACAAGGTGCAACTGGCTGCGGGGGTCACCGCCGACAGCGTGGGCCGGGTCAAGGCGGGCGAACTGGTCAACTTTGTGGCCCAGCAAGTGGGCGGCAAAGGGGGCGGCAAACCCGACATGGCCATGGCCGGCGGCACTGACCCGAGCAAGCTGGCCGCCGCGCTGGCGTCGGTTTCGGGCTGGGTGGCCGAGCGGGTCTGAGCTGTGGCGGCGCCGTGGCCGGGCGCGCCACGGCCGTCCTCGCAGGAAAGCGGGTCAGACAATCAGTCACGAATTGATAGCAAATAATGACCTTTTTGCGATGGGTATCGGCCGTTTTTATTTCAAACCTGCTGCTCGTGGGCGCCTGGAGCCAGCCGGCCCAGCCCGGTGTGGTGTCTCGGGTGCAGGTGCCCAGTCAGGAGGCCCGCGCCGGCCAGGCGGTCATGCTCGATGGCTGGTTTTTTGCCGCCCCTGCCGACCAGCCGGCGCCGACGGTGCTGTTGTTGCACGGCTGCGGCGGCATGCTCAACGGGCGCGGACTGCCTTCGCAGCGTATCCGTGATTACGCGGCACTGTTGAATGCGCAAGGGTGGCACGCGCTGGCGCTGGACTCGCTGTCGGCGCGCGGCGAAAAAGAGCTGTGCACCCAGCGCATCGGCACACGCCGTGTGACCAACACCGAGCGTCGCCAGGACGTCCTGGGGGCCCTGCAGTGGCTGGCCGCACAACCCGGTGTGGACGCCAGCCGTCTGGCCCTGCTGGGCTGGTCCCACGGCGGCAGCGCGGTGCTGTCGGCAACCAACCGCCTGCACCCTGATGTCGCGGCGGCGTCCGTCCGGCCCCGGTTGGCGGTTGCGTTTTACCCCGGTTGCGACACCGACCGCCGGCGCGGTTTCCAGCCTGCTACCGACACCCTGCTGCTGCTGGGCCTGGCCGATGACTGGACGCCCGCCGCGCCCTGCCAGGCCTTGGCCCGCGAGGGCCGCCCGGCAGTGACGGTGCGGGCCTGGGAGGGGGCGGTCCATGGTTTCGACGGTACCGCGCCAGTGCGCCACCGGGCTGACGTACCCAACGGCGTCAACCCGGGGCAGGGTGTCCATGTTGGCGGGCATCCGCAGGCGCGGGACGAGTCGCGCCAGGTGCTGCTGCAAGCGCTGCAGCACGCCTTTGCGCGCTGAGCCGCGGGCGGCGCAGCGCTCAGCCGCCGTCGCGCAAAGCCACGTCCCAGTCCAGCGAGCGGCCGCTTTCGAAATGGCGCTGCTGGCCGGTCACCGGGTCGGTGAAGGCCAGGGTATGGGCCAGCAATTGCAGCGGCAAGGCAAAGTCCTCCGCCTCGTCCGGGCCGCGCCGCGCGCGCGGGTAGAACTGGTCGCCGGCGATCGGCAGCCCCAGGGCATTCAGGTGCACCCGCAGCTGGTGTCGCTGCCCGGTGCGTGGCCATAGCCGGTAGCGGGCCCAGGCGCCGCGCTGTTCCACCGGCGCAATGGTGGTTTCGCTGTTGTCCGGCAGGGCTTCGGCCTCGGGCGCTTCGACCATGCGGTAAAACGCCTGTGGGTCCTCGCGAATATGGCTGCGGCGGTGGAGCGGCCAGGTGTGCTGGGGCGCGGCCGGCGCAAGGGCTTCGTACACCTTGTCGACCTTCCGTTCGCGAAACAGCCGCTGGTATGCGTCGCGGTCCTGCGCGCGCACACTGAAGGCGACCAGCCCGGCGGTCTCGCGGTCGATGCGGTGCAGCGGGCTCAGGCCGGGCAGGTTCAGGCGCTGGCGCAGGCGAACCAGCAGGCTTTCGCGCACATAACGTCCTCCCGGGGTCACCGGCAGGAAGTGCGGCTTGTCAGCGACCACCAGATGCGCATCCTGGTACAGCACCGTTTCGACAAACGGAACCGGCTGTTCCTGTGGCAGGTGGCGCCAGTACCAGGCGCGCAGGCCGCCGCGGTAGGGCGTATGCGGCGGCAGCGGTTGGCCGGTGTCGTCCAGCACCTCCCCGTCGGCCATGCGCTGCAGCCATACCGCTCGGCCCACGGCCGGCATCCGGTGATCGAGAAAATCCAGCAGCGTGGACCAGGGCGGCTGGCGCATGTTCGGCAGCGCCACCGCGCTGGGCGCGACCCCCTCACGCAAGGCAATGGCCGGCGCGCGCGGCGGTCGGGCCATCGCCAGGGAAAACGTCAGCGCACCACGCGCCCGTCGGGGCGAATGGTCACCAGGTCGATGCTGCGTACCGCGTCACGTACCCCGGCGCGCAGATTGATGCGAAAACCGCCCACATCCCAGTCGGTCATGCCCGCCAGGGCCTGCTGCAGTTTGCTGCGGTCCAGCCCTTTCGCGGGAGCCACCCGGCGCAGCCCTTCGGCCAGGGTCTTGGCAGCAATGAATCCTTCCAGGCTCTCGTAGCTGGGTGTCTGGTCCGAGTTGTCGATCGCGGCCAGATATTCACGCACGATGGGGGTGGCCGTGCTTCGGGGCGAGGGCACCACCTGCGAGACCACAACGCCGCCGATGTCCTTGCCCAGCGCGGTGAACAGCGGGTCGATCCCGACCACCGAAAACGCCATGAAAGTGCCGGCAAAACCGCCCGCGCGGGCTTTTCGGATGACCGCCGCGCTGGAGTTGAACAAGGACACCAGAATGACCGCCTGCGCCTGCGACTTCAGCAGGTTGGCGACGGCGGCGTCCACCTTGTCGCTGTTGACCGGGACGATTGCGACCGCCACCGGTGCAGGCAGCTTCAGCTCGGTCATGGCCGCCTGCACGGCGGCGGTACCGGCACGGCCCATGGGATCGTCCTCGGCCACCACGGCAATGCGGGTCTGGCCCAGCGTCGCGGCATGGCGAACGGACTTGAAGGCTTCGTCCGACAGGCTGGGGCGCACATGAAACACCTGGCTCTGGCTGGCCTCCCGCAGGGTGTCGGGTGCGGCAAACGGGGCGAAGAACAAAGCGCCGGCGGCCTGCGCGACCCGGGCGCCCGCCTCCGACGACGCCGTGCCGACAAAGCCAAACAGCACATCGGCGCCATCGGCCAGCAGCTTTTTGGCATTGGCCTCGGCCCGCTGGGCGTCGTAGCCATCGTCAAGCTGGCGCAACTCGAATTGCCAGCCGGGGTTGTTCTTGCGACCGTTGAAGGCGTCCACATACAACTTGGCGCCCGCCGCAAAGGCCAGCCCGATCTCGGAGGCTGCCCCGGTCAGCGGCACAGACTGTCCCAGCACGATGCGGCGCGCGGTGCCTGCCGGCTGGGCCAGTGCGGCGGGGCCGGCCAGCGCGCCCAGGGTCAGCGCCAGTCCGGCGCGGTGGAAGTGGCGACGATGCAGATTCATGGGATCTCCAGGAGGGGCGTCAGCAGGAAACGACTTCGCAATAAGCGTGCCGGATGGGCGCGATGGCCAAGTGCGAGACGATAGTCCAATCCGGCCCGCCCTGCCAGAGCCGGGCCTTGCCAATCTGCCATCGGGGCATGCCGTTTGTGCATCGGCCGCCGGTTCGATCCGCCAGGGGGGCGGGTCAGACGCGGCGAAACACCAGGTCCCAGACGCCGTGGCCCAGCCGCAGACCGCGGTTTTCAAACTTGGTCAGCGGCCGGTAGTCGGGTTTTGGGGCAAAACCGTCCGCGCGGTCGGCGGCGGTGTTCACCAGCAGCGGCTCGGCGCCCAGCACATCACGCATCTGCTCGGCGTAGGGCTGCCAGTCGGTGGCGCAGTGCAGGATGCCGCCGGGCCGCAGGCGCGTGGCCAGCCGGGCCACCAGCGGGGGCTGGATCAGGCGGCGTTTGTGGTGCTTTTTCTTGTGCCAGGGGTCGGGAAAGAAGATGTGGATGCCGTCCAGCGAGGCTTCGGCCAGCATGTGATCGACCACCTCCACCGCGTCATGGGCCAGGATGCGGATATTGCCCAGGCCCTGTTCGCCGATCCGTTTGAGCAGCGCGCCCACGCCGGGCTCGTGCACCTCGCAGCACAGGAAGTTGTCCCCGGGGCGGACCGCGGCGATATGGGCCGTGGCATCACCCATCCCAAAACCGATTTCCAGGATCAGCGGCGCCACGCGGCCGAACGCGGCGGCCGCATCGAAGGTCTGGCCAGGGGTGTATGGCAGAAGAAACTGCGGCCCCAGCACCTCCAGCGCCCGCTCCTGGCCCGGGCCCATGCGCCCGGCACGCAGCACATAGGTCTTGATCTGGCGCAGATGGGTGCCCTCGGCCGGGCCGGGGCGGGGGTGGGCGTGGCGGGGATCGGTCATGGCGCAGCGAAGGGCACGCAGAATGTGGCCCAGAGTGGGGCCGTCGGGACGGCGGGGCGCCGATTGTAGGGTTTGCCGGCGCCCGTGCCGGTCGCGGGGCGGGCCCCGGCCGATGCAGGGGCGTCCGGTCGGGTCAGGCGCGGCACCAGCGCGCCCGCCAGGCCGCCGTCCAGAACGCCAGGGCTTCGGCCACGGTGCTGCCGGCCGCCGGTGGCAAGGTCAGCGTGGCGGCGGCGGCGTTCAAGGCAGCCTGCGGATCGCTGGTGTCCACGGCGGGCGCGCCATGCTGTTTGGAGAGTTTTTCGCCGTCGGCGGCCCGTACCAGCGGCGTGTGCAGGTAGCGCGGCGTGGCCAGGCCCAGGGCACGCTGCAGCAGGATCTGCCGGGGGGTGTTGTCGGCCAGGTCTTCGCCGCGCACCACATCGGTGATGCCCTGCTCGGCATCGTCGACGACCACCGCCAGCTGATAGGCCCACAGACCGTCAGCCCGGCGCAGCACGAAGTCGCCCACCTCGGCGCCAACGTTCTGCGAGCCGGGCCCCAGCCGCCGATCAGACCAGGTGACCGGCGCGGCGCTCCGGGTCACCGGGACTTCACTTTCGGTAGCTGAAAGTGACCTTTTTACGCTGGGTATGGGCAGTTCTGACAGGAAAACGTCGGACCGCAGGCGCCAGGCCCGCGCCGAGCCCCCCCGCAAACCGTCGCGGCAGGTGCCGGGGTAGACCAGCTCGGCGTGGCGACCCCGCTGGACGCCGCGGCGCGCCCACTCGGCCTCGATGTCCTTGCGGGTACACCCGCACGGGTAGGCCAGGCCGGCGGCGGCCAGCTGGTCCAGTGCCTGCTGGTAGAGCGGGTGGCGGCGCGACTGCCACTGCGGCGGCGCGTCGGGCATCAGCCCGCAATCGGCCAGCTGGCGCAGGATGACCCGGTCCGCCCCGGGAGCGCAGCGCGGCGGATCGATGTCTTCGATCCGTACCAGCCAGCACCCCCGGTGGGCCCGCGCGTCCAGCCAGCTGGCCAGGGCCGCCACCAGCGAGCCGGCATGCAGTGGACCGGTGGGAGAGGGCGCGAAGCGGCCCCGGTAGGGCGAGGGCCCGGCCTGCGCCGTTTCGGCGCCTGGCGCGCTGCTGGCCACGGCGCTACAGGGTGGCCAGCGCCAGTTCCAGGCCGGAGACGAAAGCGTTTTCGACGCGGTGGCCCAGGCACCAGTCGCCACACAGGCCGATGCCGGCGCGGCGATCCCACAGGTGGGACGGGCCCAGGGCTTGCTGGGTCTTGGCGTAGCGCCAGCGGTGCACTTCGGCATGGCCCGGTTCGGCACGGATGCCGGTGACCTCGGCGAAGGCTTTCAGCAGCTTGCCCTGGACCCGCTCCGGGGTGTCTTCCAGGTGTTGCTGCGACCATTCGGCGCTGGCCTGCACCGTCCAGCGTTCGATCGGCTCGCGCCGGGGTTTGGACGACTCGCGTGCCAGCCAGGCCACCCGGTGGTGGGTGCTGCGGGCAGCGTTCCATTGCGGGCCGAAGCCGGTGCGTCCGCCCTGGGCCGCGTTGGGGTAGGCGAGCATCAAGGTCCAGCACGGCGCCATGGTCACACCGGCCAGCTGGGTGACCCAAGCGGGAGCCAGCGACGACGCGCCCAGCAACGCCGCTGCCTGTGGCGCGGGGATGGCCAGCAACACCTGGTCGAAACCGGCATGCACATGCACCGCGCCATCCGCGGCCTGGGTGTGCAACTGCCAGCGACCGCGCGCCAGCGGATCGGCCTGGATGCGGGTGACCTGGGTCTGCAGCTGCACCGCGCCGGATTGTTCCAGCGGCGCGGCCCATTGATGGACCAGCGTACTCATGCCGGGGATGGGCACCCAGTGGGGTTCGCGAGAGGGGGGCGCGGCCTCCAGCAGGCGGCCGGCGGGGTCCAGCACCCGCACGGCGTTGGCGCTCCAGGCGCGGCACAGGCCGGGGGTGGTGGCCAGCGCGCGCTCCAGCCGGGCGTCGCGGACGGTGAAATACTGGGCGCCGTGGTCGAAGGAGCCAAAGGGCGAACGCCGCGTGGCCATGCGGCCGCCGTAGCCGCGGCTCTTTTCGAACAGCGTCACCGCATGGCCGGCCTGGGCCAGAGTGCGCGCGCAGGCGATGCCGGCCATGCCGGCACCAACGATCGCGACACGGCGGTTCGGGGGGGGCGGTTTTTTCATCAGGTTGCTCCGTCGCGCATGCCGATCACGCGCCATGGCATGCACTCTACACCCGCCGCGCAACCGGTTGCCCGAGCCGCAACAAGGCGGCGCGGGTCGCGGGCTGGTCCAGCCGCTGCAGCCACCACTGCAGCGCCCGGCCGGCGGCGACCCCCCGCCCGCTGCGCCAGGCGTAACTCAGTGGCGCCTCGCGCGAAGGGCGCTGTACCGCGCGGACCACCAGCCGCCCGCTTTCAATGTACGGCCGGGCCAGGGGCTCGGGCAGGAAACCGCCGCCCAGTCCCCGCAACTGCGCGTCAAGCTTGGCGTCCATGGTCGATACGGTGAGCACATCCTGGCCCGCGAGCAGGCCCACGGTAATGCCACCACCCACGGGTACCGAATCGGCCACGGCCACGGCGCGGTGGCGCTGGATCAGCTCATCGCCCAAAGGTTCGGGGGCCGTTGCCAGCGGGTGGTGTGGCGCCACGGCGTAAACAAAGGCCACCCGCCCCAGCGGCTGGTGGACGATGCCGGCCAGCGTGCTGGTGTCCAGCCCGACACCGATGGCCAGGTCTGCCATGCCCGAGGTCAGGGCTTGCAGCGTGCCCGACAGGGTTTCGTCGCGCAGGCGCAAGCGCGTGGGCGGTCGCAGGGCCAGGAAATCCGCACACAGTTCCATGATCACCGGCTGGGCAATGATGCTGTCCACCGCCACGGTGAACTGCGACTCCCAGCCGGTGGCTACCCGTCGCACGCGGTTGGCCACCGCTTCCATCTCGGCCAGCAGGCGCTCGCCTTCGCGCAGCAACTCGCGACCCGCCTCGGTAGGGCGCGCCTGGCGGGCGCTGCGGTCGAACAGCAGCACGTCCAGCGCCTCTTCGATCTGGCGCACCCGGTAGGTCAGTGCACTGGGCACCACACCCAGCTGGCGGGCTGCGGCGGCAAAGCTGCCAGCCTGGGCGATGGCCTGCAGCAGTGTCAGCGCCTCCGGGCTCAGGACGTCGCGGGGTGATTGCACGGTCATTGTTTGATCATTCAAAATTTTCGAATGATGCCATCAAAACCCCAGCACCACCCGTGGCGCCCGGACGCCTACATTCAGGTCATCGGCAGCGGCCTTCGCCGCATGTCCCCCACCCACCGGAGTTTTCACCATGCTTACCCTGCGCAAAGCCAGCGACCGCGGCCATGCCAACCACGGATGGCTCGACTCGTGGCACAGCTTCTCGTTTGCCGAATACTTCGACCCGGCGCACAGGGGCTGGGGCAACCTGCGCGTCATCAACGAAGACCGCATTGCCCCCGGCACCGGCTTTGGCACCCACGGCCATCGCGACATGGAAATCATCAGCTATGTGCTGCAGGGCAACCTGGCGCACAAGGACAGCATGGGCAATGTCAAGGGCATTCCACCCGGTGATGTGCAGCGCATGAGCGCCGGCACCGGCGTGATGCACAGCGAGTTCAACCACGCCGTTGGCCAGACCACCCATTTCCTCCAGATCTGGATCGAGCCTTCGGCCCGGGGCATTCCCCCCGGCTATGAGCAGCAGGCCGTGCCGCCCGCCGGCAAACGCGGCGCACTGTCGCTGGTGGCGGCGCCACCGGGCAAGGGCGGTGTGGTGGCGATGCATGCCGATGCCTGGCTCTACGCCGGACTGTTCGACGGGGATGAAAGTGCCACGCTGGCGCTCAATCCGGCACGCAAGGGCTATGTGCACCTGATCCGCGGCGCGCTGGACGTCAACGGCCAGGCGCTGTCCGCCGGCGACGCCCTTTACGTGGCCGGCGAAACCCAACTGCAGCTCAGCGCCGGCCGTGACGCCGAGGTGCTGGTGTTCGATCTGGCGCCCTGACCGCGCCTGCCGTCCGCGTTCCCTGCGGTTTTTCCTGTGTTTTCTGTTCACCCATCCTTGAGGAGCTTGTCATGACCCGTATCGCAGTTGTTTTCCATTCCGGCTACGGCCACACCCTTCGTATGGCCCAGGCTGTGGCCGACGGCGCCGGCGCGGAACTGGTGCCCATCGATGCCGACGGCAACCTGCCGGACGGTGGCTGGGACCAGCTCAACGCCGCAGACGCCATCATCATGGGCAGCCCCACCTACATGGGCACCGTGAGCTGGCAGTTCAAGAAATTTGCCGACGCCTCCAGCAAAGCCTGGTTCACCCAGGCGTGGAAAGACAAGCTGTTTGCCGGCTTTACCAACAGCGCGACCATGAACGGCGACAAGCTGTCCACGCTGCATTACCTGTTCACCCTGGCCATGCAGCACAGCGGCCTGTGGGTGGGCACCGGCATGATGCCCAGCAACAGCAAGGCCGCCCAGCGCAACGACCTGAACTACGTGGGCTCCTTCAGCGGCGCCATGGCGCAAAGCCCGTCCGACGCCAGCGCCGCCGAAATGCTGCCCGGCGACCTGGAAACCGCGCGCCAGTTCGGCGCCCGGGTGGCCGCCACCGCCGCCCGACTCAAGGGCTGACCGCCCGCGCCGGGCGCCGTGCACGCGCCGCGCCCGGGCGCTACCATGGACGCATGAAAATTTTTGCGCTCCTGCCGCTGGTGGACTGGCTGGCCCTGGCGGCTTTTTTTGGCCTGTGGATCGGCTACGCCTGGTTTGCCCGTTTCTGGGGCCAGCGCCAGCGCTCGCTGATCATCACCACCAACCGCTGGCGCAGCGAGTGGATGCTGCAGGCCACCGCGCGCGACCCGCGCATGCTCGACGGCCTGATCACCCAGAACCTGTCGCAGACGCCGGCATTCTTTTCGTCTACGTCCATCATCATCATCGGCGGTCTGTTTGCCGTGCTCGGCACCACCGACAAGGCGGCCGAGCTGGTGCGCGAAATTCCCTTCGCCCAGCCCACGCCGCTGCTGGTGTTCGAGTTCAAGGTCCTGGTGCTGGTGGCAATTTTTGTCTATGCGTTCTTCCGCTTCTCCTGGTCCATGCGGCAATACACCTTTGTGGCGCTGCTGATCGGCGCCATGCCGCCTCCCGAAGCCTTTGCCAGTGGCCAGGCCGACGCGGCCGCCTGGGCCCGCCGCGCCGGCGCTCTGGTGGGCTCGGCCGCGGAAACCTTCAACGACGGGCTGCGTGCCTACTATTTTTCCTTTGCCGCCATGGCCTGGATTTTTTCCCCGCTGGCCATGACCGGCGCGGCCGTGCTGGTGGCCGCCGTGCTGTACAGCCGCGAATTCCGCTCCGACGTGCTGCAGGTGCTGCGCGAATGAGGTTTTGAGGTCCAATCGGGCAATACCCAGCGTAAAAAGGTCATTTTTCGCTATGAATATCGAAGTCGAATGCGGCCGTCGGGTTTGCCCCGGGGGTCGACTGTGGGCCGCTGTCCAGGTTCTATGGCGACATGCAGGCACTGTATGACCGCATCGGCGGCACCTACGCCACCACCCGCCGCGCCGACCCGGCCATTGCCCAGGCGCTGGCGCGAGCGCTGGGCCTGACGCCCGGCGGCGCCTATCTGGACCTGGGCTGTGGCACGGGCAATTACACCCTCGCCCTCAGCCGCCTGGGCGGAACGTGGACTGCCATTGACGTTTCCATTCGCCTGCTCACGCAGGCGCGGCCGCAGTCCGATGACATTGCCTGGGTGCAGGCGGGCGCGCAGGCACTGCCGTTTCCCGACGCCGCTTTCGATGGCGCCATCTGCACCTTGGCCATTCACCACTTCGCCCGTCTGGAGGCACCGCTTGCCGAGGTGCATCGCACGTTGCGTCCCGGCGCCCCGTTTGTCGTTTTCACCGGCCTGGCCGAGCAGATGCGGCAGTACTGGCTGTGTCATTACTTCCCGGAAATGATGGCCCGCTCCATGGCCCGGATGCCGACCGGGCCACGCCTCTGTGAGGCGCTGCGCCAGGCCGGCTTTGCCGCCATCGCCCTCACACCCTTTTCGGTGACCGACTCGCTGCAGGACCTGTTTCTGTATTCCGGCAAACACCGGCCCGCCCTCTACCTGGACGGGGCCATCCGCGCCAACATCAGCTCGTTTGCCAATCTGGCCCCGCCGGACGAGTTGCGCAGCGGGCTGGAACGCCTCGCTGCCGATCTGGACCGTGGCGCTTTCGCCGCCGTCCAGGCCCGGTACGCCAGCGACGCGGGGGACTACGCCTTCATCACCGCCAGGTCCAGCGCAACGTGTTGATGTGAAACAAATTTCTGTCGCCGGGCTTTGCAAGAATCCGGTGGTTCACCCGGTTTCACGGTGCCGCGGCCAGCAAGCCGGTTCGCCAGCGGCCACCCGCCCTTCGCCGATCCCATGACGCCTGACGCCCTGATCCATATCGTCGCCCTGTGTGTGGTGCTGGCCTGCGCCGAAACCCTGCACGGCATCGCCCGCATCAAGCTGCTGATCCCGCGCCTGGGCAAAGAGCGGGCGATCAAGCTCAGCGCCCTGACCGGCACGCTGCTGGCTTTTGTGCTGTGCTGGCTGCTGGTGCCCGGCATCGGACTGCAGGGCGCCGGCGCGCACGCCGCCCTGGGGCCGGTGCTGGCCGTTTTCATGGCCAGCTTCGACATTGCGATCGGCAAATGGCTGATGCACAAGCCCTGGCACAAGATCCGCCCCGACTTTGACCCCCGCACCGGCAATTACCTGCTTTACGGCCTGATCGCCCTGTGTGGCATCCCGCTGGCGGTCTGGGCGCTGCGCGGTGCCGCCTGACCGGCCGGTGGGGCGGTTGGTGGCGGGAAATCTGGCCAAAACTGACCATACCCAGCGGTAAAAGGTCGTTTTACGCTATATATTTGATACCGCCGGGGCAGCCGTTTCCCCTGCCCACGCGGTCACCGGCGCCCACCCGGCCTCCTACAATGCAGCCATGTTCATTCACCTGCGCCTGCATTCCGAGTTTTCTGTGGTGGATGGCACCACCCGTATTGACGACGTGGTCAAGGCCGCTGCGGCGGACCGGCAGCCTGCCCTGGCGCTGACCGATCTGTCCAACCTGTTCGGGGCGGTCAAGTTCTACAAAGAGGCGCGTGGCAAGGGGGTCAAGCCCGTGCTGGGGGCCGAGATTTTTCTGGAGGGCCTGGGCGCAGACACGGGCGCCACCTCGCGGGTGTTGCTGTTGGTGCAAAACAGCCAGGGCTATCTGAACCTGTGCGAGCTGCTGGCCCGGGCCTGGACGGGGCATGTGCACAAGGCCCAGGCGGTGGTCAAACTGGCCTGGCTGCGCGAGCGGGCCGAGGGCCTGATCCTGCTGTCGGGCGCGCAGGCGGGGCCGGTGGGGCAGGCCCTGGTGCAGGGCGATGCGGCACGTGCCGCCGAGGCCGCGCTGGCGCTGGCCGGGCTGTTTCCGCACCGGTTCTACCTGGAACTGCAGCGCGCCGGCCGCCCCGATGACGAAACCCAGGTGGCGGGCGCGGTGCAACTGGCCGCGCGGCTGAAGCTGCCGGTGGTGGCCACCCAGCCGGTGCAGTTTTTGCAGCCGGAGGACTACGAGGCCCACGAGGCGCGGGTCTGTATTTCCGAAGGCGAAATTCTGGCCAATCCGCGGCGGGTGCGCCGCTTCACGCGCGAGCAGTACTTCAAAAGCGCCGCGCAGATGGCCGCGCTGTTTGCCGACGTGCCCAGCGCACTGGCCAACACGGTGGAGATTGCCCGCCGCTGCAGCCTGACCCTGGTGCTGGGCAAGCCGCAGCTGCCCAACTTCCCGATCCCGCCGGTCGACGGGCGCGTGATGTCGGTGGACGAGTATTTCCGCCACGTCTCGTTCGAGGGGCTGGACGAGCGCCTGCGCCACCTCTACCCCGACCCGGCGCGACGCGAAGCCGAGCGGCCGCGCTATGTGGAGCGGCTGGAGTTCGAACTCGCCACCATCCTGAAGATGGGTTTTCCGGGCTACTTCCTGATCGTGGGCGACTTCATCCAGTGGGCCAAGGCCAACGGCTGCCCGGTGGGGCCGGGGCGGGGCTCGGGCGCGGGCTCGCTGGTGGCCTATGCGCTCAAGATCACCGACCTCGATCCGCTGGAATACGCGCTGCTGTTCGAGCGTTTCCTGAACCCCGAGCGGGTGTCCATGCCCGACTTCGACATCGACTTCTGCCAGGCCAACCGCGACCGCGTCATCGACTACGTCAAGCAGAAATACGGCAAGGACGCGGTCAGCCAGATCGCCACCTTCGGCACCATGGCCGCCAAGGCGGCCATCCGCGACGTCGGCCGGGTCATGGACATGAGCTACACCTTCTGCGACGGCATCTCCAAGCTGGTTCCGGCCAAGCCGGGGCAGACCTACACCCTGGCCTACCCGCCCAAGCCGAAAAAGGAGGGCGACAAGGCCAACTACGCGCTGGAGCTGGAGCCGCTGCTGGCCGAACGGGTCGAGAAAGAAGAAGACGTGCGCACCGTCATCGAGATGGCGCAGAAACTCGAAGGCATGACGCGCAACATCGGCATGCATGCCGGCGGCGTGCTGATTGCCCCGGGCAAGCTCACCGACTTCTGCCCGCTGTACCAGCAGCCCGGCAGCGACTCGGCGGTGAGCCAGTACGACAAGGACGACGTGGAGGCCATCGGCCTGGTCAAGTTCGACTTCCTGGGCCTGGCCACGCTGACCATTCTGGAGATCGCGCGTGAGCTGATCCGCAAGCGCCATCCCGGGCAGGAGAACTTTGCCTTCGAAAACGTGGCTCTGGACGACGCTGCCACCTACAAGCTGTTTGCCGATGGCCGCACCGAGGCGGTGTTCCAGTTTGAAAGTCGCGGCATGCAAGGCATGCTCAAGGACGCCCGGCCCACCCGGCTGGAAGACCTGATCGCCCTGAACGCGCTCTACCGCCCCGGCCCGATGGACCTGATCCCCAGCTTTGTGGCGCGCAAGCACGGCCGCGAGCCGGTGGAGTACCCGCACCCGGCGGTGGCCGAGATGTTGTCCGAAACCTACGGCATCATGGTCTACCAGGAACAGGTGATGCAGACCGCGCAGATTCTGGGCGGCTACACCCTGGGCGGCGCCGACCTGCTGCGCCGCGCCATGGGCAAGAAAAAGCCCGAGGAAATGGCCAAGGAACGGGTGAAGTTCCGCGCCGGCGCGCTGGCCACCCATGGCATGCCCGAGGCCATAGCCGACGAAATCTTCGACCTGATGGAGAAATTCGCCGGCTACGGCTTCAACAAGTCGCACGCCGCCGCCTATTCGCTGCTGGCCTACCACACCGGCTGGCTCAAGGTCCACTACACGGCCGAGTTCTTCTGCGCCAACATGACGGTGGAGATGGACGACACCGACAAACTCAAGGTGCTGTTCGAGGATGCGCTGAAATTCGGCCTGCGTTTTGACCCGCCGGACGTCAACCGCGGCAGTTACCGTTTCGAGCCGGTATCGGACGCCGTCATCCGTTACGGGCTGGGCGCCGTCAAAGGCACCGGGCAGCAGGCCATCGAGGCCATTGTGCGCGCCCGCGACGCCGGCGGCCCGTTTTCCAGCCTGTTCGACTTCGTGCGCCGGGTGGACCGGACGCGGCTGAACAAGCGCACGGTGGAGGCGCTGATCAAGGCGGGCGCGTTCGACTCCTTGCAGCGCAACCGTGCGGCGCTGCTGGCCTCTGTCGACCTGGCCTTCGAATTTGCGTTGGCCGCCGAAGCCCATGCCAACCAGGGAGGGCTGTTCGACCTGGACGACGACGCCCACGGCTCCAGCACCCAGGAGCCGGCGCTGGTGGACACCACGCCCTGGGGCATCAAGGAGCAGCTGGGTTTTGAGAAGACGGCGATCGGCTTTTACCTCTCCGGCCACCTGTTTGACGAAGTGGTGCGCGAGGTGCGGCAGTTTGTGCGCCGCCCCATTGCCGATCTGAGCGACAGCCGCGAGCCGCAACTGCTGGCCGGCATTGTGGGTGAGCTGCGTGTCATCAACGGCCAGCGCGGCCGGCTGGCGCTGTTCAAGCTCGACGACAAGTCGGGCACGATCGACGCCCGCGCCGACGAGGCGCTGTTCGATGCCCACCGCGCCCAGCTCAAGGACGACGAACTGGTGGTGGTCATGGGCAAGCTGATGCCCGACCGGTTCTCCGGCGGACTGCAGCTGACGGTGCAGCAGGTGTGGGACCTGCCCGCCGCGCGCTGCCGCTTCGGCAAACACATCCGGGTCGCCGTCAACGGCCGCGCGCCGGACGTGGCCCGCCTGCTGGCCGACCATCCACCCCGCCGTGTCAGCACCGAGGCGGGCGACCTGTTGCGTGGTCTGCCGGTGCGACTGGCGCTGACCCGCCCCGCCAGCGCGGAGCTGCCCGACGTGCAGGCCGAACTGGAGCTGGGCGAACACGCCCGCTGTTACCCCAGCGACGACGCCCTGGCCGCCTGGATCGCCCAGGCCCATCAGGGCCAGGCGCAGGTCGTCTACGAAAGCTGAACGGCGCCCGGGCGCTGCAAACCCAACCGGAGAATCCACCCATGACCCACGCGTTCAAGATCGCCCTGATTCCCGGTGACGGCATCGGCAAGGAAGTGCTGCCCGAGGGGGTGCGTGTGCTCGATGCCGCCGCCCAGCGCTTTGGCCTGGCGCTGCACTACACCCCGATCGACTGGGCCAGCTGCGACTGGTACCAGCAGCACGGCCAGATGATGCCGGACGACTGGAAGGCGCAGCTGCAGGGGCAGGACGCGCTGTTTTTTGGCGCCGTGGGCTGGCCCGCGACCGTGCCGGACCATGTGTCGCTGTGGGGCTCGCTCTTGAAGTTCCGCCGCGAGTTCGACCAGTACATCAACCTGCGCCCGGTGCGCCTGTTCGACGGTGTGCCGTGCCCGCTGGCGGGGCGCAAGGCCGGTGACATCGACTACCTGGTGGTGCGCGAAAACACCGAAGGCGAATACACCAACCTGGGCGGCGTGATGTACGCCGGCACCGAGCGCGAGATCGTGATCCAGGAGTCGGTCTACTCCCGCCATGGCACGGACCGCGTGCTGAAGTACGCCTTCGAACTGGCCCGCAGGCGCGAGCGCAAGCACCTGACGGTGGCCACCAAAAGCAACGGCATCGCCATCAGCATGCCCTGGTGGGACGGCCGCGCCGATGCGGTTGGCCGCGGCTACCCCGAGGTGACGGTGGACAAGCAGCACATCGACATCCTGAGCGCGCGTTTTGTGCTGCAGCCGGGGCGCTTTGACGTGGTGGTGGCCTCCAACCTGTTCGGCGACATCCTGTCCGACCTCGGCCCGGCCACCACCGGCACCATCGGCCTGGCCCCGTCGGCCAACCTGAACCCCGAGCGCAACTTCCCCTCGCTGTTCGAGCCGGTGCACGGCTCCGCGCCCGACATCGCCGGCAAAGGCATCGCCAATCCGGTGGCCATGATCTGGTCCGGCGCGCTGATGCTGCAGTTCCTCGGCTGCCAGGCCGCCCATGACGCCATCGTCAAAGCCATTGAAGACGTCATTGTCCGCGGCCCGCGCACCCCCGACCTGGGCGGCAACGCCACCACGGTGGAGATGGGCGAGGCGATTGCGCGGGCGGTGGCGCAGGGGACCGGGTCGCCCTGAAGCGGTCGGAGGCGGCCTGGCGGCGGGAAAACCGGCTCGGGGCAACGATTTCTGGCCGTAACCGGCCATACCCAGCGTAAAAAGGTCGTTTTTTGCTATCGATATGATAGTATTTGTGGCGCCTGTGGTGTCACGGCAGTGGCCCTGGGCGGGGGGCCGGGCGCCGCCAGCAGCGCGCGCGCCGCATCAATGCGCTGCGGCAGGGGCACGCCGGGGTCGTTCATGACGGCGAGGAGGAAGTCGCGCGGGTCAGTGTAGGGGCCGGCAGATGCTCCCGACGCGTCGGCGGGGGCGACCGGCGCCGGCATCGTGCCCCAGGCAGGCGGGGGGCCGGCGACTGGCGGGTTCGCGGGCGGGTTGGCAGGCGGCGCCGGTGGGCGCAGACTTGCGTGCACACGGACCAGGTCGGCGGCGGGGGTGGGTGTCAGCCGCATCAGCAGGTCGGCCTGCGCGTCGTCGCCCGGGGCGAGGTCCAGCCAGGGTTCGTCGTCGAACAGCGGCGCCAGGTCGGGCGCGACAAAGGCAGACCAGTGGCCGGTTTGGGGGTGCGGGTACGGTACCCGGCGGGGGGAGGCCGGTGCCGCGGGGTCGCCGGCCGGAAGGCCCGCGCCGCCGGATTCGGGCGGGTCACACGCCACCCGCTGGCGCGGCAAGGGCACCACATAGCGGGCAAGCAGCGCCTGCGCGAATGCGGCGCGCTGGTCGGCGGCCAGCGGCTGCGCCAGCAGGAACCACAGCTGAACGCCATCGCGCCCGTTGACGGCAATGGCGGGGGCGGGCAGGCCCCAGTCTGCCTGCACCCCGCGCCACAAGGGGGCCAGGGTCGTCCACGGGGCCGGGCCGGTCAGTTCCACCACCAGCATGCGGGCGGGGTCGTCCCCGGTCAGGCGTTGCCATTCGGTGTGCAGGCGGGTCATGGTCGGGGCGGTCGGCGGTGGGTCTGGGGTCGGGAGTCGGGGGTGCAATCTACCGCATGTCAACAAAAAAAGGCCCCGAAGGGCCTTCTTTCTGGCATGGGCAAGCGGCTTACATGCGCTCGAAAATTGCCGCGATGCCCTGGCCGCCGCCGATGCACATCGTGACCAGCGCGAAGCGGCCGTTGGTGCGCTGCAGTTCGTACAGGGCCTTGACGGTGATGACCGCGCCGGTGGCGCCGATGGGGTGGCCCAGCGAAATGCCCGAGCCATTGGGGTTGACTTTGGCCGGGTCGGCGCCCAGACCGCGGGTGACGGCGCAGGCCTGCGCGGCGAAGGCTTCGTTGGCTTCGATCACGTCCATCTGGTCCAGCGACAGGCCGGTGCGCTGCAGCGCCAGCTTGGACGCCGAGATCGGGCCCACCCCCATGATTTTGGGCTCGAGGCCGGTGTGGGCGTAACCCACCAGGCGGGCCAGCGGCTTGGCGCCGCGGGCCTTGGCCACACCGGCTTCCATCAGCAGCACCGCGGCGGCGGCGTCATTGATGCCGCTGGCATTGCCGGCGGTGACGGTGCCGTTTTCCTTGACGAACACCGGCTTCATTTTCTGGAAGTCTTCCAGCTTGGCGCCGGGGCGGAAATGCTCGTCCTTGTCGAAGGCGACCTCGCCCTTGCGGGTCTTGAGCATCACCGGCAGGATCTGGCCGGCGAAGCGGTTCTCGGCCCAGGCGCGCTCGGCGCGCTGGTGGCTTTCCAGCGCCAGGGCGTCCTGGTCTTCGCGGGTGATGTTGAATTCCTTGGCCACGTTCTCGGCCGTCACACCCATGTGGATGGTGTGGAAGGGGTCGTGCAGCGCGCCCACCATCATGTCCACCATCTTGGTGTCGCCCATGCGGGCGCCAAAACGGGTGGCCAGGCTGGCGTAGGGGGCGCGGCTCATGTTTTCGGCGCCGCCGCCGATGGCCACATCGCAGTCGCCCAGCAGGATGGACTGGCTGGCCGACACGATGGCCTGCAGGCCGGAACCGCACAGGCGGTTGACGTTGAAGGCCGGCGTTTCCTTGGCGCAGCCGCCATTGACCGCCGCGACGCGGCTGAGGTACATGTCCTTGGGCTCGGTGTTGACGACGTGGCCGAACACCACATGGCCGACGTCGGCGCCGTCCACACCGGCGCGCGCCAGCGATTCGCGCACCACCATGGCGGCCAGTTCGGTGGTGGGGATGTCCTTCAGGCTGCCGCCAAAAGTACCAATGGCGGTGCGCACACCGCTGACAACAACAACTTCACGGCTCATGGTCTGTCTCCAGGTTTGTGGGTGGTGAAAACCCTTATTGTCATACGAAACGGTGACTCGGGGCTGACAGTTTGCGGACCGGATACGCTTTACCAGACACGGTTCTGTCATCAATCCGTCACGGGCGCCCGGCAGACTGCGGCGGCATGAAACCTGAAGATTCTCCCCCCACCGCAGCGGATGAGTCGATCGACGCCGCCCTGATGGACCGCATCCACCGCGACCTGATCGACGGCTACGACGAAGAGCTGGAGCTGGAATTCGAAGACCGCACCCTGGCCCAGCTGGCCGGTGACACCTCGCCGGATTTCACCCTGGAAAGCCGCGAGACCCGCCGTCACTATTTTCGCGAGCTGTTCCGCCTGCAGGCGGAGCTGGTGAAGCTGCAGGACTGGGTGGTGGCCAGCGGCCACAAGGTGGTGATCATCTTTGAGGGCCGCGACGCGGCGGGCAAGGGCGGTGTCATCAAGCGCATCACCCAGCGCCTGAACCCGCGGGTGTGCCGGGTGGCCGCGCTGCCCGCGCCCAACAACCGCGAGCGCACGCAGTGGTACTTCCAGCGCTACGTGTCGCACCTGCCGGCGGCCGGCGAGATGGTGCTGTTCGACCGCAGCTGGTACAACCGCGCGGGCGTGGAGCGGGTGATGGGTTTTTGCTCCGAGGACGACGTGGAGGCCTTTTTCCGCGACGTACCGGAGTTCGAGAAGATGCTGGTCCGCTCGGGCATCCAGCTGATCAAATACTGGTTCTCGATTTCCGACGACGAACAGAACCTGCGCTTCCTGGGCCGCATCCATGACCCGCTCAAGCAATGGAAACTCAGCCCGATGGATCTGGAAAGCCGCCGCCGCTGGGAGGACTACACCCGCGCCAAGGAGGCGATGCTGGAGCGGACCCATATGCCCGACGCACCGTGGTGGATCGTGCCCGCCGACGACAAGAAGAAGGCGCGCCTGAACTGCATCGCCCACCTGCTGAGCCAGATGGACTACCAGGAGGTCGAGCGCGCGCCCGTGGTGCTGCCGCCGCGCGAACGCCACGAAGACTATGTGCGGCACCCGGTGCCGGCGGAAATCATCGTGCCGCAGGTGTACTGAGACCGGGCCGCTCGGGCCCATTCCGGCGATCAATCCTGATTTGATAGCGTAAAAGCACCTTTTTACGCTGGGTATCGCCACTTTTTACCGGAAAACCGGCCCGAACGGCCATCCCGGGCCGGCCCGGGCTCAGTCGCGCACGTCGGCCACCGGGTTGACGCCGAAATCCGCTCGGTTCAGGAAGGCCAGCACCCGCGCAGCGGCGTCGTCGGGGGTGGCCAGCTGGCCTTTTTCCTTCATGCCGGTGAACGCGGCACGGTCCGGAAAGACGGCCGGATCGGCGCCGCGCAGCTGCACTTGCATGTCGGTCTCGATCACGCCGGGGGCGAGCGAGCAGACCTTGGCACCGTGGGGCTTGAGGGCTTCATCCAGGGCCAGGCAGCGGGTGAAGTGGTCCAGGCCGGCCTTGGCCGCGCAGTAGGCGGCTTGCGACGCCATCGCGCGCCGGCCCAGGCCCGAGGAGATGTTCAGCACCTTGCGCGGCCCGCTCCAGTGCGCCGTGGCGCCCAGAAAGGCGGCCGTGAGCGCCATCGGCGCCTCCAGCCCGACCCGCAGCGCCCGGGCCAGATCGGCCGGCTCGGCGTCGGACAGCGGGCCGATGCGCGCGATGACCCCGGCGTTGTTGATCAGTGTGGCGCTGGCAAAGGTGTCCGGCGCCTGCTGCCCCAGCCAGCGGCCCAGCTGCGCGGCAGCGGCGGGGGCATCGGCCAGGTCGGTCGGCCATTGCAACAGGGTCGCGCCCCGGGCAGCGGCTTCGTCCGCCAGGGCGTGGTTGACCTGTCGGGACAGGCCAACCACGGTGTGACCGGCGGCCAGCAGCTGGCGGGCCATGGCCAGGCCCATGCCGCGCGAGGCGCCGGTGAGGAGGGTGAGGGACGGTTTCATGGCGCCATGGTACCCAAGCGGCGTGGTGGACGGCGGGAGGGCTGCGCCGGCTCAGAACGGTGGCGGGCTGTCGAACACCAGGGGTTCGCCCGTTACCGGGTGGAACAGGGCCAGCCGCCGGGCATGCAGCAGCAGGCGCGGCGCCGCCACCCGGGCAGCGGCTGGCGCATACAGCGGATCGCCCAGGATGGGGTGGCCCAAGGCGAGCAGATGCACGCGCAGCTGGTGCGAGCGGCCGGTGACCGGCTCCAGCAGCACGCGGGTGGTGCCGGCCTGCGGATCGTGGCCGAGCACCCGCCAGCGGGTGCGGCTGGGTTTGCCGATGGCGTGATCGACGATGCTGCGCGGGCGGTTGGGCCAGTCGACGATCAGTGGCAGGTCGATCAGGTTCCAGGGGTCGTCGGTCACCGCCGGCTCCAGGCGGCCCGCAACGACGGCCTCGTACTGTTTGTGCACCTGGCGCTTTTCGAACGCCAGGTTGAGCGCCCGCTGCGCCGGGGCGCCTCGTGCCAGCACGATCAGGCCGGAGGTCGCCATGTCCAGCCGGTGGACCACCCGCGCATCGGGGAATTCCGCCTGGGCGCGGGCGGCCAGGCAGTCCTGTTTGTCCTCACCGCGGCCGGGCACGGCGAGCAGGCCGGCCGGTTTGTCGAATACCAGCAGCGCCGCATCGGCATGGACCAGCGCCAGGCCCGGCGGCACCGGCGGCCCGAGCGACCAGGGGGCAGGCTCGCGCGCGGCTGCCACGTTCAGGCGGCCAGCGCGGCCCGCAGTTCCTGCGCGTCGACGCTGCGGGCGGCACCGAATCCCGCCACCTGGCGCGCCCCCTGGGGCTGCAGCAGCACAAAGCGGAAGTCGCCCAGTTCGGTCATCGGCTCGGCTTCCGGAAAACGATCCAGATACGTGCTGCGGGCGGCCTGCCAGTCGGCGCTGCCGCGTTCGGGCGTGTGGGCGAGCACGTCGAGGGTGACCCGCTGCAGCGCGTGGACCGGTTCGCCCGCGACGTCGGCGGCCATGACCAGCAGCGAGGCGCGCGGCTGGGCTTGGAGGTTGCCGGTGTGTGCCGCCAGGCCACTCAGGTGCACCACCAGCGCGCCGCCGCCGCTCCAGACCGCGTAGGGCACCATCGAGACAAACGGCTGCGCCGGATCGGCGGCATCCAGGGTGCCCAGCGCCGCGACGCGACGGCTGTGCAGGAGGGTGCGCAGTTCGCGCGCAAGGCGGCTTTCGTGGGACATGCTCAGCGGGACATCGTCGACGGGGTGGGCGCAGCGGGGTAGGGCAGCGGGTGGCTGCGATTGTGGCACCGCTGCGGCGCCCGCACCCCAACCGGCAGGCCCATGGGGCGGTGCCGCACCGGCCGGAGCGGTATCGCGGGCGTTTTTATGTCATTTTGGTCCATACCCAGCGTGAAAAGGTCGTATCCCGCTATCAAATGCGAAGTTTTCGCACCTCGCGGATCAATGCGCCGGGGCACCGGCACGCACCTGGTGAACCTGCAGCGTGGTCACGGGCGGCCCCTGGTTGCCCCATTGGGTGCGCAGATGGGTAAGCACGGCTGCGATTTCCGCGTCACTCAAGGTCAGGATGAATGGCGGCATGCCATGGGGTTGCGGGTTGCCGGCGGTGGCGGGCAGGTAGCCACCGTAGAGCACGGTTTGCACCAGGTTCGGCGTGGCTGCCGGCAGCGTCACGGCGCGGTTGCCTGCCAGCGCCGGCCAGGCGCCGGGGTGTCCCTGGCCGCTGGTGCCGTGGCAGTCCGCGCAGTGCCGTTCGTACAGCCGCGCGCCGTTGGCCGCCACCGTGGGCTCGACCGGTGGGTGCGGCGCCAATCCGGCAAGTGCCGCGGCTGGCGCCGGGGCGGTGCTGCCACCCGGCGCCTGCAGATACACCGCCATCGCGCGCAAGTCGGCTTCGGGCAGATGGCTGGTCCCCAGGCGAACCACATCACCCATGGGCCCCCGGGTGCTGCCCCGGGCCGAGATGCCGTCGCGCAGCAGGGCCACGATGTCGGTGACCGCCCAGCCCCCCAGCCCGGCTTCGGCCGGGTCGTACAGGCTGGGCGCGTACCAGGTGTGCTGGGGCAGCAGACCGCCGGCGAGGTCGCCGCCGGCTCGCTGCCCGCCCAGCGCGTCGCGGCTGCCATGGCAGCTGCCGCAATGCGCCAGGCCATGGACCAGGTAGGCGCCCCGGTTCCATTCGGCGCTGCGGGTGGGCTCGGGCGGCAGCGCACCGGGGCGGAAATACAACGCCCGCCAGACCGCCAGCGCCGGCTGGGTGCCCAAAGGCCAGCGCAGGCTGTGCTCCGGTCGTGCCTGATGCACGGGCGGCAGGCTTCGCAGGTAGGCAAACAGGGCGTCGCTGTCGGCCCGGCTGACGCGGGTGAAATGGGTGTACGGAAACGCGGGCACCAGCAGCCGGCCATCCCGGGACTTGCCCCAGTGCAGTGCGCGCCAGAAATCATCGGCGCTCCAGCGACCGAGCCCGGTGTCCGGCTCGGGCGTCAGGTTGCCGGCCCATACCGCGCCGAAGGGGGTCTGGACCGCGCGGCCACCCGCAAACGGCGCACCGCCCCGGGCGGTATGACAGGCCAGGCAATTGCCGGCGCGGGCCAGCACGGCGCCGTGGGCCACCTGGGCCGCCGGGTCGGCCACCGGACCGGAGGCCAGGAGCGGCGTGGCCGCCTCCCGCACCCCCCACGACCAGACGGCCAATGCCACCAGGCTGAGCGTGGCCAAAAGGAGGGCCGCCCGGCGAGCCCGTGCCGGCACCCTCATGGCGGCCCCTGCGTGGCGACACGGTCGCTGCCACAGGCGGGGCGGGCCGCAGTCGCCGGTGGGGGGCTTTTCGCCGCCGGTGCGGCAGGGACCGGGACCGGCTGGGCCGCGAGCCAGGCGGCCACGGCAGCAAGGTCGGCAGGCGCCAGACGTTCGACCACCTCACGCATGCAGTCGGGCGCATGGGCCCGCCGCTGACCGGAGCGCCAGGCGCCCAGCTGGGCGTTCAGGTAGTCCTGCGGCAGCCCCAGCAGGCCGGGTGTGGCCGGCAACATGCCGGTCAGGCGCTCGCCGTGGCAGTGGGTACAGGCGGGTACGCCCCGCTGCGGCTCGCCTTGCACCGCAATACGGCGGCCGTGTGCCAGCACCGAGTCGGACACCACCGGCCGGGCTGGCGGCGGATACGGCACCTGCAGGTCGGCAAAGTACCGGGCAATCTCCATCAGGTAACGGTCGGTCAGGGGTTCGACCAGGTTGGACATGAGTCCATAGTGGCGCCGCCCGTCGCGAAAATTCAGCAACTGGTGGTAGAGATAGCCCGCCGGCTTGCCGGCCAGCCGGGGGTAATAGCCATCCGGTCCCGCGCGGCCTTGCTCGCCATGGCAGGCAGTGCAGGCCTTGACACGGGCCGCCAGAGTGTCTGCGCCCAGGCTGGCCGCCCACAGGGGCCTGCCGGCCAGGAAACCGGCCAGGGCGCAGAACAGCGCGACCCGGTACAGGGTCATCATGGTCCGGAACGTCAAGCCTGGCCCAGCGAGACGCCGATTTCCCGGGCGGTCGTCAGCAAGGGGTGATCCAGGGGGATGCGGCGGTTGCGTCCGGCCACGGCATCCAGCGCAATGCTGCTCATGGCGCCGCCCTGCAGGGTCACCATGTGGTCGAACCGGCCTGCGGCCACCAGATGGGCGGCATGGTTGCCGAACTGGGTGGCCAGCACGCGGTCAAACGGCGTGGGCGATCCACCACGCTGCACATGGCCCAGCACGGTTGATCGCACCTCGCTTTTCAGATGCGGTTGCAGTGCTTCGCGCAACGCGTGGGCGACGCCACCCAGCCGGATCGGGTCCGGGCTGTCAGCGATGTGCCGCTCGATGGTCAGTGATCCACCCGCCGGCTTGGCCCCTTCGCCGATGCAGATCACGGTGAAACGTTCGCGGTGCTCGCGCGCGCGGCAGACGTCAATCACCGCCCGGAGGTCGTAGTCCAGTTCGGGCAGCAGGATGATGTCGGCGGCGCCGGCAAGCCCCGCTTCCAGCGCAATCCAGCCGGCGTAGCGGCCCATGGTTTCGACAATCATGACCCGGCCATGGCTCTGGCCGGTCGTCTGGACCCGTTCCAGGGCTTCGGTGACGGTGGCAACGGCCGTGTCGAAACCGAAACTCTGCTCACAGCCTTCAATGTCGTTGTCGATGGTCTTGGGCACGCCCACCATGGGCAGCCCATGCTGCGACATGCCATGGGCAATCTGCATGGTGCCGTCGCCGCCGATGGCCACCACCGCGTCAAGCCCCCAGTGTCGAGCCCAGCCCAGGGCCGCTTCGGTACTGGCGGCGCTGGCCAGCGGATTGGCCTTGTTGCTGGTGCCCAGGATGGTGCCGCCGGAGAACAGGATGCCACTGACGGCACCCCAGTCCAGTGGTCGGCCGCGACCCTCGACCAGACCCTGGAAACCGTCGGCGATGCCTATCACCTCGGCCTGGCAGCGTCCGAGCAATGACTTGGTGACGGCGCGGATTACCGCATTGAGGCCCGGACAGTCGCCGCCGCCAGTGAGCAGACCGATACGCATGAAATTCTCCGTAGCCGATGCAAGGGCTCCAAGCATACTGCCGCGCCGGCCGCATCCGGCATGAGCGGCGACAATGGCGGCGTGCGGGCACCTACGGTGCCCCGACTTTTGTGTTCCGTCCTGCCGCCGGCCGGGCGGGTTGCCTTTCCAGAGCTTGTGCCTGCACCGACCGTGTCCCCCGATTCGCCCGACCCCTTGCCGCCGCCTGCCCGGCGGGGCCTGATCCTGCTGGCGCCGATGGAAGGGCTGCTCGATCACCGCTTGCGCGCCGTGCTGACCCGGGTGGGGGGTGTGGATCGCTGTGTGTCGGAGTTCATCCGGATCACTGATCAGCTGTTGCCCGAACGGGTATTTCTGCGCATCGTGCCGGAATTGCGCTCCGGCTCACGCACGGGGGCCGGTGTTCCGGTGCGGCCACAGTTGCTGGGATCGGATCCGGCCTGCCTGGCGGACAACGCTGCCCGCCTGGCCGGGTTGGCGCCCGAGGGGATCGATCTGAACTTCGGTTGCCCGGCGCGGACGGTGAACCATCATCGCGGCGGCGCCATTCTGCTCGACGAACCGGAACTGGTCGGCCGCATTGTCGCGGCGGTGCGCCGCGCGGTGCCGCCCTCGGTACCGGTATCGGCCAAGATGCGGCTGGGCTTTCAGGATGGCTCGCGAACCCTGGAATGCGCACTGGCCATCGCCGAGGCGGGCGCGCAGGAGCTGGTGGTGCATGCCCGCACCCGTGCTGATGGGTACCGGCCACCGGCCTATTGGGACCGGATCGCCGCCGTGGTCGAGGCGGTGGCGCTTCCCGTCGTCGCCAACGGCGAAATCTGGTCGGTGGCCGATGCGCTGCGCTGCCGTCGCGAATCCGGCTGCCACAACCTGATGCTGGGGCGCGGGCTGGTCGCCGATCCCGCTCTGGCGCTGGCGTTGCGCGCCCACGATACGGGCGGGTTATCCGAGAGCCTGTCCTGGCACGACTTGCTGGATCTGATGGCGGACTACTGGCAGCGCGTGGCGGTGGGTGTGGAAGCGCGGCACCGCCCGGGACGGCTCAAGCAATGGCTGTTCTTGTTGCAGCGGCGCTATCCGGACGCCGCACGGGCCTTCGACACGCTGCGCCGGGTCGGTGACCCCCGGGACATCGCGGCCTGGCTGGCGGCCGAGGCGCGCGCGGGACATTGATCGGCGGCGGAGCTGTGAGCGTCCGTCAAACCTGTTTCAGTGTGTTTCCGGTAAGCAAATGCGACGCAATGTAGTGGCAGACTGATTTTTGTCAGTCGTTTGCCGCTTTTTGTCAGAGTCGTCAGAAAGTGTAGAGCGGGCTGACAAGAAACGTTACTGCCCATTTGTCATGCGTGCCGCGTCCCGTACCCTGCAGATCTGCTCCGAGGAAGCACTCGCCGGGGCGGGTATTGCCTTGCAGGCCTGTATTGACCGGGTCATTGTGCTGCTGCGCGCCGAAGAGGCCGCAGCGCAGAAGATTGCGGTCCGCAACGAATTGGCACTGGCCTGGCTGGCCCTGCAAAAAGGGCGTGACGAGTTGCGCCAGGCGTATGTGGATTCGCTGGGGCGTGCGCTGGAGCGGACGCTGCGCAATCCGGTCAAGACCGGCTTCGGCGGTTCCGATTTCGGTGCTCTCGATGCACCCGTCAGCGCTCCGGGCGAGTTGACCCTGGTCGGGCACCTTCAGGTCGAAAAAGACTTGGCGGTGCGCCGCCTGCTGCAGCAGGTGGCGCCGCTGGTTGATGCGCAGGTCGGCGAACTGGACGGACTGGTCAGTGGCGCGCTGGGGTTGGACTGTATCGACCCGGAGCGCAATCCGTTCCGTCCTGAACTGTTTGTGCCGGTATTGCAGAGCCTGCTGGATGACCAGCCGCTGGACCCCGGCCTGCGGGCGCACTGGAGCCGCCATCTGGGCGGCGCGTTCGGGCGTGAGTTGGGCGCCGTGCTGACCCGCATCGCGGAGGTGTTGTCCGAACGGGGCGTCGAAGCGCCCGGATACCGCACCCGCCGCGCCGACGACAGCGCCACGGCGCGCCCATTCGACGCCGGTCGAAGCGGCGCAGTGGACGCCGGCCGGCAGGGCAGCGGCGGACTGCCAGGCGGCGCTTCCGCTGCCGCGGGCCATGGCGGTGATGGCGCGGGGGGCGAGGCGGCGCGGGGCGGCTCGGCATCGGCTGGCGCAACGGACCCCGCCCGTGCGATTGACCCGGTCCAGGGGTTCGGCCACTGGGTGCGCAATCTGCTGCAAGGGGCACTCGGGCATCTTCCGGGGCGGCTCGCGCCGGACTATCACCAGCGGGCGCAGGCTGAATATGAGCGCCTGCTGGACCACACCGAGCCGGCGGGCGATACCCGCGCGGGGGAGGTGCCGGACTACCGCGAACTGCCGCCGGTGAACCGGCCCGCCCGGGTGGTCAGCACACGTGATGAACTCGACCGCCATCGTTGGGGTCAACTGGCCCATGCCCGCGAGCGCGCCCTGGTCCGTGCCGACCTGCGCCAGCAGGTCAGCGATGTCGCCCAGGCCACCGCACTGGAGTGTGTCCATCGTCTGGTCGATCAGGTCGGGCAGGATGAGCGCTTGCTTGCACCGGTGCGCGAGGCGATGGTGGCGCTGGAGCCTTCGCTGGTTCGCCTGGCGATGGCCGATCCGCAGTTTCTGGCCGACACACAGCATCCGGGTCGGCAGATGCTGGAACGCATTGCCCAGCGCAGTCTGCGTTACAACGACGAATACGGCGCCGCGTTTGCCGATTTCATGTTGCCGGTCTCCCAGGCAATTGCCCGACTTTCGGAGCAGCCGGTCGAATCGGCTCAGCCCATTGCCCGCTGCCTGGAGGGGCTGGAGCAGGGGTGGGCCGAGGAGGATGAAGCCGAAAACCGGCGCCGCTTGCGCGCCCAGGCGGCCGTGCAGTTTGCCGAGGAGCGCCAGCGTCTGGCCGACTCCATCGCCTTTGAACTGAGTCAGCGCACCGACCTGGCGGGCGTTCCCGGCCCGGTGCTGGATTTCCTGTACGAGCGCTGGGCGCTGGTGATGGCCCACGCGCGCCTGATTGACGAGCGCGGGCTGATGGACCCGGGCGGCTATGGGGTGCTGGTTTCCTCCCTGCTGTGGAGCGCCAAGCGTGAATTCACGCTGCGCCAGCCCGGTCAGTTGATCGAGATGATTCCGTCCTTGCTGGGGAAGATCAATGAAGGACTGGACCTGATCGGTGCAGATACCCTGGAGCGGACCAGCTTCCTAGATCAACTGATGGAGTTGCACAAGCCGGTGCTGGACCTGACCCGGCGGCGGGGTCGGCGCGAACCGGGCTCCCATCCTCCCCCCGCAGCCCCGGCGGAATCCGTGGTGCCGCCCCGCGTAACGCCCGGTTTCCCCGGGACGCCCTGGCTGTCGGCGGCAGAGCGCGAGGTCGCCGGTTTCAGCCCGGAACCGGACAGTGCGGGCGTTCCGCTCGACTCGGTCGGTTCCCCGGCGCCTTCCCCGGTGACGGTGGCCCATGCCGGGGCCCCGGATTCCGCGCCTGCCTCGCTTGACCTCCCGGCGGCGGGCGTGTCCGATCCTCTGGCTCCCCCCGAAATCGCTGATCCCCAGGGGCAGGTGCTCGCGGCGATGCGCACCGGCGACTGGGTTGACCTGCAGATGGGCGGCGAGTGGTTGCGGGCGCAGTTGCAATGGCGAAGCGAGAAAGCCAGCCTTTTCCTGTTTGTCAGCCATGGGGGGCGCGCGCACACCATGACCCGGCGCAGTTGCCTGCGCCTGCTGTCGTCTGGCCGGCTGCGCGGTGTCCGCAGTGGCCCGGTGGTGGAGACGGCTCTGGACGCTGTTCTGGCGCAGGCCGAAGCCGCGCCCTGAGTGATGGGCCGGCGACCTGCCCGCCGGCGCAGCCGCCAGGCCCGCCCTCTGCCCGGCCTTCAGTCGTCGCGGGCAGTGGAGTCGGCGGGGGCACCCTGCATGATCAGCTTGTCGCGAACCCTCTTGTACAGCAACTCGATGGTTTGTATCTCGGGTCGGGGGCTCGTCGCGGTCCATTCGAGCTCAAAGCGCACTACCGTACCGTTCAGTTCGGTGCTCAGCTGTGCGGGCTCTCCCAGCCGTGACCGCAACAAGGCACGGGCCTGTTTCGAATCGCGGCCGGGCAGGAGAAGGGCATACTCGTTGGAGCCCACCCGTGCAGCGATGGCTGCGCCACCGGAACGGGCGGCAATGACGCGCAACGTGCGCCCCATCAGCCGAACGGCAGCCTGGCGACCCAAGAGTCGCTCCGCGCCGGCGCGGTCACGGTAGCGTACCAGGGCGATGGCGATCGGCTCTTCGCTGCGCACATGCTGTGACATCAGGTCGCGCCCGTTGGCCAGCAAGCCGGCTGCGTTGTAAAGGCCCGAAGATTCATCACTGAGGCTGGCTTCGATCTGGGCCACGCTCTGATGCACCGGGCGGGCTAGGATCATCGACACGATCGGCCAGACCAGCACGATTCCCAACGATGCCAGGGCAGATTGGAGGCTGGCTCCCGAAACGCCCAGCAAGGCGGTTGTCGCGCCGAATTGCAACAGGCAGATCAGCAGGATGGCAATGGCCCAGCGCCGCTCGGCGATGAGCGCATAGCCGGCGGCCAGCACCACCGGCCAGAAGCGAAAGAGGCTGTGCGATGCGGCGCCGTCCAGCGACAGTTGCACGGCCGTCAGTCCCACCAGCAGAATGCTGGCGCGCAGCATCATCATGGCGGTGTGCTGGGCCGGGTACTGCCGGCACCAGCCTCCGATCGCCAAAGCCAGCAGGGCCAGAACCCAGGGTGCGTACTGGCCGGGAAGCTCCAGGGTGGCGACCCAGGCGGTCGAAAGGGCCAGCCCCCAGGCAATCACGTATTCCTGCCGGCGGATGCGCAATGGAACACGGGTGTGCCGTTCGGCGGCGGCGAGTACCTCGCTGCTCACGGCGGCCGGAGTCAGCCCGCGTTGCAGTTTGGCCCACCCGGACATGGCCGGCGTACTCGCCCGGCGGATTTTTTTCTTGTCGTCGCTCATGGAGGGCGCAAGTGTACCGGGCCGTGGTACCGGGCCGTGGGGCGGGCCGGCGGCCCGCGGCCAGCATCCGACAGGGCGTCAGTTGAGGCGCTGGCGAAGCTCGCGCTTGAGCAGCTTGCCGCTGGGGTTCTTGGGCAGGCTGTCGGCAAACACCACGCGCTTGGGCGCCTTGAAGCCGGCCATGTGGGTCGTGCAGTGGGCGATGACCTCGTCCTCGGTCAGGGTCTGCCCGGCCTTCACCACGATCACCGCGGTCACGGCTTCGACCCACTTCGGATCCGGCAGGCCGATCACCGCGACTTCGCTGACCTGCGGCAGGCGGTAGATCATCTCTTCGACCTCGCGGCTGGCGACGTTTTCGCCGCCGGTCTTGATCATGTCCTTCTTGCGGTCCACCACGCTGATGTAGCCCTCGGCATCGATGGTGGCCAGGTCGCCGCTGTGGAACCAGTCGCCGCTGAAGGCGGCCGCCGTCTTGTCGGGGTCGTTGAAATAGCCCAGCATCAGGTGGGGCGACCGGTGCACGATCTCGCCCACCTCGCCCACGGCCACGTCCTGCATGGCATCGTTCACCACCCGGGTTTCGACATTGATCACCGCCTTGCCGCAGGAGCCGGGTTTGCGCAGCTGGTCCTGCGGGCCGAGCATGGTGGCCAGCGGCGCGATTTCGGTCTGGCCGTACAGGTTCCACAGCCGCACCCTGGGCAGCGGCGCTGCCAGCTCCTGCAGCACCGCCACCGGCATGATGGACGCGCCGTAATACCCCTTGGCCAGCGCCGACAGGTCGGTGGTGTCGAACTGCGGCGAGCGCAGCAACGCAATCCAGACCGTGGGCGGGGCGAAAAAGCTGGTGATGCGGTGGCGGCTCATCAGCGCCAGCAGGTGGTCTGGCACCGGTTTGCCGGTGATGACGTTGGTCGAGCCGATGTAGATGGCGGGCCCGAAAAACACATCCAGCTGGGCACAGTGGTACAGCGGCAGTGCGTGCAGCGCCAGGTCGCTCTCGGCGATTTCGGCGTTGATCACGCAGCTGACGTACTGCCACAGCACGGCGTCGTGCGTCAGCATCGCGCCTTTGGGCATGGATTCGGTGCCGCTGGTGTAGACGATCTGGGCCAGGTCGGTGCTGGTCAGCGTGATCTCGGGCAGGGGCGCGGTGCAGGCAGCCAGTTCGTCGAACCGGGCCATGCCGGAGGCCGGCTCGCTGGGGTCCTCCGAGGGCAGCCAGACGAAATCTTGCACGGCGGTGTCCAGGGCGGCGGCCGCACGGGCGAGGTCCGCCAGGCCGCTGTCGGTGGCCAGCGTGCGGGCGCCCGCATGGCGCAGGATGTAGGCCACTTCGTCGGCCTTGAGCATGAAGTTGATCGGCACCAGCACCGCGCCCAGCCGGGCCAGCGCAAAACGCAGCGCGGCAAACCCGTGCGAATTGCGGGCCAGCACCGCCACGCGGTCGCCCTGGCGCACGCCGCGCCCGGCCAGGCCCGCCGCCAGGCGCGTGACCAGGGCGTCAAACTCGGCATAGGACCAGGAGGTGTCGCCGCAGACGATGGCGGTCTTGGCCGGCAGGCGCAGCGCGGTGCGGCGCAGGGCGTCGGCGATGGTCTGGCGGCGGACGATGGGGTGCATGGCGGGTCTCCTCGTGAGTGTCAAAGCGGAAGTCAGGCGCGACGCAGCAGGTTCACGCGCATGGGCCGGTGAAACCGTGCTCCGTTGGCGCCCAGATGGGTTTCGAACCGCGAGCGCACGGCCGCCAGGGTGGCGTCGGACAGGCGGTGGTCGTTGAAACTCACCTCGATCATGCGGCGGCGGAAATCGTCGAAGTCGGCAAAACGCACCGGCATGTCGAAATGGCGCTCGGCCACGGCCGTCCAGCCACCGCCGGCCAGGGCCGCCTGCAGCGCGGCGTAGGCGGCGCCGCGCACCGTCTCTTCGTCGTGAAACAGCCGCATCACCTCGTTGAACGGGCCGGCGAACACCGGCTCCGACACATAGAGCAGGCTGCCGGGCCGGAGCACCCGCCGCGCCTCGGCCAGTGCCTGGGCCATCAGCGCCAGGGGCACGTGGTGCAGCGACTTGAGCATCAGCGCCAGATCGAACGACTGGTCGGCGAACGGAATCTGCTGCGCGCCGGCGTGCACAAAGCGCAGGCCGCCCACCGGGGGCGCGGCCCGATTGCGCGCCAGCTGGACCTCGTCCACCTCCAGTGCGTCGATGGTGCAGCCGGGCCAGCGCGCCAGCAGCTGCCGCGCGAGTTCGGCCTTGCCGCAGCCGAGTTCGACGATGGCCTGCGCCTGCAGCGGCACCAGCGTGTGCAGCAGATCGAGCTCGTTGTCCACCAGGTCGGTGTTGGGGCGGTCCGGTCGTTCCATGGGGTTTTCTCAGGCAAAAAGCGATTCGAAACCGTCAATGGGCTCGAAGCGCTGGGCACGAAAACGCAGCCGTGTCGGGCCGGGCAGGGCGCGTTCGGCCACCGGGTGGCGCGGGTCGCCGGGGTAGCACAGGATGCGGTCCTCGCCCTGGGTGAACGAGGCGGGCTGGATCACCGGCGGGCGGCGCGCGCGGGCCGCGCCCAGCACACTGTCCACCCGCTGGTGGCGCGCCAGGTGCGCCAGGCTCATGATCTGCGGCGCTGCCATGGTGATCAGGCCGTCGCGGTACTGCTCCAGCGCGGTGCGCGGCGGCAGCCACACGCTGTGGGTGGTTTCAAAGTTGTCGTGGCGGGCGGTCTGGTCGGACGGAACCGCGGCGACAAAAAAGCGCGTGTCGAAGCGCTTGTTCATCATGGTCGGCACGTGCGGTGTCACCCAGCGCGACCACGGGGCCACGTCGCGGGTGCGCAGGCGCAGCCCCATGGCCGCCAGCAGCGCTGCAAAGGACTGGCCGCCGCGCAGCCGGGCCGCGGCGGCGTCGGCGTCCACCGCCGACGCGGTGGCGGCGTCTTCCGCAAACAGGATGCCCGACTCTTCGAACGCCTCGCGCAGCGCCGCCACGTAGAGGCTGGCCGCGGTGGTGGCGTCCAGCTCCGGCTCGCCCAGCGCCTGGTGCAGCGCGTCCGGGGCCTGGTCGAGGTGGGCGGCCATGTCCAGCCGTGCGTCGTCGGCGTCCAGCTTGCCGCCGGGGAAGACGTAGGCACCGCCCAGCACGTCGGATTCGCCGTGGCGGCGCATCAGGAACACCTCCAGCCCGCCGGGGGCGTCGCGCAGCAGGACCACGGTGGCGGCGGGGCGCGCCGGCGGGGGCGGCGAGGTCTGTTCCGTGGGGGACATGTCGGTCATGGCGGGGCCTGGGCTTGGGTTAAATTCTTCGCAGAGGACGGATTTCAGCGTAGCAGAGTCCGCCCGGTTCACCGATCACCCGCACGACAGGAGAAGCCCTCATGACCCTCGATTTCACCGGCCGCGTGGCCATCGTGACCGGCGCCGGCGGCGGCCTGGGCCGCCAGCACGCGCTGGCGCTGGCGGCGCGCGGCGCCAGAGTGCTGGTCAACGATCTGGGCGGCACGGTGGGCGGCGAGGGCGGCTCGGTGTCGGCGGCCCAGGCGGTGGTGGAGGAGATCCGCGCCGCCGGTGGCCAGGCGCTGGCCAACGGCGCCTCGGTCACCGACGCGGCCGCTGTCGCGGCCATGGTGCAGCAGGCCGTGGAGGCCTGGGGCCGGGTGGACATCCTGGTCAACAACGCCGGCATCCTGCGCGACAAGAGCTTTGCCAAGATGCCACTGGACGATTTCCGCCTGGTGATGGAAGTGCATGTCATGGGCGCGGTGCACTGCACCCAGGCGGTCTGGCCGATCATGCAGGCGCAGCGCTACGGCCGAATTGTCATGACCACCTCGTCCAGCGGCCTGTACGGCAACTTCGGGCAAAGCAACTACGGCGCGGCCAAGATGGCGCTGGTCGGCCTGATGCAGACCCTGAGCCTGGAGGGCGCGAAACACGACATCCGCGTCAACTGTCTGGCGCCCACCGCGGCCACGCGCATGACCGAAGACCTGTTTCCACCCGACATGCTGGCGGCCTTCCGGCCCGAGGCGGTGGTGCCGGCGATGCTGGTGCTGGCGGCGGCCGACGCCCCCACACGCGCCATCCTGTGCGCCGGCGCGGGCACGTTCGAGGCCGCGCACATCACCCTCACCCCCGGGGTGCACCTGGGCATCGACGCCACCACGCCCGAGCGGCTGGCCGCCGCGCTGGCTGCGGTGACCGACCGCACCGGCGAAACCGTTCCCCTGGCCGGCACCGCGCAGGGGCAGAACGAGGTGGCCCGGGCACGCGCCGCGGGCTGACCAGGGCACCGTCACCCATGGCCGTTTCCGGGTGGACCCGCCGCCGAGTCCTCGCCCTGCTGGGCGTGGCGGCCGGCCCGGCCCTGACGGCCTGCGGCCGAAAAGGCCCCCGGGCGCGTCCGGTGCCGAAGGGCGCGGTGGTGCTGGCGCTGGGCGATTCACTCACCTTTGGCACCGGCGCCACCCCCGACACCGCCTACCCCGCCGAACTGGCCCGCCTGACCGGCTGGGAGGTGGTCAACGCCGGCGTGCCGGGCGACACCGCCGCCCAGGCGCGTGAGCGCCTGCCCGCGCTGCTGGACACCGCCGGGGCACAGTTGCTGATCCTGAGTATTGGTGGCAACGACTTCCTGCGCCGCCTGCCCGAGGCCGACACCCGCGCCCACATCGAAGCCCTCTGCGACACCGCCCTGGCCCGTGGCCTGCAGGTGATGCTGCTGGCGGTGCCGCGGCCCTCGCTGTCCGCCGCCATCGGCTCGCTGACCGACCACCCGATGTACGCCGACATCGCTGCCGCGCGCGCGGTGGTGCTGCAGCGCGAGGGCTGGTCCGAGGTGCTGGCCGACGCCGATCTGCGCTCGGACGCGATCCATGCCAACGCGCGCGGTTACGCCCAGCAGGCGCGCAACATCGTGGCCACCGCCCGCGCGGCCGGGCTGCTGCCACTGTCCTGACTCCTTCCACCTCACGAGACCACCCCCATGTCCACCATCGCACCGCCGGCCAATCCCGAAGCCGATCCGCGCGTCAAAGCCGTCTTTGACGACATCCGCGCCACCCGCCGCACCGATTTCATCAACAACATGTGGCGTTACCTGGCGTTCGATCCGACGCTGCTGGAGCAGACCTGGGCCGAGGTCAAACGCGTCATGGCCACGCCGTCGGCCATCGATCCGCTGACCAAGGAGATGGTCTACATCACGGCGTCCATCCTGAACGGCTGCAGCTACTGTGTGCACTCCCACACCGCCGCCGCCACCGCCAAGGGCATGACAGCGGCCCAGCACGCCGAACTGCTGTCCATCATTGCCCTGGCCGCCAAAACCAACCAGCTCGCCACCGGCCTGCAGGTGCCGGTGGACGCGGCGTTCGAGCGCGGTTGATCGGCAAGGCGCTGTTGAGCGGCCAGTTGACGGCGTTTAAAAAGATAGCAAACAACGACCATTTCGCGCTGGGTAAACAGCAAAAAAAATCAGGAAACGGCGTGCTGCGGCGCTCCCGCCAGAAAGCCAGCCGCCCCATCCCCCTTTGCACTCCTCTTCGTTTGAACCCGCGGCCAGATCGGCTGTTCAGGCTCCCTCTTTCGCCCCGGCGGGGGCGAGAGAGGGCGGGGGGAGAGAGGGGGGAAAGTGAGGAAGCCACCGGGAAGGCAATTTCACCCGTTCAGCGTGAAATGGGCCTTTCCCCGATCCATGCCGCGCTGATTCCACCCCCTATCCCCCCCGCCCCTTTCCACCCTCGCCAGGGCAGAAAGGGGAGCCCAACAGCCGATCTGGCCTTGTCACTGAACAAGGGGGAGTGCACGCGCCAAGGCCGGCTGGGGAATCGCGCTACTGCATCAATAGCAAACCATCACCTCTCCATGCTGGGTATCGGCTGTTTTGGGCCGGAATTTCGGCGATGGGCGGTGTTGGCGGCGGTGGTAAGCGTTTCTGCTCCGCCCAGGACTGCTCGCCTACGCCCCCGGCCCGGCCAGCGTCACGTCGTCGTCCGCAACCGCCACACAGGCCAGAAAACAGCCATCGGCCTTTTCGTCGGCCGACAGGCCGGGCCAGGGGATGGTGTGGCGCACCCGGCCCGCGGCCAGGCGGCCGATGCAGGTTCGGCAGGTGCCGTTTCGGCACGAGGCCGGCCAGGGCAGGCCGGCGGCTTCCAGCGCGGCGAGCACGGTCTGGCCGGGCGCGAGCGGCAGGTCCGGGTGGCCAGGCCAGCGCAGCAGGGGCGGGGCAGGGTTGTCCGAGGCGGGGCCGTCACAATCGGGGGCTTTCATGCCTGCAACATACCGCAGGCGGCAGGACGAAGCGCAACAACAAGGCGGACGATGGCGATTCAGTGGTTTCCCGGGCACATGCACCTCACGCGCAAGGCGATTGCCGAGCGGGTGAAAGAGATCGACGTGGTGATCGAGATGCTCGACGCCCGGCTGCCGGGCTCCAGCGCCAACCCGCTGCTGGCCGAGCTGACGGCGGGCCGGCCCACGCTCAAGATTCTCAGCAAGCAGGACCTGGCGGACCCGGCGCGCACCGAGGACTGGCTGGCGCACTACAGCGCCCGGCCCGGCACCCGTGCCATCGCGCTGGAGGCGGGCGCGGCCACGCCGGTGAAGGCGCTGATCGCGGCCTGCAAGGCACTGGCGCCCGGACGCGGCGGGCTGGCCAAACCGATGCGGGTGCTGATCTGCGGCATTCCGAACGTGGGCAAGTCCACGCTGATCAACGCGTTGGTGGGCCGCAAGGTGGCCAAGACGGGTGACGAAGCCGGCATCACCAAGATGGAGCAGCGCCTGACGCTGGCGGATGACTTCTACCTGTACGACACCCCCGGCATGTTGTGGCCGCGCATCACCGTGCCGCAAAGCGGCTTTCGCCTCGCGGCCAGCGGCGCCATCGGCCGCAACGCCTACGACGATGACCTGGTCGCGCTGGAGCTGCTCGATTACCTGCGCCAGCACTACCCGGCTGGTCTGCAGGCGCGCTTCAAACTGCCGCTGACGCCCGAGGCGATTGCCGCGCTCAAGGACGACGCCTTGCTCGAAGCCATCGGGCAGCGCCGCGGCGCCCTGCTGGGCAAAGGCCGGGTGAACCTGCAAAAGGCCGCCGAAATCGTGATGACGGACTACCGCGCGGGCGAGATCGGCCGCATCACGCTGGAGACGCCGGAGGAATTTGCCGCCTGGACCGAAGCCGGCCAGCGCGCCGACGCCGAGCGCGCGGCGAAGAAAGAGGCGCGGGCGCGGCGGGGCAAGCCGGCGGGCAAGGGGCCGGTCGCTGACGGCGAACCGGTCGAATAAGCCCTTCTACGGGCTCCGTGCCAAGCAAGTCGGTCGCTGACGGGGCGATGCGGCGCAATGACCCCGGCGCCGTCCTGCGCAGGTCTGCCCGTTTGGCAGGCAGTGTGAAGAAAATCCTGTCGAATCAAACACTTGGCGCAGCCTTACCGTGCTGGCCCGTACTTTTCCACACCCTTGTCCACGGCCAGGCGGGATAACCGCTGGGTCATTCCACCTCGCCGCCGAAGCGCTCGATCAGGTTGTCGATGTAACGCTCGATCAGTTGTTCGAACTCGACATTGACCACCGGTTCGACCAAGGGTTTCATCAGCGCGGGCAGATCCACGGTGATCTCGGCTTCGATATCGAGGCGAATCGCCGTGGACCCCCGCTTGCCCTTGATGGCCCAGCTGCCGCCCACCAGGGCATTGCCTATGCCTTCGACCGGTGTCCAGATCACCGAGCCTTTGGCGCGGTTGCTCGCATACCGGCTCGCATAGATCGTCTGGATATGAATCTGTTCGGTGCCCACCTTGGCCATGTCCCAGCGGTAGACGCCGCTGCCCAGGTCGGTGAGCTGCTCCACTTTGGGAAAGTGGCTGGCCGACAGCGGCACGTCGGCGAGCACGGCAAAGACATCGGCCGCTTTGGCGCGGACCTCGAATTCGTAGCCCAGGTCGACGGGGACAGTGATGGACATGGGGTATTCCTTTTGCGGCGTTGCTGGCCGCGACTGTAATGGCTGCGGCGATAGGACACCGAGGGTAAACCCGAGTTGTGTCGCTTGGGCGACGAAGTGACAATCAAAAAAGCACGAGCGTTCGTTTTTGATCGGGTGGTATCGACCGGTCTTGCCGTGTTCCCATTTACGACCCGAGGAGAACGACATGTTCCACCGCCTTTCACCCGTCACTAACCGCACGACCCGTCGCCTGTTGGCCGCAACCGCCTTGTTGGCTGGTGTGGCAGGTGCCTTGCACGCCACCAACTATTCGTTGTGGATCAACGGTCGCACCGGCGGCGGACAGCCCGGCAACCATGCCGACTTCACCTATTGGGGACCATCCGGCACCGCCGGCGGAGTGAACAAAAAATCGGTCAATTGGGATGGTTTCAACCGCGTTGCCGACCAGAACTATCGCATTCGCGACGCGCTCGATTGTTATTGCACCGGCAACAACTGGTGCTACATCGCCGCCCACAGTGCCGGCAACTTGCAGATCGGGTACGCCCTGTCCTTGTACGGCGGCACGGCGCGCCAGAAGAAAAACGCCACTCCCAACGCCAGTGGTGTCTGCGGCAACACCGACGGCACCACCCAGACCGGCTGGAACATCAAGTGGGTGAACGTGGCCGCTGGTGCGGGTGGCGGCAGTGAACTGGCCAACGTGGGCAGCTGGGCAGTGTCCGATCCGCTTACCTCCGACCTCAAGACCGCAACGGCCCGTGCCATGTACGACCACAACCAGACCCGGGCCAAATGGTTCTATATGTATGCCGGGGCTGCCGGCACACTTTACTCGGCCGTGTTGCCGGGGCAGGATGACGAGGCCGTGGCCTATCACTCGGCCGGGGGGGTGTCGGGCAGTGGTGGAGCGGGCTTCTGCAACCCGTCCGACTGGTTCTGCAACGACCTGACCCTGGGGACGGCCGCCAACGAGGGCGGACGCGCCAAATGGTCTTTCCACTCGGTGGTTTTCCGCGATGACACCGAATCGTTCAACCACTACACCAACGGCAACTGGGGTGGTGTGGTGTCCAAGGTGCGCGCCGACATGGCGGCCAATGCCAACTGATCGCCCTCGCCGGGCGGCATCGGTTTGACGCGCGCGAACACCTGGCTTTTGGGCGGCGCCGTGGCGCTGCTCCTGGGAGCCAGTGTCGCCTTCCTGCTGGCGGACGCCGGTGCGGTTGACACGTCGGGCAAGGCAGCCCCTGGCGCTGCTGGCTCCAGCGGGGCAGCGGCCGGCGCGGCGGCGACGGCGGGCGGACCGGGCGGGTCGGGGCCCCGGGGTGGTCCCGGTGCGCCCTTCAGTGCCGAAGGGCAATTGCAACGGCAGGCGCAACTGGCCATGTGGCAAGGCCGCTATGAGCGAGCCGAGCAGGTCTACCTCGCCTACCGCGACGCGACGCGGTATCCGCATGATTCCCGCCCGATCGCGGAGCACCCCGATCAGGTTCGGCCGTTTGCGCCGGTGGCCGAAGAAGTGTCCTTGCGCAAGCCCAATGGCGAACCGGTGCGGGGCGTGCGCCTGCGCACCACCCAGGAACGGGTTTTCCTCAGTGGCGCCGAGACCGTGCGCTTTACCGTCGAAGGGGTCAATGAAGAGGGACGCGCCATGCCGCTGCTGGTTACCCGGGCTGCGGCGCAATCGGTGCCGGACACCCGAACACCGGTCCCCCTGATCTCGGCCGGGCTGACTTTTGTCGACAACGGCTCCGGCGCCGACCAGCAGGCCGGTGACGGTGTGCATTCAGCGCAACTGATCCCTTCGCAGCAAGGTTTCAGCGCCTACGCGGGCACCATCCGCGTACTCGCGCAGGTCACGGCGGGCGGCGAGTCGGGTGTCGCGCATTTCGACGTGATCTACACACCGGGTGTGCCAGCCACCTGGGCGGGTTTCCGGGAGGCGGTCGAAAACGGTTCACTCAACTTTTACCTCAAAGTCAATGTCAGCCGCCCGGGCCGCTATGTCGCATCCGCCCGGGTGGATGACGCGAATGGCAACCCATTTGCGCTGCTGCAGTTCAATGAAGAGGTTGCAGCCGGACCTCAGGAGTTCCGGCTGCAGGTCTTCGGCGCGCTGCTGCGAGACAAGGCCCCGGTCTTTCCGCTGGGACTGCGGGACGTTGAAGGTTTCCTGCTGTTGCCCGACCAGTTCCCCGACCGGGTCATGATGGCCCGGCAGGTTGGCACCGTCTACCGCAGCGCGTCCTATGCGCTGAGTCGCTTCTCGACCGACGAATGGCGCAGTGAGGAAAGAGACCGACACCTGGCTGAATACGCCAGGGACGCCGAGGCGGCCAAGACGCAGGTGCAGCGACTGCAGGGCCGCTGATGGTCTGCGCGAACGGGTCAGGCCATCGAATGCAGTCCGATCGTGTTGCCTTCGGTGTCGCCGACGATGGCGATGAAGCCGTAGGGACCGATGCTCATTTTGGGCTGGAACACCTGCCCGCCGTGCTCGGCAGCACGCGCGGCCTCCACTGCGCAGTCCGCACAGGAAAAGTACACCAGGGTGCCGCCAGCGCCGGGTTTCATCATGTCATCGCACACCAAAGCACCCGCCGACCCCATGCCTTCGGGGTTCATGCTGAATGCACACATCTTCATGGGGGGGCTCCCCGGCGGTGCGGCCAAGTCTTCCATAGGCCGCTGAAAGACCGCAGCATAGAATTTTTTTGCGCGTTCGAAGTCGGCAACATAGATCTCAAACCAGCCGACTGCGTTGGATGCAGAACTCATGGGAGCCTCCTGACAGATACCGGCCACGTTGCCGGTCGCAGGCAGTGTAGGGCGACGTCCTTCCAGGGGCAAGCGACGCGGCGAAATTGGGCGGCGGGCCGGGGCGCGTACCATAGTGGCCGAACGATGGCTTGACGAGGAGAACCGATGACAGAGCCACAGAAGGCCAGCACAGACTGGCGCGAGCAGAGCGGTGCCGACGATGAGGCTCGGTACGCCGGGTATGGCCGGCAGTTTGCGCAGTTGCAAGCACGCAAATCCCGAAAATGGGGTGTCGGGCGCGCATTGCACCGAAAGCAGCTCACCGCAGCGCGTGGCACCCTCACGGTGAGCAATGGCCTGCCAGAGTGGGCGGCGCAAGGTTTGTTCTCCCATTCCGGTTCTTACGAAACTTGGGTTCGGCTGTCCAATGGCGGCATGGACCGCGCCAGTGACCGCATTCCGGACATCCGGGGTTTGGGCCTGCGGGTATTGGGCGTGCGCGGCGAGTCGGCGCTCGGCGGACCGGCGGTGGCGCAATGCTTTACCTTGATCAACCATGAGGCCTTTGCCTTTGCGCGCAGCGATGAATTTGTGGACTTCGCGATGGCCGCCAGTGAAGGTGGCGGCGCGTTGTTGCGGTATCTGGTCCGACGATACGGCCTTTTCGGCGGCAGCGCGCGGATGCTGCAGCTGGCCAAGACGGTAGGGAAGGCTTTCGGCGGTTTTGCCACGGAGCCGCTGTTCAGTGCGGTTCCCATGGCCAACGGTCCTTACGCGGTGCGGGTTCGGCTCCTGCCCGACGCGGCCAATGGCGAGCATCGGGCCGGCGCCGCGGCTGACTGGGGCGGGGATTTTGCCGCCCGCCTGGCGGCAGGCCCGTTGCAATGGGACCTGCAGTTGCAACCCTTCGTGAGCGAAAACCTCACCCCGATCGAAGACGCGTCGGTCAACTGGCCCACACCGTATCGGACGGTGGCGCGACTGACCCTGCCGCGCCAGAACACCGCCTCCGAAGAAGGCCGCCAACTGCTGGCGGACGCCGAAGCCGCCGTGTTCGACCCGTGGCAAGCCCTGGCCGCGCACCGGCCGCTGGGCGATGTGCAGCGAGCCCGCAAGGTGGTCTACTTCGAAAGTCAGAAGGGCCGTGGCGCGGCCTGAACCCGATCGAAAGCCGGTGAGTCCCGCGCCGGTGGCCGCACGGGCCTACGATGGCGGCATGAACGCACCAACCGCCATCTCCGCCGCTCCCCGCCTCGACGTCCTGCCCCGCGACCTGTCGGCCTACCGCGCCGGCAACACCGGTGTGCCCTATGTGCACCGGTTCGAGTCCGGCCAGCCGGGGCCGAACGTGCTGGTCAACGCGCTGACCCATGGCAACGAGTTCTGCGGCATGGTTGCGGCCTGTGACCTGCTCGACCGCGGCGTGCGCCCGCGCATCGGCACACTCACCGTCAGTTTTGCCAACGTGGCGGCCTACGAGAGTTTTGATGCGGCACGCCCCTTCGACAGCCGCCAGCTGGTGCACAACCTGAACCGGGTCTGGTCCCCCGAATGGCTGGACGGGCCCGACGACAGCCCCGAGCTGCGCCGCGCGCGTGAACTGCGTCCCGTGGTCGCCGCCGCCGATGTGCTGCTGGACCTGCACTCCACCAGCCAGGACGTGGTGCCGTTCTGGGTCTATCCCGGTTTTGCCCGCAATGGCGCGCTGGCGCAGGCCGTGGGCCTGCCGGCGGTGCATCTGGTGATGCCGGGCGGCCTGGGGTCGGGCACGCCGGTGATCCAGTTCGGTTCTTTCGGCGAGCCGGACGGCACCGGCATCGGCCTGGTGGCCGAATGCGGCCAGCATTTCCTGCAGGCCACGGCCGACACCGCCCGGGCCGTCACCCAACGCTTTCTGGCGCAGCTGGGCCTGATCGACGCCGACCCCGCCTGGGCAGCGCCCGCGCCGCCGCGCCGCTACGAGCTGCTGCGCACGGTGGTCATCCGCACGCCGGACTTCGCCTTCACCCGCCCGTGCATCGGCTTTGAAACCTTTGCCGAGGGCGAGCTGATCGCCACCGACGGGCCGGACGAGATTCGCGCCCCGTGCGCGAACTGCACCATCCTCATGCCCGCGCGGGTGGTGGTGCCCGGGCGCGAAGGCGTGTATCTCGCCCGGCCGCTCGACTGACGGCCGCCGCGCCTGCCGCCATGTGCACCAACTACACCCCCAGCGCCCGCGACCGCCTGCGCGCCGCGCGGCTGGGCGTGGACCACCTGCCGCCGCAGGACTGGCCGGCCGAGGTGTTTCCCGGCTCTGAGGCGCCCATCGTGGTGCGCGCCGGCGCGGCCGGCGACATGGCCCGCGGCGTGCGCTGTGACCTGGCCCGTTTCGGCCTGGTGCCGCACTGGGCGGCCGACGCGGCCAAGGCGCGCGCGCTGTCGCGCCACACGCTGAACGCCCGCAGCGAAACCGCCGCCCTCAAGCCCAGCTTCCGGGGCGCCTGGCGCCAGCGCCACTTTGCGCTGGTGCCGATGGAAGCGTTTTTCGAACCCTGCTGGGAAGACGCCGCCGCGCACGGTGGGCGCAGCGTGCGCTGGCGCATGGCGGCGGCCGACGGCGAACTGCTCACGGCCGCCGGCCTGTGGGACCGCTGGACCGACCCGGCCAGCGGCGAAATCGTCACCAGTTTCACGCTGCTCACCGTCAACGCCGACGGCCACGCCGTGATGGGGCGCATGCACCGCCCCGGTGACGAAAAGCGCATGCCGGTGTTCATCCCGCCCGCCGACCGCAGCGCCTGGCTGCATGCCAGCGCCGACGACGCCCACCACTGGATGCGTGCGCTGCCGGCCGCACAGCTGTCCGCCGCGCCCGCGCCGCTGCCGCCACGCCCCACCCGGGCGCCGCGCGCCGCACAACGGCAGACCGCGCCGCCCAAGGCCGCGCCCGCGCCCGACACCCCCGACCTGTTCGGCCCCTGAAACCTTTTGCAAAGCCCACCACCATGTCCCGCCTGTCGCCCCTGCCGCCCGACACCACGCCCGAACTCAAGGCCCACTTCGACTTCTTCCTCGGCACCCTGGGCTTCACGCCCAACAGCGTGTTGACCATGCAGCGCCGCCCGCGCCTGGTGCAGGCTTTTGCGCAGCTCAATGCCGCGGTGATGGACCCGGCCGGTGAGGTGGACCTGGGGTTTCGCCGCCTGATCGGCCACATCGCCAGCCATGCCGCCGGCTGCCACTACTGCGAGGCCCACACGCTGCTGGGGGCACAGAATTTCGGGGTCAGCGAAGCCAAGCTGGCGGACATCTGGGCTTACGCCCACAGCCCGCACTACAGCGAGGCCGAGCGGGTGGCGCTCGATTTCGCCCTGGCCGCCGCCAGTGTCCCCAACGCGGTGACGGACGAGCTGTTCGCGCGCCTGCGCAGCCACTGGAGCGAGGGCCAGATCGTCGAAATCCTCGGTGTGGTGGCGATGTTCGGTTTCCTGAACCGCTGGAACGACAGCATGGCCACGCCGCTGGAGGCCGTGCCGCGCGCGGTGGCGGACAAGGCGGTCGGAGCCCAGGGCTGGACGCCCGGCCACCACGCCTGAATCACGCGGCGGTCATGCCGCCTGATCCAGCCAGGCGCCCACGCGGTGGTGAAAATCGTCGGGCTGGTCCAGCATCACCCAGTGGCCGGTGCGCATCGGCACCACCGCGCTGCCGGCCCGGGCGGCCAGGCGCTCCAGCCACGCGGGCGACTGGAACTGGAACGGCTTGCGTTTGCCGTAGAAATACAGCACCGGACAGGCCGGCCGCACCGGCGCCAGGCCGCGCAAACCGCCCTTGAGCCCGAACCAGGCCATGGCATAGGGGTAGTTCATCATCCACGACACCTGTTGCGGCGGTGCGGGGCAGCGCATGGCCCGCGCCATCCACCGCGTCATGCGGTTGCCCAGCCCGGCGCTGAGCCGCCCGACCTGCCAGGCCAGCGCCAGCCAGACCTGGTAGGCCAGCACCATCAGCTTGGCTTTCACGGGCAGCGCGCGCGCCAGCGCACCGGAGTTGTGGTCGCCAATGTCCACGGCCACGATGCGGGCCACGCGGCCAGGGTGGCGCATGGCGTATTCGTAGCCGAAGACACAGCCCCAGTCGTGCTGCAACAGCGTCACCGGCTGGTCGGGACTCACCGCATCGGCCACCGCGGCGATCAGCGCCGTCATGTCCGCCACGGACGTCGGGCGTGGCGGCAAGGCCGGGTCAAAGCCGGGCAGCGTGAAGCGCACGCAGCGGTGCCGATCCTGCAGCGCCGCCACGGTGGCGTCCCACAGCCGGTGGGTGTCAGGCCAGCCGTGCAGCATCAGGACGGTGGACGGCCCCGTGCCGTCCAGATGGATGTCGATACCCTGGGTGGTGATCACGTTCGGTGTGTGCATCCCGCCATTTCACCCCACCCCGGGGGTTGCGCAAGTCGCTGGGGTTACTTGACCATCGGGTAGCCGGATGCGCGCCACTCTTCGACCCGGATATTGGCAAGTTGCACGTTGGTGAAACCAAGGTCCTTCAGGGACTTGGCGGCCAGTGCACTGCGCCAGGTGGTGCCGCAATAGACCGTAATCTTTTGCCCCAGGTTCGTGTTGTTCGGGTACCCCACCTTCGCCCAGACGGCCAGTTCTACGATGCCACGCGGCATGTTGATGGCACCTGGCAACATGCCCGACGCCGCCAGTTCTGCCGGCTCGCGGACGTCCAGCAGAAGGCCGGTTTCGTTGGCGTCCACCGCCGCCTTGAGGGCGGCCAGATCGAGCAGCGGAACCTGCTGCTTGGCCTCGTCGACCCAGCGGGCAACCGGCGGGGCCAATACCAGCTGGGCCGAGGCCAGTGGGGCGAACAACGCAAAAACAACCGTTGCGGCGATGCGTCGCGTGCGGGAAGTGATCATGACCATGGCTCCTCGTAGGTGATGGAGTTTCAGTCTGATTCGTTCCGCCCCGGAGCGCCTTGACCACCGTCAAATCCCGCCCCGGCGCGTGCCGCTCAGGTCCGCGCGCGCAGCCCCTGCACCAGTCCGCCCGCCGCAATGCCGGCCAGTGCCCACAGCAGGCTCCCGTTGCCGGCGCCCAGGCCGGCGATGGCCGGGCCGGGGCAGACGCCGCACAGGCCCCAGCCGATGCCGAACAGCGCCGCGCCGGTGGCGGTGTCACGGTTCCAGGCGCTGGGGTACTGGCCGAAGCTGCCGCCCAGCAGCGGGCGGGTCAAGAAGCGCGGCGCGAGGGTGTAGGCCACCAGCGTCACCACCACGGCGCCGCCCATCACCAGCATCAGGCCCCAGTCCTGAAAGCGCAGGAAGCTCAGCACCACCTCCGGCCGGATCATGGTGGACAGCGACAGGCCGAAGCCGAACAGGGCGCCGGCGACCAGCACGACGAGCAATTTCTGAATGTTCATATGGAAACCTCCGTGCTGCGCACTGCGGTGCGAGCTTGCTTGGGGCGGCCCGGCGCGGCGCTCATGCCATCCACCGTGCGGTCAGGTTGGCGGTGAGGAAGGCAGTGGCCATGAAGGTCAGCACGGCCAACAGCGAGGGCCATTGCATCGAGCCCAGCCCGCAGATGCCGTGGCCGGAGGTGCAGCCGTTGCCCAGGCGGGCGCCGTAGCCCACCAGAAAACCGCCCGCCACCAGCTGCCACACCGGCACCGCCGTGGTTTCGGGCACGCCGCCGCCGAAGCCCAGCCACCACACCAGCGCGCCCAGCACCAGCCCGGCCGCGTACACCAGGCGCCAGGTGCGCGAGGCGGTGAAGCGCTCCTGCTGGAAGAACGGCCGCTGCACCACAAACGACCAGGTGGAGGAAAACACCGTGCTCATGCCGCCGATCAGGCCAGTGAACACAAACAGCAGCGCCACACCGGCGCCGATCAGCAGGCCGCCCAGCAGGTAGTGCTGCCAGCCCAGGGGGAAGAGGGAAAGGGTCAAGTCCATGCCGGTGATTATCCCGGCAGGGCCGATCAGGACTTGATGTAGGCTTCCAGCTGCTCGATGGTGGCCTCCTGGTCGGCGATGATGTCGTCCAGGATGTCCCGGATCGACAGCATGCCCACCGGCTGGTTACCGTCGACCACCGGCAAGTGCCGGATGCGGCGGCTGCTCATCAGCGCCATGCATTCGCGCGAGCGGGACCGCGGGCTGACGACCACCACGTCCCGGGTCATGATGTCCGACACCCGGATATCGCGCGAGTTCTTGCCCTGCAGCGCCACCTTGCGGGTGTAGTCGCGCTCCGAAACGATGCCGGCCAGACGGCCGCCATCAACCACCAGCAAGGCGCCGACTTCGTGTTCGGCCAGCACCTGCAGGGCTTCGAACACGGTGGCATCGGGGGTGATGGTACGCAGGGGGTGGCTATGGAGCTTGAGCAGATCGGCGACGGATTTCATGGTGATTCCTCGGGTACGGTGGCGGCGTCTGAGCGGGAAATGGGTCTCTGGTGGATTCAGGTGCCGTTGCCTGTCATGGTACGGCCTTTGGGCCCTGACGAAACAACGGGGCAACCCGATTGTGGCGTCCATGCCGCATCGGGCTGCGGGCATGGCTGCGCCAGGGGATGCCGGTGTGGCGGCGCTGTTCGGGCTGCGCCGCGCAATCGCAGCGTCAGGCGGAAGCCACGTCCGACAGGGTGTAGCTGACCATCTCGCTTTCAACCCGGCCGAAGAACTCGTCGGCCTCGTCCTCGTCGTCGGTGGTGGACCAGTTGTCCTCGGGGTCGGTGGCAAACAGCGGCTCCACAGCGACATCGAGGTATCGCCCGTCGGGCAGCTTGAGGACCGGTGTGCCTTCGGAGGTGTCAACCACGGCCCAGTCGTCGGGCACGGTCAGTTCCAGCTGCAGCGTGATGGTGAGTTTTTTCATGGGGTTTCCGTCGGGGGTGAGGTTTCTGGGGTCTTTTCGATCATACCCAGCGTGAAAAGGTGCTTGTTTGCTATTGAATCAGGATTTTTCGATCACCCGCTGCCACACCAGCAGCAGGTTGTTGGCCGGCATGGCGTGGCGCTCGGCCAGGACCAGGCCGGCACGGGCGGCTTCGGCGGCCACGTCTTCGCGCCGGCGCAGGCCCCAGGCGGGGTTTTCGGCGCGCAGGCTGGCGTCGAACGCGCGGTTGCCCTCGCTGGTCGGCATGTCGTCTTCCAGATACGGCCCGTAGGTGATCAGCCGCCCGCCCGGCGCCAGGTGCCGCGCTGCGCCCGCCATCAGGCCGGCGCAGCAGGCCCAGGGGGCGATGTGCAGCATGTTGGCGTTGTAGACCAGGTCAAACCATGGCGGCGGGTCCTGATCGGGAAACCAGGCATGGGCCGTCACGTCCAGCCGCCGCGGCGGCGCCACGTTGGCCACGCCGGCCCGTGCCACCCAGGCGGCAATGCTGGCAAAGCCGCTGTCCTGCCAGTCGGTCGGCTGCCAGTGCCAGCCGGGCAGGGCGGCGGCAAACCAGGCCACATGCTGGCCGGTGCCCGACGACACCTCCAGCGCCCGCCCCTGCGCGGGCAGCCGTGCCCGCAGCACCGCGGCAATCGGCTCGCGGTTGCGCTCGGCGGCGGGGCTGAAGGCGGGTTCGAAGATGGAGGGGGCGGCGGGTTCGGACATGGTGGCGGGACGGATCGGGTGGTGGTGCTCAGGCCGGATGATGACGGATCGGCGCCCGCGCCGGGCAGGTGCGTACCATTGCCCCATGTCCGCTGCCACCCCACTGCTGGCCATCAAGCTGCTGCACACCGCCGTCTGGGCGGTGTTCGCGTCGGCGGTGCTGGCCATTCCGGTGGCGGCCTGGTGCGGCGCCTGGGGCTGGGCTTTCGGCCTGATTGCCCTGGTGGCGGGCGAGGTGCTGGTGCTGCTGGTCAACCGGATGCGCTGCCCGCTCACCGACCTGGCCGCGCGCTACACCGACGAGCGCCAGCCCAATTTCGACATCTGCCTGCCGCGCTGGCTGGCGCAGCACAACCAGCGCATTTTCGGCACGCTGTACGGGCTCGGCCTGGTCTGGACGGCGGTGCTGTGGCTGGCCCGGCCATGACGGCGCCCGGTCAGGGCGGTTTTGCCCAGCTCGCCGCTGTCGGGGGCCTTTTTCGTCATTCAGGCTCTTTCCCATCGTCAAAAGGTCATTGTCTGCTATGAAAACAGGAATTGATACCCCCCGCCAGAACGCCATCACCGCTGTGCCGCTGGATGTCGCGCCCGAGGTCCGCGCCGCGCTGGAGGCCCGCCGGCCGGTGGTGGCGCTGGAATCGACCATCATTTCCCACGGCATGCCCTACCCGCAGAACGTGGCGACCGCGCTGCAGGTCGAAGGCGAGGTGCGCGCGCATGGGGCGGTGCCTGCCACGATCGCCGTCGTGGACGGGCGGCTGAAGGCTGGGCTGAGCCGCGCGGAGATCGAATCCCTGGGCCGTTCCGGGTCGGCCGTGCCCAAGCTCAGCCGGCGCGATCTGCCGCTGGCCGTGGCGGCGGGCCAGACCGGCGCCACCACGGTGGCGGCGACGATGATCATCGCGGCGCTGGCGGGCATCCGGGTGTTTGCCACCGGCGGCATCGGCGGGGTGCACCGGGGCGCGGGCGAGAGCTTCGACATCTCGGCCGACCTGCTGGAGCTCTCGCGCACGCCGGTGGCGGTGGTCTGCGCGGGCGTGAAGTCGATCCTGGACATTCGCCTCACGCTGGAGGTGCTGGAGACCCACGGCGTGCCGGTGGTGGGCTACGGCACCGACCGCCTGCCGGCCTTCTTTGCGCGCGACAGCGGCTTTGGCGTCGATGCCAGGCTGGACACGCCAGCCCAGATCGCCCGCGCGCTGCAGGCCCAGTGGGCGATGGGCCTGCGCGGCGGCATGGTGATCGCCAACCCGGTGCCCGAGGCGCATGCGCTGCCGCGCGCGGTGATCGATACCGCGATCGAGGCGGCGCTGCGTGACGCTGCCACGCAGGGCCTCACCGGCAAGGCCGTCACGCCCTTCCTGCTCGCGCGGGTGAATGAGCTGACGGGCGGCAACAGCCTGGCCGCCAACATCGCACTGATCCTGAACAACGCCCGGCTGGCGGCGGCGGTGGCGGGCGAACTGGCGCGGCTCGCCGGCTGATGGCTACAGGCCGCGCATCCAGGCCGGGCGCAGCGGGGCGGCCTGCGGTGCGGCGATGGCGGCGCGCACCTGGGCCAGCAGGCGGTCTTTTTCGGCACCCAGCGTGCCCTTGAGCACCAGCCAGTTGGAGGCGTGGTCGCTGCGGAACACGGTGCGGCGCAGCTCCAGCGCCTGCAGAAAAGTCTCCATCTCGCGGAACAGCGCGGGCAGGTCCAGCGGCTCCCATTCGGGGAAGTTGGCGCGAAAGCGTTCCTCGCCCTGCGGAAAACTCACCACCAGCGTCGCCAGGAACTCCGGCTGCGTGGCATTGGCCAGCCGGGCGGACTGCTCGGCGTGCGCGCGTGACAGCGTCGGCCCGCCCAGGCCATTGAGCAGCATCACCGAGCGGGTGATGCCGGCCGCGCCCAGCTTGTCCAGCGCGTCGCGGGTGCTCTCGAAGGTTTCGCCCTTGTTCACCTTGCGCAGCACCTCGTCATCGCCCGATTCGGCGCCCACGTAGGCCAGCGACAGGCCGGCCTCGCGCAGCGCGGTCAGGTCGGCCACCGATTTGTTGCGCACGTTGCGCGGCAGGCAGTAGCTGGAGATGCGCCGCACGCCGGGCAGGTGGGTGCGGATGGCGTCCAGCACCGTCATCAGGCGCCGGGTGGACAGCGCCATCGCGTCGCCATCACCCAGAAACACGCGCTGCACGCGGCTGCCGTACAGCTCGCCGAGGCGGCGGATGGATTCGAGCGTCTCGTCCTCGTCGCGCAACGCGAATGTCTTCTGCGGCGCGGTGTACATCTCGCAATAGGTGCAGCGGTTCCACGAGCAGCCGTTGGTGACGGGCAGGATCACCGAGTTCGCCTCGCTGGGCGGGCGGAACACCGGTTCGATGTAGCGGATGGGGAAGGTGGCGGCCATGGCGGTGGCGATTGTGCCGTGGCACAGCGCGCTACACCGTCTGCGGGTCTTGTTCCGGGGTGGCTGGTTTGGCGATCAGTCGCACCGCATAGTGTTCGCTGCCGGCCGCCCAGGCGAACAGGCGGTCGATGTTGGGGTGTTTGCCGGGGTGGGCGCGCGCGTCGGCGGTGTGCTCGGCATACCACTCCAGCCCCTGGGCGGCCGCTTCTGGCGAAAGGTTGCCGCCGTATTGCAGTGCCAGCGCGTGGTAAACGGCCAGCGATCCGGCCTGGCCGGGCCGGTTTTCGATGGTCGCGACCACCTGACCGTTGGAATCCAGCAACTCCAAAGCCTTCAGGTGAGAAACGAATGGCAAAGTATTCAAAATTTCGACAAATGTCATGAGGGTGTCCCTTCAGGAATCGGCTCGGCATGGTAGGGTATGCCACTTTGGAATGTGAACCGGCCTGTTGTCTGAATCCGATGCACTCCGACCTTTCGGCTACACCCGTCTCCCGCCCCGGTGAACCCTGGGGCGTTGCCGAGCGCCGCGCCTGGCGCCAGCGCCAGCGTGTGCAGCGCCGGTATGCCGACGATGTGCTGAAGCCCCTTCTGGCCCTGATTCCCCGCTTCGAAGCCGTTCCCTACGGAGAACTGGCGGTCGGGATCGAGCGTTTCGAACTGCTGGCCATGCGCAATGGCCCCTGGTGCCCGGGTCGCCCGGGTGTTCTGGTGACCGGTGGTGTGCACGGCTATGAAACCAGTGGTGTGATGGGTGCGCTGCGTTTCCTGCAGACCCAGGCGGAGCAGCTGTCGGCCGGTGTCAACCTGCTGGTGGTGCCCTGTGTCAGCCCGTGGTCGTATGAGCGGGTCCAGCGCTGGAACGCCGACGCCGTGGACCCCAACCGGTCATTTCTGCCTGACAGCCCCGCGCGCGAAGTGGCCGCGCTGCAGCGGCTGGTGTCGCTGTGGGCGGGGCAGTTCACGCTGCACATTGACCTGCACGAAACCACCGACACGGACGAGTCCGAATTTCGCCCGGCCCTGGCTGCCCGCGACGGCAAGCCCTTTGAACCTGGTCTCATCCCGGATGGCTTCTATCTGGTGGATGACGCCGAAAACCCCCAGCCGGCGCTGCAGGCGGCCATCATCGACGCCGTTTCTCGGGTCACCCACATTGCCGAGCCTGACCACAAAGGGCAGATCATCGGCTGTCCGGTGGTGGCGCCGGGGGTCATTCGTTACCCGGTCAAAGACTGGGGTCTGTGCACGTCGGTGACCGGTGCGCGCTACACCAGCATCACCGAGGTCTACCCCGACAGTGCGCGCACCAACCCTGAGCAATGCATTGCCGCCCAGGTGGCAGCGGTCTGCGCGGCGGTGGCTTTTGTGTCCGACAGCGCCCGCCGATGACGCGAGCGCTCAGGCTGCGGCGGCGCAGGCCAGCGGCTGCTCGGCCAGGGCCTGGCCCAGCAGGTCGAACACCACGCGGAACCGCCGCGCCGTGTGCAACTCGCGGTGCGTGACCAGCCAGATCGGGAACCGCACCACGGGCAGGTCGTCCAGTACCCGCACCACCTCCGGAAAAGCGCCCGCGATGTCGTCCATCATGACCCCTATGCCCAGGCCCTGGCGCACCATTTGCCAGGCCACCACCGAGTTGTCGGTCAGCACCGTGCAGTGGCGTGGCGACAGGGGCAGGCCATGGCTGTGCAGATACGCCAGAAACTGCCCACTCCGGTCCGCGCCGACAAAACGGTGCGACAGGGCCTGCTGGGCCGAGTGCGGATGGCCGTGTTCTGCCACCCAGCGGTGGGCCGCGTAAAAGCCGGCGGTGGCGTGGCGCACCAGGCGGCCGATCAGGTCGGGCTGCTCGGGGCGCACATGGCGGATGGCAATGTCCGCCTCGCGCCGGCGCAGGTCGCTCAGCCTGTTGGACGCCACGACCTCGACCACGATGCCCGGCGCCACCGCACCGATTCGGGCAATCAGGGGCGGCAGCACCCAGGTGGCCACGGCATCACTGGCCGACACCGACACCAGTCCCTCCACCGCCTGCGACTGCCCGGTGGCCGCCAGGGCCAGATCGTCGGCGGCGGCGCCCATGGTGCGCGCATGGTCCAGCAGGCTGAGCCCCGCGTCGGTCGGCCGCAGGGTGCGGCCCACCCGTTCGAACAAGGTCACCCCCAACTGCTGCTCCAGCGCGGCAATCTGGCGGCTGAGAGTCGGCTGTGTCAGCCCCAGCGTGCGCGCCGCGCCGGAAAGGCTGCCCCGTTGGGCCGTTTCCAGAAAAGCGTGCAGGTGGTTCCAGTCCATGGTGCGAAAAAACGTATGAAATGCCTGCAAATTTACCGCTTATCTGCCAATCGATGCATGGTTACCATGGCGTCCATGACTTGTTACCTCACCGGTTTCTCTCGATGAACGCTTCCATTCCTGCTTCGGGTGCGACCCGTTCCGCGCCCCATGCGGCCGCCAAGGCCCGCTTCTGGGACCGTGTCGCCCGTCGCTACGCGGCCGCCGCCATCAGTGACCTGCCCGGTTACGAGCGCAGCGTGGAGCGCACCCGCGCCTTGCTCACACCCGGCGACGCGGTGCTGGAACTGGGCTGTGGCACCGGTTCGACCGCCCTGCGTCTGGCCTCGGCCTGCGGGCCGTACCTGGCCACCGACATCTCGCCGCGCATGATCGAAATTGCCGGGCAACGGCTGGCGGCCAGCCCGCAACCGCAACTGCGCTTTGCTGTGGACGATGCCGATGTGGCGCAGCCCGCGCTGGACGGCCCGTTCGATGTCGTGCTGGCCTTCAACATCCTGCACCTGCTCGACGACCTGGACGCCGCCGTTGCGCGCTGCGCCCGGGTGTTGCGCCCGGGCGGGCTGCTCATCTCCAAAACCCCGTGCCTGAGCGAAATGAACCCCTTGATACCGCACCTGGCGCTGCCGCTGATGCGGGCGCTGCGCCTGGCGCCCCCGGTGCAAAGCCTGGCGGAAGCGGATATCACCGCCGCCTGCCGGCGCCAGGGGTTGGAGGTTTTGACTGTCGAGCGCCATGCCAGCAGGGGGCGCGACGTGCGGCCTTTTGTGGTGGCCCGCAGGCCGATCGCGGCCGGCCAGGCCGGGGCGGCGGCTCAGGCCTGCCAGACACCGAAGCCGGCGGAGCGCAAGTCGATCGCGATGTCGATTTCCCGCTCCTGAGCATCCCGGTAGGGCATCGGGTTGAAGCCCTCGTACAGGTCGGGCAGCAGGCGCAGACCGTAGCGGAACACATAGCGGTTGGACTGGATGCCGGCCTTGTGCTTGTCAAAGCGCACATCCGGGTCCAGGCCGGTCATGCCCACGTAGACACAGGGTTTGCCGTCCACGTAGCCCGGGTTGCAGCGGCGAAAGCGGGCTTCGCGCAGCACATCGGGGTGCAGTTCGATCACGTAGACATGGTGGTGCGGGCGAGGCATGTGGCGGACAGACTACGGCGCGTGCCGCCATTGTGGCGTCTCCAGCTGCCGGGGGAGTGCCGCCAGGGGGCCTGAGCACCGGTTCTGGCATAAAAATGGCCGATACCCAGCGTGAAAAGGTCACCTTGCGCTATTGTAAATATAGCGTCCGGACCCTCCGCGCACGACCTTGCCGCAGGTCAAGCCACGGGCGGTGCCACTTGGTGCATCATGCGCGCCAGGGAAGAACCAACAACATTCGAGCCATGGCTACCTTGATCCCCGCGCTCGGCGCCTGTGTGGCCCGCATGACCCGCGGCGAGCGCCGCACCGCCGAGCGGCTGGAAGACAAACTCGACGCCGACTACCTGCTCTGGTATGACGTGCCGGTCGGCCCCCGCTACCAGCACCCGGATTTTGTGGTGATGCACCCGCGCCGCGGCATCCTGATTCTGGAGGTGAAGGACTGGCGCCTGTCCACCCTCATCCAGGCCAACAAACAGACCTGGGACATTCACACCGACACCGGCCCCAAAACCGTGCCCAACCCGCTTGAGCAGGCGCGCCAGTACGCACACCAGGTGGTGGACGCGCTGGAGCGCGACCCGCAGCTGGTGCAGGCCGGCGGACGCCACCAGGGCAAGCTGGCGTTTCCGTGGAGTTATGGCGTGGTGCTGCCCAACATCACCCGCGCGCAGTTCGACAAGGCCGAGCTGCACCACGCGCTGGAGCCGCATCGCGTGGTCTGCCAGGACGAAATGCTCGAATCGGTAGAGCCCGAGGCGCTGCAAAGCCGCCTGTGGGACATGTTCCCCTTCCTGGTGGGCGGCGTGATGTCGCTGCCGCAGCTGGCCCGCGTGCGCTGGATCATGTTCCCCGAGGTGCGGGTGCCGGTGCAGGGCGCGCTGTTCGAGGCGCAGGCCGGCGGCGACGCCGACGCCGAGCTGCCCAGTCTGATGCGGGTGATGGACCTGCAGCAGGAGCAGCTGGCCCGCAGCCTGGGCGACGGCCACCGCGTCATCCACGGTGTGGCCGGCTCCGGCAAGACCATGCTGCTGGGCTACCGGGCCGAGCACCTGGCCAAGGCGGCCGGCTCCGCCGCCAAACCCGTCCTGATCCTCTGCTACAACGAGCCGCTGGCCGTGCAGCTGGCCAGCGTGATGGCCGCCCGGGGCCTGGCCGGGCGGGTGCATGCGGTGCACTTTCACAAATGGTGCCGGGAGCAGCTGGTGGCCTTCGGGCAGGAACTGCCCCGACAGAATCTGCCCAAGGACCAGTTCTTTGCCGACATGGTGCAGCGCGTCATCACCGGCGTGGAGCGCCGCCAGATTCCCAGCGGGCAATACCAGGCCGTGCTGATCGACGAAGGCCACGACTTTGCGCCCGAGTGGCTCAAACTCGTGGTGCAGATGGTGGACCCCGCCACCAACAGCCTGCTGGTGCTGTACGACGACGCGCAAAGCATCTACGAGCGCGCGCAGAAGAAGAACTTCAGCTTCAAGAGCGTCGGCATCCAGGCGCAGGGCCGCACCACCATCCTCAAGATCAACTACCGCAACACCAGGCAGATCCTGCAGACCGCCAGCCTGGTGGCCGCCGACCTGCTGACCGCCGAAGACCAGGACGAAGACGGCGTGCCCCTGCTCAAGCCCGTGAGCTGCGGGCGCGAGGGCGAGGCGCCCATCATCATCCGCCTGCCCACGCTGCGCGAAGAAGCCTGGCAAGTGGCCGACCTGCTGGCCGCCGCGCACCAGGAAGGGCATGCCTGGGGCGACATGGCGGTGCTGTGCCCCACGCACGACATCCGCGACCTCTGCGCCCGCACGCTGGCGCAGCGCAAACTGCCGCTGGAAAACCGCACCCGGTCCGGCGACTTCGACCCCGCCAGTGACAAGATCAAGGTGATGACGCTGCACGCCAGCAAAGGGCTGGAGTTTCCGGTGGTGGCGTTGGTGGGCGTGGGCCAGATGCCCGCGCCGGGCGAGGACGAAAAAGAGGCCGCCCGGCTGATCTACGTGGGCGCGACGCGCGCCTCGCACCGGCTGATTCTGGGCGTGGGCGGGGAGGGGCGGTTCGGGCAGCGGCTGGGCGGTGAATTGGGCTGATCAAGGGCTTCCCTGGCGCACCAAAGCCACTCTGAAGCGCATTCTTTCATTTGCGCTTCAATTGCGAAGCGTAAATCCCTAAAATACGCTTCATGTGGATCTGGCAAGCCCCCGAATGGCCGCAATTTCAGGTGGACGCGCAAGCGCTGCAGCCCGCGCTGGCGGCGGCGCGGCTGGCGCAGGGGCGCATGCTGGGGGTGGTCAGCGGCCTGCAGCTGGTGGACTTGGGCGAGCTGCAACTGGCCGAATGGGCTGACGAGGCCGTCGCCACCGCACAGATCGAGGGCGAGGCGCTGCAGATCAACTCGGTGCGCGCCTCAGCCGCGCGCCGGCTCGGCCTGACGCAAAGCGGCCGGGCGGTGCTGCAACAGCGTGAGCCGCGCGTCGAAGCCACACTGGACGTCATCGAAGCCGCCGTACAGCACTGGTCCGAGCCGCTGAGCGCCGAGCGCCTGTTTGGCTGGCATGCGGCGCTGTTTCCCACCGGGCGCAGCGGCATCACCCCCATCGTGGTGGGCGGCTGGCGCGAGCACCCCGAGCCCATGCAGATCGTCACGCCCCGGCTGGGCCAGCCGGATGTGGTGCATTACCAGGCCCCTGATTCGCGCGACGTGCCCGCGCAGATGGCGCGCCTGATCGGCTGGTTCAACGACGCCACCGTGGCCAGCCGCCTGGACGGCCTGGTGCGTGCCGCCATCGCCCACCTGTGGCTGGAAGCCATCCACCCCTTTGAAGACGGCAACGGCCGCATCGGCCGCGCGCTGGCCGACCTGGCCATGGCGCAAGACCTGCGCAGCGGGCAGCGGGTGTTCAGCCTGTCGCGCCAGATGTGGCTGGACCGCGCCGGCTACTACCGCGAACTGCAGGCCGCCACCAGCCAGCCCGTGCTGGACGTGACCCCGTGGGTGCGCTGGTTTGTGGGCTGTGTGGAACAAGCCTGCCTGGCCACCGTGGCGCAGGTGCAGGGCGCGGCCCGGAAAAGCGCCTTCTGGGCCGCGCTGCACGCCGCCCACCCGCAACTCACGGCCAGCCAGCGCAAGGTGCTGAACAAGCTCTACGACGCTGGCCCCGATGGCTTCATCGGCGGCATGAGCACCGAGAAATACACCGCCATCGCCCAGGTCTCGCGCGCCACCGCGTACCGCGAACTGACCGACCTGGTCGCGCTGGGCGTGCTGGTGAAGCGTGGGCAGGGCCGGGGGACGCGCTATGCGCTGGCCGGAGTGCTGGAAGGCGTCGGGGGTTGAAATTTCGTCACTGTTCAGGCCCCCAGTCTGACTCCCTCTCCCTCTGGGAGAGGGCGGGGGAGAGGGCGTTCCCAGTCCCAACAGCACCGCCTGTGGCAAGGCTGCCGGCCCTCACCCTGACCCTCTCCCTGAGGGAGAGGGAATAGAGCCGCAATGCCTCAGCGTCCTGAGTCGTGACCAGATTTCAAGCCAGATTGGCCGATACCCATCGAGAGACGGTCATTTCTCGCTATAAAAAGAGGAATAAATTCAGCCTTCTGGCCGCCAACAAGCCAGCTGAAAATCCTGAGGCCAGAGGAAATATGGGCCAAAACGGGATCTGGAGACGACATCCACGCCGGCCGTGTCGCCCTTGGGCGTCAGCGCCTGGCACTCGCGCCTGTACGACTGCAAGGGACCGCAGTTGCCTGGGTTGGCGCTGGTGGGCGCCGGGCACCTGCCCGCCGAGGGCGAAGACGAGCGCGAGGTATCGCGACGGCTCTTCGTGAGGGCTATGCGGGCAACTGCATCAAAAACCGGCTCGCCGCTGCCGCGCCGGGAAATCTCTCGTCCACCAGCGTGAGGGCGTGGGCCACCAAGGTTTGCCATACGCCGTCGGCAGCTTGCCGCATGTGTTGAAGGTAGTCCGGCAGCCGGTTCTCGTTCATACCGGACGGGCTTCGGCCAGCACCTGCGCGCGGAAGCTCGGCGGCAAATCCTTGGGGGTTCGAACGTCCACCCGCAGGCCCATCAGCTCTTCCAGCTCGTCCTGCAGGCCGCCAAGGTCAAACAGCGTGGTGCCGGGCAGCGGATCAACCAGCAAGTCAAGGTCGCTCCCCTCCGCATCCTGGCCATGCAGCACCGATCCGAACACTCGCGGATTGCTCACGCGATAGCGCCGCGCGGCGCTACAGACGGCGTCGCGGTGCTGGGCAAGGGCTTGGGAGGGACGCATGAGGCAAAGTCTACCGTGGGACGAGAAGTTTCAGGAAGAAATGGCCGATACCCAGCGTGGAATGGTCACCAGTCGCTGCAAAAACAGGAGTTGTTTCTGCCCTATGATCGCCATCAAACCAGCTGAAAATCCTGCGGCCAGAGGAAATACGGGCCGAAACGTGACTTGGCGACGAACTCCACGCCCGCCTTCTCGCCCTTGGGTGTCAGCGCATGGGTTTCTAGATTCAAACTAAGATCTTCTTGACGCCGAAATCAATATTAATTGGATTCGCCCCCCGATTGCTTGATTTCTTTGATTTTTAACTTCAGTTCTGTTGTCATCGAATTTAATGGCGTGGCTGTCTTTTTTATTCGCAGTCACTGGCTTAAATCGAAGAATGAATTTGTTTCTTTTGCAATTTAGATAGAAATATCCTGCAGAACCGCTAGGTCTTGATTTTGATGAAGACGATGCCGGTAGATATTTTGTAGGTAGGGGCGACGAAATGCGGAAACGCACCTTCATTTGAAAATAATTACAACTATTTGGCGCCTTTTGCTGGCAAATTTATTTGGTTGAAAGTTTTTCGGTATTAAAAGAGATTTTAATAATATATTTCAGAACAATTTCTCCTGCAGCGGCGCTAAATTTAAAATATTGTTCTGTACTAACTGCTTTCTGGTTCTCGTACGCGATAAAAACTCAAACTGCCAATTGGGGACTAATAAAAATTTGTTGTTAAATTTGTCAAGTCATGAAAATTGCTAGAGCCAGAACTTGATTTTGAATGATTGTTAATAATATAAATGACCAATATTGTATTTCATTTTTAATATCAGGCGCAGGTTAATTTTGGTTATGAATGTCTATTTCTATTTTTGTGCGATTTTCGAGTTAGCTGCTCGTTTGCGTAAATTCGAATATATTCGTCCATAATTCTGCCAAGCTGCATGTCAGCGATGTCATGCTTTTGTGGGCTTCTTAATTTGCTTAGAGCAGCGGCCAGCCAATTTGCTGTAAGCTTCACAATCATGTGATTTGCTTCGCTTCGGTAATATTCGCGGAAAGCCGCAATCTCCGCTGCTGTTAACTCATTGCTCTTCGCTCGGCAAATAATAAATCCAATTTTTCCATATTCTCGCCCCAAATAGCCGTGAATTTGTCGAAATTCATCTATTCCGAGGGATTCGTAGTTCTTTATTTCAAAAATAATCTGTCTTGATTTGTAGTCTTCCAGAATTCTGCGCCAAACCGTACTGGTGCCCAAGTTAGTTCCGACAACATCTCGACGTTGGGATGCGGCTTTGTTTGGATGGAGTTCAATGTTCGTGAGTTGGGTTGAGAAGCAAAACGTTAATGCTTCCTTGCACCATTGTTCAAACTGAGATGCTCCATCAGTTCCAGTCGCGATGCTTGAAAGTTCGGATATTGTTCTTCCAAGGATCTGAGATCTCTGGTCTGCGTCCGCTGAATAAATTGTTACTTCGTATTCGTCAAATATCTCTGCTGCTACCGCTTCGTCTTCAGAAATAAAACCTTTTCCGAGGGCAGGCCAGTAGCAAGGATGAACCACCAACTCCGTCGCCGATGTGATCAGCTTATTGGGTTGCCTGCCGTCATGACAGAAGGCAAAGGTCTTACTCACGTCATTTCTTATTCCGATAAACCCAATGCTGTATAGGGCAGAGACACCATTAAACTCTTTTGCCAGAATTGTGAGATGCTGTCGCTCGCCAGGAGTCAATAGTTCGTTGTGCAGAGAGAGCAGGAAAAATGATTGGACCTCGCTACTTGAAATTTTAATTTTTTCTGCATTGAAATGCGATATTATTAAATTAAGTCCTGGAAATACACTACTGTATTCTTTTTCTAAATCATCGAGGCGCGATTTTGAGATGAATTTAGACGCAATATCTATGTCGGCTTCAATTAGTGTGTCGCGTTCTTGTTTTTGGGCTTGATAAAATCCTGCGTTAAGTAAGGCGATAACATCGCGCGGGCGATACAGTGTGTGTCTTAAACATTTCCGGAATCCCGAAATGCCATGAAGCTCATTCGCTGTGCAACTATTCCATGTCTTTATTTCACTTTGCTTTTCAATCTTTAGGGCAGTTCTTATCCGGGATGTTGCCATATACATCAACTCTTGAGGATCCCAGTGTAAGCGTAGGACCTTGGGTTCTACATTTCTCGAGAAATCATTATCCGCAGTTTGGATTGATCGGAATATATTGTCTCTCAGAAATACAAGAGTAGATAGGGTGGGAGTAAGTGCTTCGCGTAATTCGCCTGTTCCGTAGACCAGGCCGTCGACTACACCGATGCCGATCGAATCTGAGTGCCATCCTTCGTCGAGTCTGTCGACTAGAATAACTCCCTGTTTACCGCTTTGCTGAAGAATTTGTTTAAGTTCTAAAGTTATGTCAGATAAATTAAGTCGCTCGGATAACTCGGCGATTCTGGATTCTGGGGAGTCAATTGATTTGAGCCATTCGTAATTTGATTTGCGGAGCTTTTGAAAAACACCTCCCGGGTACGAATTCCAATTCTTTAGGTGTCGCTTGATGGTGGTGGATTGTTTTACTGCTTCAGAAGTCTTATAGTATTTTGAGAGTGCGTCAGAAAGCTCAAGCGCAAGGGCATATTTCCAAAGAAGTTTTACTCCTGCGCGAATCATCCCAACCGATGTGCCGAGAAGTGATGCAACGGCTCTAAATCCGATTAACTCTTCCTCGTTTGGGTTGATTTCTAGACAGAATTTTTTTTCCGCCTTCCATTGTTGGCTAAGTTTATAAACTAGTGCACTTTTCCCAGTGCCTCGCCGACCAACTACAACATATCGGGTTGAATCCGATAGAAGTGCTTTGTAGTCAGACCATTCATAGAAGGCCTGATCTAGCATGTTGTGGTCGTACTCGGCGCGTCCGTCCCCAATCGGATCAACCACGACTTTACTCATTATTTCTCCTAATTGCCGTAGCTTTAAAAAAGTGTTTAATCACGCCAGCTAGCCTTCAACCCCGTCACCCGGTTGAACATAACCTTCCCGCCCATGCCGTGGGCCTGGCCGTCGGCCACAAAGTAGCCAAACCGCTCGAACTGGAACTTGTCGTCTGGCCTGGCGGCGGCGAGGGACGGCTCGACGTAGGCGGTCACCACTTTCAGGCTGTCGGGGTTCAGGGCTTCGATGAAGTCTTTGCCGCCGGCGTCGGGGTGCAGGTCTTTGAACAGGCGGTCGACCAGGCGCAGTTCGCTCTGCACGCCATCCGCCACGCCCACCCAGGTGATGTTGGCTTTGGTTATCACGCGGACAGTGCTGGGGTGGGAGCTTTTCATGGTGGCCGCCCAAGCCTCAATGGCCTGCCTCCTGGGCATGATCGGCTTGCCGGGCCTGTTGTCCCATCCGCACGAAGTGCGAGCACTGCTCCACCCATTGCAGGCGCTGCAGCTGCGTCAGCTGCGCAAAGGCGCGCAGGCGTTCGTCGCTCACAAAGTAAGTGCGCTGGTCGCGCAAGACCTGCAGATCGGGGTCGAGGTTTTGTGGCTGCGTCATGTCGCGTCCTCGTTCTCGTTCTCGCCTATGGGGCTTGCAGCCGGCCCAGCGGCAGTCTGGACACCGACAGATTGTTGATGTCCGCGCGCTGGCTCGCATGCTGAAGATCAATGCCCAGCAAGGCGCCCCTGGCGTCGGCGTTCGGTACCACGCGTTCCTGCACTTGGTTAGCGTCCACCAATGAGCGATTTGGCAGGTGGATGTAAAGCGAATCGGTGGCTGGGTCGTTGCGGATGTTCATGCCAATCACGCTTGGGGTCGCTCGATCCGGTTCGGACCTCAGGCACTGGCCGGGAGCCGGCTGGTCCGAGGCCGCTCGGCCGGCACGGACCTTCCAAAGGCGTCGGCCAGCCGGTGGGCCTGCTGCGCGGAGTCCTTCAGGGCCTTTTCCAGTGCCTTGGGCGTCGGGGTCAGGCGTGGGCGAGCTTTTGCAGTCTGAGCCATAGCGCGTTGTCCTCAATGGTTTTGCGGCCGCCTACAAATTGGGCGACCAGTCTCGCGGTCGTCCCGCTGGAGTTGTCGAACATCATCCACTCGTCGGCCACTTCAGTGTACAGATTCGAGAAGTTGTGCAGGCTTCTGCCAAACCGCCGAATCACGACATCAGCGGGTACGTCGTGCCCACCCAGCGCCACCCGGTGCCGGACGCGCCGTACGGCAAGCCGACTGCTGCGCAGGGCAAAGAAGTAGATCGCAACGAGGTAGCCGCGCCGCTTGAGCCGCCCGAGAAAGGGCACAAACGTTCTGCTCGACAAGGTGGATTCGAAAGCGAAATCCTGCCCCGCTTCGGCCAGGTCGCGCAGGCGTTTGAGCATGATGCGGCCGGCGGTGATGGCCACGGTTTCGGTGTGCCGGCCCGCCAAGCCTCGCGCAATGAAGTCGGCATTGACGAAGGTTTCAATGCCCAGCGCGGAAAGAATCGCCTCTGCGTGCGTGGATTTGCCGGCGCCGTTCGGGCCGGCAAACACCACAACACGCGGGGCGGCGGCGGACATGGCTTACTTCCCCCAACTGTCCTTCAACCCTGTCACCCGGTTGAACACCACCTTGCCCCCCACCCCATGGTCCTGGCGGTCGGCCACAAAGTAGCCAAATCGCTCGAACTGGAACTTGTCGTCCGGCTTGGCGGCGGCCAGGGACGGCTCCACGTAGGCGCTCACCACTTTCAGGCTGTCGGGGTTCAGGGCTTCGATGAAGTCTTTGCCGCCGGCGTCGGGGTGTGGGTCCTTGAACAGGCGGTCGTACAGGCGCACTTCGGCCGGCACGCCGTCCGCCACGCCCACCCAGGTAATGGCGGCTTTGGCTTTGACGCTGTCGGCGCCGGGGGTGCCGCTCTTGGTGCCGGCGATCACTTTGGCGTGCACTTCGGTGACCTTGCCGTCGGCGTCTTTGGCGCCGGCGCCCGTGCACTCGATGACGTAGCCGCCTTTCAGGCGCACCACGTTGCCGGGGAACAGTCGCTTGTAGCCCTTGGGCGGCACTTCTTCAAAGTCCTCGCGTTCGATCCACACCTCGCGGCCGATCTTGAACACGCGCTCGGGCGGCGGGGTTTGCCCTTCGGCTATTGCCGAATGGGGCAGGGCGGGCTGCGTGCAGGCTTCGGTGTAGTCGTCGCTGCCAAAGACCTCGGCCCAGTTGGTCAGCACCAGTTTCACCGGGTCCAGCACGGCCATGCCGCGGTGGGCCTTGTTTTCCAGGTCTTCGCGCAGGCAGCCTTCCAGCGTGCTGTAGTCGATCCAGCTGTCGGATTTGGTCACGCCGATGCGCTCGGCAAACAGCTGGATGCTCTCGGGCGTGTAGCCGCGCCGGCGCAGGCCCACGATGGTGGGCATGCGCGGGTCGTCCCAGCCGCTCACCTTGTGGTCGTACACCAGCTGGGCCAGCTTGCGTTTGCTGGTGATGACGTACGTCAGGTTCAGCCGCGCAAATTCATACTGCCGCGGCGGCGGAACTGCCAGCAGGCCGCCGATGACCCGACCATCGGACAACGTGACCGTCTCCGAGAGGCGCTCCAACAGCCAGTCGTAGAACGGGCGCTGGTCTTCAAACTCCAGTGTGCAGATGCTGTGGGTGATCTGCTCCAGCGCGTCTTCGATCGGGTGGGCGTAGGTGTACATCGGGTAGATGCACCATTTGTCGCCGGTGTTGTGGTGGGTGGCGCGGCGGATGCGGTAGACGGCCGGGTCGCGCAGGTTGATGTTGGGGCTGGCCATGTCGATTTTGGCGCGCAGCACCATGGAGCCGTCTTCATGCTGGCCGTCGCGCATTTCGCGAAAGCGCGCCAGGTTTTCCGCCGGGGTGCGGTTGCGGAAGGGGCTGTCCACGCCGGGCTTGCCGAAATCGCCGCGGTTGGCGCGCATTTCTTCGGCGGTCTGCTCGTCCACGTAAGCGTGGCCGGCTTCGATTAGGTATTCCGCCGCGCGGTACATGAAGTCGAAGTAGTCGCTGGCCTGGTAGAGGTGGTGCTCGGTCTGGCCGTTGAAGGTCGAATCCCAGCTGAAGCCCAGCCACTGCACCGCGTCGAGGATCGAGTTGACGTATTCGGTGTCTTCCTTCTCGGGGTTGGTGTCGTCAAAGCGCATGTGGCACACGCCGCCGTAGTCGCGCGCCAGGCCAAAGTTCAGGCAGATGCTTTTGGCATGGCCCACGTGCAGGTAGCCGTTGGGCTCGGGCGGAAAACGCGTGCGGATTTTGGCCGGGTCGGGCTGGCCCGCGGCGTGGTGGGCGGCGTCGCCGGGGCTGCCGGCCCAGCGGCGGGCGGCATAGGTCCCTTGATCCAGATCACGTTCGATGACCTGGCGCAAAAAATTGCTGACTTTTGAATTAACGGCGGTGGAAGGCGTGTTGTCGGGCGAACTCATTTGTTGATTTTAGGCGGCGCCAGCCCTTGCGGACGCTGTCACGCTACGGCACAGTTTCATCCCAGAGAGGACCACCATGCTCAGCCGCGACACCATTCCAGACCCCAGTGACACCCGATGGGGCGAAACCGTGCTTCCCGACGACGGCGGCGTGCCCCGAGGCGCCGTGGCGTTGCGCCAGGTCGATCTGGAGACGGCCGTGCTTGCGGGTGTGCTCAACCGCGAGCAGGCCGAGACGCTGTGGCTGCGCCTGGCATCGCCCGACTTTGCCGCGCACAAGGCCTCGGCCCAGCCCTTGCCGATGCCATCCACCGCTGGCGGCGTCCTCAAGCCGTGGCTGTTCGGGCTGGTTGGTCTGGTGGTGGGTGCCTTGCTGGCCTTTTTGCTGCGCTGAGCGCGCGGTTACAACTCGCAACGATCTTCACCAGCCGGACGGCAACGCCGGGCGTGTCTGGCGCGTTGGAACAGGGCAGGCAAGTTCCGCGCCCCGCAAGGGTCGGTCCGCGGGGTCGCCTGCACCCACCGACAACGCAGCAGGAGATCGTCATGAATCGCTTTTCACCATTCGTCCGCGCCGGTGTGGCTGCGGCAGGACTCTGGCTCAGCGGGGCCGCCATGGCATCGCCACCGGTGGCCTGGTCCATTGGCGTGCAAGGCCAGGGGCTGCACGTCACCGCCACCAGCGGGCGGCCGGTGCTGGCCTACCCGATGCCGGTCCATGCGTGGCCCGTACCGGTGCATGCCGTGCCCGCACCGGTGTGGGTGGCGCCACCGCGCCCCTATGGCTCGGCGTGGGGATACGCCTACCCGGGCCGGCACCCGCATGCGGTGCGCCACAGCCGCGACCTGAACCGTGACGGCATTCCCGACCGTCGCCAGGACGCCAACCGCGACGGCGTGCCCGACGCCCGGCAGGACCGCAACCGTGACGGCTGGCCAGACTGGACGGCAGTGCCCGTTCCGGCGCCCCGGCCGTATTACTACCGGCACTGAAGCAGGCTTACCAGGCGTCGGATCGGACCAGCGACTCCCATTGCTGGGTCTTGGCGCTGATTCCGTACACGCCGATGACGCCGTAGCGCTGCTCGCCTTTGGCGTCGAACTTCATGGAACCGGTCACTGGCGCGTAACCGTCAATGCGGCGCAGCGCCTCGACGATGGCGTTCGGCTCGGCGGATTCGGCCCGCTTGATGGCCGAGGCCAGCACATGGGTCGCGTCGTAGCTGTAGTGGCCGCCGTAGGCCGGATCAATCTTGAATGCCGTGCGGTAGGCCTCCAGAAATTTCGCGCTGGCCGGAAACTCGCTGGCGTCCAGAACGGGCGAGGTGGCGTACAGCCCGGCAAGTTTGCCGGCGCCTTTGAGCATGGCGGTGGTCTTGATGGTGTCGCCGCCGAGCACACTCACCTGGGTGTGACCGACTTTGACCAGCGCGTCGATCAGCGCCAGGACCTGGAAATCGTTCAGGGTCGAGACGATGCCGTCGATGCCGCCGTCCTTGAGTTTGGCCGCCAGTTCGTCGAAGGCGGTGGTTTTGTCGTCGAAGCTCTGGCGCAACGAGACGACTTTCTTGCCCGTCAGCTGGGCCGCGGCCAGGTCGGCCAGGCCTTTGCCGTAGGGTGTGCCGTCGTCCACCACGGCGAACTTGCTGGCGCGCAGCTGCCCGGCGGCAAATGAGCCCATGGCCTTGGCCTGCAGGTTGTCATTGGCCACCAGGCGGAAGGTGGTGGGCAGGTTCAGCTCGGTGAATTTGGGGTTGGTGCTGATCGCCAGTTGCGCAATGCCCTTGGCGGCGTACATCGGGGCGGTTTCGATGCTGACACCGGAGTTCAGGTGCCCGATGACGGCAACCACACCGGCGTCGATCAGCTTCTGGGCAACCTCTTTGCCGGTGGCGGCATTGGCGCGGTCGTCGACCGCCACAATCTCCAGCGTGACGGGTTTGCCCTTGATCTTGAAGCCCTGGCGGTTGAGCTCGTCGACGGCGAGCTTGACGCCGTTGTGCATGTCCTGGCCCAGCGCGGCGAGGTTGCCGGACAGGGGCTGCGCCACACCGATGTGGACGACGGAGGGTGTGCGGTCGCAGCCCGCCAGCAGACCGGCTGCGGCAAGTGCTCCAAGGGCCAGGATGCTTTTGGCAGTCTGGCGGCGGGTGGTGAGGTGCATGGTGAGCTCCGTCGGGTTGGGGTAGCGCAATGTAGGTTTCGCGACGCCACCCGTCCTTCGGGTTTTCACCAGAAGTTATGGAAGTTCATGTCTCATCAGTCTGACTGATGGTATTTGGCCGCAGGAGGGGCGGACAAGGCCGCCGCCGTCTACCAGGCCTTGAACAGATGGGCGTACAGCCGGCTGACGGCCACCGGCTCGCGCAGGCCGTGCAGCGTCAGGCTCAGGCGTCCGGCCTCGTCGCGGGTGACGGTGTCGATGGCGGTGGCGCGCACCACGGCGCCGCGGTGAACCTGCCAGAAAACGGCCGTGTCCAGTTGGGGCAACAGCTCTTTGAGCGGGGTGCGGATCAGGTATTCGGCCCCGGCGGTGAGCACCCGCACGTATTTGTCGGCGGCTTCGAACAGCAGCACCTCGTCCACCGGCACCATGCGCACGCTGGCGCCCGCGCTGCCGGGCAGGCTGGCGGGGATGAGCGTCAGGCGGGCGGGCGCGGCGTGGTCGGGCGCCCGGCCCGCTGCGGCGCCGGTCAGCCCCTCGGCTGCCAGCAGGCCCCGCAGACGGCTCATCAAGGGCGCCATTTCCGCTTCATTTTCAATAGCAGATGGTGACCTTTTAACGCTGGGTATGGCGAGTTTTTGCAACTTTTCCACCGTTTTGGCCAGCCGGGCGGCCTGCACCGGCTTGAGCAGGTAGTCCACCGCCTGCGTTTCAAAGGCCTGGACGGCGTAGTCGTCGTAGGCGGTGACAAACACCAGGGCGGGAAACGGGCCGTCGCGGCTGTCCCAGGCGTCGGCCAGCGCGGCGGCCGCGTCCAGGCCGGACTGTCCCGGCATGCGGATGTCGAAAAACAGCACCTGCGGGCGCCGCGCCAGGGTTTCGCGCACGGCGCTGAGGCCGTCGCCCACGGTGGCGACGATCTGCAGCGCTGGCCAGGCGCGGGCCAGCTCGGCCTGCAGCGCGGCGGCCAGCAGCGGTTCGTCTTCGGCGATCAGGGCGGTGGTGGGGGTGTTGCTGTCGTCGGTCATGGCGGTTTTCAGCTGCGCAGGCGCCTCCACAGGCGCGGCTCCAGGGTGGCGGCAGCCATCAGCCCGCCCATGGCCGCGCCCTGGATGCCCAGACTGCTCACGTCCTGCCCGGCCAGCAACAGGCCCGGCACCGGGCTGCGGGCGTGCAGCGCGGGCGCCATCAACCGCTCGGCCGACAGGCGCAGGCCGTACATCGCGCCCTGCGCGGCGCGTGCGTAGGCGGCGTGGCTCAGCGGGGTGCCCAGTTCGTGGAACACCACCCGCTCGCGCAGCGCAGGGAACAGCTCGCCGAACTGGCGCAGCAGGCTTTCGGCAATCCAGGCCTTGGTGGCCTCGTAGTCTTCGGGACGGTGGCCCAGCGCACTCTCCTGCCAGCGGCGAAAGAAGGCCCAGCTGGCCGGCGCCAGCACTTCGGCGGTGTGGCCGCCACGGTGGGCCGGGTCGTTGAGCGCGCCAAACGAAACAAACAGCGAGGGCGCGTCCCCCTCGGTCGGGTCGTCCCACTCCAGCTGCTGCGGCCCCTGGCGGTAAATCCAGTGGTTGGCGCCGTCCACACCGGCGTCGCGCAGCGAACCTTCGAAGCCGAGAAACAGCGCCAGGTAGCTGCCGCTGGGCGGCAGGGCGGTGATGGCGGCCTGCCAGTCGGGGGCGGTCTGCGCCGGCAGGGCGCGGACGGTGTTGGCCGCACCCATGGCGGAAACCACGGTGTCGGCGGTCAGCCTCTCGCCGCTGTCCAGCTCTACGCCGCGGGCATGGCCGCCGTCCACCACGATGCGGCGCACCGTCGCGCCGGTGCGCAGGGCGCCGCCGGCGGCGGTGACGGTGGCGCCCAGGCTTTCGCTCAGGCGCTGGGGGCCGCCCTCGGGATACCAGGCACCCCATTCATAGCTGCCCAGCACCAGCGCGTGCACCACCAGCGGCGCCTCCTGCGGGGCCAGGCCGTAGTCGCCGCCGCGCGCGGCCAGCAGGTCGCGCAGCACCGGGCTGCGGATGCCGGACAGCGCCTCGGCCACGGTCACGCTCGCGGCCCGCTGCAGGCTGGCGCCGCGCACCCAGCGCATCACGGTGGCGGCGGGGCCGGGCAGGCCGTGCAGCGGCAGGATCTGCATCGCTGTGCGCTGGGCGTCTTTCCATGCGGCGTCGTAGCGGGCCAGGCCCTCGGCCTCGTCCGGGAAGCGCTCGGCCAGCCGCGCCAGGTTGTCTGCCTGCGGGTGGCCGAAGTCGAAGCGCAGTTCGCTCCCCTGCGGCCCGGCGCCCAACAGGCGCACCGCATCGAAGGGGTTGGGCAGAGGGGCAAAGCGCAGGCTGCCGTCGCCCAGCCACTGCAGCAGGCGGCGGAAGTGCCCCGCCGGGCCGGGCGCGTCGGCGCAGCCGCCGATGTAGTGCAGCCCGGTGCCGAAGGTGAAGCCCTGGCGCGAGAAGGTCTGCGTCATGCCGCCGAGCGTGGTGTGCTGCTCCAGCACGGTGACGCGGTGGCCGCAGCGGGCCAGGGCGGCGGCGGCGGTCAGGCCGCCGATGCCCGAGCCGATGACAAGGGTGTGGTGGGTCATGGTTGGGCTCCTTGCCCGTCGGGGCATGGGGTGGAAGAAACGGGGACTCTCAGCTGCTCCAGTGGCAGACCGATACGCACCGTGGTGCCCTGGCCGGGCTGGCTGTCGACCCGCACCTGGCCGCTGCCGCCGGTGACACCGGCGACACGCTCGCGCACCTGGCCGAGGCCGAAACCGCTGTCGGCGCGGCCGGGGGCCGGGGCGGCCGGTTCAAACCCGGCGCCGCTGTCCCGCACGGTCAGCCACAGCCAGTCGCCGTCCTGGCGGGCCGACACGACCAGATCGCCGCCGTCCACATGGGGCTCCAGCCCGTGGCGGATGGCGTTTTCCACCAGCGGCTGCAGCAGCAGCGGCGGCACCGGCTGCCCGCGCAGCGCCTCGGGCAGGTCGAGCCGGGCGCGCAGGCGCGGGCCCATGCGCACCGCCATCAGCGCCAGGTAGTCGTCCAGCCGCTGGAACTCCAGCGCCAGGGTGTGGGCGTGGCTGTCGGTGCGCGACGCGGCCAGCGTGGCGCGCAGGTAGTCGTTGAGCCGGTCGAGCATGTCGACCGCGCGGTCGGGGTCGAGCCGGATCAGCACCCGCAGGTTGGCCAGGGTGTTGAACAGCATGTGCGGCTCCAGCTGGCTTTCCAGCAGCTTGAGGCGCGCTTCGGTGGCCAGGCGCTCCAGCGCGTGGGCCTTTTCCCGATGATAGAAAAAGAAGACAAATCCAGCACTGATGGCAACCGATCCGAGCAAAAAGCGCCAGAAGCGTGCGGGCGACAAACTCATCAGGTCCCAGGTGGAGTGTCCCGCGACCGCATCGCCGATGCTTGTGCCGATGGCATAGCCCACCACGATGGCGAGCAGCAGGTAGGCGACCGATGCGGCGTTGAAAGTCCAGTAATGCGGCGGCTCGGCATGCAGCCAGCGGCGCAGCACGATCCGCATCGGGTCCATCAGGAACCAGATCGCGGTGCTGATGGCGTAGCTGTAGACCAGCGACAGGCCGATCGGGTGCTGCTCGGGGCTCAGGAACCGCTGGGACAGCGCGATCAGCGCCGCCACGCCCCAGACGATCAGGGCCCGGCGCTGCACACCGGCTCGGCAGTCGGCGGGCAGCCAGCGCAGCCACCAGGGGCCTGTGGTGTGGTTCATGGCAGGGGCAGCAGGTGTTGGCGGTGGAACGCAACGATTCTGGCATGGGCGGCCTCGCGGGCCTGCGGATCGAACCCCGGCTGGGGCAGGCCGCCGCGCACCTGTTGCGCCGCCACCTCGCGCGCCACGCTGTCGGGCCAGGGCCAGAGCACGTCGAAATGGCCGGCGCCGGGCAGCCCGGCCAGGCGTGAGCAGGTGGTGCAATGCTGCAGCAGGTGCTCCGAGTGGAAGCGCGGCACCAGCACCTCGTCGCGGTCGGCACTCACCACGCCGACCGGAATGCGGATCGCGGCCAGGCTCTCGCGGCTGAAGATCACCGCCAGCGGCACGGCCAGCGAAACGGCGGCCACCCGGCGGTCGGGTCGCGGGTCGGGCTGCTCCGCGACGCCGCCGTGCCAGCCGGTCAGGTCGCCGGGCAGGAAGAGTTCGGGCACACCACGCGCCCGCTCGTACGCCGCCTGGCGGCCGGCGCGGGCGGCGCCGTCCCTGGCGCCCTGGAAACAGAAGCCCTCGTCGTCAGTGGCGTGTTGCTGGCAGTGGCGAACCAGGTTCAGCATGCGCCAGCGTCCGCCCGCCAGCGCGATGCCGGTCACGCCGCCGGCGGACATGCCGTGGACACCCACCTTGTCCAGCGCCAGGCGGCCCGACCAGGCCGGATCGCGGGCCAGGGCGTCGATCAGCCGGGTCACTTCCGGCGGGCGGCGGCGGAACGAATCAGGACCGGCCAGGCGCTGGTCGCGGAAGTTGTCGCCCTCGTGCAGCGGCTGGGCCACCACAAAACCGGCCTGCGCCAGACGGGCGGCCAGCGCGTGGTCGGCGAAGGCGCTGCCGCCGGTGCCGTGCGAAATGACGACCAGGCGGTGCCGGCCCTCGAGGGGCGGTGCATCGGGGGCGACCACCAACGTGAACGGGCCGGACGTGACGGTTCGCGCCGTTGCCGCGGTCGGGTACACCAGGGTGACGGGCATGGGGCCGCCGCGCCAGTCGGTCATGCCGATCTGGGCCAAGGCGGCCTGGGCGAAGGTCAGCAACATCAGGCAGGCGGCGAGCATACGGCTGCCTGCGAAGGAAAGAACGGTCATGAGGGCACTCCTTGAGAATCGGCGACGGTTCTCACCACGGGTCGCGGGTCAGTCGCGCCCGTTCCTGCTCCAGCAGCCGCTGATGCAAGGCGGCGCCAGGCGATGCCAGCAGAACCACGGCGCCGTGAATCGCCAGTCCCAGCCCCCATCCCAGCAACGGGAACACGGCCCAGTGCCGCCCGGAAGCGAATGCCATGGCGGCCAGGCCAAGGTTGACGACAACATACACGCTGGCGTGGATGATCCAGCCCATGCGCAGGCCGGCGCGGCGGCGCGCCTGGCGTTCCAGATCGGGGGTAAGGGTGTTGGTCATGGTGAACTCCGGTGGGATGAGACGACAGGGGAGAAAGTGACTTTCAGAGCAGGCCCAGCCACTGGCCCCAGACCAGCTGGCCGAGAAAGCGCGAGGGCAGCAGCGTGAAGAGGCCGGCGCCGATGCAGGCTTGGAAATACAGGCCGCGCATGGCTTTGCGGTGGCCGGCGATGTTTTTCTGTGCCAGAAACCAGAATGCCCCGAACAGGCCAAAAAGGGTAACCGGCACCAGCAAGTGAATGGGGGTGTAGCCGGCGATATTGGGCAGGCGGTAGTCGCGGATGGCGAGCGCCGACAGGGCGGAGGCCACCATCAGCGTCACCCAGGCGTAGCCGGCGGCGCGGTGCAGGCGCGGGTGGGCGGCACCGGCGCGTCGTGCCCACAGGGCCACCGGGCCCAGCAACAGCGCGCCCAACGAGGCGCTGAGGTGGATGGCAACGGCGGGGGGCAGGGTGGAGAAGGTGGTCATCGAGCGCTCCTTTTCAGCAATGGACTGGACTGTGCCGGTGGACCCGCCGCTCCACCAGCGCGATGCGACCGTCTGCGTTGGGGCGGCGTGAAATGGCGCTGGCCGGGGTGAAATGCGGACGCACGGCGTGGACCGCACCGCAGCGGCGTGCGGCTTCGCCAGCTTTGCCGGGGCTTTACACGGTCATCACCGTCCGGCGGGAGGCCCTTCCTACAATGGCTGTCATGAGCATGAACAAGACGACCTGGATCGCCGGCGCCGTGGTGCTGGCACTGGCGGGCGGCGGCGCCTGGTGGTGGATGCAGCGCAGCGGGGCGGACGCGGTGCAGTACCGCACCAGCAAGATCGAGCGCGGGCCGATTTCGGCCACCGTGTCGGCCAGCGGGGCGGTGAACCCGGTGACGCAGGTGTCGGTGGGCACGCAGGTCAGCGGCCAGATCCGCGACCTGTATGTGGACTTCAATTCCGAGGTCAGGGCCGGCCAGCTGATCGCCCAGATCGACCCGGAAACCTTCGAATACCGGGTGCGCCAGTCACAGGCCGATGTGGATGCCGCCCGCGCGGCGGTGCTGACCGCCCAGGCCAATGCCGCCGCCAGCCGGGCCAGCGTGTCGCGCGCCGAGGTCGATCTGGCCGAGGCCCGGCGTGATCTGGAGCGCAAACTGAGCCTGGTGGAAAAGCAGTTCATTGCCCAGAGCGAGGCCGACAAGGCCCGGGCGCTGGTCAACACGACGACCGAATCGCTCAAGTCCGCCCAGGCGCAGGCGGGCGTGACCGAGGCCCAGATCAAGAGCGCGCAGGCCACGGTGGCCCAGCGCGAGGCCGCGCTGGCACAGGCCCGCATCGACCTGCAACGCACCCGCATCACCTCGCCGGTGAACGGCATCGTGATCAAGCGGGCCATTGAAAAGGGCCAGACGGTGGCGGCCAGCCTGCAGTCGCCCGAGCTGTTCGTCATCGCGCAGAACCTGCAGGACATGCAGGTGGACGCCAGCATCGACGAATCCGACGTGGGGCGCATCCGCACCGCCCAGAAAGCCAGCTTCACCGTGGACGCCTTCCCCGGCCAGACCTTCGAGGGCGAGGTGCGCCAGGTGCGCAAGGCGGCCCAGAACGTGGCCAACGTGGTGACCTATGTGGCGGTGATCGGCTTTTCCAACACGGGAGGGCGCCTGCTGCCCGGGATGACGGCCAATGTGCGGGTGGTGACCGACACGCGCGAGAACGTGCTCAAGGTGCCCAACGCCGCCCTGCGGGTGCGCATTGCCGGCATCGAGCCGGCGGCCCCGGCCGCGTCGGGCGCCGCACCGGCAGCTTCAGCCACGCAGACCGGGCGTGCCGGTGGCTTCAGCTGGCTGTCCGAGGCGCAGGCCCAGCCGGCCGGCGGCGGGCTGGCCACGCTCAAGGACCGTCTCACCGCCGAACTGGGCCTGAGCACCGAGCAGCAGGGCAAGCTGGACGCCATCCTGACCGAGCTGCGCCCGCGCTTCATGGCGCTGCGCGAGATGGGCGAGGACGAACGTGCCGCCGCCCGTGAAAAACTCACCGGCGAACTGCGCACCCGGGTGACGGCCCTGCTGACCCCGCCCCAGCGCGAAAAATACCTGGCGCTGCAGGCCCAGAACGCAGGGGGTGGACGCACGGAGACTCCTAAACCAATAGCAAGCAATGACCGTTCCACGATGGGTAATGGCCAAAAAGATTCAAAAAATGGCGGAGCAGGGCCTGCCGGGGCGGCTGCGGCGGTGGCGACGGCTTCCAGGCCCGGCGTGACCGCCTCGGCTGCCGCCGCGACGCCACCTGCCGTGGCGACCGCGCCGGCGGCCGGTGGCGCGACCGCCGTGCCGGCACCCCCGACCGGCGCGGGCGGCGGCGGCCCGCTGGCCGAATTCCGCAACCGGCTGGTGGCCGAGCTGGCGCTGACGGCGCCGCAGATCGAAAAGGTGGATGCCATCTTTGCCGACGCCCGGCCCAAATACGGCACGCTGCGCGACCTGCCGGCCGAGGAACGCCCCAAGGCCCGCGAGCGCATCACCGCGGACGTGCGTGCCCGTATCCAGGACATCCTGACGCCTGAGCAGAAACCTAAATACGCCGCGCTGGTGGCCCAGGCCGCCAGCCGCCAGAGCACCCGCGGGCGCATCTACCTGATGGGGGGCGACGGCAAACCGGTGGCCTACAACGTGCGCCTGGGCATCACCGACGGCACCAGCACCGAGTTGCTGGTGGCCCCGGGCTCCCCCGACGCCGCCGCGCTGAAAGAAGGCGCCGCCGTGATCACCGGCACGCTGTCGGCGGGCGCCTCGGGCGCAGGCGGCGCGGCGCCGCGCCCGGGCAGCACCGGCCCGCGGATGCCGTTCTGAGCGGGGCGACCACCATGGCCCTGATTGTTGCCGCCGACCTGGTCAAGACCTACACCATGGGCGACCAGACGGTGCATGCGCTGCGCGGGGTGTCGCTCAGCATCGATGAAGGCGACTTCGTGGCCATCATGGGCGCGTCCGGCTCGGGCAAGTCCACGCTCATGAACATCCTGGGCTGCCTGGACCGGCCGACCAGCGGCCGCTACTGGCTGGCCGGTGAGGAGGTGGAAGACATGGCGCCCGATGCTCTGGCCTCCATCCGCAACCGGCGCATCGGGTTTGTGTTCCAGCAGTTCAACCTGCTGCCGCGCACCAGCGCGCTCGAAAACGTCGAGCTGCCCATGGTGTATGCCGGTGTGAAACCCGCCGAGCGGCGCACCCGCGCCCAGGCCGCCTTGGACCGCGTGGGGCTGGGCGCGCGCGGCGGCCACACCCCGTCGGAGCTGTCGGGCGGCCAGCAGCAGCGGGTGGCGATTGCCCGCGCGCTGGTGAACCAGCCCTCACTGATCCTGGCCGACGAGCCCACCGGCGCGCTGGACTCGAAAACCAGCGAAGACATCATGCGGCTGCTGACCGACCTGAACCACCAGGGCATGACCGTGGTGCTGGTCACCCACGAAAACGACATCGCCGCCTGGGCACGGCGCCGGCTGGTGTTCCGCGACGGCGCCATCGTCGAGGACGTGCGCCAGCCGGGGCATGCCGAGCCGGCGGCATCGGCGCCGACGGCGGAGGCCCGGGCATGAGCTGGCTGGCCCCGTTGCGGATTGCGCTGCGCGCGCTGGCGGCCAACAAGCTGCGCTCGGTGCTGACCATGCTGGGCATCATCATTGGTGTGGCGGCGGTGATCACCATGATTGCCGTGGGCAGCGGCGCGACCAAACGGGTGCAGGAGCAGATGAAGGGCCTGGGCTCGAACATCATGCTGGTGATTCCCGGCGGCATCACCGCCGGCGGGGTGCGCCTGGGTGCCCAGACCGGCCAGGGCCTGACCGAGGAAGACGCGCTGGCCATCGCCCGCGAGGTGCCCGAAGTGCAGGTGGCCGCGCCGAGTTCCCGCACCGGGGCGCAGGTGGTGGCAGGCAACACCAACTGGAGCACCAGCATCTTTGGCACCACCAACGACTACCTGGAGGCGCGCGAATGGCCGCTGGCGGCCGGGCGCGGCTTTGACGCCGCCGACCTGCAAGGCTCGGCCAAGGTGGCCATCATCGGCCAGACGGTGGCGCGCGAGCTGTTCGGCGACGCCGACCCGCTGGACCAGGTGATCCGGGTCAAAAAAGTGCCGGTGACGGTGATCGGCCTGCTGGACAAAAAAGGCCAGAACTCCATGGGCCAGGACCAGGACGATGTGGTGATCGTGCCCATCTCCACCTACCGCAACCGCATCCAGGGCGGCACGGCCGGCAAGCTCAAGCGCATCGGCTCGATCAGCGTCAAGGTGCGCGAAGGCCAGGACATGAAGGTGGCCGAGGAAGGCATCAAGGAACTGCTGCGCCAGCGCTTCAAGGTGCAGCCGGGGGCGGAAGACCCGTTTTCCATCCGCAACCTGACCGAAATCCTGCAGGCGCAGGAGGCCTCCAGCCGCATCATGACGATGCTGCTGGCGGCGGTGGCCGGCATCAGCCTGGTGATCGGCGGCATCGGCATCATGAACATCATGCTGGTGAGCGTGACCGAGCGCACCCGCGAGATCGGGCTGCGCATGGCGGTCGGCGCGCGCGGGCGCGACATCCTGGCGCAGTTCCTGATCGAGGCCGTCACGCTGAGCCTGATCGGCGGCGCCATCGGTGTCGCCCTGGGGGCGGTGGCGACCTGGGCCGTGGGCGCCTTCGCCGGCTGGCAGGTCAGCATGACGCTGTCGTCGGTCGCACTGGCGGCGGGTTTTTCGGCCTTTGTCGGGATCTTTTTCGGTTTCTACCCGGCGCGCCGGGCCTCGCAGCTGCTTCCCATCGAGGCTTTGCGACACGAATAGGCGGGCCCCGCCGGGGATGTTGCGGCGACAGCGATAATCGCCGGCTGTTTTGTCAGCCGGGAGCGGGTGTGGATTTTGTTGTACTGATCAAGGCCGCCATCATGGGGGTGGTCGAAGGGCTGACCGAGTTTTTGCCCATCTCGTCCACCGGGCATCTGATCCTGGCGGGGGCCTTGCTGGGTTTCGACGACGACAAAGCCAAAGTGTTTGACATCGCCATCCAGACCGGGGCGATCCTGGCGGTCATCATCGTCTATTGGCAAAAGCTGCGCGATACCGTGGTGGCCCTGCCCACCAGCGATCAGGCGCGGCGCTTCACGATGAATGTGGCGATCGCCTTCTTTCCGGCCGTGGTTCTTGGGCTGCTGTTTGGCAAGGCGATCAAGGCGCACCTGTTCACGCCGGTGGTGGTCGCCAGCGCATTCATCGTCGGTGGTTTCATCATCCTGTGGGCGGAGAAGCGACCGCAGAGCCAGGCGCGCATCCAGAACGTGGACGACATGACGCCGCTGGACGCCATCAAGGTGGGGCTGGTGCAGTGTCTGGCGATGATTCCCGGCACCAGCCGCAGTGGCGCGACCATCATCGGCGGCATGTTGCTGGGCCTGTCTCGCCGTGCCGCGACCGATTTTTCGTTCTTCCTGGCGATTCCGACCCTGGTCGGCGCGGGGGCTTACAGCCTCTACAAGGAGCGGGCGCTCTTGTCGATGGCGGACCTGCCGATGTTCGGGGTCGGGCTGCTGTTTTCGTTTCTCAGCGCCTGGGTGTGTGTGCGCTGGCTGTTGCGCTACATCTCGACGCACAGTTTTGTGCCGTTTGCCTGGTATCGCATCGCGTTCGGCCTGGTAGTGCTGATCACCGCCTGGACGGGCGTCATCAGCTGGAAGGGCTGACGGTTTGATGGGCGGTGCGCTCTCCACCCGGGCGGCGGCCGGTTTTTCACCCGATCGCGCACCAAAGCTGGTAGATTGGCGGCATGAACCCGACGCCCCGTTTCCTCTCGATCTTCCTGTTCGCCCGGTTTCCCGGCGTGCGAGTCGTACTGGCCCTGCTGTTCGTGGCGGTTTTGTCCGGCTGTGCGAATGTCATCTCGGCCAAGGTCACGTCCTTCAATGATTGGCCGGCCGATGCGGCCGGCGGTACTTTTGCCATGGCGCCGCACAGTGGCAAGGGCTCGGAACTGGAGCAGCGAACCTGGGACAACCACGTCGCGGCCGAGTTGCGGCGCCTGGGCCTGGTCCCGGTGGCCGCCGGTCAGACTCCCCGTTTCTGGGTAGACACCACGGCAACCCGCGAGTCCCGGGTCAAACACGCGCGCGAGCCCATCTACCAGCAGGACACGGTCTATGTGCCGCCTTACCGGGACGCCGCGGGTAACGTCATTGCAGGCCACTGGGCGCCCGACCCGTTCGGCCCGCGCTGGGTGGGTGACCGTGATGTGGCCTACACGGTGCAGGTGAGCAGTGTGCGGGTGCGGATCCACGAAAGCGCTTCGACGCCGGGCGTTCGCGCCCGTTCGGTGTTTGATGCCACGGCCGCGCACCAGGGCGGTGAGTCGCGGGAGCTGCCTCAGCTGGTGCCGTTCCTTGTCAAGGCGATTTTTGACCGGTTCCCCGGTGCGAACGGTCAGGTGCGTGAGTTGCAATTTGACGTGGAAACCGGTCAGCCGGTGCGGCGCTGAGCAGCCGGCGGGGCGGGCCCGCCCGGTTCAGGCCTGCAGGTTGCGCAGGCTGGCTTCGATGGCCGCTGCCGTTGCCAGCGGTTTCTCCATGGGGAAAAGATGGGTGCCGTCGAGCATCATGCAGCGGCCCCGGATCAGGCGATGGGTCATTTCCATGCCGACCTGGCGCATCTCCTCGGAGCGGATGCCGCCAATGAAGGCCACCGGGCATTTGAGTGGGTGACGACGCAACAAGCCGTCCAGATTGTCGGGCAGGGTGTTGTAGATGGCGGTTTCCACCTCGCGCTTGAAATGCAGGATGCGTTCGCCCTGGTCATCGACCGTTCCGTGGTCGATGTAGTCGGCCAGCACCGCCGGGTCCCAGGCAGCAAAGGCGCGTTTGCCCTGGAAATGCGCGAGCGCGGCATCGCGGTCGGGCCAGCGGTCCCGCCGGGCGCGGCTGACGCGGCCGGGTGAAATCGAGCCGACCAGCTGGGTGCGTTTCATCACCCCCAGTGTGGTGGCCTTCCAGCCGCCAAGCACCGGTGAATCGATCAGCAGCACACCGCGGGCCAGCTCCGGGTGGCGAGCCGCACACATCAGGCTGAGAAACCCTCCCAGCGAGTGCCCGACCAGGAAGGGCGCGGGCGCACCGGCTTTGATGCCGGCGCGAACAAAATCGGCCAGCTGCTGCACCAGATGGGGCCAGTTGTCGGTGACCGGATAGCGGCTGTCGTGGCCGAAACGGTCGACCGCCCGCACAGAGTAGCCGCGATGGCGCAGGTCGCGGAAAAGGATGCGGTAGGTGCTGGCCGCGAAGCTGTTGGCGTGGGAGAAAACGATCGGGGTCATGGGCTCAGATCAGGCGTTCCTGCGGCGATGAAATCTTGCGCAGGGCGCGGCTGCGCCGGCCATTGACCATCAGGGGAACCTCGGTGGCGCCGCCGTCCCACACCGGATGCTCGATGCTGTCGAACACCTCGCGCAGTCGCTGCCCCCAGGTGTCGTGCAGCATCCGGAAGTAGGGGTTGGTCTCGTCAATGCAGACGACCCGGTCCGAGGCCAGCCGGCCTTCCTCGTAGACCACCAGGTCCATCGGCAGGCCGACCGACAGGTTGGACTTGAGGGTGGAGTCCATCGATACCAGCGCACATTTGGCGGCCTCGTCCAGGGGGGTCTCCGGGGTCAACACCCGGTCCAGCACAGGTTTGCCATATTTGGACTCGCCGATCTGGAAGTAGGGCGTCTCGGGTGTGGCCTCGATGAAGTTGCCGGGCGAATAGACCTGGAACAGGCGCATGGCCTCACCCTTGATCTGGCCGCCGAAGATCAGCGAGACGTTGAAGTCCACACCGGCGGCCTTGAGCGCCGCGCCGTCGCGCTGGAAGATGTGGCGCACGGCGCTGCCCAGCACCCGGGCGGCGTCGAACATGCTTTTGGCGTTCCAGATGGTGATCGGCTCGCCGCCTTCGTGGTCGGTGATCTGCTCGACCTGCAGGATTTCGCGCACCGACTGGGAAATGGACAGGTTGCCGGCCGACAGCAGCACCATGAAACGGTCGCCCGGCTTTTCGTAGACGATCATCTTGCGAAAGGTGCTGATCTGGTCCAGGCCGGCGTTGGTGCGCGAGTCGGAGAGGAAAACAAGGCCGGCGTTGAGCTTGATGGCGACGCAGTAGGTCATGGTTGTTGCAGTCTTTTGAGGGAGTAGAGGGCTTCGAGTGCTTCGCGGGGCGAGAGCACATCGGGATCGATCTCGGCCAGGCGGCGCTCCACCGGGCTGGGCGGGGGCGTATCGCTGGCTGGAGGCGGCGCAAACAGGTCGACTTGGGCGCGGCTTTCGCTGGCGCCGGATTCGAGCGCGGCCAGCACGTGGCGGGCGTGGTGGAGCACGGCGGCCGGCATGCCGGCCAGGCGGGCGACCTGGATGCCGTAGCTGCGGCTGGCCGGGCCGGGCTGGATTTCATGCAGGAACACGATGTCGTGCCCCGATTCGGCCGCGCTGACATGAACGTTCACCGCCGCGTGGTGCGTGGCGGGAAACTCGGTCAGCTCGAAATAGTGGGTGGCGAACAGCGCGAACGCCTGCGTGCGGTCGTGCAGCTGGGTGGCGATGCCGCTGGCCAGCGCCAGCCCGTCAAAGGTGCTGGTGCCACGGCCGATTTCGTCCATCAGCACCAGGCTGTGGGGCGTGGCGCTGTGCAGGATCTGCGCGGCCTCGGTCATCTCCAGCATGAAGGTGGACTGGGCATTGGCCAGGTCGTCGGCCGCGCCGATGCGGGTGTGAATGGCATCGATGGGGCCGAGGCGGCAGGCGCTGGCGGGAACAAAACTGCCCATGCTGGCCAGAAGCACAATCAATGCCACCTGGCGCATGTAGGTACTCTTGCCGCCCATGTTGGGCCCGGTGATGATTTGCAGGCGCTGTTTGGGCCCGAGCACCGTGTCGTTGGCGATGAAGGCGCCGCCGGACAGCTCGGCCAGGCGCGCTTCCACCACCGGGTGGCGCCCGCCGCGGATTTCGATGCACGGCTCGCGCACAAAGGTGGGCGCGCACCAGTCGAGCGTCAGTGACCGCTCGGCCAGCGCGCACAGGGCGTCGAGTGCCGCCAGCGCCTGCGCCAGGCGGGTGAGGGCCGGCACAAAAGACTGCAGGTGATCCAGCAACTGTTCGTACAGCCATTTCTCGCGCGCCAGCGCCCGCTCCTGGGCCGACAGGGCCTTGTCTTCGAAGGCCTTGAGTTCCGGCGTGATGAAGCGCTCGGCGTTCTTCAGCGTCTGGCGGCGGCGGTAGTCGTCGGGCACCTTGTCCAGCTGGCCCTGAGTGACTTCGATGTAGAAGCCGTGCACCTTGTTGAACTGCACCCGCAGGTTGGCGATGCCGGAGCGGGCTTTCTCCCGGGTTTCGAGATCGAGCAGAAAGGCGTCGCAGTTCGTCTGGATGGCGCGCAGCTCGTCGAGTTCGGCATCCAGTCCGGGGGCGATCACGCCGCCGTCACGGACCAGCGCGGCGGGCTCCTCCATCAGCGCCTGGGCCAGCAGGCCGGCACAGCCCGGCGGCGGGGTCAGCTGGGCACAAATCTGAGCCAAAAGTGGCTCTTCCCAGCGTGAAATGGTGATGATTTGCTCTGCTTTTTGCAGTGTCTGGCGCAACGCCACCAGCTCGCGCGGCCGCACCTGGCGCAGTGCGATGCGGGCGGTGATGCGCTGCACGTCGCTGCTGCCCTTGAGCTGGGTGCGCAACGCCTGCCACGGGCCGCCACCGCCGTCGCCGCGCAACGCCGCCACCGCCTGTTGCCGCGCCGCCGCCACACCGCGTTCGCGCGGGGGCGCCAGCAGCCAGCTTTTCAGCGCACGGCTGCCCATGCCGGTCATGCAGGTGTCCAGCAGCGAAAACAGCGTCGGCGCCTCCTCGCCCTTCAGGGTCTGCACCAGCTCCAGATTGCGCCGGGTGGTGGGGGGCAGGTCGATGTGCTCGCCCCGCCGCTCGACGCGGATGCCCTGCAGATGCGTCAGCGCGCGGCCCTGGGTGTGCTCGGCATAGGCCAGCAGGGCCGAGGCGGCGGCGTGGGCTTGGGGCAGATCGTCGGCGGACCAGGCGCCCAGGCTGGCGACCTGCAGCGACTCCAGCAGTTTGCGCCGGCCCAGATCGGCGTCGAACTGCCACGAGGGCCGGGTGGTGCAGGACGGGCCGGTGCCGCCCGCGCGGCGCAGCGTGTTCAGGCGCTGCTCGAAACTGTGGGTGACGCCGCCACTGGCCAGCATCTCGCTCGGTCCGATGCGCTGCAGCCAGTCGCCCAGCTCGTCCAGCGGGCATTCCGCCAGATGCAGTTCACCGCGGGTCACGCTCAGCCAGGCCAGGCCGCAGGTGGCGCGCGGCCCCTGGTGCACCGCCAGCAGCAGCGTTTCCGTTTTTTCAGACAGCAGTTCGGCATCGGTCAGCGTGCCGGGCGTGACCACCCGAACCACTTTTCGTTCCACCGGGCCTTTGGCCGTGGCCACATCGCCGACCTGCTCGCAGATGGCCACCGATTCGCCCAGGCGGATCAGCCGGGCCAGGTAGTTTTCCACGGCATGAAACGGAACCCCGGCCATGACCACCGGCTGCCCGGCCGACTGACCGCGCCGGGTCAGGGTGATGTCCAGCAGCCGGGCGGCCTTTTCGGCGTCGGCCCAGAACAGCTCGTAGAAATCCCCCATGCGGTAGAACACCAGCGTGTCCGGGAAATCCGCCTTGATGGCCAGGTACTGGGCCATCATGGGCGTATGCCCGCAAGCGGAAGACGGGGCCGGCGAAGAATCGGCAGGGGTGGTCAAGGCAGGTGGGGCAGTGATCGGCGGGTGACCGGACGTCCGGTGCGGACGTGCGGCCAAGAGACAAGGCCGATTTTCACCGAAATGCCCGGCTGCCCCGGGCCGGCCTCAGGATGATGGGCTGCCGTCACGGCGGCGCAACTCCAGCTGCCGGCGGCTGTTGGTGTTGATGACCCGCAGTTCGGCCAGGGTTTCGTCGATTTTCGCCCGCTTCGCCTCAAGGTCTCGTATGGCGGTGTCGGTCCGGGCGATGACATAGTCCAATTGCTGGGCCCGCCCCTCACCCCGGTCGCCGTAGAGGTCGAGGTAGTGTTTGATCTCCGACAGGGGCGAACCGATTTCTTTCGCGCGCAGTATCAGCGCGAGCCTGGCGCGGTCGCGGCGGGTGTAGACCCGCGCCCCGTTGACCCGCATGGGTGCGAGAAGGCCTTTGTCCTCATAGAAGCGCAACGCCCGCAAGGTGATGCCGAACGCCTTGCACAGCTCGGTAATGCCGAACAGCTCGGTGGTGGCGGTTTCCTGGTGGGACGCGACGAACGCACGGGCATCCGCCGGCCCCAGGCTGTGCTCCTGGGAGCCCGCCTCGGGGTCGTCCAGCGACGCACTGGCACCAGTCGCGGTCATGGATGTGGCCCGTAGGTCAGATCACCCGCTGCAGACGGAGCGCGACGCTCATGTCGCCACTCACCTTGAGTTTGCCCATCATGAACCCGGTGGCCGGGTCCAGATCGCCTTCGAGCATGGCGGTCAGGTTCTCCAGCGTGATGCCGACGGTGCAATCGGCTTCCTTGTTGTCATTGCTGACTGAATTGGGCGTGCTTTTGCCGTCCACATACACGGTTCCGTCATTGCCGCAGTCGAACTTGAGGCTGGCGTTGAGGCCGCTGTCGCTGCCCACTTTCGCGCGGATGGCTTGGGTGCATTCGTCGAGGGTCATGGTGGGTTCCTGTTCGGGTGAAGTCTGATGGAAAGCGAGAAACGGCGCGATCCTACCGTTTGCCCATTCCGCAAAGCATAGGTAAATTCCCTAATAGGTATTTGGTTGACGTTAACGTCACCTTCGTTTCCAATGCAGCACATTCAACCGAAAGGGATCCGTTCGCATGCCTGTCATCCGTTCCAAGATCAATCCCCGCAGCGAGGCCTTCGCCGCCAACGCCACCCGCATGGGCGAGCTGCTGGCCGAGGTCCAGCGGCTGGAGAACCTGGTCATCGCCGAATCCGAATCGAAACGCGACAAGTTCGACAAGCGCGGCCAGCTGCTGCCGCGCGAACGCGTCGCGCGCCTGCTGGACCGCGGCACGCCGTTTCTGGAACTGAGCCGGCTGGCCGGCCTGAACATGCACGACGACGACGGCAAGAAGGCGGTGCTCGGGGGTGGCTCCATCGTCGGTATCGGCGTGGTGGCCGGTCGCCGATGCCTGATCTCCGCCAGCGACAGCGCCGTCAAAGGCGGAACCGTCGCCCCCATGGGCCTGAAAAAGGCGTTGCGGGCCCAGGGCATCGCGGTGGAAAACAAGCTGCCCGTCATCTACCTGGTGGAAAGCGGCGGCGCCAACCTGATGTACCAGGCCGAAATCTTTGTCGACGGCGGGCGCAGCTTTGCGAACCAGGCGCGCATGTCGGCCGCCGGCATCCCGCAGATTTCGGTGGTGCACGGCTCCAGCACCGCGGGCGGTGCCTACCTGCCGGGCCTGTCGGACTATGTGATCCTGGTGCGCGGACGTTCCAGCATCTACCTGGCCGGGCCGCCGCTGGTCAAGGCCGCCATCGGCGAAGACTGCACCGACGAAGAACTCGGCGGGGCCGAGACCCACGCCCAGGTCACCGGCCTGGGCGAATACCTGACCGAGGACGACGCCCATGCGATCGCGATGACGCGCGAAGTGATGGACAAGCTGCGCTGGGACACGGTGCAACCGCCCACCGGTTTTGCGGAACCCCTGTTCGACGAGCAGGAACTGATGGGCATCGTGCCGGCTGACGACCGCGAGCCCTACGACGTGCGCGAGATCATCGCGCGCCTGGTCGACGGCTCGGATTTCCTGGAGTTCAAGGCCGGCTATGCCAGCGAGACGATGTGCGGCCACGCCCGCATCCACAGCCACCTGGTGGGCATCCTGGGCAACAACGGCCCGATCCAGCCCAGCGGCTCCACCAAGGCCGCGCAATTCATCCAGCTGTGCGACCAGAGCGGCACGCCGCTGGTCTTCCTGCAGAACACCACCGGCTACATGGTGGGATCGGTGGCCGAGCGCAGCGGCGCGATCAAGCATGGCTCCAAGATGATCCAGGCGGTGGCCAACGCGCGGGTGCCCAAGTTCACCATCGTGATGGGTGGCTCGTTCGGCGCCGGCAACTACGGCATGTGCGGCCGCGGCTTCGACCCCCGCTTCATCTTCGCCTGGCCCACGGCGCGCACCGCGGTGATGGGCGGCGCGCAGGCCGCCAAGGTGATGGACATCGTCAACCGCGCCAAGATCGAACGCATGGGCATGCCGGTGAATGACGAGGCCTTGCAGGCCATGTCGGACGGCCTGCGCCAGCGCCTCGACAAGGAGAGCGCGGCCCTGTTCGGCACCGCCCGGCTGTGGGACGACGGGATCATCGACCCGCGCGACACCCGCCGCATCCTGGGCCTGTGCCTGGCGATGGCCGCCGAAGCCGAAGGCCGCGCACTCCATCCCAACACCTTTGGCGTGGCCCGCCTGTAGCCCGCCGATCCGGCCCGTTTTTCCGATTCCAACCCGAGACTGCCCCATGAAATTCACCGCCGAGCACAACCAAATCGCCGACACCGTTCGCAAGTTCGTCGCCAACGAAATCAACCCGTTCACCAAGGAATGGGAAAAAGCCGGGCAGTTCCCGGCCCGTGAGCTGTTCAAGAAGCTGGGTGACCTGGGCCTGCTGGGCATCAAGTACCCCACCGAATTCGGCGGCATGGGGCTCGATTTCAGCTATTCGATGGTGATGGCCGAGGCGCTGGGCGACTGCAACGTCGGCGGCGTGCCGATGGCCATCGGCGTGCAGACCGACATGTGCACGCCGGCGCTGGCGCGCTTCGGTTCGGATGAACTGCGCAAGGAGTTCCTGGCCCCTGCCATCGCCGGCGACAGGGTCGGATGCCTGGGCGTGAGCGAAGTCACCGGGGGCTCGGATGTGGCGGCGCTCAAGACCGCGGCCCGCAAGGAGGGCGACGACTATGTCATCAACGGCTCCAAGATGTGGATCACCAACGGCATGCAGGCCGACTGGTGCTGTCTGCTGGCCAACACCAGCGAAGGGCCCGCCCACAAGAACAAGTCGCTGATCATGGTGCCGATGGACGCGCCGGGCATCACGCGCCAGAAGATCGAGAAGATCGGCATGCATTCCAGTGATACCGCGCAGCTGTTTTTCGACAACGTGCGCGTACCCCGGCGCAACGTCATTGGCCAGGAGGGCATGGGCTTCATGCTGCAGATGCTGCAGTTCCAGGAAGAGCGCCTGTACGGCGCTGCGGGCTCCTTGCGCTCGCTCGACAACCTGATCGATCAGACCATCGAGTACACCCGCCAGCGCCAGACCTTCGGGCAGCCCATCCTGAACAACCAGGTGGTGCATTTCCGCCTGGCCGAACTGCGCACCGAGGTCGAGGCGCTGCGGTCGCTGACCTATCGCGCGGTGGAGTCCTACGTGTCGGGCAAGGACGTGACCAAGCTGGCCTCGATGGCCAAGCTCAAGGCCGGCCGCCTGACCCGCGAGGTGGCCGACAGCTGCCTGCAGTACTGGGGCGGCATGGGCTTCACCGCCGACAACCCGATTTCGCAGTCGTACCGCGACGGTCGGCTGATCTCAATCGGCGGCGGCGCCGACGAGATCATGCTGGGCATCATCTGCAAGCTCGAAGGCACGCTGCCGGGCAAGCAAGGCTGAGGCGGGAGCGAATCGCCATGACATTCGAAACCCTCATCGCGCAGCGCCAGGGGCCGGTGCTCGGCCTCACGCTGAACCGCCCCGAGTCCCGCAACGCCATGTCGCTGGCCATGGTGGGCGAGCTGCAGCAGGCGCTGGCGCAGGCCGAGCAGACCGTCGGGGCGGCCGATGCGGTGCGCGTGATTGTGCTGCGCGGTGCCGGCGGGCACTTCTGCTCCGGCGGCGACCTCAAGGACATGGCGGCGGCCCGCATGCGCGCCCTGCAGGGCGGTACCGACGGATCCGACCCGATCGCCGAGGTCAATGCCCGCTTCGGCCACCTGTGCGCCGCCTTTGCCAATTCCCCGCTGGCCATCGTCGCGCTGCTGGAAGGCACGGTGATGGGCGGCGGCTTCGGCCTGGCCTGCGTGGCCGATGTGGCCATCGCCACGGAGACCGCGAGCTTCCGCCTGCCCGAGACCTCGCTGGGCGTCGTGCCCGCGCAGATCGCGCCGTTCCTGGTGGAGCGGCTGGGCTATTCGCAGGCCAAGCGGCTGGCGGTCACCGGCGGCCGGCTCGACGCCGCGGCGGCGCTGCGGATCGGGCTGGTGCACCAGCAGGTGGAGGCCGCCCAGCTGCAAGCAGCGCTGGACGCGGTGCTCGCCGACATCCTCGCCTGCGGTCCGGGTGCCCTGGCCGCCACCAAGGCCTTGATGGCCAAGGCCCGGCTGCAAACGCCCGCCTCGCTGATCGACGAGGCCGCCGCCATCTTTTCCCGCGCCGCCCAGGGGGCCGAGGCCATGGAGGGCATGGGCGCATTCCTGCAGAAGCGCAAACCGAACTGGGTGCCGGGATGAGTTGTTCAAAGACAAGGCCTTGCGGGCGGCGTTTGGGCGACACAGCAATTTGCTCCGTGGACGCACCTCAGCCAGAGGCTACGGCTCTTCAATCCGTCCAAGCCTGCGCAGGCAGGCTCGGAGCCGCGGATTTCAGCCCCGCCCGCTGCGCGGGCTCCTCCTCTACCTGCGCAAATCGCTGTGTCACCCAAACGCTGACGAAGGTATTCGATGTTTAACAAAATTCTGATTGCCAACCGGGGCGAAATCGCCTGCCGCGTCATTCGCACCGCGCGCAAACTCGGCTATGCCACCGTGGCGGTTTACAGCGACGCCGACCGTGACGCACCCCATGTGGCGCTCGCCGACGAGGCGGTGCACATCGGCCCCTCCCCGGCGGCCGAGTCCTACCTGAAGTTCGACGCCATCCTGGACGCCGCGCGCCAGACCGGCGCCGACGCCCTGCACCCAGGTTACGGCTTCCTGAGCGAGAACGCGGCCTTTGCCCAGGCCTGCATGGATGCCGGTCTGGTGTTCATCGGCCCGCCGCCGTCCGCCATCGAAGCCATGGGCGACAAGGCCCTGGCCAAGAAACGCATGCTGGCCGCCGGCGTGCCCTGCGCGCCGGGCTACCTGGGCGAAGACCAGAGCGATGCCACCCTCATTGCAGAGGCGAAAAAACTGGGCTACCCCTTGCTCGTCAAGGCGGTGGCCGGCGGCGGCGGGCGTGGCATGCGTCTGGTGCGCGCCGACGACGAATTGCAGGGCGCCATCGACGGGGCCCGGCGCGAGGCCACCAGCGCTTTTGGCGACGGCACCCTGATGCTGGAGCGCCTGATCGACAACGGCCGCCACATTGAAATCCAGGTTTTCGCCGATGCGCACGGTCATGCGGTGTACCTGGGCGAGCGCGACTGCACGGCGCAGCGGCGGCGGCAGAAGGTGATCGAGGAGGCACCGTCGCCGGTGGTCTCGCCGGCCATGCGCGAGGCCATGGGGCGCGATGCCGTGGCGGCCGCGCTGGCGGTGGGCTACCGGGGGGCCGGCACGGTGGAGTTCATCGTCGATGCCAACCTGAAGCACTATTTCCTGGAAATGAACACCCGCCTGCAGGTGGAACACCCGGTGACGGAGTGCGTCACCGGTTACGACCTGGTGGAGTGGCAGTTGCAGGTCGCGGCCGGCGACCCGCTGCCCGCCCGGCAGGAGGATGTCCACCTGTCCGGCCACGCCATCGAAGCCCGCCTGTACGTGGAAGACCCCTACAGCGGCTTCGCCCCCCAGACCGGCACGGTGCTGTGGTGGAAGCCTGAAGTCGCCGTGCAGGGCGGCGTCGAAAGCGGTCGCATCGCCAGTGGCGTTCGCATCGATCACGGCATCCGCGAAGGCGCGGTGGTGTCGCCGTTCTATGACCCGATGGTCGCAAAAATCATCGTGCACGGGCGCGACCGCACCGATGCCATCCGCCGCCTGCGCGCCGCGCTGGCGCAGGCGCCCCTGCTGGGCCTGAAGAACAACGGGCGTTTCCTCAGCGACCTGGTGGATCACTCGGCTTTCCGGAAGGCCGAGATGACCACCACCTTGATCGATCAGTGGCTCGATGCCGGTGAGGCCTTGCTCACGACGCCCGTCGCCGACGACGACGCCTGGCGCGTGGCGGCCATCGCCTTCGCCTCGCAGCACGGCGACAGCTGGCGTGCCAACAGCGTGTCCGCCTACGGCTTCAGCCTGCGGTGCGGTGAGCAGACCCGCGCGGTGCGCGTCCGGCCCGACCACGCCGGAGGTGTCTCTGTCACGCTGGACGGTGCCACCGAAGCGGCCCGCGTGCTGTCGTACGCGGACGGCGCCTTGCGCTTCGCGTTGCACGGAGTGCAGCAGAGCGCCGTGGCCTTGATCGCCGGCGCGCAGGTGCATCTGGCCTGGCGGGGACACAGTTTCGTCTTCGAGGAAGTGTCGCCCTTCCCCAGCGCCGATGCATTGCAGGATGCGAGCCGCGCGCTGTCGCCGGTGGCGGGCAAGGTCACGCACGTGCCGGTGGCTGCCGGCGACCCCGTGACCGAAGGACAGCAACTGGTGTGCGTCGAAGCCATGAAGATGGAAATGTGGCTCTGCGCCCAGGCGGGCGGAACGATCAAGGCGCTGCACGCCAAGGCAGGCGACCAGGTGGAATCCGGCGCATTGCTGGTGGAACTCGACATCAACCCAACGAAGGAATCATGATGGAAAAAGCCATCCTCACCTGCGCGCTCACCGGCGTGCTCACCAACCCGAAACAGCACCCGGTGCCGGTGACCCCGGCGCAGATGGCGGCCGAGGCGCGCGATGCGTTCAACGCGGGCGCGTCCATCATGCACGTGCACCTGCGCATGCAGGAGGAAGGCTTTGGCCACATGCCCTCCTGGGACCCGGACGTGGCGGCGACCATCGTCAACGCCATCCGGGATGCCTGCCCTGGCGTCATCATCAACCTGACCACCGGCGTGGTCGGCAAGGACATCTCCGGCCCGCTGGCGTGCATCCGCCGGGTCAAGCCCGAAATCGCCGCCTGCAACGCCGGCAGCCTCAACTATCTCAAGATCAAGGAGAACGGCGAGTGGGCCTGGCCGCCGATGGTGTTCGACAACCCGGTGTCCAAGGTGCAGCAGTTCCTGGACGTGATGGGGGAGTGCGGCACCCACCCCGAGTTCGAATGCTTCGACGTCGGCATCGTGCGCTGCGTCACCATGTACCTCAAGGCCGGCATGCTCAAGCCGGAAATGGGCACCCCGGAGTACAACCTGGTCATGGGCGTGGCGTCGGGCATGCCTTGTGACGCCGATTTGCTGCGCCTGTTGCCGCAGTGGATGGCCCCGGGCAGCATCTGGCAGGCCACCCTGATCGGCCGCCAGGAGATCTGGCCCGTGCATCAGGCGACGGCGGACCTCGGGGGCATGCTGCGCACCGGCCTGGAAGACACCTTCTACCTGCCGGACGGATCGCGCGCTTCGGGCAACGGGGTGCTGATCGAGGCGCTGGCCACCTGCGCGCACAAGGCCGGCCGCGCCATCGCCAGCCCGACCGAGGCGCGTTCGATGCTGGGTCTTTCCCAGCAGGCCACGGCCTGACGGTATCGCGGGAATCGACCATGCCTTACCAATCCATCTTTGCGCCGACGCTGTTCAAGGACCAGATCATCGTCGTCACCGGCGGCGGTTCCGGCATCGGCCGCTGCACCGCGCATGAACTCGCGGCACTGGGCGCACGCGTCGTGCTGGTGGGCCGCAAGCCCGAGAAGCTGCAGGCCGTCGCGGCGGAAATCGCCGAGGATGGCGGCCAGGCCAGCGCGCAGGTCTGCGACATCCGGCAGGAAGACGCGGTGCGCACCCTGGTCACGGCCGTGCTGGCCGAACACGGCCGCATCGACGGCCTGGTCAACAACGCCGGCGGCCAGTTCATGACCCCGCTCGAAGCCATCAGCGCCAAGGGCTGGGAGGCCGTGGTCAACACCAACCTCACCGGCGGCTTTCTGGTGGCGCGCGAGTGCTTCACCCAGTGCATGTCGCGCCAGGGCGGCGCCATCGTCAACATCGTGGCCGACATGTGGGGCTCGATGCCGGGCATGGGCCACAGCGGCGCGGCGCGCGCGGGCATGGTCAGCTTCACCGAAACCGCCGCGGCCGAATGGGGGCCGCGCGGCGTGCGCGTCAACGCCGTGGCGCCCGGCTATGTGGCGTCCAGCGGCATGGACAACTACCCCGCGGCGATGGCCCCGATGATCCGCGAAATGGCCAGGACCCTGCCCATCGGCCGCTTCGCCACCGAGGCCGAAATCTCCGCCGGCATCGTCTACCTGCTGAGCCCGGCGGCCAGCTTCGTCAACGGCAGCACGCTGCGCATCGATGCCGGACGGCCGCAGGTGCGCCTGGGATGGCCGATGCGCCCGGCCGACGAAAAGACCCGCGAGCGCGCCGCCATCCGGCCCTTCGAAGGCTTTCACCGGGCCACGCTGCCCAAGCTGTTTGCCGACCCCACCAACTGAGAACCCCGATGTCCGACGCCACGATCACCCACGAAGACCTGCAGCTGCTGGCCGAAACCGCCGAACGGTTCGCGAAGACCGAAATCGCCCCCAACCTCGAAGCCTGGGAGAAAGCCGGTGAACTGCCGCGCAGCCTGCACCGCCGCGCCGCCGAACTCGGCCTGCTGGGCCTGGGCTACCCCGAAGCGCTGGGCGGCACCCCCGCGCCCTGGGCGCCGCGCAACGTGCTGGCGGCCACGCTGGCCCGTCATGGCGCCAGCGGCGGTCTGATGGCCAGCCTGTTCAGCCACAACATCGGCCTGCCACCGATCCAGCGCCATGGCAGCTCGGCGCTGCAAGCCGAGGTCATTCCGGGCGTGCTGCGCGGCGAGCAGATCGCGGCGCTGGGCATCACCGAGCCCGGTGGCGGCACCGACGTGGCGTCCCTGCGCACCACCGCCGTGCGCGAAGGCGACGAGTACGTGGTCAACGGCGAAAAGATCTTCATCACCTCCGGCATGCGCGCCGACTGGATCACCACCGCCGTGCGCACCGACCCCAAGATCAAGGGCCCGATGGGCGTGTCGATGCTGGTGATTCCCGGCAACGCGCCCGGGGTGTCACGCAGCCGCCTGGACAAGATGGGCTGGCACTGCTCCGACACCGCGCACCTGCGCTTCGACAACGTGCGGGTGCCGGCACGCTACCTGGTGGGCGAGGAAGGCCAGGGCTTCAAGATGATCCTGACCAACTTCAACGGCGAGCGCCTGTCGATGGCGGCGATGTCGCTCGGCTTTTCGGAGCGCTGCTACGACGACGCGCTGGACTGGGCGCGCCAGCGCAAGACCTTCGGCATGGCCATCATCGACCACCAGGTGATCCGCCACAAGCTGATGGACATGAAGATGCGCATCGAATCCACCCGCGCCTGGCTGGACGCGGTGACCGCGCGCGCCGACAGCGGCGACAAGGCGGCCAAGGGCGCCGAATGGGTGGCGCAGGTCTGCCTGCTGAAGAACCATGCCACCCAGACGATGCAGTTCTGCGCCGACGCCGCCGTTCAGATTCTCGGCGGCATGGGCTTCATGCAGGGCACGGCGGCCGAGCGCATCTACCGCGAGGTCAAGGTGATGATGATCGGCGGCGGCACCGAGGAAATCATGAAGGAGCTGGCCTCGCGCCAGTTGGGCCTGTGAGCACGCCCAGACCTCGCCGCAGCCACGTGACGCGGCACCAGAACGAAGGGCCGCCCGATCGGCTGCATTCCCTGCTGGAGCTGCGGGCCTTTGCCGAGTTCGCCAGCCTGCCGCTGGCCTGGCCGCTGCTGCGCCAGGCGCCACAGGGAGACGGTCATCCGGTGCTGCTGGTGCCCGGCTTCATGGCCTCGGATGCGGCCCTGTTTGTGCTCAAAGCCTACCTGCAGCGCAAAGGCTACGAAGTGCACACCTGGGGGCTGGGTCGCAACCTTGGCTTTCGCAGCAAGCTGGCCACCGCCTTGCCGCAGAAGATCCGGTACCTGCACCACGTCACCGGGCGCAAAGTCAGCCTGGTGGGCTGGAGTCTGGGCGGGGTTTTTTCGCTCTACGGCGCCCAGCATGCACCGGATTGTGTGCGCAACATCATCACCCTGGGCAGCCCCGTCACGGTGGACAACGCAGGCAACCAGTCGCCGCCCCTGGTGCGGGCCTTGTACCGGCTGATATCCCATCGCCTGGGGGCCTCCGCGCACCTGATGCAGCCGCGGGCCAAGGCCCTGCGGGAGCGGCGTCGGCCGGCGATCCCCACGACCTGCATCTACTCCCTGACGGACGGGGTTGTTCCGCCGCAGGAGGCCACGGTCGATGGCGATGCGCGGCTTCACGAGAACCTGCGTGTACCGGGCAGCCACTGCGGACTGGTTTTCAACGGCATTGTGCTGTCCATCATCGCCGACCGGCTGGCCCAGCCGGAAGGAGACTGGAAGCCCTTCGCCCCCGGAGGCCTGCTGGAAACCACATTGGACTGGATCGCCGGTCCGGCCTCTGCCGTGACCTACCCGGCCCGGTTCTGACCGCCCGGAGACGCCCATGCGACAACTCAGCGAACACGACGCAGCCTACATCTACTCGGACACGGCCCACGCCAATTCCAACGTCACGCTGGTCCACATTTACGACCAGTCGACCGCGCCCGGCGGTGTCGTGCGGTTCCGCCAGATTCAGGCCCATGTCGAGAGCCGGCTCGACCGGCTCGCCTTCTTGCGCCAGAAAGTGGTGCAAGTGCCCCTCAACCTGGACTATCCCTACTGGGTTGAAGACGACCATTTCGACCTGGACCACCACATCCGCCACATCGCCCTGCCCAAACCGGGCGACTGGCGCCAGTTCTGCATCCAGAGCGCGCGTATCCATGCCCGCCCGCTTGATCTCGGGCGACCCCTGTGGGAGATGTACGTCATCGAAGGGCTGGACAGCTTTCTGGACCTCCCCGCGGGCAGCTTTGCCATCCTGCTCAAGATTCACCACGCGGCCATCGATGTCGAAAACGGCAACGAAATCACCCGCCTGCTGCACGACCTGACGCCCGAGGTCAGCCCGCCCCAGCCGACCGCGCCCTGGTTTCCGGAGGACCCACCCAGTGATCTGACCCTGCTGTGGCGCGCCGGCTTCAACCTCGCGACCTGGCCGATGCGCTTGAAACAGCCGATCGACAGCGCCTGGAGCGCCATCAAGACCACCGCGCAGGCAGTTGTCCGGGAATATCGTGGCGAGGCCCCCGCGTTTCCGGTCACGCGGTTCAACACCGAGGTGTCGTCCCAGCGGGTGTTTGAAACCCGGCGTTTCTCCCTCGACGAGTTCAAGCAGATCCGTTCGCTGGTCGCCGATTGCACGGTGCATGACGTGGTGCTGGCCGTCTGTGCCGGCGGCATGCGCCGTTATCTCGAACTGCAGGACGAACTTCCTCCGACCAGTCTGGTGGCCGCCGTTCCGATGGCCGTACACAGCGAACGCGCGGGCCTGACCTCGCCGCGCCTGTCCTGGGTCCGGGTCGGCCTGCACACCCATGTCGAAGACCCGGTGGCGCGTCTGACTGCCATTCACGCCAGCAGCACGGCCAAATCCCAGGCCCGCCAGGCGTTGAGCGCCCGCGAACTCAGCGCGCTGGCGGAACAGTCGCCGTCACTGGCCATCGCCGCCACCAGCAAGATGCTGCGTTCGGCCTCGGCCCTGCTGGGCGAGTGGGCGCCGCTGGCCAACTGTGCCATCACCAATGTGCCCGGTTCGCGCGAGTCCTTGTATCTGCAAGGCGCCAGGCTGACCTACCTGTCGGCCATCATGCCGGTGCACGACGGCATGGGGCTGGTGTTCTCTGTCACCGGCTACGGCAACACCATTGTGGTGTCGTTCACCGCCTGCGCCGAGCAGGTCCCCGACCCCGAGGTGCTGGCCCAGTGCATTCGCGACAGTTTCCAGGACTATCTGGCGCTGGCCCGTCAGGCGTTGCCGCGTCGCCCGGCCGACGACAAGCCGCCGACGAAGAAAAGGCCGCCCCGTTCCCGGGCGGCCGAACCGGCCAGCCCGGGCCCCGCCGCCACCGCGGCCCGAGGGCGCAAAGCCGCGCGCGCAACGCCGGGCTGAGGTCTCGCAGGCCCCTGGCACGCCCCGAAAAGCGGCTTTTTCGCGAATTTGTGGTGTTTTTGGCCAATACCCAGCGGGAAAAGGTCGTTTGTAGCTATAAATAATATAGCGAATTTCGCCCGCCGATGCCGGTCCCAACCGGTCCCGACGGGCCGGCTGCAGACCCTGCAGCGGCCTGGTGGCGCGCAGCGGCGGCGGTCAGATCCAGACCACCTTTTTCCCGGTACCCACCCAGCGGTCGTAGTTGCGGGCAAACAGGTCTTCGATCCGGTTGCGTTTGACCTTCATGGTCGGCGTCAGGATTTCGTTGTCGACCGACCAGGGCTCGGCGGTGATGACCAGGCAGTCCAGTTGCTCGTGCGGGTCAAGCTGTGCGTTCACCGCGTCCAGATGTTCGGCCAGCGAAGCCTCCAGCGCGCTGCGCCCGCCTGCGCTGGCGGCCTTGGCCGTTGCCTCCGGGTTGAGCATCAGCAGTGCCAGCGGCTGGCCCAGATTGGCGCCGGTCACACAGCAGGCCTCAATGGCCGGATGGGTCGAAAGCCGGTTTTCGATCGGCGCCGGTGCGACGTATTTGCCTTTGCCGGTCTTGAACAAGTCCTTGACGCGACCGGTGATCGTCAGGTTGCCCTCGGCGTCCACGGTGCCTTTGTCGCCGGTCTTGAGCCAGCCGTCGGCGGTGAACGTGGCGGCGGTCACCTCGGGATTCTTGTAATAGCCCAGCATCAGGCAATCGCCTTTCATCTGAATCTCGCCGCTGCCCGCTTCGATCCGGCAGGAAACGCCATCGTAGGTGGTGCCCACGGACCCGGGCCGGGGTTTGCCGCGCAGGGTGGAGTGCGACAGGCCGCAGTTTTCGGTCATGCCATAGACCTCCACAATGTCCAGACCCAGGCTGCGATACCAGTGGAGCAGGGCAGGGGGCATGGGCGCCGCCCCGCCGGCGGCAAACTGCACCTGGTCCAGCCCCAGGCCGGAAAGCACTTTCTTGCGGACGATGCCGCCAATGACCGGAAGTTTCAGCAGCAAGGCCATTTTTGCCGGGGGCAACTTGGCCTGCACACCCTGCTGGAACTTGACCCACAGGCGAGGCACCGAGAAGAACACCGTCGGTCGTGCCCGCTGGATGTCGGAAACAAAGGTGTCCAGACTTTCGGCGAAGAACGCCTGCATCCCCGTGGCCAGCAGGCCATGCTCGACCAGCATGCGCTCGGCCACGTGCGCCAGCGGCAGGTAGCTGAGCATGCGGCCGCTGGAATCGAGCGGAACACGTTTGAGGCCCGAACTGATCGACCAGGCGAAGGTGCCAAAGCTGTGCATCACCCCTTTGGGCGTCCCCGTCGTGCCCGAGGTGTAGATCAGCGAGCACAACTCGTCGGCGTCCCGCACCGGGCTGTCGGCCAGCGGCGGTGTGCGCGCCAGGATGTCGTCCCAGGACCGGGCACCGTCGACCGGCGGCGCCAGTGGCAGGGCAATCAGCGGCAGCCCCTCGGGCACCCCGGACTTCATGCTGTGCCACAGATCGAGCTTGCCGACAAACAGCAGCCGCGATTCGCTGTGTTCGAGAATCTGGCGTACCGAGTTCGCCGCCAGCGTGGGGTACAGCGGCACCGAAACATGGCCGGCCATCCAGATCGCCCAGTCGGCCATCATCCAGTGGGCGCTGTTTTTCGCCAGCAGCGCGATACGCGAGCCCGCCGGCAGGCCCAGACCCATCAGGTAGGCGGCCATGCGCCGCACCTCCTCCACCGCCTGTTTCCAGGTCCATTCGCGCACCACGCCGCCGCCCATGGGTTGCGTGAAGACGGTTTTGTCCGGAGCCTGCCGCTCCCAGTGATAAATGCGCTGCAGCGCCAGCGTTTCGGGCAATGCGGAAGAGGCCATGTTCAGTGCTCCGGGTCAGGAAAACCCCCGCCGGGAACCGGCAAGGCCTCTGACTCTAGTGGCGCAGGCTTTCGCCCCGCCACAGGGCTTTCCCGCCTCCCCGGGGCCGCCCGGTCGCGCCGGCGGCGGTGTGGCGCCGATTGACCCGGTGCCGGCGGGCTGCCTGTGGGCTCCGCCGGTCGTGATTACTCGGTCGCCGGGTCGGCTGACAGCGACAGGGGCTGGGACGTGGCCGCGCTGACTGCCACCTTGTCGGCCACACCGGCAAACTTGCTGTACTTGCCCAGCAAGGCGACCAGTTGACCGTAGATGCGCGGCGCGCCGGCCAGACACTCGTTCTGGTGCAGGAAGTCGGATTCACCGGTGAAGTTGCCCACCAGACCCCCCGCTTCGGTCACCAGCAACGAACCGGCCGCCACATCCCAGGGCTGCAGGCCGGTTTCGAAAAAACCGTCGGCGAAGCCGGCGGCCACATAGGCCAGGTCCAGCGCGGCCGCGCCGGGACGGCGCAAACCCGCCGTGCGCTGCATGACGTCGCTCATCATGGCCAGATACAGCGGGAAGTTGTCGCCCTTGCGGAAGGGAAAACCGGTCGAGATCAGGCATTCCTGCAGCCGGGTGCGTTTGGAGACCCGGATGCGGCGTTCGTTCAGATAGGCCCCGCGGCCCCGGGTCGCGGTGAACAGGTCATTGCGCGTCGGGTCGTAGATCACGGCCTGTTCCACCCGCCCCGCCACCGCCAGCGCGATGCTGACGCAGTAGACCGGGAAGCCGTGGATGAAGTTGGTGGTGCCGTCCAGCGGGTCGATGATCCAGATATGGTCGGAATGGGCGTTGCCGCGCGACTGCCCGGATTCCTCGGCCAGAATGCCATGGTTCGGATAGGCCGTCAGCAGGGTCTCGATGATGGCCTCTTCGCTGGCGTGGTCCACTTCGGTGACAAAGTCGTTGACCTGCTTTTGCGAAATCCGGACGGCCTCGACGTCGAGGGCGGCGCGGTTGATGATCGCGCCAGCGGCGCGGGCGGCCTTGATGGCCACGTTGAGCATGGGATGCAGGTTGGACGACATATTGTGAGGAAGAGCGAAACGGCAGATCCGGCGGCGCCGTCGATGCGGGCAGCGACAATGCGGATTTTAACCGGCCACCGATGAAAACCCGTTTTGTCCTGATCGAACCCAGCCACGCCGGCAACGTGGGCGCGGTCGCCCGCGCGATGAAGGTCATGGGATTTGACGATCTGGTGCTGGTTGCTCCCCGCTGGCCCAATGTGCTGCGCCGCGACGAGGCGATCCAGCGCGCCAGCGGCGCGGTCGATGTGCTGGCGGCCGCCCGGGTGGTGCCGCGGCTGGACGATGCGCTGGACGGCATCACCCACCTGTGCGCCACGGCCATGACACCGCGGGATTTCGGTCCGCCCACCCGCGCGCCGCGGGCCCACTTTGGCGAGCTGCTGGGCCGGGCACGCGATGGGCACGGCGAGACGGGTGTGGCCTTTCTGTTCGGTCCGGAGCGGTATGGTCTGAGCAATGACGACGTCTACCGCTGCCACGTCGCGCTGTCGATTCCCACCAATCCCGCCTTCGGTTCGCTCAATCTGGCGGCGGCGGCGCAGGTGATCGCCTACGAATGGCGCCAGGCCCTGGGTGGGTATGGGGTCGACACGCCCGCCGACGCGCCGGACCGTGCCGACGCGCAAGCCATCGCCGGTGTGCTGGCGCATTGGCACCAGGCGCTGGTGGCGATCGGGTTTCTGGACCCGCAGGCGCCCAAAAAACTGATGCCTCGGCTCAACCAGCTGCTGCTGCGTGCCCAACCCACGGTGACGGAAATCCACATCCTCCGTGGCATCGCGCGCAATCTGTTGCGTCTTCGCCCCCATCCGGGCGAACAAGCGCACAAAAACGACCCGGTCTGACGACGTCCCTGCACCGTGTCACCGATTGTTACCGGATAATCGCGCTTCATTCGGTTTTCCCCGGAGTGTGAATCGTGGTTCGTTTCCTCAAACAGCTTGTGCTGGGGCTGACATTGGCCCTGCTGGCGCCCGTGGTGGCGCTGGCGCAAACCTGCGCGCCGCCCAGCGCGTTCCAGACATCCATCCCGGCCGGGGTCATCAACGACTATTACCAGGGCAGTGGGCAGCCCACGCTCAATCCCGGCTCCACGGCCATTACCCTGGGCACCCGCGATACGCGCGGCGCGACCACCACCCTGGCCGTGGGTGACCTGCTGATGATCATCCAGATTCAGGACGGCAGCTACAACACCGCGAACAACAGCACCTACGGCAATGGCAGCGGCTCCGGCAACGGCTCCACCAGCCTGGGCAGCGTCGGGCGCTATGAATGGGTGCGCATTACCGGCGGTACCTTCCCCAACATCACTTTCACCCCGGCGCTGACCAATCAGTATTTCGATTCCGACGCCACCGCGTCGGCCAACCAGCGGCGCTACCAGGTCGTTCGTGTGCCGCAGTACACCAGTGGCACGGCGGCAGGGGTGGTCGCCCCGCGATGGACCGGGCGGACGGGCGGGGTCGTGGCCATGGACGTGCGGGGCGCCTTGACCCTGGGCAACGCCACGGTCGAGGGCGTTGCCAACCGCGCGGTGTTTGTCGCTGGCAAGGGCTTCCGTGGTGGCTTGGGCATTGGCTCTGGAACCGACGTTGCCGGAACCACCACCGCCATCAACACCTGGCGCAGCACATCGGTGTTGACGTCGCCCCATGCCTCCAAAGGGGAGGGCATCCACAGCACACCGCGTCATGTTGCGGAAAAGGTCACCGACTGGGGTTTCCAGACGACGAACCCGCTCAATGCGACGGCATCCCTGGTCACCGTCAGTCTGGCGGTTGAAGGTTACCCGGATGGCAGCTACGCCCGGGGCGCGCCGGGTAATGCCGGGGGGGGTGGTAACGACTCGGACCGTGATGGAGGCAATTCAAACAATTCCGGCGGCGGTGGCGGAAGCAACTACGGTGCTGGTGGCATTGGCGGGCGGCCCTGGAACGATCCCTTGCTGGATCTTGGTGGGCGGGGCGGCGCCAGCTACGCGGGTTCTTTGGCTTTTAACCGAATTTTTTTCGGGGGCGGGGGCGGGGCGGGTAGCACTAACAATACCACCGCTGACACCACGACGACGTATTCCAATCTCGGCATGATCTGCACTTTGGGTGCAGGCCGTTGTTCGACCGGCGCGTCTGGTGGCGGCATTGTGGTGATACGGGCCCGTTCTATTGGCGGTTCGGGCACCATCGATGCCCGGGGCGCCCATGGGTACAACGTGCTCAATGACTCGGCTGGTGGCGGCGGGGCGGGAGGATCGGTGGTGCTCGAAACTGTTGCCGGTGGCAATGCCTCGATTGATGTAACCGGGGGTGATGGGGGCAACGCGTGGGCCGGACAGCCCGGCTGGCCTGTGGACCGACACGGCCCCGGGGGTGCCGGTGGCGGCGGCTTCGTCGCTTATGCGCCCAACACCATGGCGGTGACCGCGTTCGTCAACGGCGGAACTCCGGGTGAGACGATGAGCAATGCCGGCTTCGAAGAGTATTACGGCGGTTCCGGCTTCAACGGGGGGCTGACGACCTTTCAGACGCCCAATACCCCGGGCGTTCCACAGGCGGCGCTGTGTGATCCGAACCTGCAATTGCGCAAGTCGGATGGCGTGACCTCGCTCACCTCACCCGGTACCACCACCTTCACGTTTACCGTGACCAACAGCGGCGCCAGCGCCACCTCGGGCACGATTTCGCTCGCCGACAGCATCCCGACCGGCCTGTCGGTGGCCACCGGTACGCTGACCCTGGGCGGCGCCAATGCGGCGCAGTGGACCTGCAATGCGCCGACCACCCAGACGTTCAGTTGCACGTCGACAACGTCGATTTCCGCCTTCGGCACGTCGATCTTCACCATCCCGATGGCAATCAACGGGGCGAACGGCCTGTCGGTGATCAACCGGGCGCAGGTCAGCGGGGGCGGCGACCCGAACAAAACCACCACGGCAACCCCGGTGACGGCGGCCACCTGTACGTCCAACGACACCCCGCTGGGCGGGTGTGCCGTGGACGCCGGCACCATTGTCGCGCCCAGTCTTTCGCTGACCAAGACGGACGGCACCACCACCGTGGTGCCGGGGCAGACCCTGACCTACACCCTGGTGGTGACCAACGGTGGGGCAACCCCCACCACCGGCACCATCACGATTGCCGATCTGCTGCCAACGGGGCTGACGTTCAACGGCGCTTCGCCGTTCATCATGAACAGTTTCACCTGTTCGACCGTCACCGGCCCCGGTATCCTGTGCAACCGCACGGTGACACTGGCCGCCAGTGCCGCGGCGACCGTAACGTTCTCCGTGGTGGTGGCCGCCGCGCCGCCGTCGGCGCTGACCAACCGCGCCCGGGTGGGTGGTGGCGGAGACCCGGCGCCCGGAAAAACCACACAACCGACCACCGCGACGGCGGCTGTCTGCCCGGCGCCCGTGTCCCCGGCCACCGAGGCGGTGGATGACGCGCTCGGTTGCGCCAGCGACTCGGATGCCGTGCTCTACGCCCGGCTGGACATGACCAAAGACGACGGCCAGGTGTTCGTCAACCGCGGGGGGTCGACCACGTACCGCTTCACCATCCGCAACGTCGGCACGGCAGCGACGGTGGGTACCTTGACCTTCGGCGATATTCTGCCGACGCTGGGTACCGGCTCCATCACCTTCACCACGGCGGGGACCTTCAACCCTCCGGGACCGAACGGCGCCAACTGGACCTGCACGCGCAATACTTTTACCTACACCTATTGCATTTCCACCACCTCGATTCCGGCGGGGGGGTCGTCTTCGTTTGACCTGGGTGTCACCGTCAACGCGACTGTGCCGCTGGGCACGCAGACCCTGAACCGGTCGCGGGTGGTGGGCGGAGGCGATCTGGTGGCCGGAACCCTCAATACCGCGACCTTTGCCAATATCACCAGTTGCAATGCGGACGGCAGCCCCCACACCGGCTGCGCCATCGACCTCAATACGGTCCAGGGCGCCCCAGAGGTGCGGATGACCAAGAGCCACCCCGACCCGCAGGCCCGTTCGCCGGGTGATGCATTTGCCTTCACGCTGAACGTGACCAACACCGGTGGCGCGGCGGCGGCGGCGAATACCGTGCGGGTGGTCGATGTTTTGCCGGCCGGGTTGACCTTCGGAACCATCACACCGTCGGCGCCATTTACGTGTGGGGCGCCCGTCGGGCAGGCGGTCAGTTGTACGAACACGGCTGGCGCGCTGAACACGGCCACCTCCGTGAACATTACGGTCAACGTCACCGTTGCGGCCGGTGCGACCAATACCCTGGTCAACCGGGCACGGGTGACTGCCAGTGCGGACCCGCAGAACAACACCCAGACCACCACCGTGACGGCCGCCTTGTGTGAAGCCACCGATGTGCCGTTCCTCGGTTGTGCGGGTGATCCCGTGCCACTGAACAGTGATGTGCGCACGCTCAAGGAGCAGCGAGCCTTGCCGGCCGGAAGCTTCCAGACCACCTTGCTCGGGGTGAATCTGGCGCAGACCGTGCAGTTCCGCATCAGCGCGATCAATGGTGGTCCGTCCGCGGTGTCGACAGTCACCTTCAGTGACCTGATTCCGTTCAACTTCACCAGCCTGAGCGTGGGCACGGCGACCATCGGTGGGTCGGTGGCGGGCTGTACCGCGACACTCGCGGGCAGTTTGCTGCAGGGCACGGCAACCGGCATGGGCTCGGGTTCGACCTGTTCGGTGGTGGTTCAGGGCGTGGCCACCACTAACACCAACGGGGTCACCAATACCGTGGCGATATCGATCCCCAGTGGAATATCGGACACCAATACCGCCAATAACACGGCGACCGTGGTGACGGCGGTCGGATCGGCCAATCTGGCGGTCAGCAAAACCAACAACACCACCACTCTGGTGGCCGGCAGCACAACAAGCTACACCATCACGATCTCGAACCTCGGCCCGTCGGCGGCGGACAACACCCGTGTCTACGATCCGGTGGCGCCGGGTTTGTCCTGCGTGACCAACCCGGTTTGTACGGCATCGGGAGGGGCCAACTGTCCGGGCGGGTTGACCATCGGGCAATTGCAGAACACCACACCCCCACAGGGGGTGGCGATTCCGATCTTGCCATCGGGCGGCGGAATTACCCTTGCGGTGGAATGTACGGTGACGGCGACCGGGCAGTAGCGCTGCCCGCGCGCCGGCCGGGATGGTCCTGCCGGACAGCCGGATGCCCCGGGTCCCCGCCCGGGGTTTTTTTCGACTCTACACTTGGCGCATGTTTGCCCGCCTTCGCTCCGATATCCAGTGCATCCTCGACCGTGATCCTGCCGCGCGCAGCACCTGGGAGGTCATTACCTGTTATCCCGGCCTGCACGCGATCTGGCTGCACCGGCCGGCGCATTGGTGCTGGAACCACGGCTTGAAATGGCCGGGGCGTTTCATCTCGCATGTCGCGCGCTGGTTGACCGGGATCGAAATCCATCCTGGCGCCCGCATCGGCGATCGGGTTTTTTTCGACCATGCGATGGGTGTGGTGGTGGGCGAGACCGCCGAGATCGGTGACGGTTGCACAATCTACCAGGGGGTCACGCTGGGCGGGACGTCACTGTACAAAGGCACCAAACGCCACCCCACCCTGGGCAAGGATGTGGTCGTCAGCGCCGGTGCCAAGGTGCTGGGCGGCTTTGAGGTCGGCGACGGGGCCAAGATCGGCAGCAATGCGGTGGTGATCAAGCCGGTACCGCCCGGTGCCACGGCGGTGGGTATACCGGCCCGCATCATCCCGTCCAAAGAGGGCGCCAGCGCGGACGTGACCGTGGCCGAACCGAAATTCACCGCCTATGGCATCACGCAGGACGACGATCCGGTCAGTCAGGCATTGCGGGGACTGATCAGTGGGGCCGCGGCACAGGACCACCAGATCGCCTTGTTATGGCAGACGATCGACCGATTGCTTGCCGAGCGCGCTCAAAGCGGGCCCATGCCGCAGGACGCGGCCCGGCAGGAATGTTTTCCGGCCGAGCGGCTCAACGACCTCGTCGGGAAGTGACCAGCGGCGGCAGCAGGTCACCCGATTCGGGGTGGGCGGGCTTCTGTCGGGGTGGGGTGGGGCGGGACATGGCCGCCAGAAGGTCCAGGGACATCGGCTCGGTCGCTGCGTACTCCGGCGAATCGGCCGCGGCAGGTGAAGGCGCCTTTGCTGGTCTTCCGGTCGGGTGCATGCGGTCCAGATCGGCCAGCGTCATCGGCCGGGTGGGAGCAAACTCCGCCGGGCCCCGCGCCGCCGCTGCGGCGGCCTGTCGCGGATTCATCTGGACGGTGGGCTGGAAGGCCACCGCTTGCGGCGCCATCTGGACGGTGGGCTGAAATGTCGCCGGCTCCGGTGGGGCGGCGGCCGGACGAGACAGCGCCGCGTGGAGCTTCTGCTCCAGGCTGCCCATTTCCGACGTCAACGATTCATTGATCGCCGAGATTTTGCGCAGCTTTTCGGTGGTCACCCTCAGCTTCTGGCTGACCCGCTGCAAGATCACACTCAGCAGCTTGGCGGAAACGGCGGGCTTTTCCGCCATCAGCTTTTCGAGGTGTTCCTGGCCCATCAGCGCGGCATACATCTCGGACGCCGCGGTACAGGTCGCCGAGCGGGGCTCGCCGTCGAACATGCCCAGCTCGCCGATCAGATCGCCAGGCCCCAGCAAAGTGACCAGCAGCGGCTCGTTGGCGTTGTCGGTTTCCGTCTCTACCGCCGCTTCGCCCTGGAGAATCAGCATCATCTGGTTGCTGCTGGACGAGCCCTGCTGGGTGAGCACAGCGCCTTCCTTGATGCGCACGGGCTTCATGCAGGTGACGACCGCCAGGGCCTCGTCTTGGCTCAGTTCGCTGAAGGCTTTGCGTCCGCGCAGCAACGCGGCAACATCATTTCGGCTGAATCGCCGTTTGTCGGTGAGGTAGCTGTCCATGGTGACTCAGGATCCCGATGCGGCAAGGGGTTGGAGGACAAACATCGAGTCGGAAATCGAAATGCCCCAGTTCATGTGGATATCCAGCTGGTACAGGCCCAGATCGAGTTCCTGGCCGCTGTCGGTGCGCGCCGTCAGGCGGGCAAAGTACATGCCCGGTTTGATTTCGGTTGGCAGCTGGAGGTTGGGCGCGGTGGCCTCGGCTTTGCCCACGACCTGGTTGAGCGCCCGGTCGTGGGCCAGAACCATGGCGTAGCCCCGGATTGCGGTCGCCGCGATCCCGGAATAGGCGGGTTCGAAACGCAGGCTGGTCTGCCCATTGCGCAGGCTCATGGATGAGCTGACCACACGGGCGCTGACCGCAGGCGGCTGCGGGGCGGGTGCCGGCGGTGCATCGGCGATCGCTACCGTGCGGCTTGCGTCGAAGCCTTCGAGTCCGTTGGGGTCAATCCGGCGGACGCGAACGTGCCAGGTGCCATTGGGGATGCCGGACAGGTCAACGGCGGGCGTGGTGGTGCGCAGGTCGCCCATGATTCGCTCGAACTTCTCATCCTGAGCAACCTGAACCCGATACGCCTGCGCATCACCCAAGGCCGGCAGGCCCCAGACGGGCGTCGGGCGGCGTACCTGGCTCGCGGCGGCGGTCAGGTCGGGTGCGGACAGCAGGGCGACCACGCGGACCTCCTTGCGTGTCGGGTCGACAACGGCGCCCGTGCCGGCCGGAAGGTCGGCACCACTGGCTTGTACCGGGTTGTCGGCGCGAACCAGGCCTTCCAGAACTTCCGAGCGACTGCTTCTGCCGACCGACTCGTCATAAGCCACACGAAAACGGGTGCCGCGGACACCAACCAGGGCGGTCGGTGTCTCGACCTGGAGCGGGGTGGCGCGCCGGCTGAGTTTGGAGGCCAGCGTCTCGACCGAACCCTGAACCAGGCGTACGGTACCGGAGAACCAGGTGCTGGAGCCGCCGGCAGAACCATCGCGCATGCGGTATTCCCGTTGCCGGGCGAGCTCGGCGATGCTGCCGGGCAACAGTTGCACCCGGCTGCCGTCAGCCAGTTCGACCACGGCGGAACTGTTGGGGCCGGTGGTGATGCGGCTGGCCTCGCCAAGGCTCTGGCCGGCCTGGGCGCGGCTGCCGGCGACTTGAACGTCCCCGGCGGCCGCCACGACCTTCGCTTCCAAGGGCTGCGACTTGAGCATGCGGACCGGAACCTGCACGGTCTGGCCCGGTTTGATGACGTTCGGGTCCGGCATGCCGTTCAGCCGCGCGATGGCTTTCCAGTCAGCGGGTTGCACCAGCATGTCTTTGGTCACGCGGATCAATTTGTCGCCCTTTTGAACCGTGTAGGGCAGTGTCGGTTCACTGGCCAAGCCAACGACCGGTATCAAAAAAATAGCAAAAAGTGACCAGTTGACGCTGGGTTTCAATTGAAAATGCATAGAAAGCCGTTCAGAAACGCTTTTTTGTTTATGTCAGCTCCCTGGCCGGATGGCGCTCTTGGGCCGGAATGCCTTGCAGACCGCCTCATCGGTGACCAGATACGGACCGCCGATCAGGTCAATACAGTAGGGGACCGCTGCAAAAATACCCGGCACAGTTTGCCCATGGGCTGTCATTTTGACACCTTCGAGCGTTTCTTGAATACTTTTTGGTTGCCCCGGCAGGTTGATGATCAGACTTTTGTGACGAATGACGGCTGTTTGTCGCGAAAGAATCGCGGTGGGCACGAAATTCAGCGAAATCTGCCGCATTTGTTCTCCGAAGCCGGGCATTTCACGGTGCGCCACGGCCTGTGTGGCTTCGGGAGTGACGTCCCGCGGGGACGGGCCCGTACCGCCGGTCGTCAGGATCAGCGCGCAGTCGCGGTTGTCAACGAGGTCAATCAAGGTGGCGCTGATCTGCGCCTGCTCGTCCGGGATCAGCTGCAGGACAAATTCGATGGGGTTGCGGACGGCGCGCTCCAGCCACGCCTGCAAGGCAGGAAGGCCTTTGTCTTCATAGACGCCGGCCGAAGCGCGGTCGCTGATGGAGACCAGGCCGATTCGGACGGGTTCAAGGGGCTGGCTCATGGTCGAAAAAGGTGGTGGGTTCAGTGGTCGGGGCGCAGGCCTGGCGCTCATTGCGCGTCGGCGGGCTGGTCAGCGGCGGCGGCTACGGTGGTGCGCAGCTGCTCTCGCACCAGCTGGAACAATTCACGGAAGGCACGACTCTGGCGAGGCGCCAGGCCGCGGGATTGCTGATCCCGGTCGGCCGGCGGGGCATCCTTGCGCGCCTGGCGGATCAGGGCCCGAAGCTGCTGGGCATCACTTTCGGGGTGCTGTTCCAGCCAGACTGCCAGCGCCGCATCGTCGGTGATCAGACGCTCGCGCCAGTGTTCTGCGGCATGAAGCGCCGCCGTTTCGGCGGCCGAACCCCGGTGTTGTTCGTCCAGGGCGGCGCGAATGGCCTCCATTGTTTCGGCATCGAGCCGGCGCATGAGTTTGCCGATGAACTGCATCTGCCGGCGACGCCCCTCGAAATGGGTGATTCCGCGCGCTTGTGCCAGCGCTTCGGTGAGGGTGTCGGGCAGTTCCAGACGGGCCAGCAGCTCGGCCCGCAGATCCAGCAAGGCTTCGCCCAGGGCCTGGCGATCGGCACTTTCGCGCTTGAGCTCGGTTTTGCTGGGTTCGTCACCGCCTTTGAGCTCGCGTTTGAACTCAAGATCAAGTTCGCTGCCTTCGGCAACAAACTGGCCGCGGACGAAGTAGCCACGCTTCGGTTTTCGGGACATAAAAAAGGGGGCGCTCACGGTGCGGAGGGGGCAAGTATCATAGCCGCCACGATGAAAAATGCCCCGCAACCGACCTCAGCCTCCAATGGCTTCAGTTTTTCCCGCCGCCATTTCGAGGGCCTTGTCGACGAAGCCCTGGCCCATGCCCGCCGGCTGGGCGCGACCGATGCCGGTGCCGAGGCCTCCGAAGGCTGCGGCCTGTCCGTGAGTGTGCGTAAAGGCGCGGTCGAGACGGTCGAGCGCAACCGGGACAAATCCCTGGGTGTCACCGTCTACGTCGGACACCGACGCGGCAACGCCAGCACCTCGGATTTTTCCTCCAGCGCCATTGCCCAGACGGTGCAGGCGGCCTATGACATTGCGCGCTTTACCGCCGAAGACCCGGTGGCCGGACTGCCGGAGGAGGAGCTGGTGGAGCGTCAGCCGCGCGACCTGGATCTGTTTCATCCGTGGGCCATCACCAGCGAGGACGCCGTGGTGTTGGCCCAGCGGTGCGAGGCGGCGGCTTTCGCGACCGATCGCCGCATCACCAACAGCGAAGGCGCTGCGGTTTCGGTGCAGCAAAGCCATTTCTTCAGCGCCCATACCCACGGATTCCGCGGCGGCTATGCCAGCTCGCGACACACGCTGTCGGTTGCGCCCATCGCCGGCCGGGGCGCGGGCATGCAGCGTGACGCCTGGTACAGCTCGATGCGCGACCCCCGGGGACTGGCCGCACCCGAGGCGGTGGGTCGTTATGCGGCTGAACGCGCGCTCAGCCGTCTCAAAGCCCGCAAGATTGCCACCACGGAATGTCCGGTGCTCTTCGAATCACCGCTCGCGGCGGGTTTGTTGGGCAGTTTTGTCCAGGCGGTCAGCGGAGGCGCGCTGTACCGGCGCAGCAGCTTCTTGCTCGACAGCCTGGGCAAGCGGGTATTTCCGGCGCATCTGGATGTGGATGAAGACCCGTTCGAGCCCGCCGGAAAGGGCAGTGTGCCGTTCGATGATGAAGGTGTGCGCGTGGCGCCGCGCCGGGTCGTGGACGCCGGCCGGGTGGCCGGATACTTCCTTTCAACCTATTCTGCCCGCAAACTGGGCATGACCACGACCGGCAACGCCGGGGGCTCGCACAACCTGCGGCTGACTTCGCGGCGCACGCGGCCTGGCGATGACCTGGACGCTATGCTGAAGAAGCTGGGCACCGGCCTGTTCGTGATCGAACTGATGGGCCAGGGGGTGAACTACGTGACCGGCGACTATTCCCGCGGCGCCAGCGGCTTCTGGGTGGAAAACGGCGAAATCGCCTACCCGGTCGAAGAGATCACCATCGCCGGCAACCTCAAGACCATGTTCAAGGGCATCGAGGCGGTCGGGGCCGACGCCTACAACTACGGCGCCAAGACCGTGGGTTCCATCCTGATTAACCGGATGAAGGTGGCCGGCTCCTGAAAACCCGCACGTCGCGCAGTGGCGCGCGGCCGGTTTCGCTGTTCGTTGCTCAGGGGTTCAGCGCAGCCTTGACGGCGGCGGAAACCTGGCCCATGTCGGCCTTGCCGGCCAGCCGGGTCTTGACGGCGCCCATCACCTTGCCCATGTCGCCCGGGCCGGCGGCGCCGAGTTCGGCGACGATGGCGCGGACCTCGGCAGCAATTTCTTCGGCTGACAAGCGGGCGGGCAGATAGGCCTCCAGCACCTTCATTTCGGCGCTTTCCCGGTCAACCAGGTCTTGCCGGCCGGCCTGGCCGAACGCGGCGATGCTGTCCTTGCGCTGCTTGATCAGCTTGTCGACGATGGCCACCACGGCCACGTCGTCCAGCGTGATGCGCTCGTCCACTTCCTTCTGTTTGATCGCCGCCTGCAGGAGGCGGATGGTGCCCAGGCGCTCGGTGTCTTTGGCGCGCATGGCGGTCTTCATGTCGTCGGTGATCTGGTCCTTGAGGCTCATGGCAGGGTTCCGGTGGCAAAAAAGGAGGGCGAAAAAACGAAACCCGCGCCTGGCGTCCCGAGCGCGGGTTGGGGAGCACAGGAAGGCAGGGCCTTCCGCTGCACCGCTGCGAGATCAGTACAGCTTCTTAGGCAGCTGCATGCTGCGCACGCGCTTGTAATGGCGCTTGACGGCAGCGGCCTTCTTGCGCTTGCGCTCAGCGGTGGGCTTTTCGTAGAACTCGCGGGCGCGCAGGTCGGTCAGCAGGCCCAGCTTTTCAATGGTGCGCTTGAAGCGGCGCAGGGCCACATCGAAGGGCTCGTTCTCTTTAACACGGATCGTCGTCATCAGGTAATGATTTCCAAAATGTGCCGTCAGAGGGTGGCCGGGAAGATCGGGCCCGGACGCCATGACAGCGAAGTTCCCCGCCTGTAACTAGTATTGGCCGGCGGGGTCATGCCAGCAAAGCCTCAAATTATAGCTTTGAAGGCACGGTTGACAACCGCAAGGGCGCGGATTCGACGGCAGGCGCCGTCGACAGGGGTAATGCCTGTGCGCAGGCCTGGGCGCTCGCCCAGGCCCACTGGAAGTTGTAACCACCCAGCCAGCCGGTGACGTCCACCACCTCGCCGATGAAATACAGGCCAGGCTGGGTGGACTCCATCGTCTGCGACGACAGGTCGCGGGTGTCCACACCGCCGAGGGTCACTTCGGCCTTTTTGTAGCCTTCGGTGCCGGTGGGCACCAGTTCCCAGCGGGACAGCCGTTCGGCCAGCCGGGCCAGCGCCTTGTCGCTGCATTCGGCCACCGGGCGCTGCCAGTCGGGGTCCTGCGCGACCCAGGCTTCGGCCAGGCGCGCCGGCACCCACTGCGCCAGTTCGTTCGCCAGCAGCTTGCGCGAGCGGCGTTTGGCATCCGCCAGTTGTGCAGGCAGGTCGATCTCGGGCGCGAGGTTGATCTGGATCGGGGTGCCGGGCTGCCAGTAGCTCGACATCTGCAGCACGGCCGGCCCGGACAGGCCGCGGTGGGTGAACAGCAGGTCTTCGGCGAAGGTGATGCGGTGCTTTTTCTCCCCGGTGCTGATCAGCACCGGCAGCGACAGGCCGGCCAGATCCGCGTAGGGTGCCCAGGCGGCGCCGTCGAAGGTCAGCGGCACCAGGCCCGGGCGGGGCGGGACCACACGCAGACCGAACTGTGCGGCCACGCGGTGCCCGAAATCGCTGGCGCCGATGGCGGGAATGGACAGGCCGCCGGTGGCCATGACCACCGATCGGGCACCAATCACTCCTCGATCGGTCATCAATTGATAGCAAACTTCGACCTTTTCACGCTGGGTAGCAGGCAAAAAGGCAATGGAACGGACGGCGCAGGGCTGCCAGCGCGTCACGCCCCCGGTCGCGCACCCGGCCAGCAGCATGTCGATCAGATCGGCGGCCGAGTGGTCGCAGAACAGCTGGCCCTTGTGTTTCTCGTGAAAGGCGATGCCGTGTTGTTGCACCAGCGCGATGAAGTCCTGCGGGGTGTAGCGCGAGAGTGCCGAGCGGCAGAAGTTCGGGTTGGCGCTGATGAAATGTTTGTGCGGCTGGCGCGCATCAATGTCGCGGTTGGTGAAGTTGGCCCGCCCGCCGCCGGAAATGCGCACTTTCTCGGCCACTTTTTCGCTGTGGTCCAGCAGCAGCACACTCAGCCCGCGCTGGCCGGCCGCGCCGGCGCAAAACAGGCCGGCCGCACCGGCACCCACGATCACCACATCGAAACTCAGCATGGCGCGCAGTGTATGCGGGCCAGCCGCCCGGGCCCCGGGCGGCGGGGGTGGCGGCGGCTCAGGCGGCGCGCCGCTCGCAGGTCGGGTGCACCGCCGCGATGCCGCGCACCACGTCGCCGACCACGATCACCGACGGGCTGCCCAGCTGCTCGGCCATCAGGGTGGCGTGCAGGCGTTCCAGTGTGGTGGTGGCGTGGCGTTGTGTGGGCAGAGTGGCGCTCTGGATCACGGCCACGGGCGTGTCGGCGGCAAGGCCGGTCAGCAGGTCCTGCTGGATGCGCGCGGCGCCGCTGACCCCCATGTAGATCACCAGTGTCAGGCGGGCGTCGCGGGCGGTGGCCGCCAGTTGCTGCCAGTCGGTGCCGGCGTCGCCGGGTTTGGCATGGCCGGTGACGAACACCACGCCGTGGGCATGGTCGCGGTGGGTGAGCGGCGCGCCCAGCGTTGTCAGCGCCGCCAGGCCGGCGGTGATGCCGTTGACCACCTGCACCGGAATGCCCTGCGCACGCAGGTGTTCCACCTCTTCCCCGCCGCGGCCGAAGATGAACGGATCGCCCCCTTTGAGACGCACCACCACCTCGCCCTCACGGGCCGCCATCACCATCAGCTTTTCGATGAAGGCCTGCGGCGTGCTCTTGCAGCCGCCGCGCTTGCCGACATGGATGATGCGGGCGCCGGGCCGGGCGTGCACCAGCACGGCGTCGTTGACCAGGTCGTCGACCAGCAGCACGGTGGCGGCGGCAATGGCCTTGACGGCCTTGAGGGTGAGCAGTTCCGGATCGCCCGGTCCGGCGCCGACAAGGGCGACGGTGCCGGGCAGGAACTCGGACGGTTGGGGCGCGGGCTGGGGGGCGGGCTGGTTCATGTCGGTGGGACGGCCGGCTGGCCGCAGGTCTCCGTGGTGTTGTGCTGACGCCGTTCTTGCAGGATGTGTGCCACCTGTTGTGCGATCGGAACGGGAACCGGGCGACGCCCGTCCAGCACGTCGCGGATGTACGCGGCGGTGGCGTCGGCCGAGATGTCGCGTGGGAGCTCCGGCACGCTGGCCAGCGGGCCGTCCTGCGCGGGCTGCAGCAGGTGGCGCTGCCCGTTGCGGAACGCGTCCATCTGCGGCGTGCGGCGGGCATCGGCCACCGGCTCGCCTTCGGTGCCGCGCAGCAGCAGTGCGTGGGCGCCGACCAGTGCAAAGCTGTCGGCCATCGAGACCGCGTACTCCGGGTGCGTGTAGCTGCCCACGATCAGCGCCGCGCCCTCGCACGGGTTCATCAGCTTGACCAGGCTGTGGGCCGGGTTGCGCAGGCCCACGGTGCGGCGCACGTCCAGCAGGTGTTTCAGGCCGGGGCAGAGCGCCCCGGTGGGGACAAAGGCACACCGCCCCGGGGCCAGGGGCGCCACACCGGTGGCGGCCGGCTGACCGAGCGCGGCGAACACCGCCTCGCTGGTGATGCGCCGGTCTTCGGTGGCGGCGCCGTGCACCAGCACCGGCACGCCCTCGCGGGCCAGCAGCAGCGCCAGCAGCGGGGTCAGCACCGGGAGTTTGCGTGCGCCGTTGTAGCTGGGCAGCACCACGGTGACGGCGCCGTTGTCCGGCAGGCGGCGCAGGCGTGTGTGGGTGGCGTCCAGGAAGCCGGCCATCTCGGCCGGGGTTTCGCCCTTGATGCGCATCGCCAGACAGAAGGCGCCGGTTTCCAGGTCGGTGACGGCGCCGTCCAGCACCTGGCCGAACAGGTCGGCCGCCTGTTCGCGGGTCAGTGCCCGGGCACCGTCCTTGCCGCGGCCGATCTCCTTGAGGTAGTGGCTGATTCCCATGACGGCAATTGTGGCGCAGTGCTGATGACTTCGGGTTATATGGCAAATGCTCCGGCGCCGGTCGTGGCGGGTGCGGCGGCCCGAACCAGGCGGCGCAGCTCCGGCAGGCAGGAGCCGCAGTTGGTGCCGCATTTCAGCTGTTGCTGCACGGCCGCCAGGCGCTGGTCTTCGCTGCCGGTGCAGTGGGCCAGCGTGGACTGGATCGTGTCTTCGGCCACGTTGAAGCAGGTGCAGACCTGGCGGCCGCGCGCGGCCACCGTCACCGGCGCCCGGGCGCCCGGGGCCAGCAGCAGGCGCCCGTAGGCCTGCGCCGGCAGCTCGTCCTGCAGCACGGTGCGAATCCAGGCCTCGGCGCGGGTGTCGCCCGCCAGCACGAAGGCTTCCAGCCGGGTGTCACCCGCGACGCGGGCCAGCCGCATGGCGCGACGCTGGCCCTGTTTGCGGTCGGCATAACGCAGCACCTCGGTGCCGCACAGGCCCAGCAACTGTTCGATGCGGGCGAGCAGGTCGTCGGGCGGGGCCTCGTACGCGGCCGCGCGCAGCAGCACACCGCTGCGCTCGCGCCCGAACGGCACGCAGGTGGCAAACGCAAATGCCGGCATCAGCGCGCGAAGCGCGTCGCGCACCGCCAGCGCCTGGGTGTCGGGCAGCCAGGCCAGTGCCAGCAGCGACCAGGGCAGCTCGGCCTTCAGGACCTTGACCGCCGTGTGCTTGAGCTCGGGCTGCTTCGAGCTGGGGCAGAACGCCGGTGTGGTGAGGGTGTTGACCCCGGCCAGCGGCGCGCCGGTGCTGCTGCGCCCGCCCAGGTATTCGCCGCCCCAGTGCATGGCCATGAAGGCCTGCCCGGGGGCGAGCTCGCCGCTGCTGTGCGCCGGGACGATCAGGGAGCCATGCCGGCTGGTGACATGCACCAGGTCGCCCTCGGCCAGGCTGCGGGCGGCCATGTCGGCGGCGTTCAGCTGCAGGGCCGGCTCGGCCACGTGGCCGAACAGGCGTCCGAGCGTGCCGGTGCGGGTCATGCCGTGCCACTGGTCACGCAGGCGGCCGGTGGTCAGGGCCAGCGGGTAGCGGGCGTCGACGGGCTCGGCCACCGGGCGCCAGGCCTCGGCCACAAAGCGGGCGCGCCCGTCGGCGGTGGGAAACACGGCGTCGGTGTACAGACGCGCGCGGCCCTCGGTGGCCCCCTCCGGGCAGGGCCAGGGCTGGGGCGAATGCTCCAGCCGCGCATAGCTCAGGCCGGTGATGTCCAGGTCGTGGCCGCGGGTGGACTCGCGGTGCTCGTTCCAGATGGCTTCCGGGCTGGCATAGGGAAACAGCGTGGGTTGCCCCGGCCGCAGCAGGGGTTCGAGCCGGCGCGCGAGGTCCACGGCAATCGACCAGTCGTGGCGCGGCCCGTCCGTCGGCGTGCCGGGGGGGCTTACGGCGGCGCGCACGCGCGAAATGCAGCGCTCGCTGTTGGTGACGGTGCCGTCCTTCTCGCCCCAGGTGGAGGCGGGCAGCAGCAGATCGGCAAAGTCGCAGGTGGCTGCGGTGGCAAAGGCCTCCTGCACCACGACGAACTCGGCCCGCTGCAGCGCGCGGCGCACGGTGGCCTGGTCGGGCAGGCTTTGCGCCGGGTTGGTGCAGGCGATCCACAGCGCCTTGATCTCACCGTCGGCAGCGGCCTGGAACATCTCGATCGCGGTCTTGCCGGGCGTGGAGGGCACGTCGGGCACCCCCCACAGCGCCGCCACTTCGGCCCGGTGCGCCGGGTTGGCCAGGTCGCGGTGCGCCGACAGCAGATTGGCCAGACCGCCGACTTCGCGCCCCCCCATCGCGTTGGGCTGGCCGGTCAGCGAAAACGGGCCCGCCCCCGGGCGCCCGATCTGGCCGGTGGCCAGGTGCAGGTTGATCAGGGCGGCGTTCTTGGCCGTGCCGCTGCTGCTCTGGTTCAGACCCTGGCAGTACAGGCTGAGCGTGGGGGCGCGTGGCCCTCCGGGTGGATTCGTTGTCCCGGCGAACCAGCGGGCGGCGGTGGCGAGGTCGTCAGGGGCGATGCCGCAGACCTGGGCCACTCGCTCGGGGGGGCAGTGGCGGACCAGGCTTTCCAGCGCGTCGAAACCGCTGGTGTGGGCGGCGATCCAGGCCGGATCGGTCCAGCCCTCGCGCAGCATCAGGTGCAGCAGGCCGTGAAACAGCATCACGTCGGTGCCGGGGTGGATGCGCAGGTGCAGGTCGGCGATCTCGGCCGTGTCGGTGCGGCGCGGGTCGACCACCACGATCTTCAGCGCCGGATTCGCGCGTTTGGCATCCTCGATGCGCCGGAACAGGATGGGGTGCGCCCAGGCGGCGTTGCTGCCGGCGATGAACAGGCACTGCGCGTGGTTCAGGTCGTCGTAGCAGGCGGGGGGCGCGTCGGCGCCCAGTGTGGCTTTGTAGCCGGCCACCGCGCTGCTCATGCACAGGCGGGAGTTGGTGTCGATGTTGTTGGTGCCGATCAGGCCCTTGGCCAGCTTGTTGAAGACGTAATAGTCCTCGGTCAGCAACTGGCCGCTGACGTAGAAACCCACGGCGTCGGGGCCGTGCTCAGCGATGGTCGCTGCGAAGCGCCGGCTGGCCAGGTTCAGCGCCTCGTCCCAGGACAGGGGTTCGGGCGCGGCGCCGCGCTGGAGCCGCCGCATCGGTCGCAGCAGGCGGGTCTGCCGCGTCACCGCCGCCGACGCCGTCTGCGCCAGCGTGGCGCCCTTGGTGCACAGCCGCCCGAAATTGGCCGGATGCGCCGGGTCGCCGCGCACCCCGGTGATCTGGGTGCCGTCGGATTCGATGATCACGCCACAACCCACCCCGCAGTAGGGGCAGGTGGAGCGGGTTTCGCGCTTGCTGTCGGTCATCTGTGCACTGCCTTTGCCGTGGTGATGGCCCCTGCGAAGGGGTTTTCCATGGCGCGCGCAGCGAGGGGAGGCGAAGCCGACCACTCGCAATAGGGGCAGGTGGAGCGGGTTTCCTTCAGCGTCATGCTTTTCTGCAGGCAGGCCCGGCGACGGGGCGGGTCAGGTCGGTGGCGTGGCTGGCGAGCTCATCGGTGCGCAGCGACACCACACCGTCGGCCACTTTCACCGCAAAGCGCGGTGTGCAGCCTTCGTCCGGTGCCTGCGCCAGACCGTCGGACAGGCCGATGGTCCAGTTGTGCAGCGGGCAGGCGACGCGGTTGCCGAACACGATGCCCTGGCTCAGCGGGCCGCCCTTGTGCGGGCAGCGGTCCAGCAGCGCATAGACCTCGCCCTGGTCGTTGCGGAACACGGCGACGTCCAGACCGCTGTCGCGGCGCACACGGCGCGAACCCAGCACGGGAATGTCCTCGACCCGGCAGACGGCTTTCCATTCAGACATGAAATACTTTCAAGTTAATAGCAAACAGTGACCATTTGACGCTGGGTAATGGCACTTTTTGTTCAATATTCAGCTCTTGATGGCCGAATACAGCCCGGTCACGCGGTCCATCACGGCCAGCAGGTTTTCGCTGGCCACAAACACGTCCGACAGCGGCTTGCCGCTGGTGCCGGGCTGGAGGCGTTTGAGCGCGTTGTCAAAGAACACCCACTGGCCGTCGGCGAGTTGCAACTCTTCGCGGATGCGCTGCGTGGCTTCCGGCGCGTTGCGCAGCACCTCGGTGGCGGCCAGGAATTCGGTGCGGGCCTTGCTGATTTCGGCGGTGGCGGTGGCGGCGTCCACCGGCAGCGTGGCGGCCAGGTAAAACTTGGCCATGCGCTGGCTCAGCATGCGCTGGCGCCCGGCAATGTTCACCAGCTTGCCCACCGGCTTGCCCGACGCCGTTTCATATTGCACCGTGCCCTGGTGCGCCAGCGCCAGCACCCGGGCGTCAGCGGCCAGCACGGCAGCGGCGCCTCCTTTGCCCGGCGCGCTGCCCACCAGCGTGGCCTTGTAGTCGCTCCAGGCGGATTCCAGCTTGTTGTAGGTGTCGCGAATCTCGGGTGTGGGGGCAAAGGCCTTGAGTTCCACCAGCTGGCGGTCGAACAGCGCCATGGAGCGGTCGAGCACCGGGCGGGCCGTGTTCGGCTCGACCTCGTGCACCAGGGCCAGCCAGGCCTTGCCCATGCGCTGGCTCAGCATGCGCTGGCGGCCGGCCTTGTTGATGGCGTCGTTCAGGTCGGTGACCTGGGCGAATGCCGAGAAAGGCAGGGCGGCGCTGGCGGCCAGCGCGGTCAGGACATGACGGCGTTGCATGGTGAGACTCCTCAGGCGTTGACGGGGGTGAACTGGCGGGTGTCGACGGCGGCCTTGTCGAACTCGAACCAGGGGTCGGGCTCGCCGTCGAGGGCGGCCTGCAGCCGCGCCCACAGGGCCTGGCGGCCCTCGGCGTCGTCCAGGATGCGCTTTTTCACGTGGTCCATGCCGACACGGCCCACGTAGTGCACCGTGCGCTCCAGGTACCAGCCTTCTTCGCGGTACAGCTGCATGAAGGCGCCGGTGTACTCCAGCACCTCCTCGGCGGTTTTCAGCTTGACCAGGAAATGCGCCACCTCGGTCTTGATGCCGCCGTTGCCGGCGATGTGCATCTCCCAGCCGCTGTCCACACCGATGATGCCGACGTCCTTGATGCCGGCCTCGGCGCAGTTGCGCGGGCAGCCCGAGACGGCGAACTTCACCTTGTGCGGCGCGTACATGCGCCACATGGCGCGCTCCAGGTCCTTGCCCATCTGGGTGCTGTCCTGCGTGCCCATGCGGCACCACTCGCTGCCCACGCAGGTCTTCACCGTGCGCAGCGCCTTGGCGTAGGCGTGGCCACTGGGCATGCCGATGTCGCGCCAGACGGCCTGCAGGTCTTCCTTTTTCACGCCCAGCAGGTCGATGCGCTGGCCGCCGGTGACCTTGACGGTGGGGATCTGGTACTTGTCCACCGCGTCGGCGATGCGGCGCAGCTCGTCCGCCGTGGTTTCTCCGCCCCACATGCGCGGGATCACGCTGTAGGTGCCGTCCTTCTGGATGTTGGCGTGGCTGCGTTCGTTGATGAAGCGGCTTTGCGGGTCGTCCCTGGCCTCCTTGGGCCAGGTGCTGATCAGGTAATAGTTGACGGCCGGGCGGCAGGTTGCGCAGCCGTTGGGCGTTTTCCAGTCCATGAAGCGGAACACGTCGGCGATGGTCAAGAGCTTCGACGACCGGATCGCGTCGCGCACCGCCTGGTGGCCGTGGTCGGTGCAGCCGCACATGGGCTTCATCGTCGGCGTGGCCGAGTAGTCGCCGCCGGCGGTGGCCATCAGCAACTGCTCCACCAGGCCGGTGCAGGAGCCACAGCTGGCGCTGGCCTTGGTGTGCTTGCGCACCTCGTCCAGCGTGAACAGGCCTTTTTCCTTGATGGTCTTGCAGATCGTGCCCTTGGCGACGCCGTTGCAGCCGCAGACCTCGTCGGTGTCCGCCATGGCGGCGGCCTTGTTGTGGCCCTCGTGGCCGGCGTCGCCGATGTTCGATTCGCCGAACATCAGCTTGTCGCGCAGGTCGTGCACGCTGCGGCCCTCCCGCAGCAGCTTGAAATACCAGCTGCCGTCCACCGTGTCGCCGTACAGGCAGGCGCCGACCAGTTTGTCGTCCTGGATGACCAGCTTCTTGTACACACCGCCGAACGGATCGCTCAGGACGATCTCTTCCGTGCCCTCGCCACCCTGGAAGTTGCCGGCCGAGAACAGGTCGATGCCGGTGACCTTGAGCTTGGTGGAGGTCAGCGAACCGGTGTAGCGCCCGATGCCGAACTGCGCCAGGTGGTTGGCCGCCACCTTGCCCTGCTCGAACAGCGGCGCCACCAGGCCGTAGGCGATGCCCCGGTGCGCGGCGCACTCGCCCACGGCGTAGATGCGCGCGTCGGTCACGGTCTGCAGGGTGTCGCTGACCACAATGCCGCGGTTCACGTGCAGGCGCATCTGTTCGGCCAGCGCGGTGTTGGGGCGGATGCCCACGGCCATCACCACCAGATCGGTCGGGATCTCGCTGCCGTCCTTGAACTGCAGCGCCATCACCCGCCCGGCCTTGCCGCCGTCTGCATCGCCGATCAGCGCCTGGGTCTGGCCGCCCATGATGAAGCGCAGGCCACGCTCTTCCAGCGACTTCTGCAGCAGCTTGCCGGCCACCTCGTCCAGCTGACGCTCCATCAGCGTGGGCATCACGTGGATCACCGTCACCTGCATGCCGCGCTTCATCAGGCCGTTGGCCGCTTCCAGGCCCAGCAGGCCGCCACCGATGACCACGGCGCGGGTGTACTTCTGGCTGGCCTCGATCATGGCGTTGGTGTCGGCGATGTCGCGGTAGGCGATCACGCCTTCCAGATCCTTGCCGGGAATCGGCAGGATGAACGGGTTGGAGCCGGTGGCCATCAGCAGGCGGTCGTATGCCGCGCTCAGGGTCTCGCCGGCGGCGTTGCGGCCGTGCACCACCCGGCGCACGCGGTCCACACCGGTCACCGTCCAGCCGGCGTGCAGCGTGATGCCGTGCTCCTGGTACCAGGACCAGTCGTTGAGCACGATCTCGTCCAGCGTCTGCTCGCCCGCCAGCACCGGCGACAGCAGGATGCGGTTGTAGTTGGGGTGCGGCTCGGCGCCGAACACCGTGATGTCGTAGAGGTCGGGCGCGATCTTCAGCAACTCTTCCAGCGTGCGCACGCCCGCCATACCGTTGCCGATCATCACCAGTCGCGGTTTCATGCCGGGGGGGGCGGTCATGTCCATGGTTGGGCCTCCTTATGCGGCTTTCTCGACATGCGCCTGTCGCGTGTACAGGAAATCGATCACGGCCTTGCGGCAGTGCAGGTAGTCGGGGCTGTCGGCCAATTCGACGCGGTTGCGCGGCCTGGGCAAGGGGACCGACAGCACTTCGCCGATGGTGGCGGCGGGTCCGTTGGTCATCATCACGATCTTGTCGGACAGCAGCACGGCCTCGTCCACGTCGTGGGTCACCATCACCACCGTGCTGTGGGTGCGGGCGACGATCTCCAGCAACTCGTCCTGCAGCTTGGCGCGGGTCAGGGCGTCCAGTGCGCCGAAGGGTTCATCCATCAGCAGCACTTTGGGCTCCATGGCCAGGGCGCGGGCGATGCCGACCCGCTGTTTCATGCCGCCCGATATCTCGCCAGGGCGCTTCTGGGCCGCATGGGTCAGGCCCACCAGGGCCAGCGCCGCATCGGTGCGAGCGCGCAACTGGGCTTTGGTCTCCGAGGGTGCGCCCGTACTCTTGTTGGCAGCACCGAAGACCCGCTCCACACCCAGGTAGACGTTTTCAAAGCAGGTCAGCCAGGGCAGCAGGGAGTGGTTCTGAAACACCACGGCGCGCTCGGGGCCGGGGCCGGCGATTTCCCGGTTGGCGCACAGCAGGGCACCGGCGGTCGGCGTTGTCAGGCCGGCGATCAGGTTCAGCAGCGTGGACTTGCCGCAGCCCGAGTGGCCGATGAGCGCCACGAACTCGCCTTTCGCGATCGTCAGGTCGATGTTGCGCAGTGCCTGGAACGGCCCCTTTTTTGTCTTGAAGGTCTGTTCCACACCCTGGATTTCGATGAATCGGGTGGTCAGCGATTCGCTCATGATTTCACCTCGTCGAATGTGAAGGCGGAGGCCAGCTTGATGAGGGCGAATTCGAGAATCAGCCCGACGATGCCGATCACGAAGATGGCGATGATGATGTTCTTGACGTTCAGGTTGTTCCACTCGTCCCAGACCCAGAAGCCGATGCCCACGCCACCGGTCAGCATCTCGGCCGCCACGATCACCAGCCAGGCGGTGCCCACCGCCAGGCGCACGCCGGTCAGCATGTAGGGCAGCACGGCGGGGAACAGGATCTTCGTCAGGATCTTCCACTCTGACAGTTGCAGCACGCGGGCCACGTTCATGTAGTCCTGCGGCACGCGCTGCACGCCCACGGCGGTGTTGATGATCATCGGCCAGATCGAGCAGATGAAGATGGTCCAGATGGCGGCCGGGTTGGCGCCCTTGAACACCAGCAGGCCGATCGGCAGCCAGGCCAGCGGCGAGACCGGGCGCAGCAGGCTGATCAGCGGGTTGAACATGCGGCTGAGGAACTCGAAGCGGCCAATGGCAAAGCCGGCTGGAATCCCCACCAGCGCTGCCAGCCCGAAACCCAGCGCGACACGCTGCAGGGACATCAGGACATTCCAGCCCACCCCCTGGTCATTCGGGCCTTTGCGATAGAAAGGGTCGCTGAACACCTCAACCGCCTGTTTCCAGGTTTCCAGCGGGCTGGGGATGCTGCTGGCGGTAGAGATGGAGACCAGCGCCCACAGCCCGATCAGCAGTCCCAGACCGAGCGCCGGCGGCAGTGCCACCAGCCAGAAATCGCGCGCCAGGCCGCGGCCGGCGACGACCGGGGCGGGGGTGGCCTGGGGAGAGGCAGATTTTTCGCTTTTTGGCATGGTACCCAGCGTATTTTGGTGCTTTTCAGCTATCGATTCGGGATTGAAAGACGGGGTGGGCGGGGGGTCGAAAGGCCCATGAAAGACGGCGCTGACCATGGTGTGCTCCGGTGGATTGACAGGCCTCAGGCCCGGACCTTGAACGAATCGGCGTATTTCTTCGGGTCTTTGCCGTCCCAGACCACACCGTCGATCAGCTTGCTGCCGCGCATGTCGCTCTTGGGCAGCGGCGCCTTGGCGGCGCTGGCAGCCTGTTTGTAGAGGTCGATCTGGTTGATCTGCCGCGCCACCGCCAGGTAGTCGGGGTGGTCCTTGATCAGCCCCCAGCGCTTGTGCTGCGTCAGGAACCACATGCCGTCGGACAGGTAGGGGAAGTTCACCGCGCCGTCGTTGAAGAACTTCATGTGGTTGGGGTCGTCCCAGGTTTTGCCCAGGCCGTTCTGGTAGCGGCCCAGGATGCGCTGGTTGATGGCGTCCACGCTGGTGTTCACATACGCCTTGTCGGCGATGGTTTCGGCCATCTTCATCTTGTTCTGCAGCCCGGTGTCGATCCACTTGCCGGCTTCGATGATGGCTGCCGTCACGGCGCGGGCGGTGTTCGGGTACTTCTTCACGAAGTCGGCCGTGGTGCCCAGCACTTTTTCGGGGTGGTCTTTCCAGACGTCCTGGGTGGTGACAGCGGTCACGCCGATGCCGTCGATGATGGCGCGGTGGTTCCAGGGTTCACCCACGCAGAAGCCGTCCATGTTGCCGACCCGCATGTTCGCCACCATCTGCGGCGGCGGCACGGTGATGACCTTGGCGTCCTTCATCGGGTTGATGCCGGCGCTGGCCAGCCAGTAGTACAGCCACATCGCATGGGTGCCGGTGGGGAAGGTCTGGGCGAAGGTGTACTCGCGCTTTTCGCTGACCATCAGCTTGGCCAGACCCGCACCGTCCACCGCGCCCTTGTCGGACAGCTTTTTGGACAGCGTGATGGCCTGGCCGTTGTTGTTGAGGGTCATCAGCACGGCCATGTCCTTCTTGGGGCCGGCAATCCCCAGGTGCACGCCATAGACCAGGCCGTACAGCACGTGGGCAAAGTCCAGCTCGCCGTTGACCAGCTTGTCGCGCACGCCGGCCCAGCTGGCTTCCTTGGTCGGGATGATCTTGACGCCGTATTTCTGGTCGATGCCCAGCACCGAGGCCATCACCACACTGGCGCAGTCGGTCAGCGGGATGAAGCCGATCTTCACTTCCTTCTTCTCCGGCGCGTCCGAGCCTGCGGCCCAGGCGCCATGGTGGCCAAGAGTGGAGAAAAGGGCGGCGGTCCCGGCGGCGCCGGCCGTGCGCAGTACGTCGCGGCGGGACAGCGCGGGAACGTGGGGGGTCGGTTGGCTCATTTCAGGCTCCTTCGAAGTGAAAAACAAATCCAAAAAACGAAACGGCGCCCATCTCCAGCTCGGCGGATGCCGCCGGGAAATGGACGCCGTTGTCCTGTGTCGGGTCAGACCCGAGGAACCCGGCCGTCATTGGCCTGATTCCACGGGGTAAGTTAAGCAGGTTGCGTGCCAGTACCCTTCATTCCCCGAAATGCTGTTTCACGTCCCATTCGGGTCCTGGAGTGCCCCCCGGCGCCCCCATCGGTGGCCGTCAAAAGGGCTCTCTGGCTCATCTTGGTGCAGGCGCCGGTGTCGACTCCCGGTTTTTGTGCGTTGCAGCATGATTGCGACCAGCCGCAGCGCGGAGGTGCTCACGCGGGATTCAGGCCTTGGGTGAGGGCAGCAGATCGGCCGAGGTCAGCAAGGCATCGGCGACGTCGACCAGGCGGCGCTTCTGGTTCATGGCCATCTGGCGGAGGGTTTTGTGGGCTTCCTCCTCCCCCATGTTGCGGCGCGCCATCAGCAATCCTTTGGCCCGCTCGATCAGTTTGCGTTCGTTCAGGCTGGAACGGACGGTGCTGAGCTCGTCACTCATGGACTGCAGGCGGCTGGATTGCTCACGCAGCAGTTCCAGCGTGGAACGCTGCAGCGACGGGTTGTAGGGCTGGTCGGGCGTGTCGGCACTGGCGCTGGCGTTGTCTTCAAAGAAGGCAAGGAGGTCGCCGACGTCGCTCGGAGGCGTCGTCTGCTTTTCCAGGATGGCCAGTTCCGCCTCCGCCGCGCGAATGCGGGCGTCGCAGCCGGCCAGAAGCTCGGCGCCGAGTTGCTCTTCCACGCGGCGCAGGGCGTCCATGCGTTGCGTTGCGGTTCCGAACCATTCCGCACTGTGCTGTTCGTCCAGGGGCACTCCCGGCGTGGCGGTGCACAGAATGCGGCGCAATCGCTCCAGCGGGGCCAGGGTGCTCGGGTCCTGCGCTTCATGCCAGGCCGGCAGAACCTTGTTGGGGGCAAATTCGGCGAACACCCGCAGGCAGCGTTCCTGGGCGTCAATGAAGTGCAGCAGGCGCTGCTGCTCCGAAGTCCTCTCGCAGGCCGATGCAAACAGCAACACGCCCGAGGCGCGTTCCCGGCCCGCATATTCCTTGCCTTGCATCAGGTTGAACAGCGCCACCAGCAGCCGTGACAGCCCCGGATCGCCGGCGCTGTCGGCTGCCTCAAAGACGGTTCCCAGCAGACCGGCAATCAGGCGCACATAGGCGCGGGTTGCGCGGGCGGGTGTCCAGGCCAGCGTGTCGACACATTCGCGCAGGCGCGGCAGCGCGTCCAGCCCCTGCAGCACCCAGGCAATACGGCTGAACAGGCGCGCGCTGTGGCCGGCCAGGGAGGCTTCGGTATCCAGGCGGTCGAACAAGGCACGCAACTGGGTGGCGCAGCGGTCCGTTTCCCGGGCCTGCAACGGGCGCTCTGTGGTGAAGCCGGTGCCGCCGGAACCCAGATACAGGTTGGAAAGCCCACGCTCGCGCTGGAGTGCATGGATCAGGCGGCCGGTGGCGTCGACCAGGGCGCAGTTCAGCGCCAGTTGCTGCAACTCGGAGATTTCGCTGCGGCGCGCCGCCACGAGGAAACTCAGACCGCTTTTCATCGGAACAGGCAGGAACAGGGGCTCATGTGGACGTGAAAGCAAGTTGGGTGCCACAGACGAAGACGGGAGACTGCGGCGCTTAAACTCGCGGCATGCTGATCCTGGGTATCGAATCTTCCTGCGACGAAACCGGCGTGGCGCTGGTTGAATCCTCCGGCCCCGGTGTGCCGGTGCTGCTGGGGCATGCGCTGCACAGCCAGATCGAGATGCACCAGGCCTACGGCGGTGTGGTGCCCGAGCTGGCCAGTCGTGACCATATCCGGCGCGTCCTGCCCCTGACCCGGCAGGTCCTTGCCCGGTCCGATCGTGATCTGGCGGCCGTCGACGTGGTTGCCTACACACGGGGGCCCGGTCTGGCCGGTGCGCTGCTGGTCGGTGCCGGTGTGGCCTGCGCCCTGGGCGCAGCGCTGGACCGTCCGGTGCTGGGGGTGCACCACCTGGAGGGGCATCTGCTTTCGCCCTTCCTGAGCGCCGATCCGCCCCAATTCCCCTTTGTGGCCCTGCTGGTCTCCGGCGGGCATACCCAGCTGATGCGGGTCGACGCGGTGGGTGACTACAGGCTGCTGGGCGAAACCATCGACGACGCGGCGGGCGAGGCTTTTGACAAGTCCGCCAAGCTGCTCGGTCTGGGTTATCCCGGCGGGCCGGCGCTGGCGCGTCTGGCCGAACAGGGCGATCCGGCATCGTTCCGTCTGCCCAGGCCCCTGCTGCGCAGCGGCGATCTGGACTTTTCGTTCGCCGGCCTGAAAACCGCGGTGCTGACCCAGGTGAAGAAGCTCGGCGACGAACTGGCGAGCCACAGGGCGGATCTCGCGGCCTCGACCCAGGCGGCCATTGTGGACGTGCTCTGCCGCAAATCGATGACTGCGCTCGAGCAGACGGGGCTGGCACGCCTGGTGGTGGCCGGCGGTGTCGGGGCGAATCGCGAACTGCGTCGCCAGCTGGACGCGGCCTGCGCAACGCGGGGGGTGCGGGTGCACTACCCGGAACTGCATCTGTGCACCGACAACGGGGCCATGATCGCACTGGCCGCCGCCATGCGGCTGCAGGCAGGCATCCAGCTTCCCAACCGGCGTTATGCATTCGATGTCCTGCCGCGTTGGCCCCTGAATGCCATCGCTGACGGCAAAATCGGCCCATACCCAGCGTAAAAAGGTCTTTGTTTGCTATCGATTTCGTAGATATCGCCGGTGAAATCGGAATCTCCGCTTCGTTTGGCGGGCATTGCCGGGGTCTCCGGCGAGGCCGATACACTGCGCATCGTTTTTCAACTCCATGAAACCGGTTGCCGGTTCACGTCATCTATGGTTCCTCTGAACAACTCACGTCGCCGTGCGCTGCAAACCTTGGCGGCGCTGCCACTGGGGTGGTCGGCCGCTTATGCCCAGGGCGCAGCGCCCGTCCGCCTCGCCTTGATCGAAGGTCTCAGCGGCGCGTTTGCCAACACCGGCGAGGCGGTCTGGCGAAACCTGGTCTGGGCGGTGGAGCGGGTCAATGCGCGTGGGGGGGTGCGGATTGGCGGCGTGAGCCGTCCGCTGCAGCTCGACCGGTATGACAGCAAAGGCCAGAGTGAAGACGCCCTGTCGGCGCTGCGCTCGGCCATCGACGACGGTGCTGGCTTCGTGTTGCAAGGCAATTCGTCGGCAACCGCGGCGGCACTGATCGATGCGATCGGCAAACACAACGAGCGCGAGCCCGGACGACGGGTGCTGTTCCTGAACTATTCCGCGGTCGATCCGGTGCTGACCAATGAACGATGCAGCTTCTGGCATTTTCGCTTCGATGCCCATGCCGACATGCGCATGGCGGCCCTGATGGAACTGCTGCGTGACGACAAGGGCGTTCGCAGTGCCTATCTGATCGGGCAGGACTACAGCTTCGGTCAGGCGGTTTTGCGCGAGGCGCGCCGCCAGCTGGCGGCGCAGCGCCCCGACGTGGCCGTAGTGGGCGACGAGCTCCACCCCTTGGGCCGTGTCAAGGACTTTTTGCCTTATGCCACGAAGATCAAGAGCAGCGGCGCGCAGGCCGTCATCACCGGAAACTGGGGTAATGACCTGACCTTGCTGGTTCGCGCGGCCCGCGAAGTAGGGTTTGATGGCAAGTTCTACACCTTCTACGGTAACGCCCTCGGGGCGCCGGCCGCCATCGGCGAAGCGGGTATCGGCAAGGTCATTGCCGTCGCCGACTGGCTGCCCAATTTGCCGACCGCCGGCAGCGAGATCTTCTACCAGGCTTTCCGGCAGCGGTTTCCGCGCCCCCAGGACGACTACGTGCACATGCGCATGCAACTGATGCTGGAGGCGCTGTCGCAATCCATCGAAAAAGCGGCCAGTGTCGAGGCGCTGGCGGTCGCCCGCGAACTGGAGAAAAGCCAGGTCAGCCTTGCCGGCCAGAGCGGACGCATGCGGGCCGCGGACCATCAGTTCCAGCAATCACTGGTTGTCGGCGTGATGGATCGGGTCGGCAGCCCGGGCGTGAAGTTCGATGTCGAAGGTTCGGGCTATGGGTTCCGGGTGGTGCGCCGCATCACGGCGGAGCAGGCCGAACTGGGCCACAGTTGCCGCATGGTTCGGCCCGGTTGAGTCAGGCTGTCGCCGCTCAGGACGCGTAGCCGAGGCAGGCGCCCGCGTTCGGGCGTCCCTTGCATTCGCGCTGCAGGCGCCGGTCCCGCTCGCGGGTGGTCTCGCCGCTGCCCTTGTCGAAGCGCACTTTGCCGGCGGCCTTGGCTTTGTCCTTCTGCTTCGATGTTTTGGCCGGTTTCTCGGCCCCCGGATCCTTGGCGGCGACCGCTGGCGGAGCCAGCACCAGGCTGGCGGCCAGGACCAGTCCGGTGAGAATTGGTCGGAAAGGGTGGGTAATGACCATCGGGAACTCCTCGCAAAGTGGTGCGGGCCAATGGTACGCCGGGCGTTGTGGCCAACGCAATGGCGCATCGAGCCGCCCGCCGGCCCTGTCGGCAGGATATAATCCGCAGGTTTTGCAGTTCGCAAGGCACACGCGGCCGGTTGTTCCACTGGCCTGCGCAAGTCAATTCAACCCACAGGAAACACAATGATCGCATCCTCCGTCAAGGCCGAGGTCGTCAAGGCCAATGCGCGCGCCGCCAATGACACGGGTAGCCCCGAAGTCCAGGTCGCGTTGCTGACTGCCCGTATCAATGAGCTGACGCCTCATTTCAAACAACATGCCAAAGATCACCACGGCCGTCGCGGCCTGCTGCGCATGGTCAGCCGCCGTCGCAAGCTGCTGGACTACCTCAAGGACAAGGACGCCGACCGTTACGTCGCGCTGATCGCCAAGCTGGGCCTGCGCAAGTAAGCGCACCATGATCCGAAGCGCCTGAGTTGGTTCGCTGGCTCAGGCGCTTTTTACTTCGGAGTTTGATCGGACGAACCCGCGCTGTGTCATTCCACAAGAAATCAGCGATTTTTTCTGGAATGGCATCGTGTTCAACCCGTCGGATTCCGGGCCTCCAGGGCGGCCTCTTGCCCTTGTTTCATCAGGAAAATTGAACATGTCGCTTTTCAACAAGGTCACCAAGACGTTCCAGTGGGGCCAGCACACGGTCACCATGGAAACCGGCGAGATCGCCCGGCAGGCCACCGGCGCCGTGCTGGTCAACATCGACGACACCGTGGTGCTTGCCACCGTGGTGGCCTCCAAAGGCGCCAAACCGGGACAGGATTTCTTCCCGCTGACCGTCGACTACATCGAGAAGACCTACGCCGCCGGCAAGATTCCGGGCAGCTTCTTCAAGCGCGAAGCCAAGCCCAGCGAACTCGAAACCCTGACCAGCCGCCTGATCGACCGTCCGATCCGTCCGCTGTTCCCCGAGGGGTTTTTCAATGAAGTGCATGTGGTCATTCACACGCTGTCGCTCAATCCCGAGGTGGATGCGGACATCGCCGCCATGATCGGCACGTCGGCCGCGCTGGCGGTTTCCGGTATCCCGTTCAACGGCCCGATCGGCGCGGCGCGCGTGGGTTATGTCAACGGGGAATACGTGCTCAACCCAGGCCAGACCGCCCGCAAGAACAGTCAGATGGATCTGGTGGTGGCGGGTACCGAAACCGCTGTCCTGATGGTGGAGTCCGAGGCCCTGCAGCTTCCGGAGGAAGTCATGCTGGGTGCCGTGGTCTTCGGACACGAACAAGGCAAGGTTGCCATCAATGCCATACACGAACTGGTGCGCGACGCCGGCAAACCGGTCTGGGACTGGCAGCCGCCGGCCAAGGACGAGGCCCTGATCGCCAAGGTCACGGCATTGGCCGAGGACAAATTGCGCGCGGCCTACCAGATCCGCAACAAGCAGGCCCGCACCCATGCGTGCCGCGAGGCCTATGCCGTGGTCATGGCCGATCTGAAGGAAGCCGGCGTCGAATTCGATGCGGTCAAGGTCGAAGGCATGCTGTTCGATATCGAGGCCCGCATTGTTCGCAGCCAGATCCTCGCCGGCGAGCCGCGCATCGACGGCCGCGACACGCGTACCGTGCGTCCGATCGAAATCCGCAACTCCGTGTTGCCCCGCACGCATGGTTCGGCGCTGTTCACGCGGGGCGAAACCCAGGCGCTCGTCGTGTCCACGCTGGGCACCGAGCGCGACGCCCAGCGCATCGATGCGCTGGCCGGGGAGTTTGAAGACCGCTTCCTGTTCCACTACAACATGCCTCCCTTTGCCACCGGCGAGGTGGGTCGCATGGGTTCGACCAAGCGTCGGGAGGTGGGCCACGGCCGTCTGGCCAAGCGGGCCCTGGTGGCCTGTCTGCCGACGAAGGAAGAGTTCCCCTACACCATCCGCGTGGTGTCGGAGATTACCGAATCCAATGGTTCGTCGTCCATGGCCTCCGTCTGCGGTGGCTGCCTGTCGATGATGGACGCGGGTGTGCCGATGAAGGCCCATGTGGCCGGTATCGCCATGGGCCTGATCAAGGAAGACAACCGCTTTGCCGTGCTGACCGACATCCTGGGCGATGAAGATCATCTGGGCGACATGGACTTCAAGGTGGCAGGCACCACCAACGGCATCACCGCCCTGCAGATGGACATCAAGATCCAGGGCATCACCAAGGAAATCATGCAGGTGGCCCTGGCTCAGGCCAAGGAGGCGCGCATGCACATCCTGGGCAAGATGCAGGAAGCCATGGGCGAGGCCAAGACCGAGGTCTCCAGCTTCGCGCCCAAGCTCTACACCATGAAGATCAACCCGGAGAAGATCCGTGACGTGATCGGCAAGGGTGGCGCCACCATCCGTGCGCTGACCGAGGAAACCGGCACCCAGATCAATATCGAGGAAGATGGCACGATCACGATCGCTTCGACCGACGGCGCCAAGGCCGACGAAGCCAAGCGCCGTATCGAGCAGATCACGGCAGAAGTCGAAATTGGCAAGGTCTACGAAGGCCCCGTGACCAAGATCCTTGATTTCGGTGCGCTGATCAACCTGCTGCCCGGCAAAGACGGACTGCTGCACATCAGCCAGATTGCCCATGAACGGGTGGAAAAGGTGACCGACTACCTCAAGGAAGGCCAGGTCGTGCGCGTCAAGGTGCTGGAAACCGATGACAAGGGCCGCGTCAAGCTGTCCATGAAAGCTCTGCTCGACCGCAATGCCCCGGCCGGCGAACCGCAGCAGCAACAGCAGCAGTAAAGTACTATTGTTTTTATAGCTGAAAGCGACCTTTCTACGCTGGGTATTGATGGAAATCGTCATGAAAGTCATCGAAATCAGCTCCCCCGGGGCGCCGGATGTCCTGGTGGCGGCCGAACGGCCGCTTCCGGTCCCCGGTGCCGGTGAGGTGTTGATTCGCGTGGCGGCAAGTGGGGTCAACCGGCCCGACGTACTCCAGCGCAAAGGTGCGTATCCACCGCCGCCGGGTGCGTCGGACATTCCGGGGCTGGAGGTGGCGGGAGTGATTGAATCCGGTGACGCCGCCGCCATGGCCGCGGCGGGCATCGGTATCGGCGACCTTGTCTGCGCATTGGTTGCCGGTGGCGGTTATGCGCAGTATTGCGTGGCACCGGTCGCGCAGTGCCTGCCTGTTCCCGCCGGCCTGGACGCGGTAGCGGCGGCCTCGCTGCCAGAGACCTTTTTTACGGTCTGGAGCAACCTGTTTGACCGTGCCCGTTTGCAGGCGGGCGAGTCCTTGCTGGTGCAGGGCGGCAGCAGCGGCATTGGCGTGACGGCGATCCAGATGGCCAAGGCTGCGGGTGTGACGGTCATCGTCACGGCGGGCAGCGATGAGAAATGCGCCGCCTGCCTGGCACTGGGCGCGGATTTCGCCATCAACTATCGCAGCGCCGACTTTGCCGAGGAAGTGCGTCGAATCACGGCGGGCCGCGGTGTGGACGTCATCCTGGACATGGTGGCGGGCGACTACGTCTCCCGCGAAGTGCAGTGCCTGGCCGACGATGGTCGCCTGGTGATCATTGCGGTCCAGGGCGGGTTGGCCAGTTCCTTTGACGCCGGTCTGGTTCTGCGCAAACGACTGACCATTACCGGTTCCACGCTGCGGGCACGCTCGGTGGCGTTCAAAGGGGCAATCGCTCAGGCCTTGCGCGCCAGGGTTTGGCCGTGGCTGGAGCAAGGGCGTATCCGTCCCGTGCTCCATGGCGTGTTTCCGGCGATTGAGACCGCCATTGACGGTTCGCCCACTGGCGCAGCGCGTGCCCATGCGCTGATGGAAAGCAACGCCCATGTGGGCAAGATTGTTTTGCGATGGAGTTGAGCATGAAGAGAAAACTGATTGCCGGCAACTGGAAGATGAACGGCAGCCTTGCCGCCAACGAGGCACTCGTTGCGCAACTGTTGGCCGAGGCCTGTGTGGTGTCTTGTGATGCGGCCTTGTGTGTGCCTGCGCCTTACCTGGCGCAGGTTCGTGCCCTTCTGGGGGAGGACTCGCCGTTCTCGCTGGGCGCCCAAAACGTGTCCCAGCATGAGAACGGGGCATTCACCGGTGATGTCTCGGCGACCATGCTCAAGGATTTCGGGGTCCGCTATGTCATCGTCGGACACAGTGAACGCCGCTTGCACCAGGGTGAAAGTGACACCCATGTGGCGATCAAGGTTCGCCGCGCCCTCGCCGAGGGCATCACGCCGATTGTCTGCGTTGGTGAATCGTTGGCCGAACGCGAGGGCGGCATGACCGAACTGGTGGTGAAACGCCAGCTGGCATCGGTGATCCACCTGAACGGGCATTGCATCAGTGAGATCGTTGTTGCCTACGAGCCGATCTGGGCCATTGGCACCGGGAAGACCGCCACGCCGCAGCAGGCTCAGGATGTGCATGCGGTCTTGAGGGCGCAGCTGAAAGCGGCCAGTGACCACGCTGACCGGATTCCGATCCTTTATGGCGGCAGCATGAATGCGGCCAATGCGGCCGATTTGCTGGCGCAACCGGATATTGACGGCGGGCTGATCGGTGGCGCATCGTTGAAGGCACCTGACTTCCTGACCATCCTGAAGGCGGCCAGCTGACCGGCCCTTGATTGAAATTTCAAAGAGAAAAGCAGATGAACGTACTTTTGAACATATTGCTGGGCATCCAGCTGACCACTGCGGTGGCAATGATCGGGCTGATTCTTGTCCAGCACGGCAAGGGCGCCGACATGGGAGCCGCATTTGGCAGCGGCGGCTCTGGCAGCCTGTTCGGCGCCACGGGCAGTGCCAACTTCCTCTCGCGCATGACGGCCGCCCTGGCGACCGCATTCTTCGTCTGCACACTGTTGCTGGCTTACTTCGGCAATGTTCGTCCGACCTCGTCGGGAAGCGTGCTTGAGAAAGCGCCCGTCACAGCGCCCGCCGTGCCGCCGTCTCCTGCATCGCAAATTCCAGGTTCGGCCAACAATGCCGGCAGCAACGTTGCAGTGCCACCGGCACCAGCTGCCTCGGGTGCCGCCCAGATCCCGACCAAGTAATCGAAAATCCCGCTTGCCCGATGTCAAAAACCGGGGTGTTTCAGGGTAAACTCTTAGCTTGATCGTAGGGGCGGCCGGGTTCGGAAATACGAGCCGCCCACGAGTCAACAGACTGCCGTCGTGGTGAAATTGGTAGACACGCTATCTTGAGGGGGTAGTGGCGAAAGCTGTGCGAGTTCGAGTCTCGCCGACGGCACCAGAAATAATGATCCGCGCTGCTCTCCGCAGGGATGGGCCGGTGCGCAAACGAGTACCACGAGCCTGTCATGATGAGCCTTGACCAGTACCTGCCTGTCCTCCTCTTCATTCTGGTCGGTATTGCAGTGGGTGTGCTGCCCCAGGTTCTCGGCTATGTACTCGGTCCGAATCGTCCGGATCCGGAAAAAAACTCCCCCTATGAATGCGGTTTTGAGGCGTTCGAAGACGCGCGCATGAAGTTTGACGTCCGCTACTACCTGGTAGCGATTCTGTTCATTCTTTTCGACCTGGAAATTGCGTTTCTTTTCCCTTGGGCCGTCGCACTCAAGGAAGTCGGCCTTGCCGGCTTTGTCGCCGTGGTGATTTTCCTCACGATTCTCGTGGTTGGTTTTGTGTACGAATGGAAGAAGGGCGCACTCGACTGGGAGTGAGCGTTTCATCGCAAGGACTTCGCAATGATTGAAGGTGTACTCAAAGAAGGCTTTGTCACCACGAGTTATGACACCGTGGTCAACTGGGCCAAAACCGGTTCGCTGTGGCCGATGACTTTCGGCTTGGCCTGCTGTGCTGTCGAAATGATGCACGCAGCGGCAGCCCGTTACGACATTGGGCGGTTCGGGGCGGAGGTCTTCCGCGCAAGCCCCCGACAGAGTGACCTGATGATTGTTGCTGGCACGCTGTGCAACAAGATGGCGCCGGCGTTGCGCAAGGTTTATGACCAGATGAGTGAACCGCGCTGGGTTCTCTCAATGGGCTCGTGCGCCAACGGTGGTGGCTACTACCACTACAGCTATTCCGTGGTGCGGGGGTGTGACCGAGTTGTTCCGGTTGACGTTTATGTGCCCGGATGTCCTCCTACGGCGGAGGCGTTGATATACGGAATCATTCAGCTGCAGCAGAAGATTCGCCGCACCCAAACCATCGCTCGCGCCTGAGGAGCCGTAATGTCCGTTTTTGCAGTTCAGCCGGAGGAAGTGCTTGACCGTGTTCGGCATGCCTTGGGGGATGCCCTGATTCAGTCCACGGTCAGCCGCGGCGAAGTCACGGTGGTCGTGGCGGCGGTGGCCTATCGCGAAGCCATGGTCAAACTTCGGGATGACGCGAATTGTCGTTTCGAGCAACTGATTGACCTGTGCGGTGTTGACTATTCTTCCTACGGTGATGGGGTCTGGGAAGGAAGGCGGTTTGCGGTCGTCTCCCATCTGCTGTCGGTCAGCCTCAACCAGCGGGTGCGCGTGCGGGTCTTCTGCCCGGATGATGATTTCCCGGTTGTTGATTCGCTTGTCGACATCTGGAGCGGTGCCAACTGGTATGAGCGCGAGGCTTTCGATCTTTTCGGGATCGTCTTCGAGGGCCACGCGGATTTGCGACGCATCCTGACCGATTACGGATTTGTCGGGCATCCCTTCCGCAAGGACTTTCCGTTGTCCGGTCATGTCGAAATGCGCTACGACAGTGAACGTCGACGTGTCATCTATGAGCCGGTATCGATTGAACCGCGCGAAATCACCCCTCGTGTCATTCGGGAAGACCAATACGGAGGCCTTCACTGAGGCTTCGGCCGGTGGTGTTCAAACATGGCTGAGATCAAGAACTACACACTCAATTTTGGGCCGCAGCACCCTGCGGCGCACGGTGTTTTGCGCCTGGTACTGGAACTCGACGGTGAGGTGGTGCAAAGAGCCGATCCGCATATTGGTCTGCTGCACCGCGCGACTGAAAAACTCGCCGAGCACAAGACCTACATCCAGTCGCTGCCCTACATGGATCGGCTGGACTATGTGTCCATGATGTGCAACGAGCATGCCTATTGCCTGGCAATCGAGAAATTGCTGGGAATCGAAGTGCCGATTCGTGCCCAGTACATCCGGGTCATGTTCTCCGAGATCACCCGCCTGCTCAACCACCTCATGTGGTTGGGCTCACATGGCAACGACTGCGGTAGTTCGACGATTCTGATCTATACCTTCCGCGAGCGCGAAGATCTTTTTGACATGTATGAGGCGGTTTCCGGGGCCCGCATGCATGCCGCCTATTTCCGCCCTGGCGGCGTGTACCGCGACTTGCCGGAAACCATGCCCCAGTACACCGTCAGCAAGATTCGTAACGCAAAGGCTTTGAATGCCTTGAACGAAAACCGGCGCGGCAGCTTGCTCGATTTCATCGAGGACTTCACCCGCCGCTTCCCTGCATACGTTGATGAGTACGAGACGTTGCTGACCGACAACCGCATCTGGAAGCAACGAACGGTGGGCATCGGCGTCGTGACCGCAGAACGGGCTCTGAACCTGGGGCTGTCGGGTCCGATGCTTCGTGGGTCGGGAATTGCGTGGGATCTCCGCAAGACGCAGCCGTACGACACCTATGCCAGCGTCGACTTCGATATTCCGGTCGGAAAGACTGGTGACAGCTATGACCGCTATCTTGTCCGGGTGGCGGAAATGCGCGAGTCCAATCGGATCATCAAACAATGTGTGGACTGGCTACGGGCGAATCCGGGGCCGGTGATCACGGATAACCACAAGGTTGCGCCGCCCGCCCGTGAGGCCATGAAATCCAATATGGAAGGGTTGATTCACCACTTCAAGCTTTTCACGGAAGGCTTTCATGTTCCCCCTGGCGAAGCCTACGCCGCAGTGGAGCACCCGAAAGGTGAGTTTGGCATATACCTGGTCAGCGATGGTGCCAACAAGCCCTATCGCCTGAAAATTCGTGCCCCTGGCTTCGCCCACCTGTCCGCGTTGGACGAGCTGGCCAAGGGGCATATGTTGGCGGACGCGGTGGCGATCATCGGTACGCTGGACATTGTGTTTGGAGAGATTGACCGATGATCACCGAAGCGACCAGGGCCCGTTTTGCGGCCGAGGTGGCCAAGTTCCCGCCGGAGCAAAAGCAGTCGGCTGTGATGGCCTGCTTGTCGATTGTTCAGCAGGAACAGGGCTGGGTCAGCCCCGGCAGTGAGAAGGAAGTGGCGGACTACCTTGGCATGCCGGTGATGGCCGTGCATGAGGTGACGACGTTCTACAACATGTACAACCAGGCACCGGTCGGGAAGTTCAAGGTCAACGTTTGCACCAATCTTCCTTGCCAGTTGCGTGGCGGTGCCCAGACGCTGGAGCGGCTCTGCAGCACCTTGAATGTGCGCGTCGGTGAAACAACGGCCGACGGCCTGTTTACGGTCCAGCCCAGCGAATGCTTGGGTGCGTGTGCGGATGCGCCAGTGCTTTTGGTCAACGATCGTGCGATGTGCAGTTTCATGGGCGCAGAGCGGCTTGACCGGTTGATCGATGGCCTGCGCAACTCGGAGAGCCAGGCATGAACGTGCAGTCTTTTCTGAACACTTTTCAGGCCAGCGGTCTGGAGACCTGCTTTCACGGTCGCCATATCAATCCGCAGATCTATGCCGGACTCAATGGGGAAAACTGGCGGCTCAAGGACTATGAGGCCCGTGGCGGGTATCAGGCTTTGCGCCGCATTCTCGGGCGAGATGGCGGCGAAGGAATGACGCAGGATCAGGTCATCGCAACGGTCAAAGAGTCCGCCCTTCGCGGCCGCGGCGGTGCCGGTTTCCCCACTGGCCTGAAGTGGAGCTTCATGCCCCGCCAGTTCCCGGGACAAAAGTATCTGGTTTGCAACTCCGATGAAGGCGAGCCGGGGACCTGCAAAGACCGCGACATCATGGAATACAACCCCCACATCGTTATCGAAGGAATGGCGATTGCCGCCTATGCGATGGGGATTTCGGTTGGGTACAACTACATTCACGGTGAAATCTTCCACACCTACGACCGGTTTGAAGAAGCACTTCGGGAGGCCCGAAGCGCCGGCTATCTTGGCGATGGGATCATGGGCAGCGCGTTCAACTTTCAGCTGCACGCCTCGCATGGCTTTGGCGCCTACATTTGCGGTGAAGAGACCGCATTGTTGGAGTCGCTGGAAGGCAAGAAGGGTCAGCCTCGATTCAAGCCGCCGTTTCCAGCCAGCTTCGGCCTGTATGGCAAGCCGACGACGATCAACAACACCGAAACCTTTGCAGCGGTGCCCTGGATCATTCGCCATGGTGGTCAGGCTTACCTCGAATGTGGAAAGCCCAACAATGGTGGCACCAAGATATTTTCGGTCAGTGGTGATGTTGAGAAGCCCGGCAACTTTGAGGTGCCGATGGGTACACCGTTCTCCACATTGCTGGAACTGGCCGGTGGTGTGCGAACGGGCCGCAAACTCAAGGCGGTGATTCCGGGAGGATCATCGGCGCCCGTTCTGCCCGCTTCGATCATGATGGACTGCACGATGGACTATGACTCGATCGCCAAAGCGGGTTCCATGTTGGGTTCGGGCGCCGTCATCGTGATGGACGACAGCCGGTGCATGGTCAAGTCCTTACAGCGCTTGTCTTATTTCTACATGCACGAATCTTGCGGCCAATGTACACCCTGCCGTGAGGGTACCGGCTGGCTCTGGCGCGTCGTCGATCGCATCGAAAACGGGCACGGAAAGCCCAGCGACCTGGCCCTGCTCGATAACGTGGCGGAAAACATCATGGGGCGGACCATCTGCGCCCTCGGCGATGCCGCTGCCATGCCCGTGCGCGGCATGATCAAGCATTTCCGGCACGAGTTTGAGCATCACATCGAACACAAGACCTGTGTGGTCCCGGCATACGTCTGACAAGAGCAGCATGATGGTTGAAATAGAACTTGACGGCCGGAAGGTCGAGGTCCCGGCAGGCAGCATGGTCATGCATGCGGCCGAGAAGGCGGGTACCTACATTCCCCATTTCTGCTACCACAAGAAGCTGAGCATCGCAGCCAATTGCCGGATGTGCCTTGTGGACGTCGAAAAGGCGCCAAAGCCGATGCCCGCGTGCGCGACGCCCGTCACGCAGGGCATGATCGTTCGCACGAAAAGTGACCGAGCCATCAAAGCCCAGCAATCGGTCATGGAGTTTCTCCTGATCAACCATCCGCTGGACTGCCCGATCTGCGACCAGGGCGGCGAATGCCAGTTGCAGGATCTGGCCGTCGGATATGGTGGCACCGGCTCGCGGTATGAAGAAGAAAAGCGCGTGGTCTTCCACAAGGACATCGGCCCATTGATATCCATGGAAGAGATGAGCCGCTGCATCCACTGCACGCGCTGTGTGCGCTTCGGCCAGGAAGTCGCCGGTGCCATGGAACTCGGGATGTCCCATCGCGGTGAACATGCCGAAATCGAGACATTCCTTGGTGAGACCGTCGACTCGGAACTGTCGGGCAACATGATCGACCTGTGCCCGGTCGGCGCGTTGACCAGCAAACCTTTCCGGTACAGCGCGCGGACATGGGAAATGTCCCGCCGCAAGTCGGTCAGTCCACACGATTCGACTGGTGCAAACCTGATTGTGCAGGTCAAGAACAACGCCGTCATGCGTGTGGTTCCCCTGGAAAATGAAGCCATCAACGAATGCTGGATTGCTGACCGCGACCGCTTTTCGTATGAGGCCCTCAACAGCGAGCAACGCCTTGACCGTCCCATGCTCAAACAAGGTGGCGCCTGGCAAGAGGTTGACTGGCAGACGGCGCTGGAATACGTTGCCAATGGGCTGTCTCGTCTTGTCTCCGAGCATGGGGCTTCAGCGATAGGCGCTTTGGTCAGCCCCCACTCGACGCTCGAGGAGCTGTACCTCGCCGCGCAGCTGGTGCGTGGGCTCGGGAGCGACAACATTGACCACCGCCTTCGCCATGCCGAGTTCGCGAATGACGCCGGGGTACATTGGCTCGGCACCAGCATCGCGTCGTTGTCAACGCTGCAAAGCGCGTTGATTGTCGGCTCCAACCTGCGCAAGGACCATCCGCTTTTTGCCCAGCGAATCCGCCAGGCATCCCGGCACGGATGCGCTGTGACGGCGGTGACATCGGCAGCTTTGTTGAAGCGACCGGATGCGTGGGCCCTTCCGGTGAATGCCATGCTGGGTACGCCGAGTCAGTGGTTGGACCTTCTTGCCGGCGTGGCAACAGCGATTGCTGAAGTCAAAGGCGTCGTGAGTCCGTTGGCCGGCACCGTGACCGACGCGAGCCGCCTGGCGGCACAGTCGCTCATGGCCGGTGAACGCAAAGCCGTTTTGTTGGGCAACGCGGCTGCCCACCACGCCCAAGGCTCGTCGATCCTGGCACTTGCCGGATGGATTGCGCAGGAGACAGGGGCAACGGTAGGTTACCTGACCGAGGCGGCGAACACCGTCGGGGCGCAATGGGTACAGGCGCATCCGGTTCAAGGCGGCGCCCATGCCGCTGCCATTCTCGGGGGCGCCGTCAAAGGAGTCCTCCTGTTGGGCGTGGAGCCGGGGGTGGATACGGCAAAGGACGCAAAGGGGCTCGCGTCATGTGACATGGTGGTGACCCTCAGTCCGTTCAAGACGAATCTGGATATCAGCGATGTCCTGTTGCCTATCGCGCCATTTACCGAAACATCGGGCAGTTTCGTCAATGCCGAGGGGATCTGCCAGAGTTTTCATGCCGTAGTCCGTCCCCGAGGCGAGACCCGGCCTGCGTGGAAAGTGTTACGGGTGCTCGGCAGCTTGCTGAAGCTGCCCGGTTTCGACTTTGAGACATCTCAGGATGTTCTGGCAAAGGCCCGCGCTAAGCCTTTGCAGCTCGATAACCGGTCCTCGGGGCCTGTGCAATCGCCGCATGTGGTCCCTGATCCGGTCGTTGCGTCGATCTATCAACTCGACGGGCTTGTACGACGTGCCCCGGCGCTGCAGGCGACAGCCGACGCGCGAGAGGAGGTAGGCGCATGATTGACGCACTCTACAACGGCGGTCTCGGACTGATTGGCGCCACGTGGTGGGCCAATGCGGCGTGGCCCGTGATCTGGAACCTCCTGAAGATTGTGGCTGTACTCGCGCCCCTGATGGGTGCTGTGGCCTATCTCACCTTGTGGGAGCGCAAGTTCCTCGGATTCATGCAGGTGCGTTATGGGCCGAACCGTGTTGGCCCTGCCGGTCTGTTGCAGCCGATTGCTGACGCGCTGAAGCTGTTGACCAAAGAATTGATCCAGCCGTCCGCAGCCTCGAAGGGACTGTTCATACTCGGTCCGATCATGGCCATCATGCCCGCCCTGGCGGCGTGGGTGGCGATTCCGTTCGGCCCCGACATGGCATTGGCCAACGTCAACGCCGGTCTGTTGCTGATCATGGCCATCACCTCGATTGAGGTGTATGGGGTGATCATTGCCGGCTGGGCCTCCAACTCCAAGTACGCTTTCCTTGGCGCCTTGCGCGCATCGGCGCAAATGGTCAGCTACGAAATCGCGATGGGTTTCTGTTTCCTGGTGGTGCTGATGGTCTCCGGCAGCATGAACCTTTCGGAAATTGTGGCGTCGCAAGGGCGGGGGATGGCTGCCGAACAAGGACTGAACTTCCTTTCCTGGAACTGGCTGCCACTGTTGCCCATTTTTCTGGTGTACCTGATTTCGGGTGTCGCTGAGACCAATCGGCATCCTTTCGACGTCGTCGAAGGCGAGGCGGAAATCGTCGCCGGGCATATGGTCGAGTATTCCGGTATGGGATTTGCCATCTTCTTCCTGGCCGAATACGCCAGCATGTGGCTGGTTTCCATCCTGGCGGTCCTGATGTTCCTGGGCGGGTGGCTGCCGCCAATTGACAGCGCTCTGTTCAACTGGATTCCAGGATGGATCTGGCTGGGTTTGAAGACCTTTGTGGTGGTTTCCATGTTCATCTGGATTCGGGCGACCTTCCCCCGCTTCCGGTACGACCAGATCATGCGCCTGGGCTGGAAAATCTTCATTCCAGTCACACTGATCTGGCTGCTGATCGTGGGGGCCTGGATGCATACCCCTTGGAACATCTGGCATTGAACGGGTAAATCCTATGTCGACTGTTGTAGCTGCCCCATTCTCGTTCGGTGATTTCTTCAAGAGTTTCCTCCTGGTGGAACTCTTTAAAGGCATGGCGCTCACCGGGCGTTACGCTTTCCGCCGCAAGGTGACGGTCCAGTTCCCGGAGGAGAAGACCCCTCTTTCACCCCGATTCCGCGGATTGCACGCCCTGCGCCGCTATGAAAACGGCGAAGAGCGTTGCATCGCCTGCAAACTGTGCGAGGCCGTCTGCCCCGCGATGGCTATCACCATCGAATCCGATGTTCGCGACGATGGCACTCGCCGCACCACCCGGTATGACATCGATCTGACCAAGTGCATCTTCTGCGGTTTCTGTGAGGAAAGCTGTCCGGTCGATTCGATCGTCGAAACCCATATTTTCGAATATCACGGCGAAAAGCGGGGCGACCTGTACTTCACCAAAGACATGCTGTTGGCCGTTGGCGACCGCTACGAATCAGAAATCGCCGCGGCGAAGGCAGCCGATGCGCCGTACCGCTGATGCCCCAGCCGACTGAACCAATGCCTATAAAGAGACTTCATTCATGGACGTGAAGACCGGCTTCTTTTACCTGTTCTCGGTGGTGCTGCTGTTTGCCGCCTTCCGGGTCATTACAGCCCGCAATCCGGTACATGCCGTGCTGTACCTGATGCTCGCTTTTTCGCAGGCGTCTGCCGTATGGCTGTTGCTCAAGGCGGAGTTTCTCGCCATTACGCTGGTCCTTGTCTACCTGGGCGCGGTCATGGTGTTGTTCCTGTTTGTCGTGATGATGCTCGATATCAACGTTGACAGCATGCGCAAGGGTTTCTGGAAACATTTCCCGCTGGCGGGGGGACTGGGCGCATTGGTCGCGCTTGAGATGGCCGCAGTGCTCCTGACCGGTTTTGACCAGGCACGTATTCCCACCGTGGTGAACCTGTCACCAGCAGGCGTGCCTATGGGCAACAGCAAGGCGCTTGGGGTACTGCTCTATACCGAATATCTCTATCCGGTCCAGATCGCCGCTTCCATTTTGCTCGTGGCGATGATCGCTGCCATTGCACTGACTTTGCGTTCGCGCAAAGACTCCAAGGCCATCGACCCCGGCATCCAGGTCCGGACCCGCGCATCCGACCGGCTCGAAATGGTCAAGGTGCCTGCGACCGTTGCGGCACCCAAGACGGAGTCAAAAGAATGACGCTGACACTCGGACACTTTCTGACGCTGGGGGCGATCCTCTTCGCCCTGGCGGTGATTGGCATCTTCCTCAACCGCAAGAACCTGATTGTTCTGCTGATGGCGATCGAATTGATGCTTCTGGCCGTCAACATGAACTTCGTGGCGTTCTCCCATTACCTGGGCGACATGCACGGACAGGTTTTCGTTTTCTTCATTCTTACGGTGGCGGCGGCCGAATCGGCCATCGGCCTGGCGATCCTGGTCTTGTTGTTCCGTAACAAGTCCAGCATCAACGTGGATGAACTCAACACGCTCAAGGGTTAACAGAACATGAGTCAAACCCTCTCGGCCGCCACGTTGTTGGCGGTTCCCCTGGCGCCGCTCGTCGGTTCGGCCGTCGCCGGATTGCTGGGTACCGCGTTTGCCGGCAATCTCATTGGCCGCCGGGCGTCCCATACCGCCACCATTCTTGGCGTGTTCGTGGCCTTTGTTCTTTCCGCGATGACGCTGTGGGACGTCATGCACGGAGCCCGTTTCAACCAGACCATCTACGAATGGATGGTGGTGGGCGGCCTCAAGATGGAGATCGGCTTTCTTGTCGACGGCCTGACGGCCATGATGATGGTGGTGGTGACCTTTGTTTCGCTGATGGTCCACCTCTACACCATCGGCTACATGCAAGAAGACGAAGGCTACAACCGCTTCTTTGCCTACATCTCGCTGTTCACCTTCTCCATGCTCATGCTGGTCATGAGCAACAACCTTTTGCAGCTGTTTTTTGGCTGGGAAGCGGTAGGCCTGGTGTCCTACCTCCTGATCGGATTCTGGTTCAACAAACCCACGGCCATTTTTGCCAACATGAAGGCCTTTCTGGTCAACCGGGTCGGTGACTTTGGCTTCATTCTGGGCATTGGCCTCATAGCCGCCTATACCGGCACGCTGAACTACGGCGAAGCCTTCGCCAAGGCTGCGGAAATCGGAAAACTGGGTTTCCCAGGGACCGACTGGTCGCTCGTGACCGTGATCTGTATCTGCCTCTTTATCGGCGCGATGGGCAAGTCGGCGCAGTTCCCGCTGCATGTCTGGCTGCCTGACTCGATGGAAGGCCCCACGCCCATTTCGGCGCTGATCCATGCCGCCACGATGGTGACTGCCGGCATTTTCATGGTCGCCCGGATGTCGCCGTACTTTGAGTTGAGCGACACCGCACTGAACCTGATCCTCATCGTCGGGGCGATCACGGCGCTGTTCATGGGCTTCCTGGGCATCATCCAGAACGACATCAAGCGGGTGGTCGCCTATTCCACGCTGTCCCAGCTCGGCTACATGACGGTGGCGCTTGGTGCCTCGGCCTACTCGGTTGCCGTTTTCCACCTCATGACGCATGCGTTCTTCAAGGCGCTGCTGTTCCTGGGTGCCGGCTCGGTCATCATGGGCATGCACCACAACCAGGATATCCGCTGGATGGGCGGGGTGCGCAAGTACATGCCGATCACCTGGATGACCTCCTTGCTCGGTTCGCTGGCCCTGATCGGGACCCCGTTCTTCTCGGGCTTCTACTCGAAAGACGAGATCATCATGGCCCTGCATGCCAGCCAGTTGCCGGCAGCCGGCGTGGCCTACTTTGCCGTCGTCGTCGGTGTTTTCGTCACAGCGTTCTACTCGTTCCGGATGTATTTCCTGGTGTTCCACGGCAAGGAGCGGTACGACCAGAATCCAGACGCACACCATGACGACCACCATGCCGATGACCACCATGGGGCCCACGACCACAGCCCCCATGAGTCGCCCTGGGTGGTGACGCTACCCCTCATCCTGCTGGCCATTCCGTCGGTGCTGATCGGATATTTCACCATCCAGCCCCTGCTGTTCGGTGAGTTCCTCAAAGACGCCATCTACGTCAATCACGAAATCCATACCGCAATGGAAACGCTGCGGCGCGACTTCCACGGAGCCTTCGCCCTGGCGCTTCACGGCTTTGTCACCTTGCCATTCTGGCTGGCTGCCGGGGGCGTGGCCACGGCGTACTACTTCTACATGGTCAACCCGGCACTGCCGGCCCGCATCAAGTCAGCCGTCGAACCCCTCTATCGCGTGCTGGAAAACAAGTACTACCTGGACTGGTTCAACGAGAACATTCTCGCCCGGGGCGCACGCATGCTGGGAACGGGTTTGTGGAAGGGTGGTGACCGTGCCCTGATCGACGGTCTGGTGGTCAACGGTTCGTGGCGCGTCGTGGGCTGGGTTTCCGGCGTCGTGCGCTGGTTGCAGTCGGGATACCTGTACCAGTACGCGCTGGTCATGATTCTGGGCATTTTTGTCCTCATGACGTACTTTGTCTGGCTCAACAAGTAGGAGTAAGAAGAAAAATGGGATTGTTGAGCCTTGCCATCTGGACGCCCATCGCCTTTGGCGTGGTGCTGCTGGCCCTGGGACGGGATGATCAGGCGCGCGCGGTCCGCTGGATCGCGTTGATCGGTGCCATAGCCGGACTGTTGGTGACGATACCGCTGTACACCGGTTTCCAGATCGGAACCTCCGCGATGCAGTTCGTGGAAAAAGTCTCCTGGATCGAACGCTTCAATGTGCATTACCACCTGGGTGTGGACGGGATTTCGTTCTGGTTCATTCCGCTGACCGCGTTCATCAACCTGGTCGTTGTCATCGCTGGCTGGGAGGTCATCACCACCCGGGTCAACCAGTACATGGCGGCATTCCTGATCCTGAGCGGCCTGATGATCGGGGTCTTCGCCTCGCTCGACGCGATTCTGTTCTACGTGTTCTTTGAAGCAACACTGATACCGATGTACCTGATCATCGGCATCTGGGGCGGTCCGAACAAGATTTACGCGGCATTCAAGTTCTTCCTGTACACCTTGCTGGGCTCGCTGCTCACGCTGGTTGCGCTGATCTTCCTCTACACCAAGTCCGGCGGCAGCTTCGACATCCTGACCTGGCACAAGCTGCCACTGTCCAGCACGGCCCAGACGCTGATCTTCTTTGCGTTCTTTGCCGCGTTCGCCGTCAAGGTGCCCATGTGGCCGGTGCACACCTGGCTTCCCGATGTGCACGTGGAAGCGCCGACCGGCGGCTCAGCCGTGCTGGCCGCCATCATGCTCAAACTCGGGGCCTACGGTTTCCTGCGTTTTTCCATGCCCATCGCACCCGATGCCGCCCGCGAATTCGCCTGGCTGATGATTGCCCTGTCGCTCATTGCGGTGGTCTATGTCGGCCTGGTTGCCATGGTCCAGCAGGACATGAAAAAACTCGTCGCCTACTCTTCGGTGGCGCATATGGGTTTCGTCACATTGGGTTTTTTCATCTTCAACCCGCTCGGTGTCTCCGGCGGTCTGGTGCAGATGATCGCGCACGGCTTTGTCTCCGGTGCCATGTTCCTGTGCATCGGCGTGCTCTATGACCGGGTCCACTCCCGCGAGATCGCCAGTTACGGCGGCGTGGTCAACACCATGCCCCGATTTGCCGCGTTTGCGCTGCTGTTTGCCATGGCCAACTGCGGATTGCCGGGAACCGCCGGATTCGTGGGCGAGTGGATGGTCATTCTCGGCGCCGTCAAGGCGAACTTCTGGGTCGGTTTCCTTGCGGCCACTGCCTTGATCTTTGGCGCGGCCTATACGCTGTGGATGTTCAAGCGGGTGTATCTCGGTCCCGTGACCAATGATGACGTTCGCGGCCTCACCGACATCAACGGGCGCGAATTCCTTGTGCTGGCGTTGTTGGGAGCCGCCACCCTGTACATGGGCGTCTACCCGAAACCCTTTACCGACGTGATGGACGCCTCGGTGCTCGACCTGCTCAAGCACGTGGCCGCGACCAAACTGAACTGAAGCAAGCGACATCATGGACAAAATCAGCCTGATCACCGTCTACCCGGAGATCATTCTTCTGGTGATGGCCTGTGCCATCGCGCTCATCGACCTGTTTGTGCGCAGCCCGCGGCGCGGCCCCACCTACCTCCTGACCATGGCAACGCTGCTGAGTGTGGCGGCCATTCAGGCCGTCTATGCCAGCGGCAACCAGACCCTGTATGGCTTTGGCAACCTGGTCGTCAGCGACCCCATGGCCAACTGGCTCAAATGTTTCGCTGCATTGGCCATGGCCGCCACGCTGGTCTACGCCCGCCCGTATGCGGCCGATCGCGACATGCTGCGCGGCGGTGAACTCTTCACCCTGGGTCTGTTCTCGCTGCTGGGCATCTTCATCATGATCTCGGGCAACCATTTCCTGGTGATCTACCTGGGCCTGGAACTGCTCACGCTGTCAAGCTACGCGCTGGTGGCGCTGCGCCGCGACAATGCGGTCGCCACCGAAGCGGCCATGAAGTACTTTGTGCTCGGTGCTCTGGCCTCGGGCTTCCTGCTGTACGGCATGTCCATGATCTACGGTGCGACCGGCTCGCTGGAAATCGGCGAAGTGTTCAAGGCCATCAGCACCGGCCAGATCAAGCACCAGGTGCTGGTGTTCGGTCTGGTCTTTGTGGTCGCCGGGCTGGCGTTCAAGCTGGGCGTGGTGCCGTTCCACATGTGGATACCGGACGTCTATCACGGCGCACCGACCGCCGTCACGCTCATGATCGGTGGCGCGCCCAAACTCGCCGCGTTCGCCATTGCCATCCGCTTGCTGGTCGAAGGCATGTTGCCCCTGGCGTTCGACTGGCAGCAGATGCTCGGCATCCTGGCAATCGCATCGCTCCTGATCGGCAACCTCGCGGCGATCGCCCAGACCAACCTCAAACGCATGCTGGCGTACTCGACCATCGCACAGATGGGTTTTGTCCTGCTGGGCCTGCTGTCCGGTGTGGTCAACGGCAACACGCTCTCCGCTGCCAATGCCTACAGTTCCGCCATGTTCTACACCGTCAGCTACGTGCTGACCACCCTGGCATCGTTCGGCATCATCCTGCTGCTGGCCCGTGACGGCTTCGAAAGCGAAGAAATCAGCGATCTGGCCGGGCTCAACCAGCGCAGCCCTTTGTATGCCGGCGTCATGGCCGTCTGCCTGTTCTCGCTCGCCGGCATTCCGCCACTGGTCGGGTTCCACGCCAAACTGTCCGTCCTGCAGGCCCTGGTGGCGTCGGGCCAGGCCACCTATATCGCTCTGGCCGTGTTCGCCGTCATGATGTCGCTGATCGGCGCTTTCTACTACCTGCGCGTGGTCAAGGTCATGTACTTTGACGATCCGGTCACGGCCACCACCGTCTCAGCTGGCCTGGACGTCCGGGCCGTGCTGTCGCTCAACGGCGCATTGATTCTTGTCCTTGGCATCCTGCCCGGCGGCCTGATGGCGCTGTGCGCCCAGGCCATCGTCAAGATGCTGCAGACCTGACCGGCGCCCGCCGATCGTCGTCAGCGTCCTTCTTCGCCGGCAACTCACTGCACAGCATGAACACCAGCCTTGCGGTCTTTTCGGTCATCGTGCTGGCTGCCCTGGCGGCCAATCTCCCGTTCGTGACCCGCCGCTTTCTCGGCGTGCGCGCCATGCCCCAGGGTAAAACCGTGCTGCACCACCTGATCGAGTTGGTGGTCCTGTACGCCGTGGTCGGGTTGGTCGGCATGCTGCTTGAACGGCAGATCGGTCAGAACGCGCCCCAGCGCTGGGAGTTCTATGCCGTCACCGGCGCGCTGTTCCTCACGCTGGCCTTTCCCGGGTTTGTGTACCGCTACCTGATGCGTCACCCCCGCCGCTGAGCCCCCGCGGCCCCGCATGACCCGCAACGACGAACCCGGCGCTGCCCGCCCCGAAGCGGCAGACCCCCACCTGACCGAATCCCCGCTGCATGGCGAGACCGTCTTCCACGGTCGCCTGCTGCATGTCTGCCGCGATACCGTGCGCCTGCCCGACGGCGGCGAGGCCACCCGCGAATACGTGCGCCATCCCGGCGCGGTGCTGGTTGTCGGCCTGCTGGACGATCCCGACACCGGCGCCGGAGCGCGCGTGGTGGTCGAGCGCCAGTACCGCTACCCGGTCCGCCAGGTCATGCTGGAACTGCCCGCCGGCAAGATTGACCCCCGCGAGCCCCCGTGGGCCTGTGCGGTCCGCGAACTGGCCGAAGAAACCGGTTACCAGGCCCGCCAGTGGGCCCGCGCCGGGCTGATTCACCCGTGTGTCGGTTACTCCGACGAAATCATCGAAATCTGGTTTGCCCGCCACCTTACCGCCGGCCCCGCCCGGCTGGACCCCGGCGAATTCCTGGACGTCGGTACGGCCAGCCTGGCCGAACTGGACGCCGCCCTGGCCAGCGGCCAGCTGACCGACGGAAAAAGTGTCGCGGCCTTGCTGTGGCTGCACCGGCTGCACCGCGGCGAGTGGCACCCCGATTGGCAGGCCGCGCCGGTCGCCACGCTTGCCGATGAGCCGCACCCCCCGGCCTGACACCACCGATCGCCCGGCGCCACACGGCAGGGCGGATAATCACCGCACCATGAAGGTACTGAATCTGGAATGCGCCAACGGGCACCTCTTCGAAGGCTGGTTCGCCTCCGAAGAGGACTTCCACGCCCAGATCAGCCGCCAGCTCCTGACCTGCCCGGTCTGTGGCGAGTTGCATGTTGAGCGTCGCCCCTCCGCCCCACGCCTGAACCTGGGCGCCGGCCGCTCCGATGCACCCCCGCCCGACCGTCGCCGTCCGGATCACCCGCCCGCCGGACCGGACGGTCCGACCCTCATGCACCCCGGCCCCGGCGGCGAGCCCACGCGCGAAGGCTTGCAGGCTGCCTGGATGCAAATGGTGCGCCGCGTGCTCGAACAGACCGAAGACGTCGGCCCCCGCTTTGCCGAAGAGGCCCGCCGCATCCACCACGGCGACGCACCGGACCGCGCCATTCGGGGCCAGGCCAGTGCCGAACAGGCCGCCGAACTCGCCGAAGAGGGCATCGAGGTGCTGCCCCTGCCCATCCCCGACGCGCTCAAGACCCCGCTGCAATAGCGCTACCGCCTGCGCTGCCGGCTGCGCCGCCCATCGCATCCAGCACACACCGTGCGGCGGCCAGATCCTCCAGCGCCGTCCCCACCGATTTGAACAGCGTCACGTCCGCCGCCGACTGGCGCACAAGCCTCTCCCGCCGCACCACCTCGGCCAGTTCAGCCCGCACATGGCTGCGGTCGATCACCCCCCGCTGCATCGGCTGCACCAGATCACCGGCTTCGCTGAGCGCGCCCGCATAGGTGTCCACCACCACCCGCGCGCGCGCCACCGCAGCATCGTCCACCTCCCGCATGCCGGGTTTGAAGCCGCCCACCAGATCCAGGTGCGTGCCTTCGGCCAGCCAGTCGCCCCGCACCAGCGGTTCGGTCGACGTCGTGGCGCAGGAAATCAGATTCGCCTGCCGGCTGGCGGCCTCCAGCGAGGCCACGCTGTCGAATTCGATGGACGGTCCGGGGTGAAGCGCCGCCAGGCGGCCGGCCAGGGCGCGCGCACGCTCGAGTCGCCGCCCCCAGACCAGCACGCGCGCAATCCCCGGCACCAGCGCCACATGTGCGCGCACCAGCCACTCGGCCAGCCGCCCGGTGCCCACCATCAGCAAGGTCTTGGTTGCGGGCGCACACAGCGCCCGGGCGGCCAGCGCCGAGGTGGCCGCCGTGCGGCGCAGCGTCAGCGCCTCGCCATCCATCACGGCGCGCACCGCTCCGGTGGCGCGGTCCAGGGCCACCACGGTGGCCTGCACCGTGTGCGCGGCGCCGGGCATCACCGTCACCAGTTTGGTCAGGATCAGCTCGTTGTCCCACGCCGGCATCAGCAACAATGTGTCCTGATCCGACAGCGCATGGGCGTGCCGCACCGGCACACAGGCGCCGGCAACAAAGGCTGCCTCCAGGGCGGCAGCACAGGCATCCCAGGGGAGGGCGGCATGCACCGCATCAGCAGAAAAGACGTGCACCATGCGTGACAGTGTACAAACCGCTTCGCCGCCCGCCGGCACCGTCACCGCGCCGGTGCTGATCGTCGGCGGCGGGGTCATGGGCTGCGCCACCGCGTATTTCCTGGCCGTCGGGCACGGCATCGCCGCCACCGTGGTCGAGCGCGACCCCACCTACACCCAGGCATCCAGCGCGCTGTCGGCCAGCTCGATCCGCCAGCAGTTCAGCACACCAGTGAACATGGCCCTGTCGCGCTGGAGCTTTGACTTCCTGCAGCGCGCGCCGGAGCTCCTGGCCGTGGGCGGCGACGCCCCGCCGATCTCCCTCGTCGAGCGCGGCTACCTCTACCTCGCCTCCGCAAACGGCCTGACCGCTCTGCAGGACCAGCACCGCGTCCAGTGCGCCCAGGGCGCCGACATCCGCTGGCTGGCGCCGGCCGCGCTGGCGGCGCAGTTCCCGTGGCTGTCCACCGAAGGCATCGCGGCCGCCACCTGGGGTGCACACGGCGAGGGCTGGTTCGACGGGCCCGCGCTGCACCAGGCCTTGCGCCGCAAGGCCGCTGCGCTGGGCGTGCGGTTTGTGCACGACGAAATTGCCGCCCTCCAGCCGCTGCCCGGCCCGGCCTGGCACCTGCAGGGCCGATCCGGCGCGCGTTACCACGCGCCGCAGGTGGTGCTGGCCACCGGCGCCCACATCAGCCGGCTGACCCACACGCTGGGGGTGCCACTGCCGGTGTCGGCCAAAAAGCGCGATGTGTTTGTCTTCGACGCCCCGGCGTGGCTGGACGGCTGCCCGCTGGTCATCGACCCCAGCGGCCTGTGGTTCCGCCCCGAAGGCCAGCCGCAGCCCGGGGGCGGCCAGCGCTTTCTGTGTGGCCTGCCGCCGCGCACCCGGCCGGGCCAGCCCGCCGACCCCGACGACGCCCCCCTGCACGCCATCGACCACGGCCTGTTCGACGACGTGGCCTGGCCCGCGCTGGCCGCCCGTGTGCCCGCGTTCGAGGCGCTGCGGCTGCGCAGCGCCTGGGCGGGCTACTACGAGATGAACACCTTCGACCACAATGGCCTGGTCGGCCCCCTGCCCGGACACGAACACCTGTGGGTCGCGGCCGGCTTTTCCGGCCACGGCATGCAGCACGCGCCCGCCATCGGGCATGCCTTGGCCCGCCTGGTGGCCGGACAACCCGCCCCCGAAGTGGCGGCCCTCGCACTGGAACGGATCGCCCGCAATGAACCCATTGTGGAAAAGAACGTCATCTGAAACCGGGCAGGGCCGGGTTGGAGTGGTGCCGAGTATGAAAACAATAGCGAAAAGTGACCATTTGACGCTGGGTATGCGGCAAAAAGACCGTGAAAAGCGCTTGGAACGGCGTTTGGGGGCCAGTCAGCGGGCCGTGGCCTAGCCGCGGATGCCGGGCGATTCGGATGCATCAGCAAACAGGAGATCAATCACTATGAGCTTGAGAACAAACAGCGACCCTTTGACGATGG
>JAEUOU010000032.1 GCA_016790575.1 Burkholderiaceae bacterium | reverse complement strand
TACGGCATCGACTACAAGGGCTGCGCGGTGATGGTCTGCTACGACAAGCAGTCCAACGACATCGCCCAGGGCGTGGACCATGCGTCCGACGACCACCTGAACACCGGCGCCGGCGACCAGGGCCTGATGTTCGGCTATGCCTGCGACGAAACCCCCGAGCTGATGCCCGCGCCGATCTACTACGCGCACCGCCTGGTCGAGCGCCAGAGCCAGCTGCGCAAGGACGGCCGCCTGCCCTTCCTGCGCCCGGACGCCAAGAGCCAGGTGACGATGCGCTATGTGGACGGCAAGCCCCACAGCATCGACACCGTGGTGCTGTCCAGCCAGCACAGCCCCGACCAGAGCGAAACCCAGACGAAGATGAAGGACAGCTTCATCGAAGCGGTCATCGAGGAAATCATCAAGCCGGTGCTGCCCAAGGAGTGGCTGCAGGACACCAAGTACCTGGTCAACCCCACGGGCCGCTTCGTCATCGGCGGGCCGCAGGGGGATTGCGGTCTCACGGGCCGCAAGATCATCGTCGACACCTACGGCGGTGCCTGCCCGCACGGCGGTGGCGCTTTCAGCGGCAAGGACCCGACCAAGGTGGACCGCTCGGCCGCCTACGCCGGCCGCTACGTGGCCAAGAACATCGTCGCCGCCGGCCTGGCGCGCCAGTGCCAGATCCAGGTGGCCTACGCCATCGGTGTGGCGCATCCGATGAACGTGACGGTCTACACCGAAGGCACCGGCGTGATTCCGGACGAGCGCATCGCCGAGATCGTGCGCGAGGTGTTCGACTTGCGTCCAAAAGGCATCATCCAGATGCTGGACCTGCTGCGCCCGATCTACGAGAAAACCGCAGCCTACGGCCACTTCGGCCGCGAAGAGCCGGAATTCACCTGGGAACAGACCGACAAGGTTGCGGTCCTGCGGGATCTGGCCGGGTTGAAATAAAGGCACTCGCCCCGCGCGCTGCACGGGGGTTCTCGAATTCCCGCGCAATCCAGGGACTTGCCGCAACGCGCGGGCGGCGGGCGTGCAACGGGTACATAGTGCTGTGGAATCACGACGTACTGAGCTACCGACATGTCCGCCGCCATAACCACCTGCCAGACATCTTGCCCGATCTGCGGAGATCGCCATGCCATGGTCGTCGCCGAGCGCGACGGCAAAACCGGCCAAGCGTTGCGAACCGTCCAATGCTGCACTTGTGGCACCGGCCGCATCGACCCGTTGCCCACACCTGCGCAACTGCATGCCTGGTACACCCACCATTACCGTCAGGACTACAAGCAGGCCGTCCGCCCGGCGCTGCGGCATGTGCTGCGCGCCGGGCGCAACGCCCTGGATCGTTGGCAATGGCTGCAGGAAGCGACGGAGAAGCTGGGGGAGCCGTTGCCGCCGGCGGCTTGCACTCTGGATATTGGCGCCTCAAGCGGCGAATTCGTCTTCCTCATGCGCCAACGGGGTTTCAACGCGACCGGCATAGAGCCGCATGCCGGGTACGCCGCCCACGCTCGCGAAAGCCTGGGATTGTCGGTGGAAAACGGTTCTTTGCACGACCGCCTGCCGCAGGCCGCCGACGGACAGTTTGGTCTGGTTACGATGTTCCATGTGTTCGAACATCTGGTTGACCCGCTGAAAACCTTGCAATTGATACGGCGCAAAGTATCACACGACGGCTACCTGCTGATCGAAGTTCCCAACGCCAACCGATTTTGTGCGCCCTCGTACATGTTCTTTCGGGCTCACACCTTATATTTCACAGCTCACAGCCTGCGCCAGGCCCTGCAAACGGCAGGCTGGAAGATCGTTGCGCAGAACCCCGCCAACAGCGACAACCTGCTGATATTGGCGCAGCCGGCACCGGAGGCGACAACGGCCGCGACCTGGTGGAACGACGGCACCCTGCTGGCTGCGCAACAACGCCGCACCTGGCCCGCCTACCTGGCGGATCAGGTGCTCAATGGCCGATGGTGGTTCAAGCTGGCCCGCCAGCAACAGGAGCGACATACTGCCGCCCGGTTCTCTGCCCCCGACGCCCTGCTGGATGCCCTGTATGCACCGGGCAGTGCCCTGGCCCAGCCGCCCCACACGGAGCCTCACCGCTATCGGCTGGGCTTGGCCGGAACCGGCGGCTTGGGCGCAGCACTGGGGCTGTACAGCGCAATCGACTGCTAAGGGCGCTTGCCGCAGTATCCGCGCGGGCAGCGCGGAGTGCGCGGCCCGACGACAGCACGGCGGGGATCAAGGTCAGACTCCGGCCTGCAGTCGCCGCTGCCGAGCGGCGGAGCGGCGGAGCGGGAACAAGAACACGCGCGGCCCGTCCTTGGCCCCAGGTCATCCGTTCAGTTTTTCGTGCCGCGAAAGCCCTGCGCCGCTGCGCGGAAAGCCGCGGATTCGGCCGCATTGACCGCCGGAAACCCGGGGGTGTTGGTCACCCGAAAGTCCGGCATCGAGGTATTGGCGAACGCGTAGTCGTTGAACCAGATCACGCCTTTGACTTCAGTTCGCGTGTTGATGTAGTCAAAGAACTCCTGGTACCACTGGGCGCGGCTGAAATCACCATATCCTTTGACGCTGCCGACCTCCGTGATGAGTACACCTTTGCCGGGAAAGTCTCGCTTGACGAGGTCCAGGAACGTACGAAACACCTGCTGCGGTGTTACCCAGCCACCGCCGCGCAGCGGATCGTTACCCCAGTTATAGCCCGATACACCGATGTAATCGACATAGGCATCGCCAGGATAGTAGTTGCGCAGATCGCTGGCCGGTTGCGGCACCTCCGGTGGCGACGCATGATCCGGCGACCACACCCACAACGCGTTGGTCGCTCCTTCGGCATTGAACATGTCGACGACTTTCCGCCAGACCGCAACATACAGGGCCGGATCGCGTCCGTTGGAGTCGCCGGTCCAATGGTTGGAATTGCCATTGAATTCATGGGCGAAGCGGATCATCACGGGTTGACCGAACTCCTTGACCTGGCGGGCATAGGCGCGAACACACTCGTCGTGGGCACCGGCAAGAATGCTGGCCAGCTTGAAATTGGCCTGACTCGACGCGCCTTCCTGCAGCGGCTCCCAGGTAATCATCGGGATGGCACCGGCCTCAGTGACCCGCTGTGGGAGATAGGGGTATTCGTTCAGCGGCGAGCAGGCCCCGGATGACGTGCGCCACGGCTGAAAATACATCACGATGTCCGGTGCAAACATCTCGTTCCGATAGATCTGGATGGAACCGCCATAGTCGTTGGCAGGACGCAGATGGGCTCCGAACAATTTCGGTACTTTCAATGCCGTGAATTGCACCGGCCCCGTAAAAGTGTCCAGATTGGTCCGGATGCCACTGAAATCAGTCGCGACCATGCGGATTCGGTTCGGCCCGGACACCAGCGTGCGGACGTCCAGAGTGGTATCGAAGCCCCGGACATTGGTCACGGCAGGAAAAACCGGCGGAACATCGGGACGATTGTCGAACATGCCGTCCACGCGTCCGAGCGGACGATCATTCAGCCAAACGTCGACATAACGCGCTGGAGACACCCCTTCGCTCCATCCGGCGACCCGCAATCCCGACGGGGCCGGTTCAGCACTGCCGTTGATCGTGGGAAAGTCGACATAACTGCGGCCGACCCGGCCGGCTGTATGGAATATCTCTGAAGTTGCCATCCGCTTTCGATCCCCGGCCGAGGTGATGCCGACGGCATCGACACGGTGAAACCCGCGCGGCAAATCCAGACGCGCAAGGTTCACCACGGCGCGAAATCCGCTCGTCGCGTTACCGTACTCCGGAAACACGGCCTGAACATCTGATCGGGGGAGCCCCAGTTGGGCATCGGCCACGCGTTGCCCATTGATCTGGATTTCCATGGACTTCAATCCGCCTTCGGCCAGCGCCCAGCCCGCGATACCGATTTCGCCACTGGCCGGATCGCGCCAGCCCGGGCTCTCGATGACGCCCCGCAGCGGCGTGTTGCGGAAGTTCAACGTGAGCCTCGCCGACTCGACCAGTTGACCGGACTTTTCATACCCGAACGCTTCAATCAGACGGTTACCGTTCGCGAATGCCTCGGTGTCGAGTTCCATGCCCCAACCGGAATTGGGAACATCCGTGCGAAAGAGCGGGTACGCCGGACGGCCGATCCGTTGCCCATCCACCGCAACTTCCACATACCCTTGGGAATTGGTCGTCCGCGCGAAACCAAACAACCGGACCACACCCTTGACAACCTGATTGGGCGTCAGGTTGTTGTCAAAGGCCACCTTCGGTGACTGGGCCTGGGCCAGGCCAAGTGTCATCACCCAGATCACCAAAAAAACTGCAAGACGGCTTCTCATGACGGATACCCCTCTTTCCTGTGGATGTGCTCCGCCCATCGTACTCCCCGATCCACCGCGCCAGGTATCGATCAGGTCAAATCGCGCGCATTTACCGGATGAACAGCGAAACCCACGCGCACGACAGGCCGGAGCAGGCGAGGAGAGGGAAAAGCGCTGACGCCGGCACCCGAACGAGCTGCACTATGACGCCACCGGCGTCATGCCACGAGGGGTGGAGCTTTCACCGGGCGCGCCGCCCGCCTTTGTCGCCCGCCCTGACGCCAGGCCGCACTGGGGTTTCAGTAGCCCAGATCGATCTGCATCACCGCCGTGCTGCCGCTGATTTCGTTGGCCACGATCAGCAGCGGTTTGCCGTTGGGCGAGCGGCTGGCAGGGACAAAGCTCAGACCCTCGGGGCCGCGGTCCCCGGTGACGCCACTGCGGGTGTTCAGGTAGGTGGTGAAGCTGGCCCGCGCCGGGTCAGTCACGTCGTAGACCATCACGCCGCCGATGCGCTCCAGGCCAATGAAGGCATAGGTCTTCTTGCCGAACGTGGCAACCGTGATCGCTTCGGGTTCCGGTCCTTTGTTGGGGCTGCGGCTGTCCAGCGTGTTGTTGTCATGGCCGGCGTTGAAGTTGGCGACCGTACCCAGTGCCTGGGTGCGTTTCTCGATGTCGTCGCCCGAATCGAACACGCGGGTCAACCCATTCGCGCCAGCTTCCCAGATCGTGAAGGAGCGCGCGCCATAGGCCCACAACCTGGTGCATTGGCCTGCGGCATTCTTGCCGCTGTCGCCGCCATTGGGGTTGGCGGTGATCCGCAGGCGGCCCAGATTGGAATCGAACAGCAGCGGGTCGGCGGCCGTACCGGTCGCGCCGGGGAACACCGCAGGGTCAAGCCCTTTGTCGCAGTGGGCGCGCACACGCACTTCTTCGTTGAAACCGGGCCAGTCGGTACGGGCGTCGCCTTCGTTGGCGGTCAGCAGGTACTGCTTGCCGCCAACCTGGTAGCTGGCAATGGCGTCGGGCATGTACATGCCCCGGACTGGCCAGGGCCCGATCTTGATCGTCGGGGTGCCGCTGTTGGTGTTGGTTCCGCCGTCTTCGTCGCTCGGGTCCAGGCCGGCGCCGGCAACATTGTGGTCCTTGAGGCCGAGCGGATGAATCGCCGTGACTTTGGCCGCCGCGATGTCCACCGTGGCGATCGCGTTGTTTTCCTGCAGCGTCACCCAGGCAATCTTGCCGTCGGCAGAGACGGTGATGTACTCGGGCTCCAGGTCCTGCGCCACGGTCGCGCCCGGGCCATAGATGCGCACGCCGGCGGTGCGCAGCGCGTCGGCCTGACTGTTGAAGGCGCGGAAATCGGCTGTTGCGACGGTCGGCGAGACACCGGCGCCGCTGCGGTTGACGGTGACGATACTGACAGAGCCCTCGGGGTCCACCGAATCGGCTGCGCCGTAACTGTTGGGCTCACCTTCGTTGGCCGTCAGCACCTGTTTGCCGTCGGGGGTGAAAACAAGCATGTCCGGCAAGGCGCCGACGGGCACCACCGCAAGGCGGGTCAAGGTGCGGGCGTCATAGAACGCCACCTTGCCAGGGCTGGTCTTGGGGTTGGCTTCCACCGCCAGCGCCACCAGTCCGTCGTGGGTGGCCACACTGTTGACGGCGCCGCCGATGTCGCTCACGGTGATGGTGCCCAGCTTGGCCGGGGCCTCGGGTTTGCTCAGGTCCAGCACGTCCACGGTGCCCAGGGCGCCGTTGACGACAAACAGGCGACGGCTAAGTTCATCATAGGCACTGATTTCGGCGGCCGCCAGGGTTCCGGTCTCGTAGCCGCCCAGTTTCTTGAGCGTCAACGACACCGGGGTCGGCTCTTGCGGCAACGGGTCATCGCCGCCGCCGCAGGCGGCAAGCGTACCCAGGGAAAGAACCAGGCCGGCCATCAGGGCCGAAAAAAGGGACGGGAAAGGACGGTGCAGGGTTTTCATCGGTGAGCAAGCGTGAGGGAGCGTGAGGGGGGCGATGGTGTGACAACCAGCCCTGCACCGTACGCAAAACCGATGAAACATTGATGACAGCCGCCCGGGACGGCTGCGGAGCGAGGCGCTCAGCCCAGGGAGGGCGCCGTGGCGACCGTCCAGGCCAGAACCAGCTGCGCCGCAAAATACGTGGGCCAGCCCCACAGCCGGTTGACAAACGCCGGCTGCACAAAGCGGTCGCGCGCCACCGACAGGTCGGATGCGGTGAACAGCACCGCCCCCGCCAGCACCGCCCAGCGACCCGACGCCGCCGCATGCCCGGCCGCGGCGATGCACATCAGCAAGATCACGGCGACATAGGCGAGCACTGGCAACCGCATCTCCCCCGGCACATGCGGCAGCAACCAGCGCAGCACCCCGGCACCGAACAGCACCGCCAGCACCGCCGCCACACCCATGGCGCCCGTGGACACCCCGGCTGTCATGAATGCGCCCGCAAAGAGCAGGTGCGACAGCAAAAATGCGGCGAGCCCGCCGAGAAAAGCCTTGGCGGCGCGCGACAGCAGAAAGGCGTCGCCCAGCCAGCCCAGAAGCAGGGCGCCCAGAATCAGCTGTCCGTACAGACCCCGGTATGCGCCCAAGGCCAAGGCGACCGCGACAAACGCGGTACTGGCGGCGAGTTTGCCCACCACGCGCCCCGGCGGGTGGTCGAACCGGTCTGCCACCAGCAGCGCACACACGGCCAACAGGCAAACGGCGGTCAGGACAACAGGCAGTGGCTGGAACATGGCGGGCAAGGATTCAGCGGAAAAGCGACGGTACACACGCCAGGGACAGGCGATTCGCCAGCATGCGAAATACTACGCTATTCATAGCTATATATGACCATTTTACGATGGGTATCGGCACTTTTCACCGAAAATCTGTCTGTACGCCCCGGCGGAGGGCGCCCTGACAGCTGCGGTACGCGCGCAAAGCCTTGACCGACGCGGGCGCTTGGCTTCTCATGCATCATGCACATCGCACAGCGCCCCACCGCGCGCTGTGCGATGTTGCCCGGCGCCGCGTGCGCCACTTACCGACCGGGAAGTTGTGATGTTCTACGCAAGCCTCAAACTGCTGCATGTCCTGGCCATTGTGGTCTGGATCGGCGGCATGGTGTTCGCCCACTTTTTTCTGCGTCCGGCGGCGCTGCAGTTGCCGCCGCCGCAGCGCGTGCCGCTGATGCACGCGGCGCTGCAGCGCTTTTTTGCGGCGGTGCTGGTGTGTATCGGCGTGGTGCTGGTCACCGGCCTGTGGATGATCGGCCGCGTGGCCAAAGACTCGGTGCAGGCCGGCCTGAGCTTTGCCATGCCGCTGGACTGGATGATCATGTCCGTGCTGGGCCTGGTGATGATGGCCATCTTCGGCCACATCCGTTTCGCCCTGTTCAAGCGCCTGACCCGCGCCACCGCCGCGCAGGACTGGCCCGCCGGCGCCGCCGCACTGGGCAGCATACGCACCGGGGTGAGCGTGAACCTGGCCCTCGGTGCGCTGATCATCGCCGCGGCGGTGCTGATGACCTGAGCAACGGCGCCGGGGGGCACCCCGCTCACGACCCGGTCCCGCGCCCGCCCCTCACCGGAAATCCCGGCTTCCCATGCCCGCGTCCGCCAGCCGGCCCAGCAGCGGCGTCAGGTCTTTCAGGTAGCCGGCGATCAGGTGACGGACCTGGCCGCCGGTGGCTTCGTCGCGCTGCCAGGTGCCGTGCACGGCCAGCAGGCGGGCGTGCAGCAGGTCGCGGCGGAAACGCTCGCGCAGGGCTTTCCAGACGATGACGTTGACGGTGCCGGTTTCGTCTTCCAGCGTGACAAAGACCACGCCTTTGGCGGTGCCGGGCTGCTGGCGCACGGTGACGATGCCGCAGGCCCGCACCAGGCGGCCGTCGGGGGCGGCCTGCAGCGCGGCGGCGGTTTGCAGGCGCAGTGCGGCCAGGCGCGGGCGCAGCAGCGCCAGCGGGTGGCGGCGCAGCGTCAGGCCGGTGGCGGCGTAGTCGTGCACGATGGCTTCGCCTTCGGGGGCCTCGGGCAGGTCCAGCCAGTCTTCGTGGGTGGGGGCGGCGCGCAGCAGCGCCGGGGCGCGGTGCAGGGCCGAGGCATCCCACACCTGCTGGCGGCGGTGGCCGCCCAGGGCCGCCAGCGCGTCGGCGGCTGCCAGGGCCTTGAGGTCGCCGGCGTCCAGCCCGGCGCGCTGGGCCAGGTCTTCCACGGTGGTGAAGGGGGCGTCCGCGCGGGCGGCGGTGATGCGGCGGGCGGCGGCTTCGGGCAGACCGTGCACCTGCCGCAGGCCCAGCCGCACGGCCGGGTGGCCATGGCCCCAGGTGGCGGGCCCTTCGACAGGCTCAGGGCGAACGGTCAATGGTGGGCTTTCGGCGAGCCCGGGGAGCGTTTTCACGAGCGGCCCTTCGAACGACTCAGGGCGAACGGTGGAGGGTGGCCCTTCGACAGGCTCAGGGCGAACGGCTGGGAGCGGCCTTTCGGCGGCGGGGGGCTCCAGGGTGCAGAGCCAGTCGCTGGCCAGCACACACACCGGGTGGACGGTGACGCCGTGGCGGCGGGCGTCCTGCACCAGCTGGCTGGGGCTGTAGAAGCCCAGCGGCTGGCTGTCGAGCATGGCGGCGAGGAAGCACGCCGGCTCGTGCCGTTTGAGCCAGCAGCTGGCCCAGACCAGCAGCGCGAAGCTGGCGGCGTGGCTTTCGGGGAAGCCGTATTCACCGAAGCCCTGGATCTGGCGGAAGATGGCCTGGGCGAATTCGGTGCTGTAGCCGCGCGCCGTCATGCCGCTGACGATGCGGTCGTGGAATTTCTGCACGCCGCCCTTGCGTTTCCAGGCGGCCATGGCGCGGCGCAGGCTGTCGGCTTCGTCGGCACTGAAACCGGCGGCCAGCATGGCGATCTGCATCACCTGCTCCTGGAAGATGGGCACACCCAGGGTGCGGCCCAGCGCTTCCTGCAGCGCGGGGCTGGGCAGCTCGGCCGGCTCCAGGCCCTGGCGGCGGCGCAGGTAGGGGTGGACCATGCCGCCCTGGATGGGGCCGGGGCGCACGATGGCGACTTCGATCACCAGGTCGTAGAAGCAGCGGGGGCGCAGGCGCGGCAGCATGCTCATCTGCGCGCGGCTTTCGATCTGGAACACCCCCACGGTGTCGGCGGCGCAGATCATGTCCCAGGTGGGGGTGTCGTCGGCGGGGATGTCCTGCAGCTGCCAGGTGGCGCCGTGGCGCTGGCCCACCAGCGCCAGGCAGCGGCGGATGGCGCTGAGCATGCCCAAGGCGAGCACGTCCACCTTGAGCAGGCCGACGGCGTCCAGGTCGTCCTTGTCCCACTGGATGACGGTGCGGCCGTCCATGGCGGCGTTTTCCACCGGCACCAGGCGGGTGAGGGGCCCCTGGGTGAGCACGAAGCCGCCCACGTGCTGGCTGAGGTGGCGCGGAAAACCGATCAGCCGCGCGGCCACCTCCAGCCACTGCAGCAGGCGCCAGTCGTCGGGATCGAGCCCGGCGTCGACCAGACGCTGGCGGCCGGCGGCGCTGCCGTCGAACCAGAAATGCTCCTTGGCCAGGCGGTCCACCCAGGCGGGCGCGATGCCCAGCGCGCGGCCGGCGTCGCGCAGCGCGCTGCGCGGGCGCCAGCTGATGACGGTGGCGGCCAGCGCGGCGCGCTCGCGCCCGTATTTGGCATACAGGTACTGGATGACTTCTTCGCGCCGCTGGTGCTCGAAGTCGACGTCGATGTCGGGCGGCTCGTTGCGCTCGCGCGAGATGAAGCGCTCGAACAGCACACTCATGCGCGACGGGTCCACCTCGGTGATGCCCAGGCAGTAGCACACGGCCGAGTTGGCCGCCGAGCCGCGCCCCTGGCACAGGATGGCGCGGCTGCGGGCAAAGACCACCAGGTCGTGCACGGTGAGGAAATACATCTCGTATTTCAGCTCGGCGATCAGCGCCAGTTCGTGCTCCACCTGCTGCTGCACCCCGGCCGGAATGCCGCCGGGGTAGCGGTGGGCGGCGCCGTCCCAGGTGTGGCGGCGCAGGGTCTGGGCCGGGGTGCAGCCGGGCAGCAGGGTTTCGCGCGGGTATTCGTAACGCAACTCGTCCAGGCTGAAGGTGCAGCGCCCGGCCACGGTGAGCGTGGCGGCCAGCAGCGCGGGCGGGTAGAGCGCGGCCAGGCGCAGCCGGGGGCGCAGGTGCGCCTCGGCGTTGGGCTGCAGGCCAAAGCCGCACTGCGCCACCGGCGCGCCCAGGCGCACGGCGGTGAGCACGTCGTGCAGCAGCTTGCGCGAGCGCACATGCATGACCACGTCCCCCGCGGCCAGCAGCGGCACGCCGGTGGCGGCCGAGGCGTCTGACAGCTGCGCCAGCCAGAGGTCGTCGTCCAGGCCGTGCAGCAGCTCGGCCGCGAGCCAGAAATGGGCACCAAATTGGCTTTTACCCATCGTGAGATGGTGCTGGAGTGCTTCCATCGTGATAGCGCTTCGCGTCAGCCGATCGGGCGCCAGGAGGATCTCGCACCCCGCCAGCCGGGCGGCGGTGAGGTCGCCCCAGCCGACGCGGTAGTGCCCCTTGGGCGCGGCGCGGCGGCAGGCGGTGATGAAGCTGCACAGCTGGCCCCAGCCGCGCCGGTCCCGCGCCAGGGCAACGACGCGCCAGCGGGCGGCGGGCACCGCGGCTCCGTCCGGGCCGGTGTCGGCGGCAGCATCCGGCGGGGCGCCGTCCTCCAGCACGAACTCGGCGCCGGCGATCAGCTTCAGCCCCCGCTTTCTGGCCTCGCCATGCGCACGCACCAGCCCCGCCACCGAACATTCGTCCGTCACCGCCAGCGCGCTGTAGCCCAGCGCATGGGCCCGCTCCACCAGCTCCTCGGCATGGGAGGCGCCGATCTGGAAGCTGAAGTTGCTGCGGCAGTGCAGCTCCGCGTAGGCGGGCAGCGGCGAGGCGGCAGCGGGGACGGGGAATTCCGAGGACATGACCGGAACGGGGGCACGGTTCGGTGGGGCCGCTCACGCAAACAGCCCGTGCAGGTACCAGCCGGGCTCGGCGCTCTGCGGCAGGCGTTCGCGGAACACCCACAGCAGGCCGGCCTGGGGGCTGCGGGCGATGAAGTAGTCGCGCAGCGCGGCCGGGGCGGCGGCGCTGCCGGTGGCGTCGGCGTCCCACCAGCCCGATTCGAGGCGCTGCGGCCCCACCAGCAGCGTGAGCGGCCCCTGGTAGAGCGGCCGGTGGCGCTGCACCACCAGGCGCAACGGTCGCTCCAGCAGCCAGCTGGGGTAGAGCGCGCCGGGCGGTGCCGGCTGCCCCACCGGTTCGGGCGGAGCCTGTCGGCGCCCGGGCGGTGAGCCGGCCACCGGCTCTTCGGCGGGTTGCGGGCGGCCGGACGGGGCTGTCGCGGGCGCGGCGGCCTTCCTTTTCGGCGGTTTGATGGTTTTTTGGCCGATACCCAGCGTCATCCGGTCATTGTTTGCTATCCATTTTGGAGCTTCCGAAACCGGCAACCAGCGCAACATGCGCTCGGGGCGGTGGTCGGCCACGGGCTCGACGGCCTGCACCTGGTGCGCCCCCAGCCGGGCGCCCAGGCGTTCGACCAGGGCGTGCAGGCTGTCGCCGTCCTGGCGCGGGTCGGGCAGCAGGCTGGCGCTGTCGCCGGGCAGCGGTGCGGTCTCCAGCGTGCGCAGGCGCAGCGCCTGCACCGGCGCGGGCAGCGTGACATGGGCCAGGTGCTCGGCCAGCAGCCGTTCGATGTGGGCCAGGTCCAGCGTGGGAACGGCGGTGCGCACCGGCAGGCGGCCTTCGGGCGGCAGGTCGCGGCGGCGGTCGATCTGCCAGACCAGCTCCAGCCCCAGCAGCCCCAGACGGCGCGCGCGCAGCCAGGCGTGCAGCCGCGCCAGCAGGCGCCGTGCGCCGAACAGCAGCGCCGGGGCGGTGTCCACGTTCTGCGGCAGCTCCAGCGGCTCGTCGAACTGCTCGGGCAGGGTGATCCACTCGTGCGTGCTGGGGCGCAGGCCGAAGGCCTGGTCCAGCGCGGCCAGCAGCGGCTCGCCAAAGCGCCGCACCACGCCCCCACGCGGCAGCGCGCGCAGGTCGCCCCAGCTGCGGCAGCCCAGCCCGGCCAGTGTGGCCAGGTGCGGACGGGCGGCGCTCAAGGCCCCCAGCGGCAGCGCCTCGGGCGGCGGCACGGCGGGCCAGGCGGCCGGCACCGCCGCGGCGCCCTCCCCTCCCTCGGCGGCATCCACCGGATCGGTGGCCTGCAGCGGCTGCAGCGGGGCCGCGCGCAGGCGTCCGATTGCTATCCATTCAGTAGCACCATAAGACCATATCACGCTGGGTATGGGCTCTTTTTCCTCAAAAAACCGCGCCAGCAGGGCGCCGGCGCCGCCAAACAGCCGCTGGCTGGCGGCGATGTCCATCAGCACGGCTTCTTCGAGCCGGATGACGCGCGGGGTGAAGACCAGCGCCCGCCAGGCCAGCGCGGTGGCGTCGGCGGCGAACGAGGCGTCGGGCGCGGCCCGCGTGGAGGCGCCAGCCGCCGGCCCGGCTGCGCCGTCCTCAGGCGGCGACGCGCTGGCGAGGGCGATCCAGAGCATGGGGGGTGGCGGCCGTTCGGGGCCGTGGAGGTGTGCTTCGGGCGGGCGTGGTGCCGGCCCCGGGCGCCACCGGAAGACCTGGCCCGGCGGGCAGCGGTGTGCGCGCCGCCGCCTGGCGCCGCCGGCCGGCCGCACCCCGGCTGGCCTGCAGCAGCGCCGTCAGCCGGGGCGGGCGGGCGGCCAGGCGCAGCGGCTGCTCCAGCGGCGGGCCGCGGCGCTTGAGCAGGTGCAGCACCAGGGCATCGGGGTCGGTGGCAGAGGCTGTATCAGGGACGGCGGCGGTGGCCTCGTCCACCAGCAGGCGCAGCACCGCGGGTGAGGATTCGTGCCGCGCCCGCGCCGGGCGCATGACAAACAGCAGCGTGCCGTGGCGCTGCGCGGCCAGCTGCAGGCGGCGCAGCTGCTCGGGGCGCACCTGCGGCAGCCAGGCCAGCACGGCGGCCACCCCGGCGCAACGCAGCGCCTGCTCGGCCGCCCAGACCCGCGCGGCCGGGTCGAGTGCGGCCGTGCCCCGGCCCGCCCCGGGCTCGGCGTCCGGACCGCCCGCGCCACCCACCCGCAGCAGCCGTGCCGGCGCCAGCCCCTGCGCCGCCAGTGCGGGCACAAACGGCGCGTGCGGCGGCGCCACCAGCACCAGCGCGCCGGTGGTGGCGGCCAGCGCCGGCGCCAGCAGCCGCCACTCGCCCTGCCCCGGCTGGGTCTGCAGCAGCTCCACCAGCGCCCCCACCGGCCAGCCGCCGCCGGGCAGCGCCGCGTCCAGCGCCGCATGGCCGCTGGACCGCACCGCCCCGTCGGCACACGCCAGCGCATCGGCACGCCAGACGGCATCGGGCAGGCACGGCCCGGCGCCCGGCGAAACCGGCTCCTCTGCAGCCAACAGGGACAGACGCAAGGGCACCACAAAACACACAGCCCGCTTGAGCGGGCCGTCCAATACTGTACGGATAAACAGTATACGGTGAATGCTTCGCCCCGCCAAGACGGGGCGTTTGCCGCCTCAGAGGCTGAGCGTTTTTTGGCCGTGCCCGAAAGGCGCGTCAGAACGCACCGGATCGAGGCGCAAAGCACAGCCATGGCTCGGGCCATGGCGCGCATGTGCAACGACGAGCCGGGGTGTTTTGGCGTGCAAGGCAGGCATGGACGAAAGACTCTCAGCCTCTCAAAGCAGCCCGGGCACCAGCCACCAGGTGCGCTTCTTGTACGCCGCCCACTCGGGGTAACGCGCCATGCTGGCTTCCTTGAGCACCATGTTCACGGCGAACAGTCCGCCCCAGACCCAGGCCAGCACCAGCACCGGCAACCAGTGCCAGACCATCAGCGCGAAGCTGCCGTAGATCAGCATCTCGCCCAGGTAGTTGGGGTGGCGCACATAGCGGTGCATCCCGTCGGTGATGAGCCCGCGCTTCACGCGCAGGGTGAAGTACTTCTGCGCATCGGCCGCGATCATGAGCACCGAGCCCAGCAGGCACAGGCTGATGCACAGCGCAAACCAGGCGTGGTCCGGCAGCGGGTACACCGGCCGCACCGTGCCCGAGATCAGCAGCCAGCCGAACACCCAGTACCAGCCCAGCACGCCCAGGAAGGCGTTGATGCCCCCGCCGATGGTGATCTTCACCTGCCAGTTCGGGTCGGGGAAAGCCATGTCCTTGACCAGCCAGACCAGACCGTAGCTGCCGTGCAGCGCCAGGTAGATCCAGGCCACGGTGCTGGTGTTGCCGTACCACCAGATCAGAAAGCCGAGGAAGAAGAAGGTGCCGGCCTTCTGGAAATTGATGACCCAGGCGAACTTCCACGGCCGGGGGCCGCCGCCGAAGTCGTGCGAGAGCCAGTTGGTGAAGCGGCGCAGGGCCAGCGCCCAGGCGGGCGCGGCGGCCGGTGGGGTCGGGTGGGGGGCAGTGGCAGGTTTCATCGGACCAGGGGCGCAAACGGTGTGGCCCCGATGGTAGGCGTCCGGCGACGCTCCGGGAAGAGGCGCACGGCCGAATCGGCACCGGGTGTACCCCGAAGCAAAGTCGAGCACGACAGGCCTGCGTGCCGGAAACGGCCTGGGCGGCGTTCGTCTATCGTTCGCCTATTCCAGCGCCTGCTCCTGCCCCTGGGCATCGCGGCGCACGCGGGTGAACGGCGGCAGGCCCTGCAGCAAGCGGCGGCCGTAGCCGGTGCGGGACAGGCGCCGGTCGTAGCAGGTGACGAAAGCGCGGTCGGTCTCGGTGCGGATGGCGCGGCCGGCCCATTGCGCCAGGCGAATCGCCGTGGCCGGCACGACCAGTTCCATGAACGGGTCGCGCCCGGCGCCGCGCAGCCATTCGGCCCGGGCCTCGCCCACCGGGTCGTCCGGCGGGGAAAACGGCAGCTTGGCGATGAACACGCTCTCGCACAGTTCGCCGGGCAGGTCCAGCCCTTCGCCGAAAGACTGCATGCCGAAGATGACGGAGGGCACACCGGCCGCGACACGCTCGCGGTGCCGCGTCAACAGCACGGCACGGGGCAGCTCGGTCTGCACCAGCACCCGCTCGCGCAGGCTGGCGGGCAGCGCGTCCACCGCCACCCGCAGCTGCTCGCGCGAGGTGAACAGCACCAGCGCGCCGTGCTCCACGGCCGGCAAGTCGCGCACCAGGGTGGCGGCCACTTCGGCGTTGAAGGCGGCGGCGTCCTTGGGGTCGGCCGCCGTTTCGGCGGCAATGAAGCGGCCCTGGCGGGCGTAGTCGAAGGGACTGTCCACCGCCAGGGTCGTGACGTCGGGATCGGCGTGCAGGCCGGCTTCGCGCAGGAAAAAGTCGAACTGGCCGCAACTGGTCAGCGTGGCCGAGGTGACCACGGCGCCACGCACCGCGCCCCACAGCTGGCTGCGCAGCGTGGCGCCGGGCAGGATGGGGCTGGCGTGGGCCCGGACGACGATGTAGTCGCCGTCCACCGCGCAGGTGAACCATTTGGCCACCGGCAGGTTGCGGGTTCCGTTGGCATCGGTTTCGTCTTCGGCCCCGGTGGCAGGCTCGCGCAGCAGCAAGGCGGCGGTGGCATGGACCTCTTCCAGACGCGGCGCCAGCGTGCCGATCTGGGCGTACAGGGCCGAGAGGCGGCGTGCGTCATCGGGCTGGTCTCGGATGGCCGTTTTGAGCACCTTGGCGACCACGGCGATGATGTCCAGGAAGCTCTCGGCCGTGACCAGCAGCAGGCGCAGCGGCTCGTCCAGTGCGGCGGGCAAGCGGCCGTGGTGTGCGCGGGCCCGCGCCGGCCCCCAGTTGCCCGTGGGCGCTTTCAGCACATCGCCGTAGGACTCCATCACCAGCCGGGCCAGGTCCTGCTGGGTCTGGCGCAATTGCGCAGCCAGGCGCGGCACGTCGGCCACCTCGGATACCGCCAGCTGCCCGCCGATACGCACGGTGCGACTGGCGAGCTTTTCCACCCAATGGGTGCGCGACAGGTCGGTGTCACAGGCAAACTGGTCCAGCGCCGTGGCGGGCAGGTGGTGGCCTTCATCGAGCACCAGCAGGCACTGGTCCAGTTCGGGCAGCAGGCGCGAGCCCAGGGAAGACAACAACAGGTCGTGGTTGGCCACAATGACTTGCGCGCCCACCAGCTCCTTGCGCCGTTCGTAATAGGTGCACTCGCCGAACTGGGGACAGTGCCGCCCGGTGCAGGAGCGCGCATCGGCAGCCACCGGCGTCCACAGCGCGGCCTCGGGCGGGGTGGCCAGGGTGTCGCGGTCACCGTCCCAGGCGCTGCGGTTCAGATCGCGGCTCCATTCGCTATAAAAACGCAAGCGGTATTCGACCTTTTCCTGCTGGGTATGGCCCATTTCATCGTCAAACAGGTCGTCTTCGGGGCCGAGATCGAGCGCCCCCGACAGGCGGCCGAGCTTGAGCTTGCACACATAGCGCCCACGCCCCTTGGCCAGCGCAAAACGGAACGGCTGCGGCATCTGCGCCGCCAGCAGCGGCAGGTCTTTGTGGACCAGTTGCTCCTGCAGCGCCACGGTGGCGGTGGCGATCAGCACCCGGGTATTGCGCGCCAGGGCCAGCGCGATGGCCGGCGCGCAGTAGGCCAGCGACTTGCCTACACCGGTGCCGGCCTGGATCACCGCGATGGCGCGGGTGGGCGCGTCCTCGCCCTCCTCGGCCTTGCCCAGTTCGGCTTCGCTGAAGGCGCGGGCCACGGCTTCGGCCATTTGCCGCTGACCGGGCCGGTCGCAGAAACCGTCTCCGGCCGCGACGACGGCGTCAAAGGCAGCCAGCGACTGGCGGGCAAGTTCGGCGGAATCGGGCATGTGCCAAGTGTGGCACGGAGTGTCGGCCTTGAATTGCCACCAAATGCCCTTATCATTAGCACTCGTTGGAGTTGAGTGCTAGCATTTCGCCTCCACCAATTGACCAGCGCTAACTTCCGGCACGAAGTCGGCGCTTTTTGATGCAACCTGTTGTTTGAAACTCAAGGAGATCCTATGAAACTGCGTCCTCTGGCTGATCGCGTGATCGTCAAGCGCCTGGAAAACGAAACCAAAACGGCCTCCGGCATCGTGATCCCCGACAACGCCGCCGAAAAGCCCGATCAGGGCGAAATCCTGGCCGTGGGCCCGGGCAAGACCAATGACAAGGGCGAAACCAAGGCTCTGTCGGTGAAGGTGGGCGACCGCGTTCTGTTTGGCAAGTACAGCGGCCAGACCGTCAAGGTCGACGGCGACGAACTGCTGGTGATGAAAGAAGACGACCTGTTCGCGGTTGTCGAGAAGTAATCCAGCCCTCCCCTGAAAACCCCATAAAGCAAGGAATCTGAAAAATGGCAGCAAAAGACGTTATTTTCGGTAGCGACGCCCGTCATCGCATGGTCGAAGGCGTGAACATTCTGGCCAACGCGGTCAAGGTCACCCTGGGCCCCAAAGGTCGCAACGTGGTGCTGGAGCGCTCCTTCGGCGCCCCCACCGTGACCAAGGACGGTGTGTCCGTGGCCAAGGAAATCGAACTGAAGGACAAGCTCCAGAACATGGGCGCCCAGATGGTCAAGGAAGTCGCTTCCAAGACCAGCGACAACGCCGGTGACGGCACCACCACCGCCACCGTGCTGGCGCAGGCCATCGTGCGCGAAGGCATGAAGTACGTGGCCGCCGGCATGAACCCGATGGATCTGAAGCGCGGCATCGACAAGGCCGTCGACATCCTGATCGCCGAGCTGAAGAAGGCCTCCAAGCCGACCACCACCAGCAAGGAAATTGCCCAGGTCGGCTCGATCTCCGCCAACAGCGACGTCTCCATTGGCGACATCATCGCCAACGCGATGGACAAAGTCGGCAAGGAAGGCGTGATCACCGTGGAAGACGGCAAATCGCTGCAGAACGAGCTGGATGTCGTCGAAGGCATGCAGTTCGACCGCGGCTACCTGTCGCCCTACTTCATCAACAACCCGGAAAAGCAGGCTGCCCTGCTGGACAACCCCTTCGTGCTGCTGTTCGACAAGAAGATCAGCAACATCCGCGACCTGCTGCCCACGCTGGAAGCCGTCGCCAAGGCCGGCCGTCCGCTGCTGATCATTGCCGAAGACGTCGAAGGCGAAGCCCTGGCGACGCTGGTGGTCAACACCATCCGCGGCATCCTGAAGGTCGTGGCCGTCAAGGCGCCCGGCTTCGGTGACCGTCGCAAGGCCATGCTGGAAGACATCGCCATCCTGACGGGCGGCAAGGTCATCGCCGAAGAAGTCGGCCTGACGCTGGAAAAAGTGACGCTGGCCGATCTGGGCCAGGCCAAGCGCATCGAAGTGGGCAAGGAAAACACCACCATCATCGACGGCCACGGTGCGGCCCCCGAGATCGAGGCGCGTGTCAAGCAGATCCGCGTGCAGATCGAAGAAGCCACCAGCGACTATGACCGCGAGAAACTGCAAGAGCGCGTGGCCAAGCTGGCCGGTGGCGTGGCCGTGATCAAGGTCGGTGCCGCCACCGAAGTCGAGATGAAAGAGAAGAAGGCCCGCGTGGAAGACGCCCTGCACGCCACCCGCGCTGCCGTGGAAGAAGGCATCGTGGCCGGTGGTGGTGTGGCCCTGCTGCGCGCCAAACAGGCCGCCGGCGCCATCAAGGGTGAAAACGCCGACCAGGATGCCGGTATCAAGCTGGTACTCAAGGCCATTGAAGCGCCGCTGCGCGAAATCGTGGCCAACTCGGGCGACGAGCCGAGCGTGGTGGTCAACAAGGTGCTGGAAGGCGCCGGCAACTACGGCTACAACGCCGCCAACCACACCTATGGCGACATGATCGAGATGGGCATTCTGGACCCGACCAAGGTGACCCGCACCGCGCTGCAGAACGCCGCCTCCGTGGCCGGCCTGATGCTGACGACCGAGTGCATGGTCGCTGAGGCCCCCAAGGATGACGCTCCGGCCGGTGGCATGCCCGGCGGCATGGGTGGCATGGGTGGCATGGGCGGCATGGACATGTAATGTCCCGGCCCGGCGGTGCACCTTGCACCGCCAGCCCGCCCCCGCTGAAAAAAAAGCCCCGCGAGGCGACTTGCGGGGCTTTTTTTCGCCCGGGCCGGGGCTGCGCATCACCCGACATCGGGTCAACAGATTCCAATTTCGTAGCAAGAAACGACGTTTTTGCGCTGGGTATTGCCCAATTTAGCCTTGAACTGGGCGCAGCCGGGCCACCAGTGCCTGTGACACGGCATCCAGCGCCGCCGGGTCGGCGTCGGAGCGGCCCAGCAGGTGCGGTTCGATGCCGCGGGCCAGGCGTTTGCCCAGTTCCACCCCCCACTGGTCAAAGCTGTCGATGCCCCACAGGGAGCCGCTGACAAAAACCCGGTGTTCATGCAGCGCGATGAAAGCCCCCAAGCTGGCGCCGTCGAGCCGTTCGAGCACAAAAAAGGTGCTCGGCCGGTTACCGGGAAAGTCCTGGTGACCCGCCGCATCCGCCTGGCCGTGCATCAGCGCCTGCGCCTGGGCCAGCGCGTTGGCCAGCAGCTTCCCGTGGTGACCGGGCAGGTGATGCGCCGGTTCGCGCACCACCAGGAATTCAACAGGCACCACATCGGTGCCCTGGTGCAGCATCTGGAAAAACGCATGCTGCCCATTGGTGCCGGGCTCGCCCCAGAGCACCGGCGCCGTCGCCACGGCCAGCGGTCGGCCCGACAGGTCGACCCGTTTGCCGTTGCTTTCCATTTCCAGCTGCTGGAAGTGGGCCGCCAGTTCACCCAGCCCCGCATGGTAAGGGGCCACACACCGGCTGGTGTAGCCGTGAAAGTTGCGATACCAGACGTCCAGCAGGCCCAGCCTCACCGGCAGGTTGGCGGCCAGCGGCGCGGTACGGAAATGTTCGTCCATGGCGTGGGCGCCGGCCAGCAGGGCCCGAAATTCCGCCGCACCGCAGGCGATCGCGATCGGCAGGCCGATGGCCGACCACAGCGAATAGCGTCCGCCCACCCAGTCCTCAAATCCGAACAGCGTGCGGATGCCGAAGGCCTGCGCCGCCGGCGGGTTGGTGCTGAGGCCGACAAAATGCCGGGCCACGTCGGTGCCGCCACCGGCCTGAAACCAGTCCCGCGCCGAGTGGGCATTGGCCAGCGTCTCGGCGGTGGTGAAGGTTTTGGAAGCCACCAGGAACAGGGTGTGCTGCGGCTGGCAGTGGCGCAGCACCGCGTCAAGCTCATGACCGTCGACATTGGCGACAAAGTGCATGCGCAGGCGGGGGTGACCCAGGTGGCGCAGCGCCTGCACCACCATGCGCGGGCCCAGATCCGAGCCCCCGATGCCGATGTTGACCACATCGGTCAGGGTCTCGTCACCGCGTACCGCCTCGGCAAAATCCAGCATCGCGTCCAGCGTGGCGTGCACACCCTCCAGTCGCTCGCGTTGTGCCGGATCCCCAAGGGCGTTCAGCGTCTCGCGCGGCGTGCGCAGCAGGGTGTGCAGGGCCGCGCGGCCTTCGGTGGTGTTGACCTTCTCGCCGGCGAACAAGGCGTCGCGGTGGGCTTGCAGACGGCATTCCGCTGCAAGCTCCTGCAGCAAAGCCTCGGCGGTGGCGTCGATGGCATTGCGCGACAGGTCGGCAAAAACGCCTGCTGCCTCCAGGCTGCAGGCATCAACCCGGCGCGCGCCGTCGCGGGCCAGCGCCTCGCGGGGGCCGAAGGGCCGGCCGCTTTGCCAGTGGGCGGTCAAACGCGTCCACGCCGCGGTCTCGTCGCAGCGGGGGCGGCCTTGCAGCACCAATGGCAGCGGGTTCATGTCAGGCGGCTTTCATCAAGGCTTCGAGTTTGACGGTATCAACGATGAAGGCGCGGATGCCCTCGGCCAGCTTTTCGGTGGCCATGGCGTCGTCGTTCAACGCCAGCCGGAACGCCGGTTCGTCGTAGGTGATGAACGGAATATCCAGCGCGCGGGCCGCCTGCGGATCGAGCGCGCGGGTCAGCGGCGCGTCACAGGCCGCCAGCTGCGCCAGCAAGTCGGGGCTGATGGTCAGCAAGTCACATCCGGCCAGCGCGGTGATCTGGCCGGCGTTGCGAAAACTGGCACCCATCACCTCGGTGGCTATGCCATGTTTCTTGTAGTACTGATAGATGCGGCGCACCGACAGGACGCCGGGGTCGTTGGGACCGGCCATGGCGGCCTCGTCCCAGGATGCACCCGCCTGTTTCTTGGCCCAGTCGTAGATGCGGCCGACAAACGGCGAAATCAGGCGCACCCGGGCCTGGCCGCAAGCCACCGCCTGGCTGAACGAAAACAGCAGCGTCAGATTGGTGTGGATGCCCTCGCGCTCCAGGCGGGCGGCCGCCTGGATGCCTTCCCAGGTTGCGGCGATCTTGATCAGGATGCGATCCACATGCACGCCTTCGCCCTGATACAGGTCGATCAGCCGGCGTGCGCGGTCCACGGTGGCTTCGGTGTCGAAGCTCAGACGCGCATCCACTTCGGTCGACACCCGGCCAGGTACATGGTGCAAGATTTCGACGCCGAAACGCACCAGAAGCCGATTCATGACTTCATCGATGCCGTAAGAGCCAAAGCGTTGCACCGTTTCCCGCAACAGGGGCGCGTATTCGGTTTTTTGCACCGCCTTGAGGATCAATGAGGGGTTGGTCGTGGCGTCCCGGGGCGAATAGGCAGCGATCTGGTGAAAGTCGCCGGTATCGGCCACCACGGTGGTGAATTGTTTGAGTGCGTCAAGCTGGTTCATGGGGGCATTATCCCGCCGCATCGCCACCCCACGATGACAGGCAAACCATGGCGGTTACGGCCGGGCCATGAGACAATGAAATCCGATTACATCGCCACACCATGCTGGACCGTATCACTGCCTGTCTGCCTTCGCTGGCACCCGCGGAACAGCGGGTCGCCCGGTTGGTGCTGGTCGATCCGCGACGCTTCGCATCCCTGCCGGTGGCGCAGCTGGCGGAACTGGCGCAGGTGAGCAAACCGACCGTCGTGCGCTTTTGCCGCAGCCTGGGTTACGACGGCCTGGCGGATTTCAAGCTCAAGCTGGCCGGCAACGTCAACGAGGGTGTGCCGTACATCCACCGCAGCGTCGATGCCGACGACAAGGTGGGCGACGTGATGGTCAAGGTGATCGACAACACCGTCGCCGCCTTTCTCAAATACCGCAACCAGGCCACTGCCGCCGCGTTCGAGCACGCGGCCGAGGCCCTCGCTGAGACCCGGCGCTGCGGACGACGGATCGAGTTCTATGGGGCGGGCAATTCCGGGATCGTCGCCCAGGATGCCCAGCACAAGTTTTTCCGGCTCGGGCTCAACACCATCGCCTACAGCGACGGCCACATGCAGGTGATGAGCGCATCGCTGTTGCAGGCGGGCGATTGTGTGGTGATCGTTTCCAACTCCGGCCGCACCCGGGACCTGATGGATGCCTGCGATATCGCGCGCCGCCACGGCGCAACCACCATCGTCATCACGGCCAGCGGCTCACCCCTGGCCAAGGCCGGCCGAATCCATCTCGCGGCCGATCACCCCGAGGGCTACGACCGCTACAGCCCGATGGTTTCGCGCCTGCTGCACCTGATGATCATCGACATTCTGGCCACTTGCGTCGCCTTGCGCTTGGGCAGCACACGGGTCCAGCCGCTGCTGCGCGAAATGGAAGACAACCTGCGGGCCAAGCGCTGGGCCTGAGTTGCCGATGGCGGCTGGACAGCCGCGGTCCGGGCGCCCCGGACCGCGGTCAGACGAGAAATCGGCCAATACCCATGGAAAAACGGTGCTCTGTAGCTATGCTTTTCATATCAAGCAGGCGATGATGCCTGGTTGAGGCACACGCTACAGCTCAGATCCGTCCCTCTTCCACCGCATGACAGGCAATGCGGATACCGCCGAGTTGCAAAAGCGCGGGCCGCTCGACGCGACAACGTTCCGTGGCATGCGGACAGCGCGGGTTGAAGGCGCAGCCCGGCGGCGGATTCAAGGGGTTGGGCACCTCGCCCTGGACCGGCGTGCGAGCCCGCCCGGTGTCATGCATCTTCGGGATCGCATCCAGCAGCATGCGGGTGTAGGGGTGACGCGGGCTTTCGAACAAGGTGGCCTTGTCGGCCAGTTCGACCAGCCGCCCCAGGTACATCACGCCGACCTGATCGCTCACGTGGCGCACCACCGCCAGGTTGTGGCTGATGAACAGGTAAGTCAGGCCCTGCTGGCGCTGCAAGTCTTTCATGATGTTGAGCACCTGCGCCTGAACGCTGACGTCCAGCGCCGACGTCGGTTCGTCGCAGACCAGGAACTCGGGCTGGGTGGCCAGGGCGCGGGCGATCGAGATGCGCTGGCGCTGCCCGCCCGAGAACTGGTGCGGGTACTTGACCATGTCCAGCGCCGACAGTCCCACGGACTGCAACAGTTCGCCCACGCGGTGGCGCAGTTGCGCCGGGTCGGGAGCGAGCCCGTGTTCTCGCAAGGGCTCGCCAACGATGTCCCCCACGATCCAGCGCGGGTTGAGGCTGGCATACGGGTCCTGGAAGATCATCTGGATGCGTCGGCGCAGGGTACGACCTTCGGGCGTGCGAAAAGCGGCGTGGGCGTCCTGGCCGTCAAAGGTCATGCCACCACGGGTGGGCGTGTACAGGCCCACCAGCAGGCGCGCAACCGTACTTTTGCCGCAGCCGGACTCGCCGACCAACGCAAGTGTCTTGCCCTTTTCGATGTCGAAGCTCACACCGTCGACTGCGTGCAGCAACATGCGGGGCTTTCGCTCGATGACGCGGTTCAGCCACGGCGCGGAAACATCGAAGGTCATGGCCAGGTCACGCGCTTCGACCAGGGGCCGGTTTGCTGTGGCAGACGCCATGGATGCGGACGACGGCGCGTTCATGCCTTCCCCCCGTCATGCAGCCAGCAGGCGGCGCGGTTGTTGCCGGCAGCCATCAGTTCCGGACGCTCCCGGGTGCATCGGTCGAAGCTGCGAGGGCACCGCGGGTTGAAAGCGCATCCCGTCGGGATGGCATTGAGCCGGGGCATCGCGCCATCGATCTGGTTCAGGCGTTCGCGGTCTTGCGTCATGTCGGGAATCGAGGCCATCAGGCCTTCGGTATAAGGGTGTGCAGGACGGTTGATCACATCATGGACCGGCCCGATCTCGGCAATCCGGCCAGCGTACATGACGGCCACCCGGTCACAGGTTTCGGCGATCACCCCCATGTCATGGGTGATCAGCATGACCGCAGCACCCCGGTCTTTGCAGATGCGTTTGAGCAGGGTAATGATCTGCGCCTGGATCGAAACGTCCAGCGCCGTGGTGGGCTCATCGGCCACAATCAGCTGCGGCTCGGCCGCCAACGCAAGGGCAATCACCACCCGCTGGCGCATGCCGCCCGAGAACTGGTGCGGATAGTGGTCAATGCGCTCGGCCGCCGCGGGGATGCCCGTGTCCTGCAACAGGCTGATCGCCCGGTCTTTGGCCTCTTGTTCGGACACGGGCAGATGGGTGCGTATGGTTTCGATCAGCTGGCGACCGACGGAATACAGGGGATTGAGCGAGGTCAGCGGGTCCTGGAAGATCGCCCCGATTTTGCGGCCACGGATGCTGCGCATCGCGTCGTGGCCAAGGTTGTCGATACGCTGCCCCTGCAGCAGAATCTGGCCGGACGCGACACGCCCCGGTGGCTCCAGCAGCCCGATGATGGACGCGCCAGTGAGCGATTTGCCGGCGCCTGACTCACCGACAACGCCCAGTATTTCGCCCGGCGCAATTTCGAACGAGATGTCATCCAGCGCCCGCAGGGTGCCGCGGCGCCCGGGAAATTCGACGACCAGGTTTTTGACTTGGAGAAGACTCATGATGGAGGGCGCTCAGCGCAGTCGGGGGTTGAGCGCATCGCGCAGCCAGTCACCCAGCAGATTGACGGACAGGGCAATCAGCACCAGCATCACACCGGGGAAAACGGTAATCCACCACTCTCCGGAGAAGAGGTAATCGTTGCCGATGCGGATCAGTGTGCCCAGAGAGGGTGACGTCGGCGGAGCGCCCACCCCCAGGAAGGACAGCGTCGCCTCGGAGATGATGGCAGTGGCCACCTGAATGGTGGCCAGCACCAGAACCGGGCCCAGCACATTGGGCAACACATGGCGGCGCATGATGCGCATGGGCGCCACACCGGTGACCCGCGCAGCCTGTACATATTCCTTGTTGCGCTCGACCAGTGTCGAACCGCGAACGGTTCGGGCATATTGGACCCAGCCGGTCAGGGTCAGCGAGACAATCAGCACACCGAACGCCAGGGTTTCATGGGCGTTGGGGAACAAGGCGCGACCCACCCCGGCAATCAACAATGCCACAAGGATCGACGGGAAGGACAACATCACATCACACAGCCGCATCAGCGCGCCGTCGATCCAGCCGCCCTTGAATCCGGCCAGCAAGCCCAGCGATACCCCGACAAATACCGACAACACAACCGAAATCAGCCCGACCACGAGAGAAATGCGGGCGCCGTACATCAGCGCTGACAGGATGTCCCGCCCCTGGTCATCGGTTCCCAGCAGATACTTGGTGCTTCCGCCGGTGCTCCACGCCGGGGGCAGGCGTGCGTCACTGAGCTCCAGGGTAGCCAGGTTGAAGGGGTCGTGGGGAGCAACCCACGGAGCAAACATCGCGCAGAAAACGCAGATGAAGGCAATCAGCCCCGCACCGATGGCCGTCGGCGAGGTACGAAAGCTGTAACCGATATCGCTGTCAAGCCATCGGGTAAAGGGATTGGTCATGGAGTAACCGTTTGGAGGCCGTTACCTGCTACGGTTACGGCACGTGTTGTTTCTGGTGAGTCGTCACAGCAAAGGCCACAACGGGGGCACCCCTGATGGCACCCCCGCAGTCGCTCACTTGACGCTCATGTAGCGGAACGGCATGAAGTTGTCGGCGCGCTGGACCAGGGTGACTTTCTTGTTGACGCCCCATGCCAGCGCCTGTTGGTGCAAGGGCAGATGGCCGATGTCGTCGGCATGAATCTGGAACGCCTCGCGGATCATGGCGTTGCGCTTGGCCTGGTCGGTCTCCGACTGTATCTTCAGCGTCAGTTCGTCAACTTTCGGATTGCAGTAGGAGCCCAGGTTGAACTGGCCCGATCCCTTGTCGTCCACACAGCGCATCAGCGCATTGAGCGGGTTGTGGCCATCGTAGGTTCCGGGCGTCCAGCCCAGCAGGTAGAAGCTGGTGTCACGCCGCAGGATTTTGGGGAAGTAGGTCCCTTTGGTTTCGGCCTTGAGATTGACCTTGATATTGACACGGGAGAGATTGGCCGCGACGGCTTCACAGATTTGGCCATCGTTGACATACCGGTCGTTGGGACAGTTCATGTCGATGGTGAAACCGTTGGGATACCCGGCATCCGCCAGCAGCTTTTTCGAGGCTTCGGGATCAAAGGGTAGCCGCTTGTTGAGGTCAGGCGCAAACCCGTTGATTCCAGGGCCCACCATCAGCGCGGTCGGGTTGGAGGCTCCGCGCATCACCGTGCGCTTGATTCCTTCAATGTCGATGGCCTGGTAGAAAGCCTGGCGAACACGCTTGTCCTTGAACGGGTTCTTCCCTTTCACGCTCGAATACAGAAGTTCGTCGCGCTTCTGATCCATCCCCAGGAAAATGGTCCGCAACTCGGGCCCGGTCAGCGCTGCGGTGGTGGCACCGGCATTCAGCCGGGCGACGTCTTGAACAGGCACCGGCTCCATGACATCGATTTCTCCCGAAAGCAAGGCGGCAACCCGTGTAGCGTCGTTGGCAATGGGCGTGAAGATGACTTCGGTGACGTTGCCTTCGATCTTGCCCCAATAGTTGCCATTCCGAACGAACGTGGTGCGCACATTCGGCTGCCGTTCGCGCAGACGGAACGGCCCGGTGCCGTTGGCTCGGAACGATGCCGCGTTTTCGATACCTTTTCGGCGATCGACCGGGCGCAAGGCCTGATTGGTCTCCGCCCACTTCTTGCTCATGATCATGACCAGCGCAATGGAGTTGGGAAGGATCGGGAACGGTGCCTTGGTCTCGATCTCGATGGCATGGTCGTTGACTTTGCGTACTTCCTTGATGTCGTTGGTGTAGCTGCGCATGTCGGAGCCTTCACCGGAGGCCCGAGCAAACGAGAAAATCACATCGTCGGCGGTCATGGGGGTGCCATCGTGAAAAGTCACGCCCTTGCGCAAGTCAAAGCGCCAGACCGTGGGCGAACTCTGCTTCCAGCCGGTGGCCAGGCCTGGAACGAACTGAAGGTTCTTGTCGATTCCGACCAGGCCTTCGTAGACATTGTTGGTCACCGACAGTTGGAGCGATTCGTTGAGCGAATGGGGATCCATCGACAAGGCGTCGCCCTGGTTGGCAATTCGAATCGTCTGCGCCGATGCCGTCGCCGCTGCCAGGCAAAGTGCCGCAGCCAATGCGGTCGAAAGCGTGGTTTGCTGGAATGTCATGGAAACTCCTTTTTTCGTCGGTTGAATCACGGGAAGAAAGACTCATCGCCCAGTGGCAACAGCTGTTCCACCAGGCTGGCATGCAAGGCGGCGCCAAAGGGCAGCACCTCGTCATTGAAATCGTAGCGACTGCTGTGCAGGAACGCACCGCCCGAATCCCTTTGCCCGATACGCAAGTAGGCGCCGGGACGGGCCTGCAACATGAACGCGAAATCTTCCGCGCCCATGCTGGGTTCAAGATCGGTGATGACCCGGTCATCGCCCACCAGTGTCCGGGCGACTGTGGCAGCGAACTCGGCCTGTGCCGGGTGGTTGATGGTTGCGGGATAGAGTCGCTCGAAGCGGACCTCGGCCTGCGCCCCGAAGCCCTGCGCCACAGCGGTGCACAGTTCGACTAGACGACGCTCAACCTGGTCCTGCACGTCGGCGCGAAAAGTGCGGACTGTACCGGTAAGGACCGCTTCTTCGGGGATGACGCTGAACGCGCTGGCATCACCGGCATGGACCGAGCACAGGCTGATGACGGCGCTGTCGATTGCCTTGAGATTGCGCGACACGATGCTCTGCACCGCCGTAATGATGTGCCCGGCAACCAGCACCGGATCCACGGCCTGATACGCATGCGCACCATGCCCACCCCGTCCGAGGATACGTATCGTCACCCGGTCTGCGGCGGCCATCATCGGACCAGGATTCACTGCAATGGTGCCGACGGGTAACGCCGGCCAGTTGTGCATGGCAAACACAGCCTCGACCGGGAAGCGGTCGAACAGTCCCTCGTCCATCATGGCCTTTGCACCGGCGAACCCCTCTTCGCCGGGCTGAAAGATCAATACGGCCGTGCCATCAAAGTTCCGCGTTTCTGACAGATAACGAGCCGCCCCCACCAACATGGCGACATGTCCGTCATGACCACAGGCATGCATCAGCCCCGGCTTTGTGGATCGCCAGGGACAGGTGTTGTGCTCAGCGATTGGCAACGCATCCATATCGGCACGCAGTCCTATCATGCGGCCGCCTGTTCCGCGGCCCCGTACAACGGCCACAATGCCCGTCTTTGCGATTCCGGAATGGATTTCGTCGACGCCACACGCTTTCAGCGCTTCGACGACCCGCGCGGCGGTGTACTGCTCTTCGAATCCGAGTTCGGGGTGTGAATGCAGATCGCGCCGCAAGGCGGTCAGTTCCGGGTGATGGCGTGCCAGTTCAGCAAACACCCGACCGCTGGCGCGGTAACGCGGAGCGAGCATCAGTGCCCCCCGGCCTTGCCCACTCGAAGACGCGGATCAACCACAAAATACAGCAGATCCACAATCAGGTTGATCACCACAAAAATCAGTGCGATCAGGCACAGATAGGCTGCCATGACGGGTATGTCGGCGAAGGTTACCGCCTGAATGAAGAGCAGCCCCATGCCGGGCCATTGGAAAACGGTTTCCGTGATGATGGCAAAGGCGATCAGACCACCAAGCTGCAATCCGGTGATGGTCATGACGGGTACCAGCGTGTTCTTGAGCGCATGGCCGAAATGAATCGCCCGGTCGGTCAGACCACGGGCCCGCGCAAATTTGATGTAGTCGGTGCGCAGCACTTCGAGCATTTCTGCCCGTACCAGCCGCATGATCAGCGTGAGCTGGAAAATGGCAAGAGTGATGGCAGGCAAGGTGATGTGATGCCAGCCCTTCGCGGTCAGCAGTCCGGTACTCCACCATCCGAATTCGACCGTGGTTCCACGGCCAAAACTCGGAAACCAGCCCAGTCCGACCGCAAAAACCAGAATCAGAAGAATGCCGATCAGGAATGTAGGTAAGGACACACCAAGCAGCGAGATGGTCATGAACACCTGGCTGAGAAATGTTCCGCGACGCAGTGCGGCATAGACCCCCATCGGAATACCGACCACCAGCGCCATCAACGCGGCGACCAGGGCCAACTCGAGTGTCGCCGGAAACCGCTCCGCTATCAGACGCGATACCTTGGCACCCTGGCGAAGACTGAGACCGAATTCGCCCTGCGCGGCGTTGACAAGGAAATGCCAAAACTGGATGACGAAGGGTTGATCGAGTCCCAGATCAGCCCTCAGCTCCCGGATTTGCTCGGGGGTGGCATCTTGACCGAGCAAAAACACGACCGGGTCGCCCACATACTGAAACAGCAAGAAGGCAATGAACGCCACCGAGACCATGACAACGACAGCTTGGAGGAGGCGGCGGAGAATGAATGCAAACATAAGGGCGCGAGAAGAGGTCGGATGATCCTAACAGAGGCTTACGGCAATTCCTGTTGGGGTTTTCCGGGGCACTGTCGGCGCCGTCCGCGGTCAATGCGATGGTTCAAAGGAAAAGAGGCCCGAAGGCCTCTTGTTTCTCTTATCTAGACTGAGGCACGAACGCTTCAGTTCACCTTGATAAGGCGCCAGTCCAGACGGTTGTCGGCACGATGTACGACTTCCACGCTCTTTTTCATCGCCCAGGGGATGATCTGGTTGTGCAGCGGAATATGAGCAACCGTATCGTTTTGCAATTGCAAACCCTCCGTGAGGAGGCGATTGCGAACCGGAAGGTCAGTTTCCGTCTTGATTCTGTCAACCACATAGTCCATCCGCTCATTTTTGTACCGGCCGACGTTGTAGTTGCCGTCGCCACCGGTCCCGACGCTGCGCGTGAGTGACTGCAGCGAGTACAGCGCATCAAAAGTGGGGACTCCCCAACCCAGCATGTAAATACTCGCCTCGTAGCGTTGAATCATGGGGAAGTAGGTCACCAGGGGCTGAGTTCTCAGTTTTGCTCTGACCCCAATTTTTGCCCACATGGCCGTGACCGCCTGGCAGATCTCTTCGTCATTGATGTAGCGGTTGTTGGGGCAGGCAAAATCAACTTCGAATCCTTGCGGATAACCGGCCTCAGTCAACAACTTTTTCGCGGCTTCGGGATCGAAGGGAAAACGGCGATGGACAGCTTCCGTCCAGCCGGCAACCTGTGGTGCAACCAAGGCGCCGGTAGGCTGACTGAGTCCCCGCATCGTTACCCGTTGGATCGTATCGATATCAATGCCCTGGTATAAGGCCTTGCGTACGCGCAGATCTTTGAGCGGGTTTTTGCCCTTCACATTGGAGCCTGGCAACTCATCACGGTGTTGATCCATGCCCAGAAAAATCGTCCGGTTCTCGACACCGTCCATCACTTTCAGGTTCGCATTGGCACGCATCCGGCCCAAATCTTGCGGGCTGGGGTCGAGAACAAAATCCACTTCTCCTGAGAGCAACGCGGCGACACGTGTGGCTTCGGATTTGATCGGTGTATAGACAATTTCTGTTACGTTGGTGACGGCATCTTTCCAGCCCCACCAGTTCGGGTTTTTGACCAGTACCAGCTTCTGGTCGGGTTGCCAGGATTGGACCATGTACGGACCGGTCCCCATGGCGTTGCGATGGGCAAAGGTTTCGTCTTTGGTACGAATGTCCTTGGGCTCAAGCGATTTGTTCTTTTCCGCCCAAGCCTTGCTCATGATGCGCAGTTCGGTCATCTGATTGAGCAACACGGGGTTCGGTCCCCTGAGCATGACATCCACCGTGGTGTCATTGACCTTGACAGCCCGGTCAATACCCTGGGTGTACACCGCGTAATTGGAGGTTCGCGCCATGGCGCGACCGAGCGAAAAGACCACATCGTCCGCAGTCAGTGGGGACCCATCGCTGAATTTCACGCCGGAGCGCAGCGTAAAACGCAGCTGCGTTGGACTGACCTCCCGCCAGGAAGTCGCCAGTTGCGGTTCCACCTTGAAGGTCTTGCTGTTGTAGTACACCAGCGACTCATAGACCGCTGCGTGAACACCGTTACCCAGCGCGTTGTTCTGCGAGTGAATATCCAGCGTGGGAATGTCACTGGCACTCGACCACTTGAACGGTTTGGCAACAACAGGCGCAGCGCCCAGCGCCAGCAATGCCGCAGAGCAAACAAGAGTGAATTTGAGCTTCATGGTGTCCTTTCGAAAACGAGAACAACACTATGCCTCAAACCAGCCTTGAACGAGCCGGGGGTTATCCCAATAGGGATATCCAAGGCAACTTGCGCTGCACATCCTCGAAAGACCCGCACCTCACGGGCTTGTATATCCGAGCACCCATGGAAAAACCGCCCGAAGGCGGTTTTTCCAGCGTTTGACCACTCTCAAACAGGCACTGGTGTGCCTTGTGAGAAAGATCAGAAGTTGTGACGGACGCCAGCAGCGTAGCCGGTCACGTTGGTGGTGCGGCCAGCCTTGCCCTTGCCATCACGCATCACGACGCCATAGGCGAACGTGCGCTTGGACAGGGGGTACTTGGCTTCAACAACCCAATCGGTGTCCTTGGCCTTGGTGTCACGGGCCAGGTCAGCCGTCAGGGAGATGCCACCCAGGTTGGCAGAAGCACCCAGCGAGAAGCCCTTGTTGACGGTCACGCCAGCGGCGGTTTCGTAGTTGTTGTAGCTGGCTGCAATCTGAGCAACGCCAGCGTTGAACTTACCACCAATCGTCAGACCCTTGGGGCCGCTCTGAACCTTGTTGTAAGCCAGAGATGCGGTGACCGGGCCGGCAGCGTACGTAGCGGCCAGATCATATTTACCCTTGTTCACGCCACCGACGGTGTAGACGCCGTTGCCCTTGAGCACGGTCGAAGCCGACAGGGACAGGCCACCCCAGTTCGGGGAATTCCACATCACCTGACCGGTTTCACGCGGGCCGGGGCCGGCAAAACCGAACTGGTTTGCCACCACCGAGTAGTTGGCGGTGCCGGTCAGTTCCCAGGAAGCGACGCTGTAGAACGAAGTCGTCAGCGAACGGCCGGCACGGATTTCACCGAAACCGCCCATCAGGGACATGTTGGCAGCGCGGGAGAACAGTTGGCCACCGCTCAGGTTGCCAGCGCCGTTAGCCAGCGACAGGCCGCCTTCGAAGTTGAAACCAGCCTTCAGGCCGCCACCCAGGTCTTCCGTGCCACGCAGGCCGAAACGGGAGGTGCCATTGTTCAGGGTGCTGGACGTGATGGCTTGGAAGTCATCATTGGCCAGACCCAGGCCACCAGCGGCTTGGCTGACTTTACCAACGGCCATGTCGGCAACGCCGTACAGGGTCACGGAAGATTGGGCCATGGCGGCGCCGGATGCGGCCAGAACAGCCAGAGCGATCAGGGATTTTTTCATTGCAGGTTTCTCCAAGGTTAAACATCGGGCTCCGGTGCGAAGGACACGCGTCGCCTTTGAACGACATGCGACCGCCGGGTCCCCGGGCCAACCTCCTTTTGGGAAGTTGATGTAATTGCACCAGAGGATGACCTTTTCCGCAAAGGAATCATGGCGAGAAGTTTCGTTTCGTTGCAGGTGTGCAACAAACACCCCTCAACCTGCCCGTGAGGCGCCCGGCAAAAGGCAAAAGCAAAATTTGCGCCTGCTGCATCTTTGACCTGCAAGTTCTGGTTTACCCTGGGAAGTCAAGTTAGGTTTCCTGTATCTCGTACCCGGTGGTAATCGCGGCCGTTTTTCCGACCATGATGCTGGCGGAGCAGTATTTTTCGTGACTCAGCGCGATGGCTCGCTCGACCGATGCGGCAGAAAGCCCTTTCCCCGAAACCAGAAACTGCATGTGAATGCGGGTAAAGACCTTGGGATCCTGCTCTGCGCGCTCCGCAATGAGTTTGACCGAACAGCCCCGCACGTCATGCCGCCCGCGACGAAGAATCAGCACCACGTCATAGGCCGAACAGCCTCCAACGCCAGCAAGCAGCGTCTCCATCGGACGGGGGGCCAGGTTCTGGCCGCCAAGTTCCGGGCGCAAGCTGTCAGGAGCACCATCCATTGCCAGAACATGCCCGCTACCCGTCTCCGCCACAAATCCCATGCCTGACCGCGTTCCGACACCGCCGGTCCAACTGACATTGCACTCCATATCCCGCTCCAGTTTCAATCCGAGTCCTGAATGCATCACACGCGAACCCCGCCGGGGCCCACGCAGCTGCGACAACACGCCAAATTATCGCCACATGCCAAGTTGCCTTGAGGCATCACGTACGGCGGCTTCGCTTCCCGCCCCCCGCGGCCTTGTCGGCCACCGCGCACGCTTGCGACACAATGCGGGATTGGCCCACGCGGCCGCTCCCCCCACAACTGAACTGATGGAATCCTCCGACTACCTGCAACGGGTACTGACTGCCCGGGTTTACGACGTCGCTTCGGAAACCGATCTTGTGCCGGCCCGCAATCTGGGACGGCGCTTGCACAACCGGGTCCTGCTGAAACGAGAGGATCAGCAACCCGTGTTCAGCTTCAAGCTCCGCGGCGCATACAACAAAATGGTCCGTCTGAGCCCAGAGCAACTTGCGCGGGGAGTTATTTGCGCGTCAGCCGGAAACCACGCCCAGGGTGTAGCACTAGGGGCGCACAAGCTCGGGACCCGGGCAGTGATCGTCATGCCGACAACAACTCCGGCGGTCAAGATTGAAGCGGTCAAGACCTTGGGCGGAGAAGTTGTGCTACACGGCGAAAGCTATTCCGACGCCTACGCGCATGCACTGGTTCTGCAACAGGAACACGGATTGACCTTTGTGCACCCGTTCGACGACCCTGACGTCATCGCCGGGCAAGGCACCATTGCAATGGAAATCCTGCGCCAACACCAAGGTCCGTTGGACGCCATCTTTGTCGCCATCGGTGGCGGCGGACTGATTTCCGGCGTTGCGAGCTACGTGAAGGCGGTGCGCCCGGAGATACGGGTGATCGGGGTCCAGATGAATGACTCTGACGCCATGATTCGCTCCGTCAGAGAGAAATCCAGGATCACATTGCCGGATGTCGGCCTGTTTTCCGATGGCACGGCCGTCAAGCAGGTCGGAGAAGAAACCTTCCGGGTTACCAGTGCGCTGGTCGACGAGTTTATGACGGTCGACACTGATTCGGTCTGCGCTGCGATCAAGGACATTTTCGTCGATACCCGAAGCATCGTTGAGCCGGCAGGTGCGCTCGCAGTCGCCGCCGTCAAACAGTACGTGGCGACACGAAAATGCCGGGGCGAAACCTACGTGGCAATTTTGTGCGGCGCCAACATGAATTTCGATCGCCTCAGGTTTGTGGCCGAACGTGCCGAGGTTGGCGAAGAGCGCGAGGCTTTGATGGCGGTCACCATCCCGGAGGAGCGCGGCAGTTTTCGACGCTTTCTGGAACTGATCGGGAACTTGCCTGGCCAAGGCCAGGGCAAGAGCCCGCGCAATGTAACCGAGTTCAACTACCGGATCAGCGATTCGACGCGGGCCCATGTGTTTGTTGGCCTGAGCACCCATGGGCGCGGCGAAAGCGCGAAGATAGTGGCAACCTTCGGAAAACATGGGTTTGACGCCATTGACCTGACCCATGACGATCTGGCGCAGGAGCATATTCGACACATGGTGGGAGGCCGATCGGACCTGGCAAAAGACGAGCGACTGCTGCGTTTTGTGTTCCCGGAACGTCCAGGGGCTCTGCTGAAATTCCTGTCGTTGATGCGTCCGGGCTGGAACATCAGCCTGTTTCATTACCGCAATCAAGGAGCAGACTACGGCAAGATCCTGGTTGGCCTGCAGGTGCCGCCGTCCGAGGACGGCGAGTTCCAGGTCTTCCTTGACACATTGGGATACCCGTATGTCGAGGAAACCGACAATCCGGTGTACCGACTTTTCCTGCAGCGCTGAACGTATTCATGCTCGGCTGGACGGTGCATGTTCATAACCGGCCGCCCAACGACATGGCGAAAGCCGGGGCTGGTGCTCAGACGGACCTTTCAATAGAATCCTGACCCATGGCTTTGTTCAACTGGCTCGGGCGCAAGCCTGCTGAACCCGAATCACCAGGTACGGGGGAAAAAAACGCGTCTGAGGCTGGCCCATCGGACTCAAAAGCCCGAACGGCCGCCCACTATCGCGCTGAACGAGCTCGCTTGCGCGAGCTTCTGCACAAGCTTGTGCGCGAATCCATGGTCAAGATGGGCGTACTTAGCAGTGGATTCCAGTTCAAAGTACTTGCCACGGACAACAAAGGGCGTCAATTCTTGGTGATGATGGAGCTTGCTCCACAGTTGTCCGCCGAACTCGACCGATTCATCGAGATCGAAAACCTGATCGTGCAAACGGCGAAGGCACGATATGACATCACAGTTGGAGCCGTGTACTGGCGCATTCGGAGTCCAAAAAAATCCGAAAGTCTGGCAACTGATGGCAGCTTGCATGCCACCAGTGCGACTGAGCCGGCCGTTGTGCCGGCCCCGACGCGGCATGCTCGTCACGATCCGATTGCACCGGATGAAATTCATCGGCTGAAACAAGCGTTGGCCGCAAGCAATGTCCCGACAAGCGCTCGCTCCCAGGTGCAGTCAGGCGCGAAAACCACGCCAGTGGAATTCCCCGATCCATTGGCCGTGCGACCGGGTTCGAGACACCTGACTGGCGAAGAAACCACCGAAATTGCAGAGACACAAGTGCTCAGTGACGAATCGGACCACTTTGCCCCACTGGGCCCGACTCAATACGGCGATCTGCGCTGAGAATCCACCTGCGCCTTGCTCCCCTGCGGTCAGCGGCGCGCCTCCAGGGGAGGCATCGCGATTTCGAGCTTGCCCCCCTGACCTTTAAGTGGCCCCAGAACCGCACTCCTCGAACCCAGTTTCTCGACGACCCATCCATCTGCGACCTCGGCCCCCACGCGATAAGGACGTGCCGGCTTTCCGTCGATCGCGATGAGCGCGACCCCGCTGCTCTCACCCGAGGCGACAACGCCCACCAACCCGAATCGCCCTCGATCCCCACCAGAAACAGGGTTGGCTGGCTGCGCGGTTTGTCCACCCCCACCCAGGCTGCGGGCCAAAGTCGCCGGCGTAACTTCTGCGCCGACCGCAGATACCGGCATTGCCAACTGCGATGGGGCAGTGGCATGTCGTATCTTCAAGCCCCACCCAATCACACTCGTGGCAACAGCCGCCCACACCACAAAAGTGATCAGGGAAGGCGCAACTTTGGACATGTAGCGGCTCATGGCGGCGATTATGATTGAAGCCATCAGCCCCAGCCCTCACCTGAGACTGGCCACGACCCGGCAAATCCAGAAAACCCGGTTTATGAAAAAAACTGTTTCCCCTACTCCGCGAAAGAGACGCGGCTTCACGTTGATTGAGTTGATGGTTGTGCTGGTCATCATCGGCGTCCTCGCCGCGCTGATCGTGCCCAACGTGCTCGATCGCGCTGACGACGCACGCGGAACCGCTGCGCGCACCGATGTCAACAACATCGTTCAGGCCCTGAAACTCTACCGGCTGGACAACCAACGCTATCCCACTTCGGAACAGGGCCTCGAGGCCCTGGTCCGCAAACCCGGCGCCACCCCGATACCCGGGAACTGGCGCCCCTATCTCGAAAAGCTCCCCAACGACCCATGGGGAAGGCCATACCAATACCTCAACCCGGGCGTCAAAGGCGAAATCGACGTCATGTCACTCGGGGCTGACGGCAAAGCCGGTGGAGAAGGCAATGATGCCGACATCGGCAGTTGGCAATAGTTCCGCACATCGGCAAACCCATGTCGCCGAAGAAACGCTGGCGTGGCTTCACACTGCTCGAGTTGCTGGTTGTTCTGGTCATCATCGCATTGGGAACCGTTGGCGTCACCATGGCCATCCCCGACCCGGCGGAATCGGCACTGGAGCGGGAGGCTGTGCGCCTGAGCGCCCTATTTGAATCCGCTCGCGCGCAATCGCGCGCCAGCGGGGTCCCGGTGACCTGGACAACGACGGTCGATGGTTTTCATTTCGCCGGTGTTCCCAAAGGGGTCTTGCCGGAACGTTGGTCCAATTCGTCGATCCGCGCCGAATCCGAGCGCCCGATTACCCTGGGTCCGGAGCCGATTCTTGAACCGCAGTTTGTGGAGTTGCGGCATTCCGAATCCCCATCGGCAAGGCGTCGGATCGCAACCGATGGCCTGCGGCCTTTTCGGATTTCGGATTCACCCGAGTGACCTGCAGCTCAGACCTCCATCGTGTACAGGCCCCCGACATGGCCGGGTTCACGCTGGTAGAGATACTGGTTGCCTTGGCAATAGTTGCTGTTTCTCTGGCCGCAGGTCTTCGCAGCGCCAACACCCTGATTCAGAACAGTGAACGCCAGAGTGACGCCATGCTGGCGCAGATATGCGCCGAGAATGCTCTGGCCCGCTTGCGCCTTTCGGGCAACTTGCCTGGCGTCGGCGACAGCGAAAGCGAATGCCAACAGGCGGGTCGTGCTTACGGGGTACTGGTGAGCGTTCGGCCCACGCCCAACCCCGGTTTCCGCCGCGTCGACGCGCGGGTAAGCCGGGAAGCGGTGTACCTGCTGCAATTTTCGACCATTGTGGGGCGACATTGATGGATATCCACTCCGGCAAGCGATCGCGGACCGCAATGGTCGGCTTTACCCTGGTTGAAGTGCTGGTTGCCATATCGGTGATGGCGCTGCTTGCTACCATGAGCTGGCGTGGCCTGGACAGCATGGCGCGCTCCCAGGAGACGGGGCAAACACGGTCCGATGAGTTGCTCGTGATGCAGGCGGCGTTCGCCCAATGGCGAACCGATCTTGAGTCCCTGGAAGAGCTGCCCGCTACGGCGCCTCTGGACTGGAACGGGCGTTCGCTCCGCCTGGTGCGACGGTTTGACCAGCCTGGCAGATCGGGGCTGCAGGTGGTCGCCTGGACTCTACGGGATGGACAGTGGCGCCGATGGCAGTCCGCCCCCGTCAAAACGCGGGCGGAATGGGAAAGCGCCTGGTCTGAAGCATCAATCTGGATAGCGAACCCCGGCGAGGCGCAGAAACGTCGGGAGGTGGCGGTCCTGCCCATCGACGAGTGGCAGGTTTTCTATTTTCGCGGCGACACCTGGACCAACCCGCTTTCCAGCGACGGCGCTGGCGGGGCGGCCACCCCACCCACCGGTGCGGGGACTCCCACCGCCGCCGCGTCGCTCCCGGACGGCATCAGGCTCGTGCTGAAACTGTCCCCGGGACAAGCGGCTAGCGGCCCGGTCACGCTCGACTGGGTCCGTCCGGCCTTGAACCGGACCCGTTCATGACCCGACCGGCCCGTCCTGCGCCACTACGTTGTCAATCGGGAGCGGCCCTTCTGATGGCGATGCTCACGGTCACGCTGGTGGCCTCTTTGGCGGCCGCCGGGCTCTGGCAGCAGTGGCGCGCGGCGGAAACGGAAAAAGCTGAACGTTCACGCACCCAGAGCGCCTGGTTGCTCGTTGGAGCCCTGGATTGGGCTCGGCTGATCCTGCGCGAGGATGCGCGCAGTGGCGGCGCCGACCATCTGGCCGAGCCCTGGGCGGTTCCGCTGGAGGAAGCGCGGCTTTCTACATTTCTTTCCGCCGATCAACAGGTCACGGACGATCAGCGAGACGCCTTCCTGTCTGGTTCCATTGTTGACTTGCAGGGGCGACTCAACGTTGGCAATCTCATTGAGGGCAAAGAGATCTCCGCGACGGGGGTTCGCACCTTCGAGAAATTTTTCGAACATCTGGGTCTCCCGGTCGGACAGGTGCGGGTCATGGCCGAAGCACTTCACCGTGCCGCCATCGGAACCACCGGAGCTGACGGCAAGCCGCCCGCGGGCGTCCCACTGATGCCCAGCCGCGTGGACGATCTGCTCTGGCTCGGAGTATCGGCGCAAAACCTCGAGCGATTGCGCCCCTACATCAGCTTGCTGCCGGAGCGCACGCCGCTCAATATCAATACGGCAAGCGCAGCCGCGATTCACGCGACGGTTCCTTGGCTGGACATGGCCCAGGCGCAACGTCTGGTGACGGAGCGGCAACGCAACGCGTTTCGCAGTCTGGCTGAAGCCGCGCGGATTGTGCCAGGCCTGGATGCCGTGGACAGCGCGCTGATTGGTGTATCCACCCGGTACTTCGAAGTCCGTGGGCGCCTGCGTCTGGATGACCTGATCGTCGAGGAGCGTTCACTGGTGCAACGCGATGGCCTGACAGTGCGCACCCGGTGGCGTGAGCGGGTGCCCGTTGCACCGGCAACCTGACCTGAGCGCCAAGCACTGCGAATGCATTCACATCGCCTCTCTACAATGCTGCGACCTCCGAAACCATGGCTCTTGTACTCATACTTCCCCTGACGACCGCTGAGGCAACGCCTTCGTACGAGTACGTCCAGTACACCGGCGCAGGCACACCCGAACAGCACACACAGTCGGCGGTTGCGCTGATACCCGCGGCATCTCACATCGATCTGTTGGTCCCAAGCCGCGCATTAAGCTGGCATCGGGCCAAAATGCCGGCGGCCGTACTGAAAGACAAACAAAGGACACGGCAGGTCATCGAGGGCATCCTGGAGGAACGCCTGCTCGATGAACCGTCAGCCCTGCATTTCTCTTTGTCCCCACGAGCATCTGAAACGGGCGAATACTGGATTGGCGCCTGTGACGCGCTCTGGCTTGCCGGTCATTTACGCGGCCTCGAAGCAAGCGGACGTCGAGTCGGACGGATTGTTCCTGAGGCCGCACCCGGGGAAGGCCCGGCGTGGGTGCATGTCACCAGCTCCTCACAAGGTCCCTGGCTGGTCATGACCAACCTGCAGGAATCCGTCGGGTCCTTGTCGATTCCATTGGAGTCACCTGGCCAGACCGTGGCTGTTGCAGCGGCCATAGCGGCCGACTCTCCACGGTTCACGGCAGAGTCCGACGTCGTTGCCGCCGCCGAATCCGTACTGGGACACCCGGTTGCTCCGATTTCCCGCGCCCAATACATCACCAGTCGGCTCGACACCGAATGGGATCTGGCCCAATTCCAGTTCGCCACGACCGGCAAGGCGCGGCTGGCGAAAGCACTGGGGCAAGTCGGGCATGCCTTGGCGCAGGGACCGCATTGGCGGGCCGCGCGATGGGGACTCCTGGCGCTGCTGGCAAGCCAGATTGTCGGGCTCAACGTCTGGGCATGGAACGAACGCCGTCAGCAGCAGAGTACCCGGGACACTGTTGTCGAAACGGCCCGTCGCGCCTTTCCCTCCCTCAAACTGGTGATTGATGCCCCGGTTCAGATGCAGCGGGAACTGGCCCAACTGCGCCAACGCTCCGGCATACCGGGGCCGGGGGACTTTGAAACCATGCTGACGGCGATGGGAGACAGCCTGGCCGCGAACGCCCGGATCGGTCAACTGGACTACGACGGCCAGTCCCTGCGCACCACCGTGATCGGCCAGGACGGTGCCAGCCGCGATGAACTCGAATCGCGGCTGCGGGCCAAGGGGTACCAATTGGTACAGGACGGCGAACGCCTCGTGCTGAGCGAGGGGAGAAGCCGATGAAACCGATTTCGCAACAATCCGCTGCGTGGTCCACCTGGCTTAGGGCAACATGGACCCGCCTGGCGCCGCGAGAGCGCATCCTGGTGGCACTTGCCACGCTGGTAGTCGGTGCTGGAGCGCTCTGGTGGGTTGCCTTGCAACCGGCGATCAAAACCCTGCGCGAGGCGCCCGCGACGCGATCCGCGCTGGAGCAGCAACTGCAGCAGGTCCAGCTCATCGAGCAACAGGCCAGATCCATCGAATCGCTGGCGCCGGTTGCACGCGAAGAGGCTCTCCGTCAGATCGAATCGTCGACCAAGATCCGTCTGGGTGCCAACTCCCAGGTGACGGTCCAGGGTGAACGGGTCGTTGTGTCGGTCAAATCGGTCACCGCCGAGGCGCTGGCCGATTGGTTGATACAGGTCCGTGTCAATGCGCGCGCCATGCCATCCCAGGTACAGCTGCGCAGAACCACGGCCGTGGCCCCTGCATTGTGGGAAGGATCGATCAGCCTTTCCCTCGTGGTCCGATGAAATCCCTGTTCAGCCGCACGCGTGTTCACGCGCCCGGATCCAGGGTCCGAGACCGCGCGGTCCCGCAAGCGCATTGGCGCTCTGCGGTGCTGGGACTGCTCGTGGGATCGATTGCGACCCTTGTCGTACAGGCGCCCGCCGGCTGGTTGGCCTACGCGGTCGAAGTGGCCACCGATGGCCGGATTCGGCTCCCCGACGCAAGCGGAACGGTCTGGAGCGGCTCTTCCCGGTGGATGCTCACAGGCGGCACCGGAAGCAAGGATGGCCTTGCGCTACCGGGGCGAGTTGAATGGTCTGTTCATCCGACCTGGAGCGGCTTCGGCCTGCGGCTGTTTTCGCAGTGTTGCACGGCGCAGCCCCTGCAACTGCAGTTGGATGCCGGCTGGCGGACGGCATCGGTCCGGGTGGTCGACGCCAGCATTCCCACGACCGACGCGGCTACTTCACGGTGGCCGGCCCAACTCCTCAGCGGCCTGGGAGCCCCCTGGAACACCCTGCAACCCGAAGGCACAATCGAACTGGCCACACAGGCCCTGACAATCACTTTTGCCGGTGGGCGCATGGCGCTGACCGGGCAGGCCGTGTTCACCGCACGTGACATGTCATCCCGCCTCTCGACCATCCGGCCGATGGGGACGTACCGTGTGCAACTGCTGGGTGGCGCGCCGGTCTCGCTGAACGTAACAACGGTTCAGGGCGCCTTGCAGTTCAGCGGACAAGGCCAGTGGGTCGGATCGCGCCTGCGATTCACCGGGGAAGCGTCCGCCGAGCCGCCGTTTGAAGACGCTTTGTCGAATCTGCTCAATATCATCGGGCGTCGCAGCGGCCCCCGCTCGATCATCACCATTGGATAACCACATGAACGCCGATCCGCTTGTTCGCCTTCGCACAATGCCGTCCGGACACGCCAGCCCGCTTGGCCGATCCGGCTCCATTCTGGCTGTTGCGGCCGCCTTGGCCCTGGGCGCTCCGGTGGCCTGGTCTGATGATGGCGCCGTCAGGCGCGGCAATCAGGTCACCTTGAACTTCGCCGGCGCGGAAATCGAAGCCGTCGCTCGAACCATGGCAACGATTACCGGCCGCCAGGTCATTGTCGATCCCCGGGTCAAGGGGACGATCCACCTGAGCACCGAACGCGCCGTTGCCCCGGCGGTGGCATGGAACCAGTTCCTTGCCGCGCTGCGCATGCAAGGCTTCACCGTGGTCGACAGCGCCGGCCTGTACAAGGTTGTTCCCGAAACCGATGCCAAGTTGCAAGCGGGCCCGGTGTCGGTTGGCAGCGCACCGGCCGCCTCCGGTCAGCTGGTCACGCAGATTTTCCGGCTCAATCACGAGACGGCAAACAACCTGGTGCCGGTCCTGCGTCCCCTGATCAGTCCCAACAACACCATCAACATCAACCCCGGCAACAACTCCCTGGTCATCACCGACTACGCCGACAACCTGCAGCGTATCGGACGCATCATCGCTGCGCTGGACATCTCGAATGCCACCGATCTGGAAATCATTGCGCTCCGACATGCCATCGCTTCCGATCTGGCCCCAATCGTCACCCGCCTGATCGAATCCGGTGCTGCGGCTGCGGCGCCCCAGGGCCAGGCTGACACGTCGTTCAAGACAACCATCCTGGCGGAAAGCCGCAGCAACGCCCTGATCGTGCGAGCCGCCAATCCGGCGCGGGCTGCACTGGTGCGCTCCCTGATCGACCGACTCGATCAGCCCTCCAGCCGCGACGGCTCGGCCGCCGGAAACATCCATGTCGTCTACCTGAAGAACGCCGACGCCGTGAAACTCGCGGCCACTTTGCGCGCAGCCCTGGGTGCTGACGCCCGCAGCGCGTCAGCACCGGCGGGCACACCGGCACCCGCCGGCGCCAATTCGGCAGGCGCGTCGGCTGCGGCCGGCCAGTCAAGCACCGGTGGCCAGATTCAGGCAGACGCCGCCACCAACGCATTGGTGATTACCGCCCCCGAGCCGCAATACCGACAGCTGCGGGCGGTCATCGACAAACTGGATGCACGCCGCGCACAGGTTTATGTCGAGAGCCTGATCGCCGAAGTCAATGCGGACAAAGCAGCGGAATTCGGCATTCAGTGGCAGGGCCCGGTCGGCAAATCCGGAGACAGCGTGGTTGGCGTTCTGGGCACCAATTTCGGCACCGGTGGCAAGAACATTCTGAGCCTGGCCCTCCAGGGCGCGGCGGGAACAGTTGCGCCATCCACGGGCGCAAATCTCGGTCTCTTCCAGCGTACCAACGGGGTCTATGTGCTGGGCTTTCTGGCGCGCTTTCTCCAGGAGAACGGCGCTGGCAACATATTGTCCACCCCCAACCTGCTCACGCTGGACAACGAAGAGGCCAAAATCGTCATTGGCCAGAACGTGCCCTTTGTGACGGGTCAATACACCAACAACAACAGCGGCAGCGGCGCTGTCAATCCGTTCCAGACCATTGAGCGCAAGGACGTCGGCCTGACACTGCGGGTCAAGCCCCAGATCAGTGAAAACGGCACGGTCAAGCTGCAAATCTTCCAGGAAGTCAGCAGTGTGCTCGCCTCGTCGGTGAACTCATCCGCCGGGCTGATCACCAACAAGCGGTCGATCGAGTCGAACGTACTGGTCGATGATGGTTCCATCGTGGTGCTGGGCGGCCTGCTGCAGGACGAATACGCCGGCAATGAAGACAAGATTCCCGGCATCGGCGATGTGCCGGTTCTGGGCAACCTGTTTCGCACCGAGTCGCGCAGCCGCAAGAAAACCAATCTCATGGTGTTCCTGCGGCCGGTCGTGATGCGCGACGGCGCCTCGGCCGACACGCTGTCCCTGGACCGGTACGACCTGATGCGCTCGCTGCAAAAAGACAGCCAACCGGCCGCAAAAGCACTGCTGCCGATCGCCGACGCCCCGGTCATGCCGCCGCTTCGGCCCGCCACAGGCGCGGCCAGCAACCGCCCCTGAACGGCCATGCTGTACCCCCTGCCCTATTCGTTTGCCCGTAGCGCCCAGCTCTTGCTGGAAGTCGACGAAGAGCCGACCCTGTGGCACAACGGAAGCCCGGACCCCGGGGCATTGTCGGAGGTCATCCGCCGACACGGCCAGGACATGGCGCCCCGCCTGCGTGCGCTGGACGCCGCCGAACTGGCCCAGCGAATCTCCGCCGCCTATGCCCGGGGGGAGTCCAGTGCAGCGGCGGTGGTCAGCGAGGTGGAAAGTGACGCGGACCTGTCGCGCATGATGCAAGAGCTCCCGGCGGTGGAAGATCTTCTGGCCACCAGCGACGACGCGCCCATCATCCGCATGCTCAACGCCTTGCTGACGCAGGCGGCCCGCGACGGCGCCAGCGATATCCACATCGAACCGTATGAGCGCCACTCCAGTGTGCGATTCAGGGTCGATGGCAACCTGCGCGAGGTCGTTCAGCCCAATCGGGCGCTGCATGCCGCGCTGATTTCGCGCCTGAAGATCATGGCCGAGCTCGACATCTCCGAGAAGCGACTGCCCCAAGACGGACGAATCAGCCTTCGGATCGGCACTCGCGCGGTCGATGTCCGGGTCTCGACCCTGCCCAGCGCCCATGGCGAGCGCGCGGTTCTTCGCTTGCTGGAGAAGTCCGGCCACCGCCTGAGCCTGGAGTCCATCGGCATGCAAGGGCCGGTGCTGGCGCGGTTCACCCAACTGATCGGTCAGCCCCACGGCATCATTCTGGTCACCGGTCCGACCGGCTCGGGCAAAACCACCACCCTGTATGCCGCACTGCAGCGGCTGGATGCCTCGGTCAGCAACATCATGACCGTGGAAGACCCGATCGAATACGAATTGCCCGGCGTCGGCCAGACCCAGGTCAACAGCAAAATCGAGCTCAGCTTCGCCCGCGCGCTGCGCGCCATCCTGCGCCAGGACCCCGACGTCATCATGATCGGTGAGATCCGCGATTTCGAAACCGCACAGATCGCGATCCAAGCCTCCCTCACCGGGCATCTGGTGCTGGCCACCCTGCACACCAATGACGCTTCCAGCGCCGTGACCCGTCTGACCGACATGGGGGTCGAGCCTTTCCTGCTCAGTTCGTCGCTGCTGGGCGTTCTGGCGCAACGGCTGGTGCGCAAACTCTGCACCGCATGTCACGGCGCGGGATGCGAGCGCTGTGGCCGCAGCGGCTATGCCGGCCGAACCGGGGTGTTCGAAATGCTGGTGGCGGATGACACCATACGTGCGCTGATCCATGATCGAGCCGCCGAGGCGGCCATCCGGACGGCCGCACTCGCCAACGGCATGGTGTTGATGCGCGACGACGGTGAGCGCCTGGTCACCCAGGGCATTACCTCACGCGAAGAACTGCTGCGCGTTACCAGGGACTGACGCGCTCCGACTGTCGCCAACACCACCATGCCCGCCTACGCATTCGAAGCGCTCCAAGCCGACGGCAAAACCCGCAAAGGTGTCGTCGAGGCCGATACCGTCCGCGCGGCCCGCAGCCTGCTGCGGGCGCAACAACTGGTGCCGCTGGACGTCGCTCCGGTTGCTACGGGCACGGGCGCGGGCGACGCCGGGGGCGACCCGGCGGCCGGCCGACGCGCTGGCTGGCTCGCACCGCGGGCTTTCGACGCCGCCGGCCTGGCGGTCTGGACTCGCCAACTGGCCGGTCTGGTCGGTGCCGGCCTGGCCCTCGAGCGGGCATTGACCGCACTGGCCGATGAAGCGGAAACGCCGGTGCAACGCAATCTCGTCGCCGCCCTGCGGGCCGAAGTCAACGCCGGATCCAGCTTCGCGCGGGCCTTGGGTCAACATCCGCGGGAATTCGCAGCCATTTACGTCGCAGTCATTGCCGCCGGCGAGCAAGGTGGCAAGCTGGGCACCGTTCTGGAGCGGCTGGCCGACGATCTCGACGAACGCCTGACGCTGCGCAGCAAACTCATCGGCGCGGCGCTGTACCCGGCCATCGTCACCCTCGTAGCGGTGGTCATCGTGCTTTTTCTGGTTGGCTATGTGGTCCCCCAGGTCGCCACGGTGTTTGCGGGCACCAAACGCGCCCTGCCTTGGCTCACGGTCGCGATGCTGGCGCTCAGCGCCTTTGTGCGCAGCTATGGCTGGCTTATGGCAATTACTATTTTTTTAGTAGCAATAGGTGGCCATTTTGCGCTGGGTATTGACCAGTTTCGCTTGAAATTTGATGCTTTTTGGCTCCGACTGCCGGTCATCGGCCGTCTGGCACGTGGGTATAACGCCGCGCGGTTCGCCAGCACACTGGCCATGCTGGCCGGGGCCGGGGTTCCGATCCTGCGGGCCTTGCAGGCGGCCGCAGAAACGCTCAACAACCGCGCCATGCGCGCCGATGCGCTCGACACCCTGGCGCTGGTGCGCGAAGGCGCGCCGCTGGCTTCGGCGCTGGCCCAGAAACCCCGGTTCCCGGGCTTGGTCAGCATGTTCGCCCGGCTCGGTGAGCAGACCGGCCAGTTGCCGGCGATGCTTCAGCGCGCCGCCGGCCAGCTGTCGCAGGAAGTGCAACGCCGGGCCCTGGCCCTGGCCACCATCCTGGAGCCGCTGCTCATCGTGGCCATGGGCCTGATCGTCATGCTGATTGTGCTGGCGGTGCTGCTGCCCATCATCCAGCTCAACCAGCTGGTGCGCTGAAGCGGGGGCCCTGGGCATGGCAGCAACTCTGGACGGTCAACTGGTTGTCGCCATCTCGTCGCGCGCGCTATTCAGTCTGGAAGAAGAAAACCAGGTGTTCGAACAGGCCGACGACCGCGCCTATATGCAACTGCAGCTCGACCGGCTGGAAGTCCCTGCCCCCCCTGGTGTGGCGTTTTCCCTGGTTCGCAAGCTGCTGGCCTTCAACACGGCGGGCCAGCCACGGGTCGAGGTGGTGCTGCTGTCGCGCAACGACCCGGTATCGGGCTTGCGGGTTTTCCGCTCGCTGCAGTCGCATGGTCTGGGCGTGGCCCGCGGCGTATTCACCCGCGGACGCGAGCCCTGGCGCTACCTGGCGCCACTGCGCGCCAATCTCTTCCTTTCCGCCAATCCGGCCGATGTTCGCGCCGCGCTGGATCAAGGATTCCCGGCAGCCACCGTGGCCACCGACGCCGCCCACGCGGGCAGCCAATACCCCAACGAGGTGCGCATTGCGTTCGATGGCGACGCGGTGCTGTTTTCCGACGAGGCCGAACGCATCTTCCAGGCCGACGGACTGCCCGCCTTTCAGGCCCACGAACGGGCCAAAGCCGTGTTGCCCCTGCCGGCCGGGCCGTTCAAACCGTTGCTGGCTGCACTGCACGGCCTGCAGCAGGCCGGTACGCCGTCGATGCGCATCCGCACGGCGCTGGTCACCGCCCGCAGCGCCCCCGCGCACGAACGCGCCATCCGCACGCTGATGGCCTGGAACATCGCCGTTGACGAGGCCATGTTCCTCGGCGGTCTGCCCAAGGGCGAGTTCCTGCGCGAGTTCGGGCCGGACTTCTTTTTTGATGACCAGGCGGGTCACATCGCCGCCGCCGCCCGCCACGTCCCCGCCGGCCATGTGGTCAGCGGCATACAGAACCCGTGATTCAGAAAACTGCAAGGGTTAACCCTTATTGTGGGCGCAGAATGGAATTGAGCAACTGAGACAAATTCCCTAGAAATGTTGTGGTAAAGGGATAGACTCCAAAAGTAATCAGGGCAATAGCCCAGCGGAGGTTTTTATGTCACGTCGAACCAGCCGAACCGGCACCCCACGCAGTCGACTCTCTGCCGCCGCCGCGGCTCCCGCGCCGCACGCGGTGCGCCCGCATGTGCTGGCCTGGTCGCTGGCCTTGGCGTTTTCCGTACCGGGCGCATTGGCCCCCGCCGCCGCGCAGCCGGTGGGGGGCGTGGCCATCCATGGCGGCATGACCCAGGCCACCCAGGGCAACCGCACGGTCATCACCACCACCAACGGCGCGGGCACGGCGCATTCCGCCATCAACTGGCAGTCGTTTTCGGTGCCCGGTGGAACCGTGACCCAGTTCAACCAGCCCAGTGCCACCAGTACCGTCATCAACCGGGTGGTCACCCCGCAGCCCACAGCCATATTTGGCACCCTGGGCTCCAATGGCCGGGTGATTGTGGTCAACCCTGCCGGCATCACCGTGGGTGCGGGTGCGGTAGTCGACACCGCCGGGTTCACCGCGTCGGCCCTGCAGATCAGTGAGTTCAACGCCAAAGCGGGCCGGCTGCAGTTCGGCGACGCGGCCGGCGGCGCCAGCGGGCTGGTCCAGGTCGATGGCCATGTCGTCGCGCGCGCCGGCGATGTCACGCTGATTGCCCCCCAGGTACAGACCGGCACGTCGGCCCTGGTGCAAGCACCGGACGGTTCGGTGATTCTTGCCGCCGGCCAACATGCCGAAATCACCTCGCGTGGGCTCGGGGGCGTGCGCCTCCTGGTGCAGGCGCCCAGCGACCGAGCCGTCAATCTCGGGCGACTCACCGCCGATGCGGTTGGACTGTTTGCCAGCACCTTGCGCCACAGCGGCCAGATTGATGTCCAGGCGGTCCAGGCCGAGGGCGGTCGCGTTGAACTGAAGGCACTGGAGCGTGCCGAAATTGACGGTCAGGTCACGGCCCGTCGCCTTCAGGGTCTGGGTGGACTTTTCCACGCCACGGCCCGCCAGGTACAGGTGGACAGCACCGCCCGCGTGGACGCCAGCGGCACCTACGGGGGTGGCGAAATCCTGGTCGGCGGCGGCTGGCAGGGCCAGGACTCCCGCCTGGCCAACGCACAGCAGACGGTGGTTGCCTCCGGTGCCCGCCTTGAAGCCAACGCCACCACGCGCGGCGATGGGGGAACCGTGGTCGTGTGGAGTGATCAGGCCACCCGCTTTGCCGGCTCCATCGAGGCGCGCGGCGGAGCCGAAGGCGGCGATGGCGGCACCGCCGAAGTGTCCGGCAGACAACAACTGGGTTTTCGTGGCAAGGCGAACCTGACGGCCGCCAAGGGGCGGACCGGTACCTTGCTGCTGGATCCGGCCACCCTGTCCATCATCGGGGGCAACGGCGATGGCGATCTGGACGGTTCCGCGACATTTGGCACCCCGGTACCCGGCACCATCGCTGGCGGCGACCCCCTGATGGTGGTCTTTGAAGGGGAGATCGAAGCCCTCGACGCCAATATCGTTTTGCAAGCCACGGACTCCATTTCCGTGCACGGCAGCTTCAGCAACAACGACATCAACGTCAAGCCTGGCAATTCCATTTCGCTGACCGTCGCCGGTGGCAGTGGATACGGATTGATTGATCTGGTGACACCCCCGAGCGGCAGCGGAAGCCCGGTAGCGGTACCGATCAGTATCCAGACCAGTGGCGGCGGCAATATTGATCTGCGCGTCATGAACCCCGTCGGCGGTGAGATCCGCGTGGGTGAAGCGCACAACGCCAGCTCCCTGAATGCCGGCACCACCGGCAACGTCACCGTTCAGGCCAATTCCGGGCGCGTCACGCTGGTCAACACCACGGTTGCAGGTGCCAATGTCACGGTCAAAGGCGGCACCGAAAGCAATCGAACGATCAGTGGTACCGCTGTTTCGCTGGACAAGGCGACACTTATTGCGGGGACGGGTCAAGTCGATGTCCAGGGCCATGCCAGCGAAAGTATCGGCGTGGCGATGTACGGCGCCAGCACGATCAGCAGTGCGACGGGTGCGCAGATCATCGGTACGTCCGGGGGCCTTTACCCCGGCAACGGATTCGTCGGCGAAGATGCCACCATTACTGGCACGGGCCCCCTGTTGATCGAGGGGCGCGCCGTCGGCATCGGTGACCCGGTGGACGGCCTAGTGGTGAGCTATTCGAGCCTCTCACGGTCTGACGCCAGCCCGCTGACGATTCGTGGTGGTACGGACACACCCTACAACCTGGGGGTGAATCTGTCCGGAACCTCCGTTTCGACCCAAAGCGGCGAAATCCGCATCGAAGGACTGGACGGCTCTGGGGTAAAGCTGTACCAATCGACGCTGGACAGCAATACCGGCGGCAGTGCTGGCGCCGATGTGTTCGTGACCGGTGGCAACACAAGCACTCGACAGACCATTGGTGTTCAACTGGAAAATACGTCCATCCACGCCGGGTCAGGAAAGGTTCGGCTCGTCGGACGCAGCTATGGCGAGGACGCCGTCAACATTGCCCGCTATGACGGTGGCGCGACGATCTCGGGTGGCGAAGTAGAAATTGAGGGCACCACCGACGGCGGCTCCTCCAGTGCGCACGCGGTCCGCGTCCATGGCGAGACGATACAGAGCAGCGGGCCCGTTTCGATCCGGGGCGAGGGCGGCAGTATTGGCCTGGAAAACACCCGGGTGACCGCAGACAGTGGGTCAGTTCTTGTTGCAGCCGGCATTGCAGCCCCGATCAGCACCGGAGTCGGCGTGTATCTGGGAGATGACACGACGCTGGAGGCAACGGAAGGGGCCGTGACTGTCGAAGGGCGCACCGGCAGCACCAATTGGGACGCTGGCGTCTATCTCTCCGGTAATTTCACGCTCAGCGCATCGGGCGGCGTCACGATTGATGGTCGCTCCGAAGGTGCCGGCGCAAACGGCGCAGGTGTGAGTCTTCAGGAGAACTGGGGCGGCGAGGACAAGTCGCTGATTTCCGGATCCGGTTCTTTGACCATTCGGGGAAAGAGCGCAGGGGGTTATGGCGTCTCGCTTGAACAGTCGCGAATCGAACGGTCTGGCGACATCGTGGTGGAGGGCGGAGCCAGCGTCGGTGGGCTCGACGCCATCACCATGAACGGCGTCACAGTCAGCACGACTGGCGGCAGCATCACACTGACCGAGGCTGCGGGCCATCCTGGGGCCGTGAATATTGCGTTCAGCACCGTGGAGAACAGCCGCAGCGATGGCAACGCGATCAAGATCAAAGGGACGGGTGACCTGACTTTTTCCGGTGTAAAGATCTACAACTCGGAGGTTCACGCCGGTGGTCTGCTGGAGATCCGGGGACAGTCTGCGAGCGGGGTGGGCGTGAACATCAGCAAAGATGAGTGCGCCCTGGGCTGCGAAACCCTCTCCGGCAAGTCAGTTGACATCCTGGCGCACAGCCAGGCGCACGGAAATGCGTTGATCATTGAGGGCGAAACCGTTCGCGCCACTGACGGAACCTTGCGCATCAAGGCAGAGGGCGGGCGCATGTTGCTGCAGGGAACGTCCCAGATAGAGAACACCGGCACGGGCGGCATCGATCTGCACGCCACCGGTTCCTACGGTGATGAATATCCCGGCATCGTCATCGGCAACGAGGCATTTGTGGGCAATGTGTCCGGTGGCAGCGGCGAGATTCGCCTGCGTGCTGATCGCATTGAACTGGACGGAACCGTCAGTTCCGGTGCAGAAGCACGTACGATGATCCTGCCGGATACGACCAGCAAGAAAATCACCCTGGGCGGATCAACCAAGAACGACGGGCTCAACCTCCAGCAGGCCGAACTGGACCGCATCACGGCCAAAACCCTGGTCATCGGCGGCGGCGACTATAGCGGCGGCATCGCGATCAAAGGCGCGGTGGTGCTGAATCCGGCACAGATCGAAGGTCTGAGCCTGATCAACAACCCCAGCACCGGGTCGATCTACTCTGCGCCGGCCAGTACGTCGGCACCTGCGGGAACGATCCAGGTCAAAAAGCTGAACGCCGATGCGCACAGTGTGGTGCTGGACCGGGCCAACAGTGTCGAAGTCCTCAGCGGACGCGCCGGATCTGGAGGGTTTGTCTTCAGCAACACCGGGCGGACCGAGGGGCTGGAGGTCGGCTTCACGGACGTCGTTGCCGGAATTGCAGCGCCCAACGGCAATGTGACACTTAACGCGGGCGAGGGGCCGCTGACGCAGACGGAGGCGATGAGCGGCAACCAGTTGCTTGCCAGCGGCGGCTCCATCGACTTGCGCCATAGCGGCAACGCCTTCTCGCGCTACGAACTGATTTCGGGCGCCGACGTTCTGGCCGTCAACGCGAACACACCCACCACGGTCAACCTGCGCGCCGGGCTCGGACTGGGCACTGGACGTATTGCCTTCCAGAGTAGCGGGGCTGTCACACTGGAATCCGTGGTGGCCCCCGACAGTGCCAACGGCATAACCTTCGAGACGGCCGACATTGCCATTCGCGGGACCTCCATTGTTTCGGGCGCCGCAGTACCGCCCCCGCCCCCAGCAGCGCCACCGCCGGAAGGTGGCTTGACCCTGTTGGCCACGGTGGCCGAGGATGCGAATGTCCTCGGCCAGGGCAGCGTATTTCTGCAGGCCTCGGGCGGCTCGATCGGAACGATTGCGTCGCCGATATTGCTGGATGCACCCGGCAAAGTCGTCGCGATCGCCACAGGCGGTGTGCATCTGCAATCCGAGCATGTCGGCGATTTCAAGGTGCACACCTTGACCGCCGGTGCAACCTCGACGCTGACTGGCCGTGCGGCGGGCACCGACAACCTCCATCTGTACGGTGCCACGGTGGATGGCGCGCTCGACATTTCCCGATTCGCACGGACCTACCTCGGCTCTCTTGATGGCGCCATTGACGGTGTGGTCTGGTCCAAAGGTTTGCTGAACATCGACAGCGCCGTTACGCTGGATGGCAAACTGACGCCCGGCGGGGCGGGCCAGATCGGGCAGGTCTATTTCAATGGCGATCTGGATATCGGGCCCAACGCCCGGATCGACTTCGACATGAGCGGAAGCAGCCATGACCAGGTCATCATGGCGCCCGGGAAAACGGTGAATTTCACATCGGGAGCGCAGGTTGACGTGGTCGCCCCCGCGCAACCCCCTGCCGGCACCTACACGCTGATCAGCGGAAACACCACCGGCGCCCTTCCGACGCTGACCACCACCAACGTCGACCGTGCCAATCTCCAGTTCGGTTCGCTGCTGTTGGCCATAGCGCCGGAACCCACTCCCTCGCCATCGCCGACCCCTACACCCGCACCCACTCCGGCGCCGACTCCTGAGCCAACGCCTGAGCCCACTCCGGCACCGACTCCGGCACCCACTCCGGCACCCACTCCGGCGCCCACTCCGGCACCCACTCCGGCGCCCACTCCGGCACCCACTCCGGCACCCACTCCGGCACCGACTCCGGCACCCACTCCGGCACCGACTCCGGCACCGATCCCGGACAGTTCGCTGGATCTGGTTCCTCTCTTGCTGGCGCTGAACAACATGGACGCCTCGGTGCTGTTGCAGAACCCGCCAGCTCAGAACAACCCGGATGATCCGGAGGATCCACGCCGTCGCGGCGACCCAGCGCTGTTCACTGACGAAGCACCGCCGATTTGCGCGCGTTGAGGCACACTATCCGGGAGTTGACCACCATGTCTTCGCTGAACCTATCCCTTGCACCCGTGCGCGCCCGACAGACGTTGCGCCCGGCCCGCGTCGCTCTGGCCGCGCTCATTTTGTGTGCCGGTCATGCCACGTGGGCCCAGTCACCCACCACGCCCGCGGCTTCGGCAGCGGGCGAGATCGAATCGGTCCGTGGCATCGGTTTCGTCCAGACCCCCGGCCAGGCGCCGCGCAGCCTGAGCAAAGGCACCCCGTTGCTGGAGGGTGACCGCGTTTCCACGGCAGCGCAGGGTTCTGCGGTGGTGGTGCTGCGCGACGGCACCCGCATGACCGTGCGACCCGAGTCGGACCTGGTGCTGAGCCAGTACCGCTTTTCCAACGGGGCCAACGACAACTCGATGGTCTTGAATCTGCTCAAAGGCGGCCTGCGGGCGCTGACCGGGCTGATCAACAAGGGGCAGCCCAACGCGGCCCGCCTGCAGACGGCAACCGCTACGGTCGGTATTCGGGGCACCGATTTCGATGCCCGCCTGTGCCAAGGAGACTGCGCGCGGGAGTCGACGGCGGTCGGTGGCGCACCTCGGGGCGTGGACATCAAAGCCAGCGCCCGTCTTGTTGCATTGCAGGGAGAGGCCTTTGCCGTTGACGCCGCCGGTCAGCGCCGCCTGCTGGCCAACGGTGGCCCGGTGTATTCGGGCGAATTGATCGAAACGGCCGCCGGGGCCAACGCCGTTCTGGTGTTTCGCGATGACAGCCGGGTTACCCTTGGCCCGACGACCCGCTTCAAGGTGGACCAGTTCGCCTTTGATCCGGCCAAGCCGCAGGAAGGCCGGTTCCTGGTGTCGTTGCTGAAGGGCTCGCTGCGGGCGCTTTCGGGTGCGATCGGCAAAGCCAACAACCGCAACGTGCTCTACACCACCCGGACCGCCACGGTCGGTATCCGGGGAACCGGTCAGGACATCGTCTGCACCGGAACCTGTGCCGATGAACCGGATGCGCCCGGAACCGGTTTCAGCGTGCTGGCCTGGCTGGGCTCGATCGAGGTGACACCCGGCGGGCAGACGCTGGCCGAGGTATTGCTGAGCGGCCAAGGTGTGTTCATAGGCACCGGCGGGCGTCGTTCCATCAATTCGATCGACACGCCCCTGGGTCCGCGCCCTGACGGAGTGACGGTACCGCCGAATCTGTTCGGTCAGGCTCCGGTGAGTGAAGGCGAAGAAGGTCTGTTCATCTTTGTGCGCGATGGGCACATCGAAGTGACCACGGCAACCGGGGTATTGCAACTCGGTCGTGACGAGATCGGGCTGGCCCGTCCGGATGGCTCAGTGGATCGCGCAATGCGCATGCCGCGTTTCATCGAATTCGACCGCCTGCCGCTGCCGTCCACGCAGCAATTTACCGTTCGCAACCTGCTCAATGAAGCCGGTCTGAGGGAGTCTCAACAATGCCGTTAAGCCATTGCCCCCCCGGGGGGGTTCTCCGCCGTGCCCTGTGGGTCACCTTGGGGCTGACCGTATCGGTCGCTGCAGGCGCGCAGGCCGTCGCCCCGGCGGGTGGATCGCCGGCGCCAGCGGCAGCACCCGTCATCCTGTTCGACATCCGCGGTTTCGATGTGGTGGGCGAGAACCCGCTGTCGGCTTCTGAAACGACGGAGGTGCTCGCGCCGTTTTTGCGCACCAAAGCCAGTATCGACACACTGGGCAAGGCGTCGGAAGCCCTGGAAGCCGCACTCAAGAGCCGGGGCTTCGGCCTGCACCGGGTGACCCTGCCTCCGCAAGAGCTGGGAGCGACGGTTCGGCTGGAGGTCGTGAGTTTCAAACTCGCCAAAGTGGACTATCAAGGGATGAAGACCCTGGACCGTGCCAATATCGAGCGTGGCCTGCCGGTGCTTCGCAGTGGCTCCTCGCCCAATCTGGCGGCCCTTGCCACCGAGACAAAAATGTCCAACGCCGGCAATCACAAGCAGGTCCGTGTCGGGCTCAAAGCCTCGGAGGCGCCCGACGCCATTGACGCTACCGTAACCGTGCAGGAGTCCTCGCCCTGGCAACTCGGCCTGGACCTGAGCAACAGTGGCACGGCGGCGACCGGACGTGACCGTTTCACTCTGCTGGCCAGTCACAGCAACGTGTTCGATCGTGACCATCAGTTCAGCGGCGTCTGGACCAGTTCGTTCGAGAAACCCGGTGACGTCAAACAATGGGGTCTGACCTACAAGCTGCCGCTGTACCTGCAAACCAGCTGGCTGACGGCCAGTTTCAGCCGATCGGACGTCGTCGGACGCTTTGGCGCGTTCAGCAGCACCGGAGCGGGCGACTCGTTCAGTCTGGCGCTGGTCAAGGTGATTCCACTGGCCGAGGGCCAGTCCTTCGAATGGAACGCCACGCTGGCAGACCGGCTGTTCCGCGGCGCCCAGTTGCTGGACGCCTCCGGTGCAGCCATTGCCGGAACCGCAACGCCGGATACACGCGGCCGTTCGCTCAGCGGCGGCTTCTCTGGCACCCAGTCGGGGGACAACCGCCTGTTTTCATACGGGGTGAATTTCGTCACCTCGCTCTCCGGCGGCCGAGGCAATGACCTGGCATCGTTTACCAACGGCGGACTGAATACGGCCATCAAATCGCGGAGCTGGAAGGCGATCCGTGGCAATCTGGGCTTCAGTCAGGGTTTCCCATCGGGCTGGGTGCTGAGTCTGCGCTCGGAGTTCCAGATGAGCCCGGATGCCCTGATTGCGGGTGAACAGTTCGGTGTGGGTGGTGCCAGCTCGCTGCGGGGATTGAAAGACCGGGCACTCCAGGGCGACCAGGGGGTGATGGCCAGTTTGCAACTGAATACGCCGCCCGTGGCACCTGGCTTGCAGTTACAGGGCTTCCTTGACTCCGCCCAATTGCGCCACCACAACCCCAATGCCTCGCGGCTGGTGTCGGACCGGGCCAGCACGGTGGGCGTGGGCCTGAGATGGGCCAAGGAACCGAATATGTTCGTCAGCGTCGACTACGGACGGGTGATCACTGGCAGCCGCCTTCCGGCCGCCAGTTTCCCCGATGCCCCCAAAAAGGGCGACGACCGGATGCATGTGACAGTGTCGCTGCGCTACTGAGCCACCGACAGGCCGATTGCGCCTGTTTTTAGGCAAAAAATGGGCCAATACCCAGCGTGAAAAGGTGATACTGTGCTATTTTATTGATAGCATGGCGCTTGCATTTTTCCAGCGAACCCACCCGCTGGCACGCAGTTCACAAGCGGGACACGCGCCACACCCCCATCCCCAGGGGTGGCGGTGAATGCGGTCACCCCGGTAGCAGGTGTGGGTTTCTTCAACGATCAGATCAATGAGCGCAGCGCCGCCCTGGGGCGTTGCGCTGCGATCACCCAGCTGTCTGGCCATCTCCCAGGTGGCGGCCTTGTCGATCCACATGAGGGGCGTTTCGATCAGGATGCGGCGGTCCATGCCCAAGGCCAGGGCCACCTGCAGCGCTTTCATGCTGTCGTCGCGGCAGTCCGGATAGCCGGAGAAATCCGTTTCGCACACGCCGGTGACCAGCACCTGAAGATCGCGCCGGTAGGCCAGCGCCGCCGCGAGCGTCAGAAATACCAGATTGCGACCGGGCACAAAGGTATTGGGCAGACCGGATTGCTCCATGGAAAACGCCATCTCCCGCGTCAGTGAGGTTTCACTCACTTTGCCAAGAACGGCGAGATTGAGCACATGGTCGTCTCCCAGGCGCTCGGCCCAGGCGGGAAATCGCTGTGCCAACGCCAAACGCACCGCCAGCCGGGCGTCGAGTTCGACACGGTGGCGCTGTCCGTAGTCAAAGCCCAGTGTTTCGACCCGCTCGTAGCGCTCCAGCGCATAGGCCAGGCAGGTGGTGGAGTCCTGACCACCGGAGAACAGCACCAGGGCGCTACGGTGCACAACCGTCCTCCGGTTCATCATGGAGCTTTGCCCCCAGAACTGCCGCGGAGCCCGTCCCAGCCGGACCGAGTTCGCTGACGTAGTCCGCCAGCTGGGGCCTGATCCGCGCCGCGCGGCGCGATTGGGCGGTGCCGATGCTGACAAAACAGATGGCTTGTTCCGTTGCAGCGATATCAAACAAATCACGCAAGGCCTGCGACTTCATGGCTTTGCCGCTGGTCAGGGCTGCTCCAAAACCGTGGGCATGGGCGGTCAGCAAGATGTTTTGCAGCGCACAACCCAGGGATATCAGCCGCTCAGCGGCATCGATTTCCGGGTCGCCGCCGTGCAGTCGGGCCACAGCCAGCAGGAGAACCGGTGCCCGGTCCGCCTTCTCGCGGGCTTGCCCTTGCTGCTCTGCCGTTGCCAGCGGATCGCGTTCGCACAGGGCCTGGACAAAAACCTCGCCCAGCCGGGCACGCTGCGCGGACGGCACCTGAACAAACCGCCAGGGCGTGATCTGGCCATGGTCCGGCGCGGCCGCAGCGGAACCCAGGATGCGCTGCAATTGATGGGCATCGGGTCCGGGCGCCTGCAGGCGTTTGGGCAATATGGTCTGGCGGCTGTCGACCAGGGTGCGTACCCAGTCCGCCCAATCCTGGGCTGCGGCGTCAGTCAACCGCAGCTCCCCAGGTGCCCGCACGAGGTGCAGTAGTCGCATCCATCCTTGCGAATCATGGCGTGTGCACCGCATTCGGGGCATTTTTTCCCGGCCATCACGCCCGTCGGCAGCCCCAGAAGTTCGGGTGCAGCCGGACCGCTGGCCGGCCGGGGGGCGGCTGGCTCGGCTGGCGAGCGACGTGCCAGGATGTTCTGAATGGCAAAAGCGATGGCCGCCACCTCCGAGTCGTGCCACATTGGCACATGGGTGCCATCGGCCTTCTGGTAGGTACCCAGACGCACCGGGCCACGATCCCAGGCAACCTTGCGCATGTCGCGCAGGGCTCGCTCCAGAAACCCGCCGCGCGCGGCCAGCGACAGCATCCGCATGGTGGAGGTGATCCATTGCTGGGATTCGCCGCTTTGGCCGACCGGCATGAAAAATTCGACCGCCCGTTCCACCATGCCAAGTCCGTCCGCCGCCGGCACGGGCAGGAAAGAGACCACGACATACAGCGTCTTGTGCCCCTCCTGTGTCCAGTATTCGACCTTGTCGGCCACGGCCGACAGCGCCCCTTTGGGTCGGCTTTCGATCACGGTGCGCATCGGATCAACCGGCGCGATCGGCGCCGAAGGTGCTGGTTCCGCCTTGGCGACCGGGGTGCCGGTATCCAGAACGGACCCCAGTATGGTGTTGGGCCGGTAGGTCGCCATTCCCTTCAGGTTGGCCCGCCAGGCCTGCAGATACAGATTCTTGAAGTCGTCGAAGGGATAGTCTTCGGCCACATTCACCGTTTTGGAGATCGCGGTGTCCACAAAGGGCTGCACGGCCTGCATCATTGCGATATGGTCGCCTGCGGACATGGACAGAGCGCTGACAAAGTAATCAGGCAGCTGGTGGACATCGCCCCCCAGTTCCCGGTAGAGGCGCCAGGCGTGATCTTCGACCGCGTATTCGCTGGTAGTACCGTCAGATTCGCGTTTCTTGCGGCGGTAGGCCCAGGAGAACGGCGGCTCAATGCCGTTGGAGGCATTGTCGGCAAAGGCCAGACTGACCGTACCGGTCGGTGCGATGGACAACAGGTGACTGTTGCGGATGCCGTGCTGACGAATGTCCGCCTTGATGGGCTCGGGCAACCGGCTTGCAAAGGTTCCGGGCGCCAGATAGCCCGCGGCGTCGAACTTGGGAAAGCGGCCCTTTTCTTTGGCCAGTTCGATCGAAGCTCGGTAGGCGGCATCGCGCATGCGCTCGGCAATTCGGGCTGCCGCGCGACGCCCTTCGTCCCGGTCATAACGCACACACAACATGGCCAAGGTATTGCCCATGCCGGTAAAACCGACACCAATACGCCGTTTGGCGGCACTTTCGGCCTGCTGCTGAGGCAAGGGCCAGAAGGTCACATCCAGCACATTGTCCAGCGCACGAACCTGGGTCGCCACGGCTGCCTCGAAGGCATCAAAGTCGAAGCCGGGAACACCGCCGAATCCGAACGGGTTGCGGACAAAACGCGTCAGGATGATGGGGCCAAGATCGCAGCAACCGTATGGTGGCAGGGGTTGCTCGCCACACGGGTTGGTCGCCGAAATCGTCTCGCAGTAATTCAGGTTGTTATCGGTGCCAATCTTGTCAAGGAACAGGATGCCGGGCTCAGCGAAGTCGTAGGCCGACTTCATGATCGTGTCCCACAACTCACGAGCGGCCAAGGTCTGGTAGACCCACAGTCCGTCGCTGCGCTGGTAGGCGCCCTGTTTCAACAACTTTTCTCCCGGCCGCGCCTTGTGCACCAGGTCCCAGGGCCGGTCGGTGCTGACGGCCTCCATGAAGGCGTCGCTCACGCCGACCGACACGTTGAAGTTGTTCCAGCGTCCCGGCGTTCGTTTGGCGGTGATGAATTCGAGCACGTCGGGGTGGTCTATCCGAAGCACCCCCATCTGTGCGCCCCGGCGGGCACCGGCACTTTCTACCGTGGAGCAGCTCTGGTCGAAGACGTTGATATAGCTGCACGGGCCGGACGCCATGGAATGGGTCCCCTTGACTTGCGCGCCTTTGGGGCGAATACGCGAAAAATCGTAGCCGACCCCCCCGCCGCGCCGCATGGTTTCCGCCGCTTCGCGCAAGGCTTCGTAAATGCCCGGAAAGCCCTCCCCATCCACCCCTTGTATGGCGTCACCCACCGGCTGGACAAAGCAGTTGATGAGGGTCGCCTGGATTTCGGTTCCGGCAGCGCTCATGATGCGCCCGGCGCCGATGGCGCCAGCGTGCAAGTTGTCGAGAAAACGTTGGTCCCATTCGGCGCGGATGTCAGGCTTTTCCACCGATGCGAGGGCACGAGCCACCCGACGCAGCAGATCCTCCAGCCCTGTCTCGCCGGGCTTGAGGTACTTTTCGTGCAAGACGTCCAGGCTGATGGGTTGTGCGGCCGTGGCGTCGTGGGGCCTTCCAAAATTTTCGCGTTTCATCGTTCGCATTCTAAAAAAGCGGGCCGAACTCGGTCGGCATATGCTGCCCCCGGGGGAGGATTCTGACATCCCAGCAGCCCAGCCTCCCTATCGTTCCATGACGAGACTCAAAAAGTCTGCGATAACTCTGCGACACTCACGCCCCGACACCCTACAGCGAGGTGGCCTGTTCTGGTGCGTCCGGATCGACATAGGGCCGATAGGGACCGGTTCCACTGTTTGAGGCCTCCGAGGCCGCGACGAAGCCGCCTCGCAAAGCGTCAAATACATGGATTTCACCGTCTTCGATCACGTAGTGCCATCCGTGCAAGGTAAGCCGTGCCTCTTCTACGGCACGTCGAACCATGGGATAGTCCATAAGGCGTTCGAGCTGTAGCACAACTGCCCTTTGTTCGGTCCGTCGGAATGCCTCGGCACCCGGTTGAACTGGCAGCAAGGCTTCGCTTGCCAGCTTTAGCCACGCTTTCAGCGCAATGGCCTCATCGGACACGCCTTCATAAGCTGCTCGTATCGCGCCACAGTGACTGTGACCGCAGACGATGATGCGCTCTACATGAAGATGCAGCACTGCAAACTCGATGGCCGCCATGGTCCCGTGCAGACCGTGTGAACCATCGTACGGTGGAATGAACGCGCCGACGTTGCGGACTATGAACAACTCCCCCGGCCCCGCACCGGTGAGAAGGTATGGAACTAGTCGGGAGTCTGAGCACCCGACAAACAAGGTCTTCGGGTGTTGCCCTTGAGACACCAAGTCCTGAAATCGCTGCTGATGCAGCGGGAAATAGTCGGAGTGAAACTGCCGCAGACGCGAAAGCAAGTCATCCGGTGCATCACCCGCATGGTTCATTGCACTAGAGGTGTTTCCGCCGAATCCAACACCACACCCTCAATCCGTGCCTTCCCCGCGAGTAACGCCATGTACTGGTTCAGACCACGCGCACCCGAGCTAAGTGTCAACTGGGTTTGCACCCGCCCTCTGACTTCATCAAACGAAGCCTGCCGGCCCTTTCTGCGGCCAATCACTTCAATAATGTGAAACCCGAAGCGGGTATGCACCAGCCGAGGGTGAATGCCTATGCCCCACTGAGGGCTTTTGAGCTGAAACAGTTCGTTGGCAAGCTCCGGAGCGCAATCGTCCGGCCCGACCCAGCCCAAATCACCACCTTGTGCGCTTGAGGGGCAGTTGGACAGTTCGGCAGCCAGTTGGGCAAAGCGCCCCGCGGGAACATCCTTGCGAGACAGTTCGAGCAACGCCTGTTCAGCGCGAACGGTCAGCGCATGCACGTTGACGCCGGGCGTGACCGCGAACAGGATATGGCGCAGATGAACCATCTGCCCGACCACAAACTGCTGCAGGTTTGCTTCGTAATAGCGTGCGCACTCGGCATCACTCGGACGGGGTGTCGGAACCTGCTTCTCCAGCATCGTTTCGATGACCTGCCGCTGGGTGTCATCCAGTGGCGGCGCAACGTCACCCGGTTGATCGGCCAAAAGCCCTTGCCGCACAGCCTCCTGGCGCAACAACTCGCCAAAGGCGAGCTCACGCAGCGCGGATTCGCTGGGCCGGTCGCCTTGCCGATGCAACAGGCGTCCATTGACGCGGGCACGCGGTGGTTCGGCGCTCAGACAACCACACGTGCTATCGCCACACCCCGTAACCGCTGAAGTGGAAGCCTTCATGATGAAATCCTCGCAGGGTCTTTCAATGGGTGGGGCGACGGCTACCAACGGCAGTCGGTGTCATGCCGAGGCGCCGGCTGCGCACAACCTGGTACGGCCGCGTGAGATAGCCCAGCGTGGCAAACCCGCTCCAGACATGAACCAGACGCGTGAACGGAAAGACCAGGAAGATGGTCATGCCGAGAAACATGTGGGCACGGAAGACCCACCCCGCGTCCGCCAGCAATTCAGCAGCGCCACCCCGGAACGTGACGATCCGCTGAGCCCACTCGGCCAGCTTCAACATCATCGATCCATCAAGGTGTTGCGCGGACAACGGAATCGTCCCCAGACCCAGTGCGAACTGCAGCCACAACAGCCACAGCAGCACGATATCGCTGGTGCGGCTCGTCGAGCGAATGCGTTCGTCCGAAAGCCGACGGTGCAGCAACAGGGAAACCCCGACAAATCCCAGAATGCCGAACAATCCGCCCGAAACCATCGCCAGGATCTGTTTGGTACCTGCGGACATGAAGGGTTCGTACACAAAGTGTGGCGTCAGCATGCCCACGCTATGTCCGAAAAAGAGAAACAGAATGCCGATGTGGAACAGGTTACTGCCCCAACGCAACTGGCCGGCCCGCAGCAATTGCGACGAGTCACTTTTCCAGGTGTACTGATCCCGATCAAAACGGATCAGGCTCCCCAATAGAAATACGGTCAGGCAGATGTAGGGGTAATACCCGAACAGGAACTGAATGAGGTAGTCCTTCATGCTGGAACTCCTTGAGAGACGGTCTTGCGAACAATATGGATAGGTTGGGGATCGCCCGGCCGGGCTTGCCCACGGGTGCTGCAGCCGGCAAACGCCTCAGGTTCGCCCCAGCTGTCGTCCATGGACTCATCGGCTTCAAACGGGACCGGCTGGACCTTTTCGCCCGCCAGCTCCAGCACCGCGGCCACGGCAGCGGCATAAGGACTGCCGCGTTTGAGCAAGGCACTGAATACGGCAGCCAGGATATGCGCCATTTCCGCCAGGAAGGAACGGGCCACGCCAGCGGGCTGGGTCGAGGCGAACTCCAGCACCACACACAGGTGATCGGGCAGTTCATCCGGCCCCAGGTAGAGACCGGCTTTCTCATAGGTCTGAACGAGATCGATCATTGCAGGACCGCGGTCACGGGAATCGCCATGCACATGCTCGAACAGGTGCAGGGATGTAGACCGGCCTCGATCGAAAGTCTCGACATAGCGCGCTTCGACCTGCATCGGGTCAAGCCGGGCGAGATCGGCCGCCAAGGCCCGCAGTTCGCTCCTCCGGCCCGCTGAAAGAACGGCCTCGTCATCAATCGCGGCCACAAGTCCCGCCAGTTTTTCACGCAGGCCAGCGTCGGGATAACGCAACAGCGCCGCCAACGCCCGCAGGGAGTAACGTGGAGTTTTCACGGGTCATTCCTCCTTCAGACAACCGACTGGATAGGGATGGTTCGGCGTTTGCTGCCACCGAACAGGCTGGCCTCGGATGCCCCATCCGAGCATCCGTTGCCGAACGAGAAGCCGCAGCCTCCGCGCAGGTCAAAGGCGTTTTCGGCGTACTCCCTATGACTGGAAGGAATCACGAAGCGGTCTTCGTAGTTCGCAATTGCCATCACGTGATACATCTCCTCGACCTGCGCTACCGAAAGGCCTGCCTGTTCCAGCACGGTCAGGTTCTGCACCTGGTCAACATGCCGCCCGCGCTGGTAGGCGCGCATGGCCAGCATGCGTTCAAGCGCCCGCACCACCGGACCGGTATCGCCGGCGGTCAGCAGGTTGGCGAGGTATTGCACCGGAATGCGCAGCTGGTTGATATCCGGCAGCTCGCCATTCACGCCAATCTGGCCGGCGTTTGCCGCAGCGCTGATGGGCGACAGCGGCGGAACATACCAAACCATCGGCAACGTGCGATATTCCGGATGAAGAGGCAAAGCGACCTTCCAGTCGATGGCCATCTTGTAAACCGGACTATTCCTCGCACCTTCCAGCCACGACTCCGAAATGCCGTCTTTACGTGCCTGCTCGATCACCCGCGAATCGTTAGGGTCCAGGAAGATGTCGAGTTGGGCTTGGTAAAGGTCTTTTTCGTTGGGCGCACTTGCGGCCTCCGCAATCCGATCGGCGTCGTAAAGCATGACGCCCAGGTACCGGATACGACCGACACAGGTTTCGCTGCAGACCGTCGGCTGGCCCGCCTCGATGCGCGGGTAGCAGAAGATGCACTTCTCGGCCTTGCCGGTCTGCCAGTTGTAGTAGATCTTCTTGTACGGACAGCCGCTGACACACATGCGCCAGCCACGGCACTTGTCCTGGTCGATCAGAACTATGCCGTCATCCTCGCGCTTGTAGATGGAACCGGAGGGACAGGACGCCACGCACGCCGGATTGAGGCAATGCTCACACAGGCGCGGCAGGTACATCATGAAGGTGTTCTCGAACTGACCGACCATGTCTTTCTGGACCTTGTCGAAGTTCGCGAGGTTGGCATCCTGGCTGCGTTTACTGAATTCGCCGCCGAGAATTTCTTCCCAGTTAGGACCCCATTCGATCTTCTCCATCCGCTTGCCGGTGATCAGGCTGCGCGGCCGTGCGGTCGGCGCAGCCTTGGACTCGGGCGCCGACTGCAGGTGGTCGTAATCGAAGGTGAATGGCTCGTAGTAATCATCAATTTGCGGCAAATTCGGGTTGCTGAAAATCTTCATCAGCAAGGACCACTTGCCACCTTGCTTTGGAACAATCGAACCGTCGGCATGGCGCACCCAACCACCGTTCCATCGGTCCTGGTTTTCCCAGTCCTTGGGATAGCCGATGCCTGGTTTGGTCTCGACGTTGTTGAACCATGCGTATTCGACACCTGGTCGGCTGGTCCAGACGTTCTTGCAGGTCACTGAACAGGTATGGCAGCCGATGCACTTGTCCAGATTCAGGACCATCGCGATTTGAGCTCTGACTTTCATCGTGTTTCTCCTTGTTCTTCGCTTCAGGCCTGAACGCTGTCGGTGCCTTCACCATCGAGCCAGTCGATCTTGCGCATCTTGCGCACGATGACGAACTCGTCTCGGTTGGTTCCGATGGTTCCGTAGTAGTTGAAGCCGTAGCTGAACTGGGCGTAGCCACCAATCATGTGGGTCGGCTTGGTGACGATCCGGGTCACCGAGTTGTGAATGCCGCCGCGGGTACCGGTGATCTCGGCCCCCGGGGTGTTCACGATCTTTTCCTGGGCGTGATACATCATGACCATACCCGGGTTGACCCGCTGACTCACCACCGCACGCGCCGCAATGGCCCCGTTCGTGTTGAACAACTCGACCCAATCGTTGTCGACAATTCCGGCACTGCGCGCATCGTCCTCGCTGAGCCAGATCACCGGGCCGCCCCGGTTGAGTGTGAGCATGTGCAGGTTGTCGCTGTAAGTGCTGTGAATGCCCCACTTCTGGTGAGGGGTGATGAAGTTGAGCTGAATCTCTTTGTTGCCGTTGGGTTTTCGCCCCAACATGTCGTCCACCGTCTTGAGATTCACCGGCGGGCGGTAACTTGAGAGACCTTCGCCGAACGCAAGCATCCAGGGGTGGTCGAGGTAGAACTGCTGACGCCCGGTGAGCGTGCGCCACGGGATCAGCTCATGCACGTTGGTGTAGCCCGCGTTGTAGCTGACCTTTTCGCTTTCCAGCCCCGACCAGGTCGGCGAGGAAATGATCTTGCGTGGCTGGGCCTGGATGTCGCGGAAGCGGATCTTTTCGTCCTCGCGGTGCAACGCCAGGTGCACGTGATCGCGCCCGGTGATTCTGGACAGCGCCTCCCAGGCTTTCACAGCCACATGACCGTTGGTCTCCGGCGCCAGCTGCAGGACCACCTCACAGGCATCGATATCGGACTCGATCTTCGGCATGCCCTTGGTGACACCCTCGGCATGCACCTTGCCGTTGAGTTCAGCCAGCTGGCGCACCTCGTCGGCGGTGTTCCAGGCAATGCCCTTGCCGCCGTTACCGACTTTTTCCATCAACGGGCCCAGGGCCGTGAAGCGCTTGAACGTGTTCGGATAATCCCGCTCCACCACCGAAATCTGCGGCGCCGTCTTGCCCGGGATCAGATCGCATTCGCCTTTTTTCCATTCCTTGACGTCGAAGGGCTGCGCCAGTTCGGCCGGCGAGTCGTGCATCAACGGGGTCAGGACCAGTTCCTTCTCGACACCCAGATGCCCGACACACACCTCGCTGTAGGCCTTGGCAAATCCTTTGTAGATCTCCCAGTCGGACTTGCTCTGCCAGGCCGGATCGACCGCGGTGGACAGCGGGTGGATGAACGGGTGCATGTCGCTTGTGTTGAGGTCGTTTTTCTCGTACCAGGTGGCCGTGGGCAACACGATGTCGGAGTACAGGCAGGTGGTGCTCATGCGGAAGTCGAGCGTGACCAACAGGTCGAGCTTTCCTTCGGGCGCCTCGTCGTGCCACTGCACTTCAGTTGGCTTCGCGTCGTTCAGCCCAAGGTCCTTGCCCTGCACACCGTGGGTGGTGCCCAGCAGGTGCTTCAGGAAGTACTCGTGCCCCTTGCCGCTAGAGCCCAGCAGGTTGGAGCGCCATACGAACAGGTTGCGCGGCCAGTTCAGCGGGTTGTCCGGGTCTTCGCAGCTCATCTTGAGGCTGCCATCCTTCAGCGCCTTGACTGCGTAGTCCTTCGGGTCCAGGCCAGCCGCCTGCGCGTCGCGCACCACCTGCATCGGGTTGGTCTGCAACTGCGGCGCGCTGGGCAACCAGCCCATGCGCTCGGCGCGCACGTTGTAGTCGATCAGGCTGCCGCCAAATTTCGACTTGTCCGCCAGCGGCGAGAGGATTTCGTCCACGCCCAGCTTCTCGTAACGCCACTGGTCGGTGTGGGCGTAGAAGAAGCTGGTGCTGTTTTGCTGGCGCGGCGGGCGCGCCCAGTCGAGCGCGAACGCCAACGCGGTCCAGCCGGTCTGCGGCCGCAGCTTCTCCTGGCCCACGTAATGGGCCCAGCCGCCGCCGCTCTGGCCGATGCAGCCGCACATCATCAGCATGTTGATGATGCCGCGGTAGTTCATGTCGGCGTGGTACCAGTGATTCATCGCCGCGCCGATGATCACCATGGACTTGCCATGGGTCTTGTCGGCGTTGTCGGCGAACTGGCGCGCAACCGCGATCACCTGGTCGCGCTTGACGCCCGTGATCTTCTCCTGCCACGCCGGCGTGTAGGGCGTGTCCTGGTCAAAACTGGTGGCGCCGTTGTCGCCCGGCAGGCCGCGGGGCACGCCGTAGTTGGATACCGTCAGGTCGAACACGGTGGCGACCAGCGCATAGCGCTCGTCGCCGGCCTTGCCAAGCTTGATGCGGCGCACCGGCACCTTGCGCACCAGCACGTCGTCGGCGGCTCCGGCCTGTTTGTTGGCATTGAAGTGCGGGGTGTCGATGCCGCCAAAGTAGGGGAAGGCCACCTCGCCCACTTCATAGGCGCTGCCTTCGCCCTCCATCAGGCTCAGCTTGAGCTTGACCTGCTCGCCGTCGCGCGCTTCCTTGTCCTCCAGGTTCCACTTGCCGGCATCGGCACGGCCTTCAGCGCCCCAGCGGAACCCGACCGAACCGTTGGGCAGCACGACCTTGTCGTCCTGGTCGATGGCGACCGTCTTCCACTCGGGGTTGTTGTCCTGGCCCAGCTTGCCGTTGAAATCGTTGGCGCGCAGGTAGCGTCCGGGCACCACGACCTTGCGACCGTCGGGCAAAGTGCGCTCTTCCAACTGCACCAGGTTGGGCATGTCGGTGTAGCGGCGCACGTAGTCGTCGAAGTACGCCGAGCGTTTGTCGAAATAGAACTCCTTCAGGATCACATGTCCCATGGCCATCGCGATCGCCGCGTCGGTGCCCTGCTTGGGGTGCATCCAGATGTCGCAGAGCTTGCTGATCTCGGCGTAGTCCGGCGTGATCGCCACCGTTTTTGCACCCTTGTAGCGAACTTCGGTGAAGAAATGGGCGTCGGGCGTACGGGTCTGGGGCACGTTGGATCCCCAGGCGATGATGAAGTTGGAGTTGTACCAATCGGCAGACTCGGGCACATCGGTCTGCTCGCCCCAGATCTGCGGGCTGGCCGGCGGCAAGTCGCAGTACCAGTCGTAGAAACTCATGCAGACGCCGCCGATCAGCGACAGATACCGGCTGCCGGCCGCGTAGCTCACCATGCTCATCGCCGGGATCGGAGAAAAACCGATCACGCGATCCGGACCGTGGGTCTTCACGGTGTAGACATTGGCCGCGGCGATCAGCTGGTTGACTTCCTCCCAGCTCGAGCGCACGAAGCCGCCCATGCCGCGCACCTTCTGGTAGTCGCGCCGCGCTTCGGCGTTCTCGACAATCAGC
>JAEUOU010000027.1 GCA_016790575.1 Burkholderiaceae bacterium | reverse complement strand
GTGCTGCCCAACGGCACGACGCAGACGGTGGTCATCGGCTCGCTGGCCAACGGCTCCAGCACCGTCACGGTAGTGAACTACAGCGTGCCGGCCGGCTCGATCACGACGCAGAACTGGACCGCGGGCGTGGCCACCACCACGCCGGAGAGTAATCTCGCCAACAACACCGCGACCAGTGCCCAGGCGATTGTTCTCATCGCAGACCTTGTGACCACCATCACCGTAAGTCCGGAAGGGACACCCGGAGCGACGATTACCGCGACCGTGACTTGGGTGAACAACGGGCCCAGTGCTGCAGATGGTGTTGTTGGCTCGATCATCCTGCCTGACGGCACAGTGCAGAACGTGAATATCGGAGCGCTTGGGGTTGGTTCGATTGTCCAATCTACCGCGACGTATCGAGTGCCGAACAATGCGATCGGTGAAAGTACGCTGACTTGGACTGCCGGTATATCTGGCGCAACAACCGAAACTAATCTGTCGAACAATACGGTGACTGCACCGACCATTGTTGTGACCATGGCTGATGTTTCGACCACACTCGTGGTTCCGCAGTCTGGTACACCCGGCACCACCATTTCTGTAACTGTCACCTGGGTGAACAACGGTCCAAGCACTGCGCAAAACGTAACGGGAACTGTCGTACTACCTAGCGGAGTGACTCAGACCTTTGGGTTGGGAGCAATGCCCGTTGGATCTTCCACGTTCAAGGTTGTGAGTTATTTGGTGCCGGCCGGATCCAATGCGGGTGAGTCGATGACCTGGATCGCCGGTGTCGCCACCACTACGCTTGAATCAACGCTCGCGAACAATACGGTTTCTGCTTCCACTGGAGTAGCTGCAGTATTCAATGCAAGCCTTTCTGGACGGGTCTGGCTGGATCGAAATTCGGATCGTTGGTGGCAAGGCAACCTGGATACCCCCTTGAACGGTTACCGCGTTGACGTTCTTAAGGGAAGTTTGGTGGTGGGGTCGGCCACAACTGCTGCCGATGGACGCTACAGAGTCGATGGACTGCCAACTGGCACGGGTTATTCTGTTCGCTTCACTGACTCGAGTGGCAACGTGATCTATGGCGTTCCGTTTAACCAACGCAACCTCACAGAGCGCGGCAACGTCCAGACCGGGGGCACCTTGCTGACCTCGCCGACGCAGTCGAACATTCCGGTGACTGTGTCAGGCGCGATCTCCGGTGTGACGCTGTATGCGGGTGACAACGTGGTTGAGCAGAACCTTCCGCTCGACCCGTCCGGGGTGGTCTATGACAGCGTAACGCGCAAGCCGATCGCTGGGGCCAGGGTCACACTCGAAGGTCCGCCCGGATTCAATCCTTCCACCCACCTGGTTGGTGGCGTCAATTCCATGGTCACCGCTGACGATGGGCTGTACCAATTCCTGTTCATTAACAGCCCACCAAACGGAAACTATCGTTTGAGGGTTGTTGCTCCGAATGGCTACCTGCCGACGCCTGCCGTCTTGGGTGGTGTCGCCCTGCCTCAGGGTCTCCTCAACGTTCCGAGTGGAGTCAACTACATACAACCACAAGCTGATGCTCCCGGTGTTGAATTGACCGGGCTACCGGGGACTTTGTACTACCTTGATATGCAGTGGGACTTCGGTCAGTTCCGTGAGGTCCGGCACAACCATATCCCGTTGGATCCGCTGAGTTCCGGAGCGCTGCTGATCAATAAGGTGGGTAACAAGACCGTGGCGGAAATCGGGGATTCTGTCGAATACACGATTCGTGTGAAGAACACGACCGCCCAGTCAATTCCTGGTGTTCGGGTTGAGGACTTGTTGCCCGCAGGATTCCGCTACATACCGGGTACAACGAGAGTTGCCGGTGTCTCGGTTGCAGATCCGAGCGGCGGCATAGGTCGCCAGATGGTGTTCAGTATCGGTAACGTCTCTGGCGATGCTACGGTAGAACTGAAGTACATCGTGCGCGTGGGTGTCGGTAGCCAGGAGGGCGACGGGATCAACCGGGCAACTGCCGTGTTCAATGGTGTGAATGGACCTGTCCGCTCCAATACAGCCATCTTCAAGGTCACTGTCCAGGGTGGTGTTTTCAGCAACGAGGGCTGCATCGTTGGCAAGGTTTACGTCGATTGCGATGGAAACCACGTCCAAAACAACAACAGCGGCTCGCGTGACTTGGGAGTGCCGGGCGTTCGCATTGTGATGTTGGATGGCAGCTACGTCATCACGGACTCCGAAGGCAAGTACAGCCTCTGTGGTGTCAAACCGCAGACCCATGTCATCAAGGTCGATAAGACGACTCTGCCGAGAGGCGCTCGTCTCGTCCCATCCAGCAACCGCAATGCAGGATCAGGGGATAGCATCTTTGTCGACATGCGAGCTGGTGAAATGGCCCGCGCAGACTTCATCGAAGGATCGTGTTCTGTGGAGGTTCTGGATCAGGTGAAGGCGCGCCGAACTGAAGGCCGGATCATCGTTCCTGCCAAAGAGAGCTCGGGCGAGCGTCCCGCAGAGGGAGCGAAACGATGACAGCCAGAAAGCGTAACCTCGAACTCCGCCTCAGACCCGTTGTTCTGGCAATTGGTATGTTGCCGCTCGGTTTGAACGCCCAAGTGGCGGATGGGACAACCAGTGCCGACGTGGTCGGGCGAGCCAGCGCGTTTGATACTGGGGGGCAGGCAACGGTTGGTCCGCGTCCGTTTACGTCCTTTATGGAGAGAGTTTCCTCTCCGGTTGCGAAAATCGCGGTAAGAATTCCGGCAGATAACCTGCTGGCGGACGGTGTTTCAGAAACTGAAGTCGTTGTTGACTTGCAGGGTGCCGGCGGACTGGCGCTCAAAGAGGATATCGACCTTACGATAGAAGTTGATGGAAGCGCGCGGATCGTGTTGCCTGGTGCTGTCGAGTCCGAAGGCAAGGGGCGGACCGGGGATATCGACAAGGTTCAACCTGGATACCAGGTCACAGCAAAAGGCGGGCAGTTAAAGTTCAAACTGGTTGCGCCCTACAAGCCAGGTGTGGTCAATGTTCGGGTCTCGGTCAGAGGAGTGGCCGAAAAAGTCGCGGTTCGGTATGTGCCGGATCTGCGCGAAATGATTGTTGTTGGCCTTCTGGAAGGCCGGATTCGTGCAGACAAATTCGACCCGAAAACAATTGTTCCTGTCCGAGAAAATGATCTTTTCGACCAGGAGTTGAAAGGCTTCGAGCGGGAGTTCAATGGTGGGCGGGGCCGGGCTGGGGCCCGGGCCGCCGTCTATCTCAAGGGAAAGATCAAGGGTGAGTATCTTCTGACACTTGCTTATGACTCTGACAAAGAGACTCGGCGTGGCCTTTTTCAAGACATAGATCCGAACGCGTTCTATCCGGTGTACGGCGATTCCAGTGTCCGCGGAGTTGACGCCCAGAGTACCGGGAAGCTGTATGTCCGCCTCGACAAGAATCGTAGTTTCCTCCTGTTCGGGGATTTCACAACCCAAGATAACAGTCCCTCACGGAGTCTGAGCCAATATAGCCGGTCGCTTCCGGGACTTCGTGGCCACTATGAAGAAGGCAAAGTTATTGCTAACGCGTTCCTCGCGCGGGAGTCGTTGCGGCAGATCGTCGACGAGTTTCCGGGTCGTGGAATGTCAGGGCCCTACTCGGTCTCCAACCCGAACGGTGTTGCTGGGACCGAGAAAATCGAAATCCTTGTCCGGGATCGCAATCGCCCTTCCATCGTTCTGAAGTCAACCTTGCTGACCCGATCGGTGGACTACGAGTTTGAGCCATTTACCGGGCAGATACTTTTCAAATCTCCGGTTCCATCTTTCGACGACCAGCAAAACCCTTTGAGTATTCGAGTCACCTATGAAGTCGAACAAGGGGGTGAAAAGTTCACGGTCTCGGGTGCTGACCTGCGACTTGCCCTGACGCCGACGTTATCGATCGGTGCTGCAATTGCAAAAGACCAGAACCCGGAGGCGCCGTACGAGGTGTCAGGAGTCAACGTTCAGTTGCGATTGAGCAAGTCCACCGAACTAATCGCTGAAGTCGCGCGATCGACTTCAGTGGTGAATCAGGGAAGCAGTGGTTTCAATTCCAACACGAGCGCAGCCTTTGCGGGGCGATCTGGTGAATTCAGCGGAAATGCCGCGCGTGTGGAACTGCGGCATGACGACCAGGCGATTCGCGGCCGTGTTTATGCCGTTCGTGCTGAAACCGATTTCAACAACCCCAGTGCGGGTGTTGTAGGAGGCAAAACCGAATTGGGCGCATCCGGTGCTTTCAAGGTCAATGACAAATTGACTCTGAATGCAGAAGCCACCCGTACGGACGACAGGGTCGCCGGAAGCCGTAGCGACGCCGCCAGCGTGGGAGCTGATCTGCGCTTGAGCGACCGATTGACCATAGGGGCCGGCGCGCGTCGGGTTTCTCAGGATGCCATCTCCTTGATATCTCAGGGCTTGGTTGCCTGCAACTCAGGCATTGGCGTAAGTGGCTCTGGCTACAACAGCGGTTTCGGCATCAATCAGCAAGGAAATCAGCAGATCGATCCATTAACCGGTCAGCCCGTGGTGTGTACGGGATCGTTGCTTTCAGGCAGCACTCCTGCCGCGCCGGCGGATTTGGAGCGTACTTCGCTGTACGGACGAGTTGGTTTCAAGGTTTCGGACGCCTTGATGCTTAACGGCGAACTCCAGCGCGAAATGGGTGACAACAGCACCACCTTGTACCGTCTGGGCGCAGACTGGACGGTCGCCAAGCAGACCCGTATTTTTGCGCGCCTTGAGCACTCGCGTGCCTGGGGTGGAGCCTATGGCTTGGGCGTTGGTGACGCGGTAAGTGCGTTCTCTGTTGGTGTCGATACACAGTACATGCAGGACGGCTCGCTGTTCACCGAGTATCGACTGCGAGATGCCGCGAACGGAAGGGAAATTCAATCTGCCCTTGGTCTTAGGAACGGGTGGAAACTGTCCGAGGGCCTGCGCCTGAATACCAACTTCGAGCGCAGCAACGGAACCAGTGGTACGACAAACGCCATCGGTCTCGGGCTGGAGTACCTGGGAAGCGAACTTTGGAAAGGCTCCGGTCGTCTTGAATGGCGTCAGGACGCGAGCAACGTCAATTGGCTGGGCACACTGTCGCTGGCGCGCAAACTGGACCGAAACTGGACTTTGTTGGCGAGGGACTACGTTAACCGTGTGCAGCCACGGGTGGCATTGGCGGGTGATCGGTTTCAGAACCGATTCCAGGTGGGATTCGCTTATCGCCCGGTTGACAACAACCAGTTTGATGCGCTTGGCATGTTCGAGCGCAAGATCGACACAGACCGTGTAGCGCGAACCGATCTCAGCACCGATATTGTCAGCCTCCGTTTCAACTATCACCCGAGCCGTCCATGGTGGATCAGCGGACGGTATGCCTACAAGCAGGTTAACGAACTGCTTCTTGGAACGATCAGTGACAGCTATCGTGCGCAGTTGATTGGTGGCCGTGTCAGTTATGACATCACAAACCGCTGGACCCTGGGGGCACTCTTTACGGTGCTTCAAGGCCAGGGTGGCGCCCGCCAGCACGCCTATGGGTTGGAGGTTGGCTATGTGTTGATGGACAACCTCTGGGCGACGGTTGGCTACAACTGGCGCGGCTTCCGCGATGATGATTTGACTGGCAGCGATTACACCAATCGAGGTTGGGTGCTTGGCCTTCGCTACAAGTTCGACGAAGACACGTTCCGCAGGCGGGATGGCTCGGTCAACAAGACCATTGAGCCAACGGCCGCAGGTACAAAACCATGACGAGGACGGGTATGAAAATAATTCTCCCTCTGGCTTTGGTGGCGACAGTCCTTGCAGGTTGTGCGACCACTGGCCGGGAAGGTCCGGGTCCCTCGGGACAAGCGACCGGTCTGGCGCCCGAAAAGCAGCGAATCACAGACAGCATCATCAGGGCAGATCGAGAGAGTTTGGACGCCCACCAGGATCGGCTGAGAAAACTCAACGAATCGGGTGTTCCCCAAAACCATTTCGGCTTGGCCAAAGCGCAATGCTGGCTCGATACGGCAAAAACCAAATACCTGGAGAACGACCGGACGGGCTACGTCGAAGAATCGCTTTCCGAATCTATGAAGATTGCTGCGGCTCTCGAAGCGGATCGCAAGGCTGTTGTTGGAATCGATACGCCTTTGGTTGCGCGGAGTGCCCGGTTGCGTGACGACCTTTGGAGCCGTTTGCAAGGTCACAAGAACAATGCACAGACACTGGAGTGCAACGCGCGCACGGTGGCGTGCGCCGAGGTTCGGCTCGTTCGTGCCGGCCACGCGCAGGAGCAGACCGGCTGGCGGCAAGCGACGCCACATATTGCAATGGTTGAAGATGCGTTGCGGCGCGCTGACCAGGAGGCGGCCGCTTGTCGCATGCCGGTCGCCGTTCCCAGGCCCGCCGCTGCAGCGGCCGCACCCGCGCCCGTACCCGTAGCGGCACCGGCAATGCCACAGCAAGCGCCGGTGGTCGTGCCAACTGAGACGTTTGTCATTCTGACTGACGCCTTGTTCCAGTTCGACAAGGCCAAAGCATCTGACCTGTTGCCGGGCGCATCGGTGCGGCTCGATCAGGTAGCCGAGCGGCTGAAAGCGTTCAAGACCATCCGTCAGATCACGGTCACCGGACACGCCGACCGGTTGGGTTCGCCCGACCACAATGCGAAACTTTCCGAGACACGTGCCGCAACAATCCTGGAAGAACTGAAGAAGCGGGGAGTCCTTGCCACGAGCTCGGTGGCCCGCGGCTTGGGTGAAACCAAGCCGGTGACCACAGATTGCAGCGACAAACTGGCTCGTACCGCCTTGATCCAGTGCCTGCAGCCGGACCGTCGTGTGGAAATTGAGCTCAGCGGCCAGGTTCGCTGAGGAAAAGACCGTACCCCAGAGTGTTAAAAAGGTGCAGGATCGGTAGGTATCAACCTCCCGCTCCTGTTTGTGGTGGCCTGGATTCGGTCAATCCGGCACCACCGCCGTGACCTCGATCTCCACCTGCGCGCGTTCTTCCATCAGCGCCGAGACCTCCACACAGGTCATCGCGGGGAAGTTGCGCCCCATCACCTCCCGGTAGGCCTTGCCCAGTTCCGCCAGGCGGCGCAGGTACTCGTCGCGGCGGGTGATGTACCAGGTCATGCGCACCATGTGCTCGGGGCCGGCACCGGCCTCGGCGAGCACGGCGTACACGTTGCGCAGCGTCTGCGCAGTCTGTTCGATGAAATCGTCGGTCTCGAACTGCTGCTGGGCGTTCCAGCCGATCTGCCCGCCCACGAACACCAGCGTGCCGCGCGCCGCCACGCCATTGGCGTAGCCTTTGGGGGTCGCCCAGCCGGGCGGTTGCAGGATGTTCATGGGGTCCTCAGCTTGAAGCGTTGCAGCTTGCCGGTCTCGGTGCGCGGCAGCGTGTCGCGAAACTCGATCTGGCGCGGGTATTTGTAGGGGGCGATGGTGCTCTTGACATGCTCCTGCAGGGTCTTGACCAAGGCCTCGTCGCCGACAAAACCCGGCTTGAGCACACAAAACGCCTTGACGATCATGCCGCGGTCCTCATCGGGCAGACCGATCACGCCGCACTCGGCCACGGCGGGATGGCGCAGCAGCGCGTCTTCCACCTCGGGCCCGCCGACGTTGTAGCCGGCGGTGATGATCATGTCGTCGTCGCGCGCCTGGTAGAAGAAGTAGCCGTCCTCGTCCTGCACAAAGGCGTCGCCGGGAAAGTTCCAGCCGTCCCTGACGTAACGGGCCTGTCGCTCGTCGGCCATGTAGCGGCAGCCGGTCGGGCCGATCACGGCGAGCTTGCCGACCGTGCCGTGCGGCACTTCCCGGCCCTGTTCGTCCAGCACCCGGGCCTGGTAGCCGGGAACCACTTTCCCGATCGCGCCACGGCGGACGTCGGCACCGGCCGACGAGATGAAGATGTGGAACATCTCGGTGGCGCCGATGCCGTCGGTCATCTCGATGCCGGTGGCGTCCTTCCACAACTGGCGCGTCGCATCCGGCAGACCCTCGCCCGCGCTGACGCAGGTGCGCAGCGAGGGCAGTCCGATGGCTTTGGCGAACGGCGCCATCTGCCGGTAGAAGGTGGGCGCGGTGTAGCAGATGGTGGCCCCCACGTCGCGGATGAGCCGCACCATGGCCTCGGGGGTGTAGGCGATGTCCGGGTAGTAGACCGAAGCGCCGGCCGCCATCGGAAAGACCAGCATGCCACCCAGACCGAACGTGAAGGCCAGCGGTGGCGAGCCCATCACGATGTCGTCGGGTGTGGCGCGCAGCACATGGCGGGGCCAGGCCTCGCAGGCCGCCAGCACGTCGCGGTGGGTGTGCACCACCGCCTTGGGTTTGCCGGTGGTGCCGGAGGTGAATGCCAGCAGCGCAATGTCGTCGGCGGCGGTGGGGCAGGCGGTGAAGTCGGCGGGCTGCCGGGCCGCGCGCGCCTCCAGCGAACCCGCGACGCCGTCCTGGTTGAACGGCACGATGGTGGCCAGCACCGGGTGTTCGGCCTGCGCGGTGCGCAGCTCGTCCAGCAGCTTGCCGTCGCACAGGGCAAGCGTGGGCTGCGCCTTGTCGATGATGTCGCCCAGCTCGCGGGCGCGCAGCAGCGGCATGGTGGCCACCGCCACCAGCCCGGCCTTGACCACCGCCAGCCAGGCCAGCGCCATGGCCACCGAATTGCCACCGCGCAGCAGCACCCGGTTGCCGGGCACCAGGCCCAGTTCACCCGTGAGCACGCGGGCGATGCGGTTCACCTCCGCCTCCGCCTGTGCGTAGCTGAGGGTGCGCGTCGGGCTGCGCAGCAGCGGGCGCTCGCCCCAGCCGCGGGCGTGGGCGCCGCCCAGCAGCGTGGCGACCAGATTGGCCGCGTCCGGGATCTGCAGCTCGGGCCGGTCGTAGCGCAGGTCGGGCCATTGGTCCCGTGGCGGCAGGCGGTCGTGCACAAAGCGGTCGGTCTGCGCGCTGGGCGCACCGGCGCCGGAAGAAACGCCGGACAAAACATCCGTCATGGGGTGGCCTCCTGCAGAACGGCTTTGCCGATGATGAGCTGCTGAACTTCGGTGGCGCCTTCGTAGATGCGCAGCGAGCGGATGTCGCGGTACAGGCTTTCCACCTTCGCGCCCACCTCCACGCCACGCCCGCCGTGCATCTGCAGCGCCATGTCGATGACCTTCTGGGCGTTTTCGGTGGCGGTCATCTTGGCCGCGGCGGCGGCGACGCTGCGCTCACGCGCGCTGCCGGACCCGAGGTCGCGCATCCAGGCGGCGCGGTAGGTCAGCAGCGCACCGGCGTCGATCAGCGCGGCCATTTCGCCCAGTTTGGCCTGGGTGAGCTGGAAGTCCGCCAGCGTCTGGCCGAACATGCGGCGCTTTCGCGCCCAGTCCACCGCCTCGGCCAGCGCGCGGCGCGCCATGCCCAAGGCGGCCGCTGCCACCGACGCGCGGAAGATGTCCAGCGTCTGCATCGCCAGCTTGAAGCCACCGTTGACCTCGCCCAGCAGCGCGTCGGCGGGCACGCGGCAGCCGTCGAACACCAGCGTCGCCAGCGGGTGCGGCGCCATCACGTGGATGGCGCGGCTGGCGTCCAGACCCGATGTGCCAGCGTCCACGATGAAGGCGCTGATGCCCCGGCTGCCGCCCTGCGGGTCGGTCTTGGCGAACACGCAGTAAAAATCGGCCAGCCCGCCGTTGCTGATCCAGGTTTTCTGGCCCTGAATCACGAAATCGGAGCTTTTTTGGCCATGACCCAGCGTCATTTGGTCATTGTTTGCTATGGTTTGCATAGCGGCCACGTCCGAGCCGGCGTCGGGCTCGCTGAGCGCAAAGGCGGCGATCTTGTCGCCCCGGGCCACCGCCGGCAGGTAGGCCGCCTGCTGCGCCGGTGTGCCGGCCAGCGAAATCGCGCCGCTGCCCAGACCCTGCATCGCAAACGCGAAATCCGCCAGCGGCGAGTGGAACGCCAGCGTTTCCCGCAGCACCACCAGCGCACGCGAGTCCAGCGCGGGCAGGGCGCCGCCGTGTTCGGCCGCCACGCAATAGCGCAGCCAGCCGGCATCGCCGAGGCGGTGCACCCAGTCGCGGCAGGCGGCGCGGTCGTCGGCCTCGTCGACATCCTGCGCCGGCGCCCAGGCGCGCAGGCCGTCGGCCAACTGCCGGTGGGCAAGGTCAAAAAAGGGCAACGCGAGGTGGCCGGCGGGTGCGCGCAGATCGGTCATGGCCATCTCAGTCGCCTCCGAACACCGGCTTTTGTTTGGCGGCAAAGGCCTCATAGGCGCGGCGGAAATCCTGCGTCTGCATGCAGATCGCCTGGGCCTGGGCTTCGGCCTCGACGGCCTGCTCGATGGTCATGGCCCATTCCTGCTGCAGCATGGTCTTGGTCATGGCGTGGGCGAAGGTGGGGCCGGCCGCCAGCTCGCGGGCCATCGCCGTGGCGGCGCCGAGCAGGGCGTCGCTTTCGTGCAGTGCGTTGAAAAAGCCCCAGGCCAGGCCTTCCTGGGCGGTCATGGCGCGGCCGCTGAACAGCAGCTCGGACGCCCGGCCCTGTCCGATCACCCGCGGCAGCAGCGCACAGGCGCCCATGTCGGCACCCGCCAGACCGACGCGGGTGAACAGAAAGGCGGTTTTGGTGGCGGCCGTGCCGTAGCGCAGGTCACAGGCCAGCGCCATCATGGCGCCCGCGCCGGCGCAGATGCCGTCGATGGCGCCCACGATGGGTTGCGGGCAGTTGCGCATGGTCTTGACCAGGTCACCGGTCATGCGGGTGAACTCCAGCAGTTCGGGCATGGTCATGCGGGTGAGCGGGCCGATGATCTCGTGCACGTCGCCACCGGAGCAGAAATTGCCGCCCGCACCGGCGACCACCACCACCTTGACGTCGGTGGCGAACTTCAGCGCGTGGAACAGGTCGCGCAGCTCGGCATAGGAGTCGAACGTCAGCGGGTTTTTGCGTTCCGGGCGGTTGAGCGTGACGGTGCCCACACCGTCGGCGAACGACCAGGCGAAGTGCCGGGCCACGTAGCCGGCACGGGCGTCGAACTGGCCGCGCATCGGGTTGCCAGCGGGGATGTAGTGTTTCATGCGGTCTCCTGGAAATGGTGTTTGACCTCGCCGAGCAGGCGGTGCAGCGTGGCCATGTCGTCCGGTCCGAGGGCGGAAAAGGCGTCAACGATCCAGCCCTCGTGGGCGCGGGCCATGGCGTGAAAGCTCTGGCGGCCCAGATCGGTGAGCCGAACGCGAAAAGCCCGGCGGTCACCGGCCACCTCGATGCGCTCCACCAGCCCCTCGGCCACCAGCTGGTCGGTGATGCCGGTGACGTTGCCGCCGGTGACCATCAGCCGGCGCGAGAGCTCGTTCATGCGCAGGCCTTCGGGCACCCGCTCCAGCTGCGCCATGAGGTCAAAGCGCGGCAGCGTGGTGTCGAACTGCTCGCGCAGCGCGCCGCGCAGGCGCTTTTCCACCAGCTGGGTGCAGGTCAGCAGGCGCAGCCACAGGCGCAAGGCCTCCGGGTGCTCACTGTGGGCGCGGGCTTCCATGTCCATGGGGCTTTTATTCCTGAATCAATAGCAGACAATCACCTTTTGACGCTGGGTCAGGTGGATTTTTGCCGTGAAACTTCGCGGTAGAGCTGATCCCGGCCGCTTTCGTACGGCCGTGGCCACCGCACGTCGCGGCTTTGCAGCTTGGCGGCCTCGTGCAGCGTCCAGGCCGGGTCCGCCAGATGGGGTCGCGCCACGGCGCACAGGTCGGCACGGCCGGCGGCGATGATGCTGTTGGCATGGTCGGCCTCGGAAATGGCGCCCACCGCCATGGTCTGGATGCCCACCTCGTTGCGAATGCGGTCGGCAAACGGCGTCTGGTACATGCGGCCGTACACGGGTTTGGCCTCGCGGGTGGTCTGGCCGGATGACACGTCGATCACGTCGCAGCCGGCGGCCTTGAACAGGCGGGCGATCACCACCGCATCGTCCGGGGTGTTGCCGCCCGGCGCCCAGTCGTGGGCGGAGATGCGCACGCTCATCGGGCGCTCGGCCGGCCAGGCGGCGCGCATGGCGGCAAACACCTCCAGCGGGTAGCGGCAGCGGTTCTCGATGGAGCCGCCATAGTCGTCGGTGCGGCGGTTGGTCAGCGGGCAGATGAAGCTCGACAGCAGGTAGCCGTGTGCGCCGTGCAGTTCCAGCCAGTCGAAGCCGGCCTCGGCCGCGCGCCGGGTGGCGGCGACAAACTGCGCGGTGAGCTGGTCCATGTCGGCGCGGGTCATGGCGCGGGGCACCTGGTTCTGCGCGCCATACGGCACGGCGCTGGCGGCCATCAGCGGCCAGTTGCCGTCGGGCAACGGTTCGTCCGTGCCTTCCCAACCAACGCAGGTCGAGCCTTTGGGGCCGCTGTGGCCCAGCTGCAGACCGATTTTTGCCGGGCTGTTGCGGTGCACGAAGTCGACGATGCGTGTCAGCGCCGCCGCTTGCTCCTCGTTCCACAGCCCCGGGCAGCCGGGGGTGATGCGGCCTTCGGGCGTCGGGCTGGTCATTTCCACCATCACCAGCGCCGCGCCGCCGACGGCGCGGGCGCCCAGATGCATCAGGTGCCAGTCCTGCACCACACCGTCCACGGCCTTGTACTGGGCCATCGGCGACACCACGATGCGGTTGGCCAGCTGCAGGCCGCGCACCGTCACCGGCGTCAGCATCGGCAGCTGCGGGCGGCCGGTGCCGGCAAACCAGGCCTCGTAGCCTTCCAGCCAGGCGCGGTCCCGCAGGCGCAGGTTTTCGTGGCTGATGCGCTGGCTGCGCGTCAGCATGGAGTACATGAACTGCGGCGGCGCCATCCGGTCCGCGTAACGGCGCCCGCACACCTCGAACCATTCCATCGCGTTCCAGGCGGCGTTCTGCAGTTTCAGCACCTCGACCTGGCGTAGTTCCTGGTAGCGGGCCAGCACCTGCGGAATCTGCCCGGGCGCGTCACCGATGTCGATGAACTGGCGCGTCAGCTCGATGGCGTCCTCGATCGCCAGCTTGGTGCCGGAGCCGATGGCAAAGTGGGCGGTGTGCACCGCGTCGCCCATCAGCACCACGTGGCTGCGGCCGTTGAAGTGCGACCACTGTTCGCACTTCACGCGCTGGAAATTCAGCCAGGCCGAGCCGCGCAGGTGGCGGGCATTGGTCATCAGCTTCTCGCCCTGCAGGTTCTTGGCGAACAGCTGCTCGCAGAACGCGATCGACTGGGCCTGGTCGGCCTCATCCAGCCGGTGTGCCTGCCAGACCTCTTCCGGACATTCGACGATGAAGGTGGTGGTGTTCTCGTCGAACTTGTAGATGTGGGCCTGGAACCAGCCGTGTTCGGTTTTCTCGAACAGGAAGGTGAAGGCGTCATAGAGTTTGTGGGTGCCCAGCCAGATGTAGCGGTTGGGACGCACCACGATGTCGGGCTGAAAGACGCGTTCGTACTGGGTGCGGATGCGGGAGTTGATGCCGTCGCTGGCGATGATCAGGTCCGCGTCGGGGTAGTCTGTGTCGGAATCGACTTCGGTTTCGAACACCAGCTTCACACCGAGCTGCTCGCAGCGCGCCTGCAGGATGTTCAGCAGCTTCTTGCGTCCGATGCCGACAAACCCGTGGCCGCCGGAGCGGATCACCTCGTCCTTGAAGTGCAGCTCGATGTCGTCCCAGTGGTTGAAGGCTTGCTGGATCTCGGCCGCGGTGGCGGGGTCCCACTGTCGCATGTTGTCCATGGTGGCATCGGAAAACACCACGCCCCAGCCGAAGGTGTCGTAGGGCTTGTTGCGCTCCACCACCGTGATGTCATGGGCCGGGTTGTGCTGCTTCATGAGCAGCGCGAAGTACAGGCCCGCGGGGCCGCCGCCGATGCAGACGATGTTCATGGGGTCTCCAGCGCATTAGTTCAGACAGAAATAGTTTAGAACTAAACGAAAACATCCGAACAGGGATTAACCCTTGTCCGCAACTGACGGGGCACAATGAAGGGCCTCACTCGGAGTCCCTCGCATGTTGTTCAAGTTCAAATCCAAGGCAACCGGTGACCTGATCATGCTGGAGCCCAATGGCAGGAGGGTGCTAGACATCATTGGCAAGTCGCCGGAAACCAGCGGCATCATCGAGCCGTTGCAAATGGCGCGGGCCATTCAGGCACTGGAGTTGGCCATACGGACTGAAGAAGCCGCACGAAATGCAGCAGTCGAATCGGCACGCTCCCGCGGGGATGATCCACCGGCCGGGGAGGTCGTTTCGCTGCGTCAGCGAGCAACGCCGTTCATTGAGATGCTGCGGCGATGTGAGAAGGCTGAGGCGCCGATTGTCTGGGGAGTTTGACCGCGCGCTACGGGGCCAGGGGCACGCGCGTGAGCGCGTGCAGACTCGGGTGGGTGTCAGTCCACTTTGGCACCCGAGGCCTTGACAACGGCCGCCCATTTGACGAGTTCCGCATCAATCAGGCGGGAGAACTCGGCGGGGGTGTTGCCGCTGGGAATCGCACCCTGAGATTGCAAACGCTCGCTGATGGTCGCAGTCCGCAGAGCCTTGGCGGTCTCTTGCTGAATTCGGGAGACGATCTCCGCCGGTGTGCCGGCCGGCGCCAGCAAGCCGAACCAGCTGCTGGCTTCAAAGCCCTTCAGACCAGCGGCCTCCTCAATGGTGGGTAATTCCGACATGGCTGCAGAACGCTGCGCGCTGGTAACTGCAAACGCCTTGAGCTTGCCGGCTTTGATCTGCGGCATGGCCGAGGGCAGGTTGTCGAACATCACATCGGTGTTACCGGCCACCAGATCGTGCAGCGCGGGCCCCGAACCCCGGTAGGGGATATGGGGCATGAAAACTCCGGTCCGGGATTTGAACAGCTCGCCCGCAAGGTGGATCGATGTTCCGTTGCCACTGGAAGCCATGCTGAGTTTTCCAGGGTTGCTCCGGGCATAGCGGATGAAGTCGGTTACCGTATTGATGCCCAAGGCCTTGGCCCGATCGGCATTCATCACCATGACATTCGGAACACCGGCGACCAGAGTAACCGGCGCAAAGTCCTTTTGCGGGTCATACGGAAGACGGGGATACAGCGACTTGTTGATGCCGTGGGTGCCGACCGTACCCATCAGGAGGGTGTAACCGTCCGGCGCGGACCTGGCAACCAGTTCGGCGCCGACGTTGCCGCCGGCGCCGGCGCGGTTTTCAACGACAAAGCTCTGGCCGAAGGCCCGGCTCAGTTCCGGAGCAATCGCGCGGGCCAGAATATCGGTGGTGCCACCGGGCGCGAACGGAACCACCATGCGCACGGGCTTGGTGGGCCAACCGCTTTGGGCAAGCGCAGCAGAGCTGAGCGCGAAGGCGGCCGCAGTGGCCCCGAGGCGGGCCAATAGCAAACGACGTTCAGGGCGAATCAGATGGGGCATGGTGCTGGGCCTCTGCGGAGTTGGTGCGAGACGCCATCATGACGGCATTTCGGCACGACTGTCCTTGGTGAATACCCAAGGTGGCCGCGCAGGCGTTGACATGACTGATCCGGCCCGTTGCCAGTGTGCTTTGCGCGTTGCCGATACACGCGCTGTCGTGGCCCACCGTGCAGGCGGCCAGATCGCTCGCCTGCAAAATTTGCAGTGCCGCGATTCCTGCCTGCTCCTTGCCGACCCCCGCGTCATTGAACACGCACAGAACGGGGCGCACGGCCGCTGCGTATCGCGCCGAGCTGACGCCGCCATGTGAGCCGCTGACAGCAATGCAACCGCCGTCGCACGGTGACAGTTCGGTAATCGAATCAACGATCCGAAGCTGGGGCGGCCGTGTCTGTGACATACGGGAAAACAGCGCAAAAAACCGCCCGCACGGGCGCGGCCGGTTACCAGGAAATGTGGACAGCCAAAGTTCTGCAGCGATGCTCTGGCCGAGCGGGCATGTCGTCAGTCGGCAAAGGCCTTGGCAGCTTCGAAAACCGGGCGGATCTTGTTGATCTCCGCGGCGACGAAGGCTTTGTGCCCTTCCGGGGTTACGCGGTTGTCTGTGGCAACAATCGCCCCCAGACCTTCCTGCTTCTTGATGAAGTCGGGATCCTTGAGCGCCTTTTTCATGCCTTCGTTCAAAATCTTGGTGATCGCGGCCGGCGTGCCCTTGGGTGCATACAGCCCGTGCCAGATCGTCAGGTTGAAGCCCTTGAGCCCCATCTCCTGCAAGGTCGGGTAGTCCTTGAGCGTCTTGTGGCCGGACAATGGACGTGCTGTCGTTACAGCGAAGGCCTTGACGCGGCCACCCTCGATCTGACCGACGGTGTTGGTGGTCTGGTCACACATCACGTCGACTTGCCCTCCGACCAGCGCGTTCATCGCCGGCGCGGTGCCGCCGAACGGAATGGTCGTCATGGATTCGTTCAGCTTGACGGCCGATTGCCACATCAGGCCGCAAAGGTGGGATGCTGAACCTTGTCCGGCATGCGCAAGGTTCAGTTTTCCGGCGTTGGCGCGGATGTAGTTTTCAAAGTCGCGGTAGGTATTGGCCGGCAACTGGGGCTTGCCGATCAGGGTCATCGGTACATCGTTGACGATACCCAGGTATTCAAAGTCTTCCAGCGGCTTATAGGTCAGCTTGCGGTACATGACCGGTGTGGTCGCCATGCCAACATGGAACAACAACAGCGTCTGTCCGTCAGGAGCCGCTTTGGCCACCTTGTTGGCGCCAATGGTTCCACCGGCACCGGCGGCGTTTTCAACCACAAAGTTCGAGCCCGGAATCGCCTTACGCATGGCTTCAGCCAGGTCGCGCGCAACACGGTCGGTCGGACCGCCGGCCGCGAAGGGCACCACGATGGATATGGGGCGATTGGTGGGGTAGGTCTGCGCGTTTGCGCCGGCGGCGACGGCCAGGCATGCGAGGAGAACGAGCTTCTTCATGGTTCACTCCAGTTGATCGATGGAGCGATGTTACGAGCCGCGGCGCACCGTGCAATCGCGGGAACTACGTAAGGGCGAGCCCGGATGCGCAGTGCGACCGTGATCGGAATTCCGTCCGTCGATCACTGGTAGCTGCGGGCGTCCTCTATGACCTTGCCGTCGTTGGGCAGGCTACCGGGGGCCAGTACCTCGACATTGCCACGCAGTTTTGTGACATCTCGAATGGCATCGGCTACGCGGCCGACCAGTCCGTCAGGGCCGCTGCAGGTTGATTCGACCTTCAGCGTCATCTGGTCGTTCGCCATCTCTCCGGTAACCACCAGACGGGCCCGAACGATTTCCGGAAAGCGCCGAACGATATCGGCCACCTGGCCCGGATGCACAAACATGCCCCGGATCTTGGTGGTCTGGTCGGCGCGGCCCATCCAGCCCTTGATGCGGGGCGCGGTGCGCCCGGTCGGGCAGGAACCGGCCAGGATCGCCGAAAGGTCGCCGGTGCCGAAGCGGATCAAGGGGTAGTCGGGGTTGAGCACCGTCACCACCACCTCGCCGACCTCGCCGTCGGCCACCGGGTCGCCGGTGCCGGGCCGCACAATCTCGACGATGATGTTTTCATCCAGCACCAGGCCTTCGCGGGCCGCGGTTTCGTAGGCGATCAGGCCCACATCCGCCGTGGCGTAACACTGGTAGGCGGTGACGCCGCGCTCGGCCAGCCAGTCGCGCAAGGAGGGCGGAAACGCCTCGCCGGACACCAGGGCCTTGGTGATGGGCAGCGTCATGCCGACTTCCTGCGCTTTTTCCACCAGGATCTTCAGAAAGCTCGGCGTGCCGGCGTAGGCCTGCGGCTTCAGGTCGGCGATGGCGGCCAGCTGTTGTTCGGTGTTGCCCACGCCACCCGGAATGACGGTGCAGCCCAGCGCCTGCGCGCCGCTTTCCATGATCCAGGCGCCGGGCGTCAGGTGGTAGCTGAAGCAGTTGTGCACCAGGTCGCCTTCGCGGAAGCCGGCCGCGGACATGGCCCGCGCACAGCGCCAGTAATCCGTGGCATGACCCTCGGGCTCGTAGATCGGCCCGGGCGACTGGTACACCCGGCGCGCGCCCCGGCTGCGCAACAGGCCGTTCCAGCCGATGGTCGAAAAGCCGCCGAACGGGTCACTACCCGCGGCACGGGAGGCCTTCTGGCGGTCGAGCAGTTCGTACTTTCGCGTCACCGGCAGGCGCGCAAGCGCGGCGCGATCGGTGACGGCCGTGGCGTCGACACCGTCCAGCAGCGCGGCAAGCGCCGGTGCATGGCGCTGCGCCTGGGCGATCTGAGCGGGAAGGGCGCCGAACAACGCGGCTTCGCGGGCTTCGGGCGTGCGGATCTCAAGGTCGTCGTGGTGATGGCTCATGGTGGAACGCTTGCGCACCTCCGGCAAGGGTTGAAACGGAAAGGAAAACGGAACCGGCTGTCAGGCCAGCCAGCGCTTGCGCCGCTTGTAGCTCTTGACGTCCTTGAAGCTCTTGCGCTCGCCACCGCCCATGCCGAGGTAGAACTCCTTGACGTCCTCGTTGCTGGCCAGGTCGGCCGCCGCCCCGTCCATCACGATGCGGCCGGACTCCATGATGTAGCCGTAGTCGGCATACCGCAGCGCCATGTTGGTGTTCTGTTCGGCCAGCAGGAAGGTGACCTTTTCCTTGGTGTTCAGGTCCTTCACGATGTTGAAGACCTCTTCGACGATCTGCGGCGCCAGGCCCATCGAGGGCTCGTCGAGCAGCACCATGTTGGGGTTGGCCATGATGGCACGCCCGATGGCACACATCTGTTGCTCGCCACCGGAGGTGTAGGCCGCCTGCGAAGTGCGGCGGGTCTTCAGGCGCGGGAAGTAGTTGTAGACCTTCTCCAGGTTGCGGGCCACTTCGGCCTTGTCCTTGCGGGTGTAGGAGCCGGTCAGCAGATTTTCTTCAATGGTCAAGTGGGCGAAACAGTGGCGGCCTTCCATGACCTGGACCACGCCGCGGTTGACCAGATCGGCCGGGCTCAGATTCTCGATTCGCTCGCCCCGCAGTTCGACCGAACCCTTGGTGACCTCGCCGCGTTCGCCTTTCAGCAGGTTGGAGATGGCCCGCAGGGTGGTGGTCTTGCCGGCGCCATTGCCGCCCAGGATGGCAACAATGCCACCCTCGGGCACCTGCAGGGAAACGCCCTTGAGCACCAGGATCACGTGGTTATAGATGACCTCGATGCCGTTGACGTTGAGAACGATGTTGGGGTTGCTCATGTTGGAGTGTCCTGTTGAACCAGCTGAAAGGCCCGCACGCGGCCCTTTCAGCTGATGGCCCGTGTGGGCCACCAGGCCTTCCCGTCAAGCGGGAAGGGTTGCCGAAGAATCAGGACTGGCAGTCTTGCGGTGTGCGGCGAGTGAGTTTCTTCTCGGCCGCGTACTTGTCGGCAGCGGCTTTGACCATGGGCTTGATGATCTGCTCGTCGCCCTGGTACCAGTCGCTGCTGAAGACCCATTTGGTGCCGTCCCAGGTGTGGATACGGGCCCAGGCGGCGCCCATGTGGTCGGCGCAACTGGTGGAGATGGGTCGCATGACACCTTTGAAGCCCAGCGCGTCCAGCTTGGCCTGGGTCAGGTTCAGGTTTTCATACCCCCAACGGGCCTGCTCTCCGGTCATGACTTTGCCTTTGCCGAAGCGCTCCTGAGCTGCGCGGACCCCTTCCACAGCGAACATGGCGCTGATCAGACCGCGCATGTACAGCACTTCACCCACTTCATCCTTGGGTCCGGTGCCTTGGTTCTTGGCATGCAGCTTTTCCAGGACTTCCTTGACCACGGCGGCGCCTTTTTCCGTTCCATGCTGCATGGTGATTGCGCTGTAGCCCTTGGCGCCCTGGCCAACGTCTTTCACGTCAGGTTCGGCACCCGCCCACCACACACCGTACATCTTCTCGCGCGGATAGCCTGTGGCCTGCGCTTCTTTCAGAGCGGTGGAGTTCATCACACCCCAGCCCCAGTTCAGCACGTAGTCCGGGCGGTTCTGGCGAATCTGAAGCCAGGTGGCTTTCTGCTCGACGCCGGGGTGGGTGACGGGCAGAAGGCTCAGGTCAAAGCCATGCATCTTCGCGCGTTCTTGCAGCAGGGGGATTGGCTCTTTGCCAAACGGGCTGTCGTGGTAGACCAGCGCGATCTTCTTGCCCTTGAGCTTGTCGAAGCCGCCTTCCTTCTTGGCAATGTGCTGGATCAGCACGTCGGCGGCGACCCAATAGGTGCCAGCGATCGGGAAATTCCACTTGAACACGCCGCCGTCCTGGCTTTCGCTGCGGCCGTAACCGGCCGTGATCAGCGGAATCTTGTCCACGGGGGCTTTTTCGGTCAGTGCAAAGGTGATGCCGGTGGACAGGGGCTGGAACACGGTGGCTCCGCCATTCTTGCCTTTCAGTCGCTCGTAGCACTCGACGCCGCGGTCAGTGGCGTAACCGGTTTCACATTCTTCAAAGGAGACCTTCACGCCATTGATGCCGCCGCGGGCGTTCGTGAGTTTGAGGTAGTCGACGTAACCGTTGGCAAAGGGCACGCCGTTGGGCGCGTACGCACCGGTGCGGTAGACCAGGGCAGGGAAAAACTGCTCTTTGGCCTGGGCGGAAGCCAGGGACGTGGTCAACACACCGGAAAGACCGGCAGCGACCACCGTGGCGGTGAGGGCAATTTGGCGAAGCTTCATGGGTTGTCTCCTAAGAAAGTGAAGCACAGGGGGAACCGAATAGTTAACGCTAAAAGACGCGTGTAGGTGTCAGGGATGTCCCTTGGTCAATGCGGGAAAGGCCAGATTCGCAGCTTCTGTTTGGCAATTGACCACAGTTTGGCGAGTCCATGGGGTTCCACGATCAGGAACCAGACAATCAGTGCGCCGAAGATCATGAATTCCGTGTGCGCCACGGCTGCGGTGGAGATGCTCACGCCCACCAGATCACCCACCCAGGGTAGGAACTGGTTCAGGAAAATTGGCAGGATCACGATGAAGGCGGCCCCGAAAAAGCTGCCCATGATGGAGCCCATGCCACCGATGATCACCATGAACAGCAATTGGAAGGAACGGTCGATGGAGAACGCGGCCGGCTCCCACGAACCCAGGTGGACAAAGCCCCAGAGCCCACCGGCGACGCCGACAATGAAGGAACTGACAGCGAATGCACTGAGCTTGGCATAGACCGGGCGGATGCCAATCACGGCGGCGGCCACGTCCATGTCGCGAATGGCCATCCATTCTCGACCGATTGCTGAGCGCACCAGATTCTTCGCCAGCAGTCCGAACACGACAAGGAACCCCAGGCAGAACAGATACTTTTCAACGGGCGTATTGATGGTCCAGCCCATGACCTGCAGATTGGACACCGATACGGAACCCGATGCATTGTTGTTGGTGAACCAGCCCACCCGCAGGAAGGCCCAGTCACAGAAGAACTGTGCCGCCAAAGTGGCAACCGCCAGGTACAGCCCCTTGACCCGCAAGCTCGGGATACCGAAGAACATGCCCACTGCTGTGGCAAAGAAACCGCCGGACAGCAGCGCCACGATCAGCGGCATGCCGTCGATGCGGATGTAGGTGTTGTAGGCCATGTAGGCGCCCACCGCCATGAAGGCGCCGGAGCCCAGCGATATCTGGCCGCAGTACCCCACCAGAATGTTCACACCCAGCGCCGCCAGCGACAGGATCAGGAACGGGATCAGGATGGCGCGGAACATGTATTCGTCGGCCATCATGGGGACTGCGATCGCCGCGAAAGCGATGATGGCCAGCACGGCGAACCGGTCCTGCGTGATCGGGAAGATCTGCTGATCGGCGCGGTAAGAGGTCTTGAACTGACCGTTTTCTCTGTAGAACATGATTTATCCGTTCGGTCTGGGCTAGTCGGGGGGGCTTACACGCGGTCGATGATTTTTTCGCCGAACAGGCCCTGTGGGCGGAACAGCAGGAAGACCAGCGCCAGCACGTAGGCGAACCAGATCTCGATGCCACCACCGACCAGCGGTCCGAGGTATACCTCGGACAGCTTCTCGCCGACCCCGATGATCAGGCCGCCGATGATGGCGCCGGGCACGGAGGTCAGGCCGCCGAGGATGATCACCGGCAGGGCCCGCAAGGCCACCGTGGTCAGGGAGAACTGCACCCCGAGCTTGGAGCCCCAGATGATGCCGGCGACCAGCGCCGTGATGCCGGCCACGAACCAGACGATGACCCAGATCTTGTTGAGCGGGATGCCGATCGACTGCGCCGCCTGGTGATCGTCGGCGACTGCACGAAGCGCGCGTCCGGTGGCCGTCTTCTGGAAGAAGATGGAAAGTCCCGCAACCAGGAAAGCCGCGATGATGGCCGCATAGACGTCTTCGAGGTTGACCAGCACGCCACCCGGGAACACGCCCTCGAAAAGGAACACAGGATCCTTGGGCATGCCGACGTCGATCTTGTAGATGTCGCTGCCGAAGATGGTCTGGCCGAAGCCGTCGATGAAGTAGGTGATGCCCAGTGTGGCCATGAGCAGCGTCACGCCTTCCTGGTTGACCAGATGGCGCAGCACCAGCCGCTCGATCAGCCAGGCCAGCGCAAACATCAGCGTGGCAGCCAGCAGGAAGGCGATCGTATTGGCCAGGAAACGGCTTTCTATACCGGTCCAACCGGGCACCCATTCGGCAAAGCGGGCCATCGCGAGCGCGGCAAACAGCACCATCGCGCCCTGCGCGAAGTTGAACACCCCCGAGGCCTTGAAGATCAGCACGAAGCCGAGCGCCACCAGGGAATACAGCATGCCGGCCATCAGGCCGCCAAACAACGCTTCAAGAAAAAATGCCATGGCTGTGTTCTCCTCAGTGGCTCGTGCCCAGATAGGCGCGAATCACGTCTTCGTTGTTGCGTACTTCGTCGGGGGTGCCGTCACCGATCTTCTTGCCGTAGTCGAGCACCACGACGCGATCGGAGATGTCCATCACCACACCCATGTCGTGCTCGATCAGCACCACGGTGGTGCCGAACTCGTCATTGATGTCGAGCACGAAGCGGCACATGTCCTGCTTCTCTTCCAGATTCATGCCCGCCATCGGCTCGTCCAGCAGCAGAACCTGCGGCTCCATCGCCAGCGCGCGCCCCAGGTCGACGCGCTTTTGCAGGCCGTAGGGCAGTTGGCCGACCGGAGTCTTGCGAAAGGCCTGGATTTCCAGGAAATCGATGATGTGCTCGACGAACTCGCGATGCTGCTCTTCTTCCTTCTGCGCCGGACCGATCCGCAACGCCTGCAGGAACAGGTTGCTCTTGATGCGCAGGTTGCGCCCCGACATGATGTTGTCGATCACGCTCATGCCCTTGAACAGCGCCAGGTTCTGGAACGTGCGGGCGACGCCCATCTCGGCCACCTGCCGGCTGTTCATGTGGCTGAAGGTTTTGCCGCGAAAGGTGATGCTGCCTTCCTGCGGGGTGTAGACCCCGTTGATGCAGTTGAGCATGGAGCTCTTGCCGGCACCGTTGGGGCCGATGATGGCCCGGATTTCGTGCTCCTTCACATTGAAGGAAATGTCGGTGAGCGCCTTCACGCCGCCAAATCGCAGGCTGATGTTCTTGACGTCGAGAATGACGTCGCCGATCTTTTTCTTGGTCATGATGAGTGCGTCCTGTGGGGATCAGGCGGCGGCTTTGACCGGCGCGAAAGTCTTGGCGTCCATGATTTTCAGTGTGGCGCTGACCTTGCCGGTACGGCCGTCTTCGAACTTCACCACCGTTTCAATGAACTGCTCGGTTTTCCCGCCATACAGCCCGTCGATCAGGGGCTGGTACTTCTCGGCGATAAAGCCGCGGCGGACCTTGTTGGTGCGGGTCAGCTCGCCGTCGTCGGCGTCCAGTTCCTTGTGCAGCACCAGGAAGCGGCTGATCTGGCTGCCGGCCAGCAGCGCGTCCTCGGCCAGGTCGGCATTGACCTTCTCGACGCATTCCCTGATCAGCTGGTAGACCTCGGGCTTCTGGGCCAGGTCGGTGTAGCCGGCGTACGGCAGGTTTTGGCGTTCTGCCCAGTTACCCACCGCGTCGAAGTCGATGTTGATCATCACGCAGACCTTCTCGCGCTGGTCGCCGTAGGCCACCACTTCCTTGATCTGCGGGAAGAACTTGAGCTTGTTCTCGACATATTTGGGGGCGAACATCGCGCCGTCGTTGGCGCCGCCGTGGATGCGGCCCACATCCTTGACGCGGTCGATGATCTTGAGGTGGCCGTGGCTGTCGATGAAACCGGCGTCGCTGGTGTGGTACCAGCCGTCGGCGGTGAGCACCTCTTCGGTGGCCTTGGGGTTCTTGTAGTACTCCTTGAGCAGGCCGGGCGACTTGACCAGGATCTCGCCGTTGTCGGCCACCTTGATCTCCACGCCCTGGCACGGCACTCCCACGGTGTCGGCGCGGGCCTCGTGGTCCGGCTGCAGGCACACGAACACCGCGGTCTCGGTGGAGCCATAGAGCTGTTTGAGGTTGATGCCGATCGAGCGGTAGAAGCTGAACAGGTCCGGCCCGATGGCCTCGCCGGCGGTGTAGGCCACCCGCACGCGGTTCATGCCCAGGTTGTTGCGCAGCGGGCCGTATACCAGCAGGTTGCCCAGCCAATACAGCAAAGCGTTACTGCCCCCGATCGACTTGCCGTCCAGACGGTCGGGGCCGACCTTTTTGGCCAGGTCCATGAAGTAGTGGAACATCTTGCGCTTGATCGATCCAGCGTCTTCCATGCGGATCATCACGCTGGTCAGCAGGCCTTCGAACACCCTCGGCGGTGCGAAATAGTAGGTGGGGCCCACTTCTTTCAGGTCGATGTTCACCGTGCCGGAAGACTCCGGGCAGTTCACGGTGTAGCCGCACACCAGCCACTGGGCGTAGCTGAAGATGTTCTGGCCGATCCAGGCCGGCGGCAGATAGGCCAGCACGTCTTCGTCGCCACTGAGGCGGTCGAACTCGGCGCCGGCCCGGGCACGGTCGATCAGTGAATTGTGGGTGTGCACCACACCCTTGGGATTGCCGGTGGTGCCCGACGTGAAGAACATCGCGGCCACGTCACCGGCCTGCGCCTTTTCGATCTCATCCTTGTAGAAGTCGGGATGCTGCTTCGAAAACGCCTCGCCGGCGCCGATGAGCTCGTCCAGACCGGCCAGGCCTTCTTCGTCGTAGTTGCGCAGGCCCCGCGGATCGTCGAAGTAGATGTGGGACAACTGGGGGCAGCTTTCACGAATCTCCAGCATCTTGTCGACCTGCTCCTGGTCTTCCACCAGGGCAAAACGCACCTCGGCGTTATTGATCGGGAAGACGCATTCGGCAGCCACGGCATCTTGGTACAGGGGCACCGGAATCGCGCCCAGCGACTGCGCGGCCAGCATGGTGGCATACAGGCGGGGCCGGTTGGCGCCGATGATGACCATGTGTTCACCGCGATGCAGGCCGGCCTGGTGCAGTCCGCAGGCAATGTGCTCGGCCATGCGGGCAATGTCGGCCCAGCTTCGGGTTTGCCAGATGCCGTACTCTTTTTCCCGCATGGCGGGAGCCTGGCCGCGGCGCGCCGCATGGTCCAGCAGCAGGCGGGGGAACGTGGTCAGCATGGTGTTGGTCCTTGTCTCCAGTTGCGTTGCACCCGGGCCGATGGGGGCTTGGGTACCTGTTGGCGCGAATGTAGGGCTGAGTTTGACGTTATGTTGTCGTTTCGACGACATTCCTAGGGAAAATACCGATCCAATCGCCTGATCGCCTTGAGGGCCATCAACCGCCAGGCCCGGTTGGCGCAGCGTAACGGTGGCTGTCATGGTCGCAAGCGTGACAGTACGCCCAATGCAGGGGTAAACCCCCTGTTAATTGACATTCTTGTGCTTGTCTGGCGACAATCCAAGGTCCAACCCCCATAGGACTTTCCCCAGCCTCGAATGCGGCAGGGGCCCGCGACCCGATGAGCCTTGATACCAGTCTTCACCAACGCCGGCGGGAGTTGACCCGCGACGAAATGGCCGATATTCCATGGCTGGCGCTATTGCAGGCGAGTGAGCGGGAGCGCGCGATCCGCGAACTGCGGGTCAGTGATGCGGCCCCGGGGGACTATGTCTGCCGTGTTGGCCGACCGGTAACGTACTGGTTCGGGGTGGTCGAAGGCCTTCTCAAGATGAGCAGCGACAGCGCCGACGGTCAGACCATGACCTTCACCGGCGTGCCGCCGGGGGGCTGGTTCGGCGAGGGCACCGCGCTCAAACGCGAAACCTATCGGTACAACATCCAGGCGCTGCGCCGCAGCCTGGTGGCGGGGCTGCCGGTGGATACCTTTCACTGGTTGCTGGACCACTCCATTGGCTTCAACCGCTTTGTCATGAGCCAGCTCAACGAGCGTCTGGGCCAGTTCATTGCCGCCCGCGAGATCGACCGCATGAACAACCCGGACCTGCGGGTTGCCCGCAGCCTGGCGTCGCTGTTCAACCCGGTGCTGTATCCCGGCGTGGGGCAGGTGCTGCGAATTACGCAGCAGGAACTGGCCTATCTGGTGGGCCTGTCGCGCCAGCGGGTCAATGAGGCATTGGCCACCCTGCAGTCGCAAGGCATGATCCGCATCGAGTACGGTGGCCTGCGCATTCTGGACCTGCAAGGGCTGCGTTCTGCCGTGTTTTCGCGTTGAAATGGCCGATACCCAGCGTTAAAAGGTCATTTATTGCTATATTTTTTGTACTGATGAGTTGCCCATGACCTTGCCGACGCCTCCCCGGGACTCCGCTGTGCGCCCACCCCCTCCGCCCGGAAGCGGCGCGACGTCCTCTCCGGCGCGCGTCATGGCGCCGGCGCGTCGGGTCGCCGCGCCGGCGACCACCGTGCGCCTGAACAAGCGCATGGCCGACCTGGGGCTGTGCTCCCGCCGGGAGGCCGACGACTGGATCGCCCGGGGCTGGGTGAAGGTGAACGGCCAGCCGGCTGCGATGGGACAGCCGGTGACCCTGTCGGATCGGGTCACCGTGGACCGCCAGGCCGAGGGCCAGCAGGCCAACCGGGTCACGATCTTGCTGAACAAACCCATGGGCATCGTCAGCGGGCAGGCCGAAGACGGTCATGCGCCGGCCATCTCGTTGATCCAGCCCGCCAGCCGGTGGCGCGACGACAACGCGCGCTTTTTCTTCCACCCGTCGCAACTGCGGGGACTGGCGCCGGCCGGGCGGCTGGACATCGACTCGACCGGTCTGCTGGTGCTGACGCAAGATGGGCGTGTGGCGCGTCAGCTGATCGGCGAAGACGCCGGCATGGAGAAGGAATACCTGGTGCGGGTGGCCTGGACCGGCGCCGAAAACCCGGCCGCCTCGTCCTCGGCCGCCGCTACCCATGCGCCGTTGCGGCCGCCCGTGCGGGTAACCCCGGGAGGAGAACGGCTCGGCCGCATCGACGACGGCGTTCCGGTCACCCGTGATGTGCAGTCGGTCTTCCCGCGCGAGCGACTGGCGCGGTTGCGCCATGGCCTGTTCCTGGACGGCCAGGCCCTCAAGCCCGCCCAGGTCGACTGGCAGAACCCCGAGCAGCTGCGCTTCGTGCTGACCGAAGGCAAGAAGCGCCAGATCCGCCGCATGTGCGAGCTGGTGGGCCTGAAGGTGCTTGGCCTCAAGCGCGTGCGCATCGGCCGCGTCATGCTGGGCAACCTGCCCGTCGGGCAGTGGCGCTACCTGGCGCCGCACGAGCGGTTCTGAAAGCGCGTGGTCTGGATGCCGCTCCCTAACCGGCAGCGGCTTTCCTGCCCACAATGAACGTCCGAACGCGGCTCCTGCTCCGCGACGGCGACATCATGACCGAAAGAAAACGTGCCGCGTTGACCGACGTTCGCAACCATCTGCGCCCCTCCGACCTGCGCGGCGTGGCCCAGCTCGCCACCCAGGCCACCCGGGGCGTGACGCGCATCGTCGAAGGCGTGCACCAGTCCGTCTACGACACCATGGGCGTGCCCGGCGGGCCGGTCAAGGGGCAGACGCGCGGCGTGACCGGGCTGGTCTACAAGAGCATCCACGGCGTCACGCAGGCGGTGGGCAAGGCGCTGGACCTGGCGCTTACCGGGCTGATGCCGCTGCTCGAATCCGCTGGCCCCGCGAAACCTGCCAGCGCGCAGCGCGAAACCGTGCTGGCCATCCTGAATGGCGTGATGGGTGACCACCTGGTCGCCAGCGGCAATCCGCTGGCCACGCCGATGAGCCTGCGCCACCAGGGTCAGGCGCTGTTATGGAACGTGGAGCCGAGCCTGGCCGGCGCAAGCCGCAAGGTGTTGCTGATGATCCATGGCTTGTGCATGAACGACCTGCAATGGCATACCGAAAAAGACGGCCAGGTGGTCGATCACGGCGAAACCATTGCCGCTGCACTTGGCTACACACCACTTTATCTGCGCTACAACACCGGCCTGCACACCTCGCAGAACGGCCACCAGCTCGCTGCCGAGCTGGAGCAAATGGTGTCGCATTGGCCGGTGCCGCTGCAGGAGATCACGGTGCTGGTGCACAGCATGGGTGGCTTGCTGATCCGCAGCGCGCTGTACTACGCCCAGCAGGAGGGGCTGACATGGCCCGGATATCTGAAAAGCATCGTCTTCCTGGGCACGCCGCACCACGGTTCGCCGCTGGAGCGCGCGGGCAACTGGGTGGACACCATTCTGGGCAGCACGCCGTTCACCGCGCCCTTTGCGCGCCTGGGCAAGCTGCGCAGCGCCGGCATTACCGACCTGCGCTGGGGCCACGTGCTCGATGCCGACTGGCAGGGCCATGACCGCTTCCATCGCAAGCCCGACAGCCGGGTGCCGTTGCCGCTGCCCGAGGGCGTGGCCTGTTACGCGGTGGCCGCCACGCTGGCGTCCGAGCGCAGCGCCCTGGCCGACCGCCTCACTGGCGACGGCCTGGTGCCGCTGCACAGCGCGCTGGGCAAGCACGACGACCGGGCGCGCTCGCTGATCTTTGCGAAAGACTCGCAGTGGATCAGCTTCAACACCGGCCACATGGAGCTGCTGAGCCGCCCCGAGGTGACGCAGCAGGTGCTGAAGTGGCTGACGCCGCCACAAGGCGGCTGACAGCGCGGGCCGGGTGCGCCAGCCGATCTTGAAACTGCGCCGGGCGCCCATAATTGCGCCCTTCGCACGGCCCGTTCCGGTGCCGGGCGCCGCCTCTGCGGGCTTCATGACCCGCCGGTTCGGCCGCGATTCCTCTCTTCATCCAGCTTGTTTTCACCATGACCCAACAGACCCATTCCTTTCAGGCCGAAGTGGCCCAGCTGCTGCACCTGGTCACCCATTCGCTGTATTCCAACAAGGAAATTTTCCTGCGCGAGCTGATTTCCAACGCTTCGGACGCCTGCGACAAGCTGCGCTTCGAGGCACTGAACGACGCCGGCCTGTACGAGGACGCGCCCAATCTGGAAGTGCGCCTGGCTTTCGACAAGGATGCAAAGACCCTGACCATCACCGACAACGGCATCGGCATGAGCGCGCAGGAGGCCATCGACCACCTGGGCACCATCGCCAAAAGCGGCACCCGTGATTTCATGGGCCGCCTTTCGGGCGACCAGAAGCAGGACGCGCAGCTCATCGGCCAGTTCGGGGTGGGTTTCTATTCCGGATTCATCGTGGCCGACAAGATTACCGTCGAGTCGCGCCGCGCCGGCATGAAGGCCGACGAGGGTGTGCGCTGGACCAGTGGCGGCACGGGGGATTTTCTGACCGAGACCATCACCCGTGCCGAGCGTGGCACCCGCGTGGTCCTGCACCTGCGCGAGGACGCGCTGGAGTACGCCAACGGCTGGAAGCTGCGCGAGCTGGTGCGCAAGTATTCCGACCACATCAGCCTGCCCATCCTGCTGGAGAAAGAGGAATGGAAGGACGGCGAGAACGATCAGCCCGGCGCCATGGTCAAGACCGGCGAGTGGGAAACCATCAACCAGGCCACGGCGCTGTGGACCCGCCCGAAAAAGGACGTCAGCGACGAGCAGTATGGCGAGTTCTACAAGGCCATCAGCCACGATTTCGAGCCGCCGCTGACATGGACCCACAACCGCGTCGAGGGCAGCACCGAGTACACCCAACTGCTTTACCTGCCGGGCAAAGCGCCGCACGACCTGTGGAACCGCGACCGCAAGGCGGGCCTGAAGCTGTACGTCAAACGCGTGTTCATCATGGACGACGCCGAGGCGCTGTTGCCGTCCTACCTGCGTTTCGTCAAGGGTGTGGTCGACTCGGCCGACCTGCCGCTGAACGTCAGCCGCGAGCTGCTGCAGGAAAGCCGTGACGTCAAAGCCATCCGCGAAGGCAACACCCGCCGTGTGCTGGCAATGCTCGAAGACCTGGCCAAACACGACCCGCTGTCGGCCCCGGCCGAAGGTGGCGACGGGGTCACCGACGTGGTCAGCGAGGAAGACAAGGCCAAGGCCGGCAAGTACAGCCAGTTCTATGCCGAATTCGGCGCCGTGCTCAAGGAAGGCCTGGGCGAAGACTTCGCCAACCGCGAGCGCATCGCCAAACTGCTGCGTTTTGCCTCCACCACCACTGACAGCGTCAGCGTGTCGTTTGCCGACTACAAGGCCCGCATGAAGGACGGCCAGGAGGCCATCTACTACATCACTGCCGACACGCTGGCTGCCGCGAAGAACAGCCCGCAGCTGGAAGTCTTCCGCAAAAAAGGCATCGAAGTGCTGCTGATGAGCGACCGGGTGGACGAGTGGGCGCTGGGCTTCTTCCAGGAGTTCGACGGCACGCCGCTGCAAAGTGTGGCCAAGGGCGCGGTCGATCTGGGCAAGCTGCAGGACGAGGAAGAAAAGAAAGCCGCCGAAGCCGCGGCCGAAGCCTTCAAGCCCCTGCTGGAGCGCCTGAAAGCCACCCTCAAGGAAAAGGCCGAAGACGTGCGCGTGACCACCCGACTGGTCGACAGCCCGGCCTGCCTGGTGTCTCCCGATGACGGCATGAGCCTGCAACTGGCCCGCTTGCTGCGCCAGGCTGGGCAGCCCGCGCCAGCGACCAAGCCCGTGCTGGAGGTCAATGCCGAGCACGCGCTGGTGAAGAAGCTTGACGCCAGTGCGCACTTTGACGACCTGGCCCACATCCTGTTCGACCAGGCCCTGCTGGCCGAAGGCGGCCTGCCCGAAGACCCGGCGGCCTATGTCAAGCGCGTCAACGCGTTGCTGCAGGGCTGACGGACAGCGCGGCCGGTCCCCCGACTCGCGCTGCGTTGCCCGACTCCGATACCGTGCCCGAGCGGAGTGACGCGGCGCAGACGCCCACGGGGTTTGGCGGACAATGGCCGCGGGTTCTACTGACCGAGGAGTTCCGATGACACTTGCGCATTGTTTCAGGGCCGGCTGGCGCGGCGGCGCCGCGCTGCTGATGGCGCTGTCGCTGGCGGGTTGTGCGTCGGTCGGTGTCAGTGTGCCGCTGGGGCCGCTGTCCGTGGGCATCGGCGTCGGCAGTGGCGGCGTCAGTGCCCGTGTGGGTGCCGGGGTCGGGCCGGTATCGGCCAGCGTGGGCTTGGGCAGTGAGGGCGCCAGCGCCGGTGTCGGCGTGCGCGCGGGACCGGTCGGTGTCGGTGTCAGCGCCGACAGCCAGGGCCAGATCACCGGATCGGCCGGTGTGGGCGCCGCCACCGCCGTCGGGGCGGTGCAGGTGGGCGCCAGTGCTGGCACCAGCCGCGTGCTCCGCCCGGCGCAGGGCTCGGCGCCCACCCCGTCCGCGTCTGGCCCTTCCGCGGCGGCCCCGGCCGCGGGTGAACACTGAATTTCGGTTGTTTTGGCCAATACCCAGCGCAAAAATGTCACTTTTGGCTATTATTTTGATAGTGATGGGTGAATCCGCCGGGCAGTCGCTACCATGGGGCCATGCACCCACAGACCCTTCAGGCCTGTCTGGCCGATCTCGACTCCGGCTTGTTGCAGCGCGACGCGGCGGTGCGCGCCCTGCTGCTGGCGGCGCTGGCCGGTGAACACGTACTGCTGATCGGCCCGCCGGGCACGGCCAAGAGCGAGCTGGCGCGGCGCCTGCGGGGGGTGTTTGTCGGCGCCCGCTATTTCGAGCGCCTGCTGACGCGTTTTTCGGTCCCCGAGGAACTGTTCGGCCCGCTGTCGCTGCAGGCGCTGGAAAACGACCGTTATGAGCGGCTGACCGACGGTTTCCTGCCCACGGCGCAGGTGGCGTTTCTGGATGAGGTGTTCAAGGCCAATTCCGCGATTCTCAACGCCCTCCTGACCTTGCTCAACGAACGCGAATTCGACAACGGCAGCGGTCGTGTGCCGGTGCCACTGATTACGGTGGTGGGTGCCAGCAACGAGGTGCCGACCGACGAATCGCTGGCCGCTTTCTTCGACCGCTTTCTGCTGCGGGTGCCGGTTGCCGCGGTGGATGATGCCCACTTTGGGGCCTTGCTGGCCTTGCCGCCGCAGCCGGCGGCGGCGCCCGCGCGCCTGTGTGAAGCCGATCTGCAAACCCTGCGCCAGCGCGCCCATGCCGTGGCGCTGCCGGAGCCGGTGGTCGAACGCCTGGCGGCCGCCCGGGTCGGGTGCGCCGCAGCGGGCATCGGGGTGTCTGACCGACGCTGGCGCAAGGTGGTGCATCTGCTGCGGGTCATGGCCGCCAGCCGCCAGGCCGACGTGATCGACCCGTGGGATTTATGGGTCCTGCCGCTGGTGCTGGCGGACCGGCCCGAGCAGGTGCCGGCCTTGATCGAAGACTTCCTCCGCGAGGTCGGCGGCGCTGTGCCGGTGGATGCGCAGTGGCTGGGCCGTGTTGCCGATGCGCTGGAGCGCCAGCTGGAAATCGAAAGCTCGGCGTCGGCCACAGGCGAGGACGGGGCGGCCGGCAAGCTGGCGCTGGCGCAGGCCATTGCCGGTCCGGCGGCCGAGGGGCAGGTGCTGGTGCGTATGGTGGCGGAGGGCGCGCGCCGCCGCTACAGCCCCTTGCATATCGCCGCGCGGGTGGCGCAGGCGGGCGAAGCGCGCGAGCGCGCGGCCAGCGCTTGCGCGGTGGCAGTCGCCGAAGCCGAGCGGGCGCGCTGCGGTGCCGCTGGCCACCCGTGGCTGCCGCCGAGCTGGCGCGCGCGGATCGACGCCGTTCATGGGGCCAATGTGGACCTGTTGCAGGCCCTGCACCAGCGGCTGGCCGCTGTCGCCGACGCATTCGCGGCCCTGCCGGTAGATGCGGCGCTGGCCGGCCCGGCGCCGCTGCCGGTGTCCTGGGACCACTGAACGCTGCCGTCCCGGTGCCCCCTGGTGATGACGGCCCGTCCTACGGCTCCTCCCCAGATCTCGGCCGCGGGCCAGGCGGTGGCAGGCCCGTCGGCAGTCCTCAATGCGCCGTGGCATCGGCTGGCCGAGCTTCCGCGCGAACTGTGGTTGCCGGCCATCACCTGCAGTGTGGCCGCCGCCGACGCGCGTCTCGCGGGCCTGGTGCGCTGGCACGGGGCGCTGCTGGCCGGTCGGCTGCCCGCGCCGGGTGACCACTGGGCCGATCCCGTCGCGACGGGCGCCATGCGCCAGGTCCTGGGCGAGCTGGATCTGCCCTCGCTGACGGCAGGCAGCACCGGGCTGACAGTGCAGGTTCTGCGCAGCGTGTTGTGGCATCTGGACACCCTGATCGACCGGGCGGTCGATGACCCGCGCGAACGGGCCATCACCGCTGCCGCCGAAGCGCTGCGGGCGGACTGGACCCGCGAACGCGGTGGCTGGGAACAGGCCCTGGCCTTGTTGCAGACCCTGGGGGATCTGGCCCATCTGCGCTGGGACGATCTGCAGGGACGCCTGGCGCGTCGCGAATGGGCCGTGGCCGAGCGCGCCGCGGCCCGCCTGCGCCAAATGCCGCAGCTGATCGCTTTCATCGACCAGGTGGGCCGCGCCCGGCGTGATGCCGATCTGCCCCTGCGCGAGCGCGCCAGCCCCGCCGTTGCCCCGCCGCAGTGGCTGTCGGTACGGGCGGTCGATATCCGGCTGGCCGATCAGCCGGGCGCGGTACGCGGCGTCAAACGCTCGGGACAACTGGCCCGTTTGCTGGCCAGTGAGGCAGCGCAACTGCACCACCCCGTGCTGCGCCGGTTGTGGCGCGCGCGGTTTGCCGAATCGCAGCTCTTGACCTATGAAGACGAAGCGGTCCTCATCCAATGGGTTCCTGCGCCCGATGTCCGCCCCAGCCTGGCGGCCGTCCCGCAAACCGAGCCGCTGGGGCGTGGGCCGCTGATCGTCTGCCTGGACACGTCCGGGTCCATGCGTGGCGGGCCCGAGGCCGTTGCCCGGGCCGGAGTCTTGCAGGCCTTGCGCAGCGCATGGGCGGCGCAGCGGCCTTGCCGCCTGCTGGCTTTCGGAGGTGCCGGCGAGGTGGTCGAACACGAACTGGTGGCCACCGCCGGAGGGCTGGATGCGCTGCTGGAAGTGATGGGTCTGGCCTTCGATGGCGGCACGGATGTGCAAACGCCCCTGGAGCGCGCGGTCTCCCAGGTGGCCGAGCAGGGCTGGGCACTGGCCGATGTGCTGATCCTCAGTGACGGCGAGTTCGGTGTCACCCCCGCCACGCTGGCGGCGCTGCGCGCTGCCAAGGCGCAGCTGGGCTTGCGGGTTCACGGTGTGTTGATCGGCGACCGGGAGACACTGGGGCTGCTGGAAACCTGCGACCACCTGCACTGGGTGCGCGACTGGCGCCGCCATGCCGACGACCCGGCACAGGCCCGCGCCGATGGCTTCTCGCCGGTTCACAGCCGCAGTCTGACCGCGCAGTATTTCCCCAACGCCCTGCGCCGGGGATGAGCCCGCTGCAGGCCGCTACTGCGGGTTTTGCAGCGTGTATTGCCCCTGTCCGGTGAGGAAGCCGTCGCCGAGCAGCCCGTCGGCCTGGCGGTCCAGGCCCATCAGCGCGCGAAAGGTGAAGTTGCCGTTGGCGCCCTGATAGCGGCCGGTGCCGCCGACGATCTGGCCGTCGCCAGTCCATTCGTCCCGTCCGTGGGTGCCCTGGGGAGTCAGGTTGATGGTTTCGGTGCTGTGCATGGTCAGGGTCGATCCATCGGCGAACCGGAAGACGGTTTCGGCGCGTATGGGCAGTTTTCCAGCCACGGGCGGTCCGACAGGACTGACCTTGCGTTCGTAGGTGGCGGGCTCGGCATTGCCGAAGATGGCGACGCCCAATCGGGTATTCGTCGCCGGCGTTCGGGGGCCTTGCACCGAACTGGACCGCCAGTGAATGTCCTTCTGGGCCATGGCGACGACTGGCGCCAGCAGGCAGATGGCCGCCACGGCCCAAGCGGTAAGGCGCTGCTTCATGGGTGTGCTCCTGAAAAAATCACCGGGAAAAATCCCATGTGTCAGTCTGTCCTCGGGCGCAACCGAAGACATTGAGGTTCATCAGGTGCGTAACGCCATTTTTTCTATGTGGCGACTAGATTCCGCAATGTAAAAAATGGTTTTGCATAAGGGAAAACGATAGGCCAGACCGGGAGGGGCGTTGCTACAGTTCCGGCGCGGGGCCCGCCGCTCGCGGCCGCGATCCGCGGGGCACGATGTGGCCCGGTTTCATCGCAACGCCCCGTTGCACTCCGTTTGGAAAGTTCCCATGCACATGCTCTTTGCCATCCTCCGTCGTCAAACGCTGGCCACGTGGCTGGTATTCCTGGCGTGTGCGTGGGCTGCGGTCGCCCCGCTGCAGGCCCGGGCACAGGAAACGTTCAAGCTGGGTGTGATCGGGCCTTTTTCCGGGCCTTCCGCTGATTTCGGCACGCCCATGCTCAACGGCATTCAGCTGGCGGTGGAGGAAATCAATGCGGTCGGCGGTTACCTCGGGCGCAAGATCGAACTGGTGATCAAGGACGACAAAGGCAATCCGGACGAAGGTTTGCGCCAGTCGCAGGCCCTGGTGACCGAAAAAGTGCGTGCGACGATCGGTTTTTGCAATACCGGCGTGGCCATGCGTTCGCTGGACGTGTTCCAGAACGCCCAGTTGCCGCTGATCGTTCCCTGCTCGACCGGGACCGCATTGACGGCGAAGTTCCCGGCCCCCCAGAGCTACGTTTTTCGGACCTCGGCCCGCGATGCCATTCAGGCGCCGTTTGTCGTGGACGACATTGTCAAGCGGGGCTGGACCAAGGTGGCCCTATTTGCCGATAAAAGCGGATACGGCGACGGCGGCTTTCAGGACGTGGTCAAGGCGCTGGCAGCCAAAAACCTCCAGCCGGTCTACGTGTCGCGCTTCGATCTCGGTGTGAAGGACCTGGTCGACGAGATGAAGGCGGCCCGAAGCGCCGGCGCCGACGTCGTGTTCAGCTACACCGTCGGCCCGGAGAACGCCGTAATTGCCCGCGCCCGCCAGGCCATCGGGTGGAAGGTTCCCCAGGTAGGCGCCTGGCCGCTGTCGTTTCCGTTCTTCATTGACGGCGCCAAGGAGGCCGCCGAGGGGGCGCTCATGGCGCAGACCTTCATTGCCGAGCCCAGCAACGAACGGCGCGCGGCCTTTCTCTCGGCCTATGCCCGCAAATTCCAGACGCGGCGCATTCCCGTTCCCATGGCGGCCGCGCAGGCCTATGACGCCACCTACGTGCTGGTCTATTCGCTCTTTGGCATTCGCGATGGCAATCTCGGTGGCCCGGCCATCAAGAGCGCACTGGAGAACATTCAGCGCGTCTACTACGGCGTCGTCGCCACGTATGACAGGCCGTTTTCCCTGGACGACAAGGACGCCATTTCAGCCAACATGCTGGTCATGGGGCAGGTCAGGAACGGCCTGGTCACCTTTGCCTATCCGGAAGACGCGCGTCGCAATCTGTTCGTCCAGCGCAAGCAGTGAGCCGAAGCTCGGTTTCCGGTCCGGTAGCGGTCAGAAATCGACCAGGCTCAGCCCGACGCTGAACACTGTGCGGCGGCGGTTGTAGTCGATCAGGCTGTCGCCGTAGCCCGAAAACAGCTGGGTGTGCAGGCGCAGGCCACCGGCGCTGTCGAACAGGCGGGTACTCTCGCCCAGCGGCCGCATCCATTCCAGTCGCAGCGAGCCTTTGGCCTGTGATCGCAGCGAATGGCGCCAGACGAAACCCACCGTATCCTGTCCCCCGGCGGGGTGCCAGTACGTGGCCAGTTCGGCGCGGCCGACGGTGTTGCTGATCTCGGGGTTGTCGTCGTTGGTGCGCTTTTCGGGGATACGCGCCCAGGCGCGTGCCTGCACCCGCCAGTCCTTTCCACGCTCCATGCCGGTCATCAGGTAAGCGCGGTTCCAGCTGCGCGAATAGGGCAGGCTTTGACCGTTCGACTGGTGCACCGCGCCGATGCCGCTGTAGCGCAGACGCCAGCCACCGGGCAACGGGACATCGGTGGGGTAGACGTAGACGATCTCCGGCTCATGGTCCGTGGTGCGGAACGGGCGCGACAGGCCCCCGTTGAAAAGCTGCCAGTACGACTGCTGGCTGTAGCCGAACCACAGCGAGTCGCGCCGGACCGGGTCACCCTGGGTGAGCAGCCCCTGGGCCAGTTTGGTGCGCACCGACAGCTGGATGCGGGTCTCGGTATTTCGGTACGGCAGCGCCTGGGTGGCGTTGTTGAGCGGGTTGCCGGAAGTCGGCAGGGTGTTGACGCTGTCGGAGGTGATCAGTGACAGGCTGATGGGCCGGTAACCACGAATCGTGAACGGGTCGCAGGTGCTGGTGGCTTCCAGCTCCCAGAAGCGGGCCAGATCGGTGTGGCGGGTGTCGCGACAGCCTTGTTCGTCGGACAGGCGGATATCCACGGCGGGCGGCGGGCTCGGCGTTGCCATGGCCGGCGCGCTGGCGCTGGCCGCGCTTTGCTGGCGCGCCCAGCGGTCAAAACAGGCCAGGCGCGCGGTGGCGTCACCACTCAGCGCGGCGCAGGCCTGCCACTCGCTGTTGGCCAGGGCAGCGCCGCTGACGCCCAATAGGGCCGCCAGCAGGCTCAGTCCCAGCCGATTTGTTTGTGCAGCTCGAAGGCGCGCCGCTGATCGGTGTTGTCCCGCCACCAGGAGCCTGTAATCGTTCTTCCGCATGAATCCTCCTTGAATGCGCCGCTCCAGGTCGCGGCGATGCGCCGGCCGTCTTCGGACTCTTCCAGCGTAAAAATGCCCTCGTCCACATCGCCGCTCACGCGGGCGACGGCGGGTTCACCGCCTGCCGAGCGCTGCAGAAATCCGGCCACGCCGTCGCGGTGTTCCGGGTGGGGTGTCAGCCGAATCACGGTGAGGCCGGGCACGCCGTCGATCTGGCCTCGCCAGGTGCCCAGCAGATGGGCCTGGCCGATCTGGCGGGCAGCCGGACAGTCGCGGGCGGCGGTTTCAGGCCGGTTTTGGGCAATACCCAGCGTAAAAAGGTGACTAAATGCTATAAAAACAGTAGTATTCCGCAGGGCTGTACGCATGATCACACCTTGGCCGAAAGGGCGTCTTGCGCCTTGCGGGCGAACTCCGCGCGCAGCGCCTTGAGCTTTTCGCGCGGGTCTTCCTTCACCGTGGCCGGGTTCAGCGCCATTTCGGCAATGAAGCGGCTCGGGCGCGCCGGCACCACCTCACGGCCTTTCTTGCGGCGTTTGGTCCAGCTCACCGCCAGCGTGCGCTGCGCGCGGGTGATGCCCACGTACATCAGGCGGCGCTCTTCCTGCAGGCGCTGCAGCACGTCGTCGGCCGGCGTGGCGCCGGGTTCGCCGTCTTCGTCGCCCAGCTTGAACGGCAGCAGGCCTTCGTTCACGCCGACCAGCATCACATGCGGCCACTCCAGGCCTTTGGCGGCGTGCAGCGTGGACAGCGTCACGACGTTCTGGTCCTGCTCGCGCTCGCTCAGCGTGGACAGCAGCGAGATGGTTTGGGCGACCTCCAGAAGGGAACGGGCCCCCACGCTCCCCGCTGCGCGTGGTTCGCTGCCCCCCGAGGGGGCGTTCGCGCCTTGGGGCGGCCCGGCGGCGCCCAGTGCGCTGTCGGCGCCATCGTCGATCTGGCCGCCGCAGCGCCCGGCCATCCAGTCGCAGAACTCCAGCACGTTGGACCAGCGCGCGGCGGCGACCTTGTCGTTGTCGTCGCTGTCCAGCAGGTGCTTTTCGTAGCCGATGTCTTTCAGCCAGTCGGCCAGGAAGGCACGGGCGCCTTCGGCGCCGTGGGTGTGGCGGGCGCGGTACTGCAACTCGTTCACATAGCGCCCGAACTCGTGCAGGCTGCCCACGACCCGCGCGCCCAGCACCCCGGGCAGGCTGTGGCTGAACAGCGCCTCGAACAGGCTGAGCCTGTACTGGCCGGCAAAGTTGCCCAGGCTCTGCAGCGTCTGGTGGCCGATGCCGCGTTTGGGGGTGGTGACGGCGCGCAGGAACGCCGGGTCGTCGTCGTTGTTGATCCACAGCCGGAACCAGGCGCACAGGTCGCGGATCTCGGCGCGGTCAAAAAAGCTCTGCCCGCCCGAGACCTTGTAGGGGATGTTCGCGCGCCGCAGGGCCTGCTCGAACACCTTGGCCATGTGGTTGGCGCGGTACAGGATGGCGAAATCCCTGAATTCCTTGTCCCGGGCGCTGGCCTGCAGCGAGCGGATGCGCGCCACGGCCCGCTCGGCCTCGTGTTCCTCGTGGTCGGCATCGACCACCCGCACCGGTTCGCCCTCGCCCAGCTCGGAAAACAGGGTCTTGGGAAACAGCTTGGGGTTGGGGCCGATCACGTTGTTGGCCGCGCGCAGGATGGCGCTGGTGGAGCGGTAGTTCTGCTCCAGCTTGATGACCTTGAGCTTCGGAAAGTCCTGAGGCAGCTTTTTCAGGTTGTCCAGTGTGGCGCCCCGCCAGCCGTAGATGGACTGGTCGTCGTCGCCCACGGCGGTGAAGCGCCCGCGCTCGCCCACCAGGTGGCGCAGCACCTCGTACTGGGTGGCGTTGGTGTCCTGGTACTCGTCCACCAGCACATGGCCCAGCGCCGCCTGCCATTTGGCGCGAACCTCGGGAAAGTCGGCCAGCAGTTTCAGCGGCAGGCCGATCAGGTCGTCGAAGTCCACGCTCTGGTAGGCCGACAGGCGCTCTTCGTAGCGGGCCATGATCACGGCGGTCTGGCGTTCGTCCTCGTCACGTGCCTGGGCCAGGGCCTTCTCGGCGTTCAGGCCCTGGTTCTTCCACAGGCTGATGGTCCATTGCCAGTGGCGCGCGGTGGCGGCGTCGGTGGTGCCGCCGCAATCCTTGAGCAGGCTGGTCACGTCGTCGCTGTCCAGGATGCTGAACTGGGGCTTGAGGCCCAGGGCTGCGCCGTCTTCGCGCATCAGGCGCACGCCCAGCGCGTGGAAGGTGCAGATCACCACGTGTCTTGCGTCGCGGCCGATCAGCCCCTTGGCGCGTTCGCGCATTTCGGCGGCCGCCTTGTTGGTGAAGGTGATGGCCGCGATGCGTCTGGGCTCCAGCCCGGCCTGGATCAGCCGCGCGATCTTGTGCGTGATGACCCGCGTCTTGCCCGAGCCGGCCCCGGCCAGCACCAGGCACGGCCCGTGCAGGTAGTTCACGGCCTCCTGCTGGGCGAGGTTGAGTCCGGCGGTCATGGTGGGGTGGTGGGCGTCCGCCGTCGCGACAGGCGAAGGCAGGCGGGCGCAAAGCGGCGAATCATACCGGCCGGCCCCCCGGCGCGCCGAGCGGCTTGCGGCGACAATGCCGCGGTGTTTTCCGTCTTCATCGTCACCTTTCCCTTCTTTGCCCTGGTGCTGGCGGGTTACATCGCGGCCCGGCGCCGCATGTTGCCGCTGGAAGCCATACCGGGCCTGAACGGCTTTGTCCTGTTCTTTGCCCTGCCTTGCATGTTGTATCGCTTCGGTGCGAGCACGCCGATTGCGCAGTTGCTGGACCCGGGCGTGTTTTTTACCTGGCTGGTTTGCGCGCTGGTGATCGTTGCGTTTACCGTGGCCATCAGTCTGAACAGCCGCATCGGCTGGAACGATGCGTCCTTCGGCGCCCTGGTGGCCGCGTTCCCCAATACCGGATTCATGGGGGTGCCCCTCCTGGTGGCTCTGCTGGGGCCGTCGGCCGCCGGGCCGATCATTGTCACCATCATGGTGGACATGATCATCACCACCTCGCTGTGTATTGCGTTGTCCCGGCTTGACGGCGCCGACGAGCACGGCATGGCGGTGGCGGCGAAAAATGCGCTCAAGGGCATGCTGCGCAACCCGATGCCCTGGGCCATCTTGCTGGGTGCTCTCGCTTCTGCTGCCGGTCTGGCCCTGCCCGGGCCGGTCGGGAAAACCGTGGGGCTGCTGGCCGATGCCGCATCGCCGGTGGCGCTGTTCACCATCGGCGCCGTGCTGGCACGTTCGCAGATGGTCGCCCATTCCCACCGACCCCATCCATCGCTGTTGCGCGATTACCTGCCGGTTGCGCTGATCAAGCTGCTGGTCCATCCGCTGCTGGTGCTGCTGCTCGGTGCCACCGTGGTCCAGGCGGGTCTGGGGCTGGATCGGGCCGCGCTGACGGTCATGGTGCTCATCGCTGCCCTGCCCAGTGCGAGCAATGTCTCGCTGCTGGCCGAGCGCTTTGACGCCGACAACGGCCGCATTGCCCGCATCATCCTGGTGTCGACGGCGGCTGCATTTTTCACGTTTTCCGCCGCCGTTGCCCTGCTGGTCTGAAGCCGGATCTCCGGACGCCGCGGGGGATGGCTATTGCATTGATAAAACCAATCAATTCGACCCGTCGATTGGTATTGTCTAAAGTTCAGGTTCCCGATTCCGCTGGAGCCTGACATGAAATCCTGGTTCGATGTTTCGCCGCTGCCGGGCCACTGGCTCGACCTGCTTGCGGCACAGGCTGCCGTGTTCTGAGGTTCCGCCGGAATCGTTGTCCCTTCCCTCACCGCGTCAGGAGATCACCATGAGTCCATCCGCAGCCCCAGCCCAGTGTCCCTTCCACTCCGCCGGGGGCGTCCGTGCCACACACGGCGCCCGCTCCAACGCCGACTGGTGGCCCAACCAGCTGAACCTGGCCATCCTGCACCAGCACCAGCCGGTGTCCAACCCGATGGACCGGGACTTCGACTACGCCGAGGCCTTCAACAAGCTCGACTACCCGGCGCTCAAGAAAGACCTGGCCGATCTGATGACCCAGAGCCAGGACTGGTGGCCGGCCGACTACGGGCACTACGGCGGCCTGTTCATCCGGCTGGCCTGGCACGCCGCGGGCACCTACCGTACGGCCGATGGCCGCGGCGGCGCCAACACCGGCAATCAGCGCTTCGCGCCGCTGAACAGCTGGCCCGACAACGGCAACCTCGACAAGGGCCGCCGCCTGCTGTGGCCCATCAAGCAGAAGTACGGCAACGCCATCTCCTGGGCTGACCTGTTCATCCTGGCCGGCAACGTGGCCATGGAAACCATGGGTTTCAGGACCTTCGGTTTCGGCGGCGGCCGCGCCGACATCTGGGCACCCGAAGAAGACATCTACTGGGGCGCAGAAAAGGAATGGCTGGCCACCAGCGACAAACCCGACAGCCGGTACAGCGGTGATCGCGCGCTGGAAAACCCGCTGGCTGCCGTGCAGATGGGCCTGATCTACGTGAACCCGCAGGGCCCCGACGGCAAGCCCGATCCGGTGGCCAGCGGCCGTGACGTGCGCGAGACCTTCGCCCGCATGGCCATGAACGACTACGAAACCGTGGCCCTGGTGGCTGGCGGCCACACCTTCGGCAAGATGCACGGCGCCGGCGATGCGGCCCTGGTCGGGCCCGAGCCGGAAGCCGCGCCGCTGGAGGAGATGGGCTTCGGCTGGAAGAACCGGCACGGCAGCGGCAAGGGCGGCGACACGACCACCAGCGGCTTCGAAGGCGCGTGGAAACCCAACCCCACCCAGTGGGACATGGGCTACTTCAAGGTGCTGTTCAAGTACGAGTGGAAACAGATGACCACAGCCGCCGGGGCCATCCAGTGGGAAGCGCAGAACGTGGATCCCGAGGACATGATTCCCGACGCCCATGACCCAAGCAAGAAGCACGCGCCGCACATGACGACGGCCGACCTGTCGCTGCGCTTTGACCCGGCCTACGAAAAAATCTCCCGCCACTTCCTGGCCCATCCTGACGAGTTCGCTGACGCCTACGCCCGCGCCTGGTTCAAGCTGACCCACCGCGACATGGGGCCGAAGGCGCTGTACCTCGGCCCCGAGGTGCCCGCCGAAGACCTGATCTGGCAAGACCCGGTGCCGCCGGTGGACCACCCGCTGATTGATGCCGCCGACGCCGCGGCGCTCAAGGCCCGTGTGCTCGCCAGCGGCCTTTCGGTGAGCGAGCTGGTCTCGACCGCCTGGGCTTCGGCTTCCACATACCGCGGCAGCGACAGACGCGGCGGTGCCAACGGGGCCCGCATCCGCCTGGCCCCGCAGAAAGACTGGGACGTCAACCAGCCGACGCAACTGGCCAAGGTGCTCACCGTGCTGGAGGACATCCAGCGCGGCTTCAACGCCGACGCCAGCGGCGGCAAGAAGGTGTCGCTGGCCGACCTGATTGTGCTGGCGGGCAACGCGGGTGTGGAAGCTGCCGCCCGGGCCGCCGGGCAGATGGTGGAGGTGCCTTTCGTTCCCGGCCGCACCGACGCCACGGCCGAGCAGACCGACGCGGATTCCTTTGCCGTGCTCGAACCGGTGGCCGACGGTTTTCGCAACTGGCGCCGGAAGGCGTTCAGCGTTTCGCCCGAAGCGATGCTGATCGACAAGGCACAGCTGCTGACCCTGTCCGCCCCGGAGATGACGGTGCTCGTCGGTGGCTTGCGCGTGCTCGGCGCCAACCACGGAGGCTCGCAGCACGGGGTGTTCACGCAGCGTCCGGGTCAGCTGACGACCGACTTCTTCACCAACCTGGTGGACATGGGCACGGCGTGGACGCCGGCCGGCGACAACCTGTACCAGGGCAGCGACCGAAAGACGGGCGCTCCCCGATGGACCGCGACCCGTGTGGACCTGGCTTTCGGATCCAACTCGCAGCTGCGGGCCATCGCCGAGGTCTATGCCCAGTGCGACAACGGTGCCAAGTTCGTCCGCGACTTTGTCGCCGCCTGGAACAAGGTGATGAACCTGGGCCGGGTTGATCGGCGGCGCGCGTGAGGCCGCAGCGGCACGGCCTTCAGATCGCCAGCGGATCGATGTCAACCGCCCAGCGCTGAATGCGGCGGTGTCGCGGCTGGGCCCGCAGCGATTGCAGCAGGGGTTGCCAGGCGGCGACAAACCGCTGCAAGGCGGGCCGCGACGGGCTTTCCACCAGCAGCTGCGCCCGTTCGACATTGGCCACCCGTTGCATCAGCAAGGGCACGGCCGGGTAGCGGGTGATGGCGCCCAGCAGCGCCGCCAGATGTTCTTCGGCCAGGCTGCTGGCGTCGTTGAGGAATTCCTGCGCCTGCTCCTGGGTCGCCGCATCGGCACGCAGCAAGGCCTGAAACAGGAAAGGCGGCAGGCCGGCCTGGGCCCTTTGCGCCAGCTGTGACGCGGCAAACGCCGGGTAGTCGTGCCGCTTGAGTGCCTCAAAAACCGGATGCGACGGGTGGAAGGTCTGCACCCACATTTCGCTGCGGCCCGCGTGTTGGGCATCGCGACCGGCGCGGCCGCCGGCCTGCATCAACAGGGCAAACAGCCGTTCCGGCGCGCGAAAGTCACTGGAAAAAAGGGCTCCGTCGGGGTTGATCGCCGCCACCAGCGTCATGCGTCGGAAATCGTGGCCTTTCGCGACCATCTGGGTGCCGACCAGGATGTCGACCTCGCCGGCATGGACGGCGGCGAGCTGGCTTTCCAGTGCGCCGGTGTGGCGCGTGGTGTCGGCATCGATGCGGGCGATACGTACCGGAGTGCCGTCGGGTCGCAGGGTGGTGCTCAAGGTTTCGGCGAGCATCTCTTCCAGCCGTTCGGTACCCCGACCGAGTGGCCGAATGTCCGGGTTGCCACAGGCCGGGCAGGCCCGCGGCACCGGCTGGGTGAAGCCGCAGTGGTGGCAGCGCAAGGTGCGGTCGTGTTTGTGGAAGACCCGGTAGGCGCTGCAGTGGGGGCATTCGCTCTTCCAGCCGCAGTCGGTGCAATGCAGAACCGGTGCATAGCCGCGTCGGTTGAGCAGCAACAGCGATTGTTCCTGACGCGTGATGCGCTCGCGCAGCGCCTCGATCAGTGGTGCGGACAACAAGGCATGGCGGCTTTGGCGGTTCATGTCCACCCGTCGCACCACGGGCAGTGCACCGGCGCCGATTCGCTCGGGCATGGACAGGCGCAGGTAGCGGCCGCCTTCGCTGGCCGGCCGGCTGAGGTACCAGCTTTCCAGGCTTGGCGTTGCCGAACCGAGGATCACGGTGGCGCCTTCGAGCTTGCCGCGGTAGACCGCCAGGTCCCGGGCCGAGTAGCGGGCCCCCTCCTGCTGTTTGTAGCTGGGGTCGTGTTCCTCGTCGACAACCACCAGCCTCAGCCCGGGCATCGAGGCGAACACCGCGAGTCGGGTTCCCAGCACCACCCGGGCGCTGCCGGTGTGCGCCGCCAGCCAGCTGGCGAGTCGCCGGGCCGGCGTCATGGCGCTGTGCTGCGTCACGACCGCCTGCGGGCCGAACTCGGGCGCAAAGCGGCGCACCAGCCGTTCCTGAAACTGGGGTGTCAGATTGATTTCGGGGACCAGAAAAAGCACCTGCGCCCGCGGGTCGGTGCGCAGCAGGTCGGTGGCCGCTTGCAGATAGACCTCGGTTTTGCCGCTGCCGGTTGCGCCGTGCACCAGGAAAGGCCCCGGGCCGTCACGGATCGCCGTCAGCGCGGCGGCCTGGCCAGGGCTGAGGGTGCGGGCCGGCTCGGACGGCAGGGCATCGCTGCCCGCGGCGCCGGACGGCGGCAGCGCACGGCGCAGGCGGCGACCCATCTGGATCGGGGTGAGATCGCGCAGGCTCGGGGGCAGGACTGACAAGGCCAGCTCGCCGGGGCTGCGCTGGTAATAGCTGGCCGCAAAATCCACCAGACGCAACCAGGCCGGAGACAAGGCCGGGACCGAGTCCAGGTGGGCGGTCACCGGCCGGAGGGTGGATGGATCGATATGGTCCGGCGGCGCCGCCAAGGGTCCCCAGACGATGCCGGGCACGTCCCGCGAGCCCAGGGGGACGCGCACCAGGCTGCCGGGCGCGAGTGGGCACTCACTGGTGTAGGTCAGTGGCCCGTTGTGGCTGCTGTGGGCGGGCAAAGCCACCAGAACCGAGAGCCAACAGGAGGAGCGCATGCGTGGAGCCGAGTCTGAAAATGAATACTTTCAGGCGAATTCGCTGCTAAGTACTTGATTCCCCAAAGCTTTCCGGGAAATCCCGGGAAACTGTGGATAACTTTGTTGAAATCCCCTTTGGACCCGCGCCAAAGCCTTGAAAATCAAGGCTTCCGACGGCCTGCCCGCCAAAAAAGCAGCTTTCTCAATCCTATATGAATCAAGCACTTAGCGGTGCTACGGCTTTGGGAGCGGGTGCAGCGTACAAAACATCTGCCTGTTGCGCCGCGTCACATATTTTGTGCATAAGAAGCCTTTTGCGCCGCCGTTTTTGTGCTAGGAGCGCAGATCGCGGGAATGGCGATGGACTTCGTCGACCAGATGGGCCACATGCTCGGGGGGGGTGTACTGGCTGATGCCGTGGCCCAGGTTGAAGATCTGGGTCGGCCCGCGGGTGCTCCGGTCGGTATGCGGCAGGCCAAAGCTGTCCAGCACCCGGCGCACCTCGGTGCGGATCGCTTCGGGTGGCGCAAACAGCACGTTGGGGTCGATGTTGCCCTGCAGTGCCTTGCCCGGGCCGCCGACGTCGCCACCGACGATCTGTCGCGCGGTCCCCAGATTCATGGTCCAGTCCAGACCCAGCACTTCGCAGTCGAGGGCTTTCATGTCTTTCAGCCACAATCCGCCGCCTTTGGTGAAGACGATGCGTGGCACGATCTGGCCATCGACGCCGTGGCGCTTGAGCTGCGCCAGCACGCGCGCGGTGTAGGCCAGGCTGAAGGTCTGGAAGGCGCCGTCGGCCAGCACCCCGCCCCAACTGTCGAAAATCATCACGGCCTGCGCGCCGGCATCGATCTGCGCGTTCAGATACGCCGCCACGGCGTCGGCGTTGACCTGCAACATGCGGTGCATCAGGTCCGGGCGGGAATAGAGCATGGTCTTGACCAGGCGGTAGTCGTCGCTGCCTTTGCCTTCGACCATGTAACAGGCCAGCGTCCAGGGGCTGCCGGAAAAGCCGATCAGCGGCACACGCCCGTCCAGCGCCTTGCGGATCGAGGTGACGGCGTCGGTCACGTAGCGCAGCTTGTCCATGTCCGGCACCTGCAGCGCGGTCACGGCGGCTTCGTCGCGCACCGGCGAGGCGAAACGCGGGCCTTCGCCCAGGGCGAACGACAGGCCCAGGCCCATCGCGTCGGGCACGGTGAGGATGTCACTGAACAGAATGGCCGCATCCAGCGGATAACGCTCCAGCGGCTGCAGCGTCACTTCGGTGGCGTAGTCCACGTTGGTGGCCAGGCCCATGAAGCTGCCGGCCTTGGCGCGGGTGGCGCAGTACTCGGGCAGGTAACGGCCAGCCTGGCGCATCAGCCACAGCGGGGTGTAGTCGGTGGCCTGGCGCAGGCAGGCGCGCAGGAAGGTGTCGTTTTTCAGGGGGGCGAAGGTCAGGCTCATGGCCTGAATTGTCGCAGGAGCGATTTGACCGCCGCCCAGCGCCCGGGCCGGTGGCGCGCAAGAACGACGCGACAGGGATCGCCGCGATCTCACCATCATTAGAGGAATCGACGCTAAGTGCAAGCAGCAAGAGAGTTTTTCGGAACAGTTCAGCCAATCTGTGGATAACTTTGTTGAAAAGCCGTGGGGAGTGCTTCCAGGGCCTTGAAAATCAAGCCTTGCATCGGGCTGCCGGTTTTTCGGGCAGTGCGACAAAACATCGACAAATCAAATACTTAGCTTTTCCATGGCGGGTGGAGAGACTGACCTTGACGCGCCGGCCCACGAGGGGTCAGGGGCGCTTCAGATTGTGAAAAAGTCCGGGCAGTACGCCCGGCCGGACCGGAAAGGGCCCGCTACGCCGAGTCGCGACACCCTCCACGCCTGTTGGGGCGGTGTTTTGGCCATTTTTGGCCAATACCCAGCGTAAAAAGGTCGCCTTATGCTATAAAAATCATATTCTCCGGGCGGGCCCTGCTTGCCGGCGCGGTTGCCCCGTTCGGTGCTCCGGGCGCAGCCGGTTCGCGTCGCCGCTTCAGGGTTTACGCGGGGGTGCCTTAGGTATTCCCCTCTTTTTCAAACCGGATTGACACGGGCATACTGCGCCGTTTGGGCTGCCAGACCGCGCCAGCTTTAAGAAAGAGACCCATGATTGCCGACCTGATGAGTGACTCCCTGCGGGCCAGCGGCCTGAGCGCCTTGATGCGCGGCGCCGGAATGGTGACCCGTTTCATTCCGATTCCGCAACCGACCCTGTTGGTCGGCCCCGGTTCCAGCGCCCGCCTGGGTCAGGCGGTGGCTGGTTTTGGTCACCGCAAGATCCTGGTGGTGACCGACGCGATCATTTCCCGGCTGGGCCTGCTCAAGCCGTTGACCGAAGCCCTCGAAGCCGGCGGCGCCCGATTTGTCGTTTTTGACAAGATCACGCCCGACGCGCCGATTCCGCTGATCGAAGAGGGCATAGCCTTCTTCCAGGAGCATGACTGCGATGCCATCGTCGCTTTTGGCGGCGGCTCGGCGATGGATGCGTCCAAGGCCATTGCGGTTGCCGTGGCCAACCCCAAGCCGCTGCGCCAGCTGGCCGGGTACTTCAAAGGCCTGCGTACGCCGGTGCGCATCTATGCGGTGCCCACCACGGCCGGGACCGGCTCCGAAGTGACGGTGGCGGCGGTGATTTCCGACCCGGAACGGGGTCGCAAGCTGGTCATTGTCGATCCGCGGATCGTGCCCAAGATGGCCGCGCTGGACCCGTCGCTGATGACCGGGCTGCCGCCTGCGGTGACGGCCGCCACCGGTATCGATGCGCTGACCCATGCGATCGAGGCTTTTGTCGGCAACTGGAAGACGCCGTATTCCGACGGCATGGCGCTTTCGGCGGTTGGCCTGATCTTCGAGAATCTGCGCACCGCCTACCGCGAAGGAGGCAACCTGCAGGCCCGGGAAAAAATGTCCTTGGCCTCAACCTACGCCGGTTTTGCGTTTACTCGGGCCAACGTCGGCTATGTGCACGCCATCGCGCACCAGTTTGGCGGCCGCTACCACACGCCGCATGGCCTGGCCAACGCGATCATGCTGCCCCATGTGCTGCGTTTCAGCGCACCGGCGATCACCGACAAACTGGCCCAGCTGGCGGTGCGGGCCAAACTGGGTACGGAAGGGGACGAGCCCGAAACCCTGGCGAACCGCTTCCTGGATGCCGTGGAGGCGCTCAACCGGGACCTGGGCATTCCTGAAACCCTGGCAGCGCTGCGCGAAGAAGACATCAGCGATCTGGCCCGTGTGGCCCAGCATGAGGCCATGACCGGGTATCCCGTGCCCCGCTACATGACCCAGGAAGAATGCGAAGCGATGATCCGCAAGGTCTTGCCCCGCCCGGAAAAGACGGCTGCACCGGCCCGCAAAACGGCCGCCAAGGCCGGCACCGGTGCTGCCGCCAAAGCCGCGCCGCGGCGACCCGCGCGCCGCAAGACCGGCGCCGACGCGGCCTGATCCACCCCATACCGGCCCCGAATCCACCCCAACCCGACAACGAGGAGTCAACACATGAAAAAAGTGGTTACCGTCACCCTGGGCTCGTCCAAACAGGACTTCAGCTTCGAAACCGAGTTCCTGGGGCAGGCCATGACCGTGCAACGGGTGGGCGCCGACATGGACACCGGAAAAGCCTGGGAGCTGATGCGCCGACAGCAAGCCAGCGCCGATGTGGTGGCGCTGAGTGAAATCAGTGACCACTACCAGGTCGGACTGCGCACGCTCATCAACAAGGAAACCGAGCGTCTGACCAAGGTCGTGACGCGGGTGCCGGTGACCACGGGCGCCACCATGCGCCGCCTGTTGCAGGTGCGGGCGATCCGCCATGTGCAAAAAGAGCTGGGCAATTACTTCAACAACAACCTGGTGTTGTTCCTGTCGGGCATGCGCAACTACGACATGGCGGTGGCCATGGCCGACTACACCCCGAACCTCAGTTTTGCCGACGCCGTGTTCGGTACCGGCTCGCCGGTGCTGCTGAACTCGCTCGAAAAGCTGGAGCTGTACGCCAAGGGCAGCGATTTCATTCTCAGCGGGCGGCCCGGCCAGTTGCTGGAGTCGGCGCTGACGGGGTTCAAGAACAAACGGATCTCCAGCGCCGTTGCCGACGCCCATGTGGTGGTGGGCACCTTCGCGGAGATCAAGGCGGTCGGCAACCGCACCAACCTGCAGGGCAAGACCCTGATCACCTCCGCGGTGGACGACGAACGCCTGGCGTTCTTCAAGGACTGCAAGGTCAATCTGGTGGTGGACGTGACGCCCAAGCTGTTTGACCGCGTGGTGGGGGTCAGCACCCTGGAGGCCATGGTCCTGGCCAAACTGGGCAAGGAAGCCTCCGAGGTTTCTGACGACGATTTCACCGAGATCCTGGACGAACTGAACCTCAAGCCGCGTCTGCTGCACCCGACCGGCAAGTTCCGCAAGATCCGCCGCTTTGCGTTTGTCATTCACCCGCTCAGCCAGGAATTCATCCGCAAGGGTTTCCCCATTCCCAAGGGCACGCCCAAGTTTGTCATGGACCGTGTCGAAACCCTGGCGGCGCACATGCCACCCATGGTGTACTGCAAGATGGAGAACATCGTTTCGCCCACTGGGGCCGAAGCCGAAGGCTGGCTGATTTCGGTCGGCGGCACCCCCAAGGAAATGCTTGCGCGCAGCCCCGAGTTCACCTACCGCCGGCTGCTGGCGGCCGCCGAAATTGCCGAACGCCTGGGTGCGCAGATCATGGGCCTGGGGGCCTTCACCAAGGTTGTGGGTGATGCCGGCATCACCGTGGCCCGCCGCGCCCGCATTCCGATCACCACCGGCAACAGCTATTCGGCATCGGGCGCCCTGTGGGCGGCCGCCGACGCCATGCGGCGCATGGGGCTGATCAAGGTCAGCCCCGGCGACAAGCGGGTGCCCGCCAAGACCATGGTGATCGGTGCTTCCGGCTCCATCGGATCGGTCAGCGCACGCCTGCTGGCGATGGCCTTCGACGAGGTTGTGATCGCGGGCCGCGACATGAAAAAGCTTGACGAACTCAAGGCCTCGATCCTGCTCGACACCCCCGACGCCAATGTGGTGTGCTCGACCAACTACGACGAGCTGCTGGGTGACATGGACATGATCGTCACCTCCACCTCGGGCGCCGGCAAGAAAATTCTGGACATTACCCGGGTCAAACCCGGATGTGTGATCACCGATGTGGCCCGACCGCTGGATTTGCCGCCGTCCGAGGTCGCCAAGCGGCCCGACGTGCTTGTCATCGAATCGGGCGAAATCGAGCTGCCGACCCGTGTCAAGGGCATGAAGAGCATCGGTCTGCCGCCGAATGTGATCTATGCCTGCCTGGCCGAAACCATCGTGCTGGCTCTGGAGGGGCGCTTCGAGGTGTTCACCATCGGTCGCGATACCGAATGGGAAAAGGTCAAGGAAATCTACAAGCTTGGCCTCAAGCACGGCATGAAGCTGTCAGCCATTTCGGGCGTGAAAGGGGTCTATTCGGACGCCGACATCGCCAATGTCGTGGCGCTGGCCCGCAAGGCCCGCCTGACCTGGAAGGGCTCCGCGGCCCCGACCGCCGACGCCGCAGACAAGGCGCCTGTCAGATCGGCCCGCAAGAGTGCCCCGGGAGCAACCAAAACCGCGGCTGCCAGGAAAAAGGTCGCAACGCCGGTCGAGGCGGCGCCAGTGGCCACGCCCGTGACAGCAGCGCCCAGGAAAGCGCCTGCGCGAAAGAAAGCGGCCCCAGTGGCGGCTGCGGCAGCACCGGCGCCGGTCCCCGCAAACGCTCCAGCGGCTGCGCCGGCCGCGGCAAAACCCGCCCGCAAGCGGCCCGCTGCGGCGCCCAAGACGTCCGAAGCCACCGTGGACAACAGTGCTGCGGCGTCTGCCAAAGCACCTGCGCGCAAGGTTGCCAGGCCGAAAACGGCCAAAGCCACCTGACGGGGCCCCCTGCATCGCCCCTTGGGCGTGTTCGGGCGCCGCGACTGCTTCAGCCTGGTGGCCGGGCGCCGCTGCGCCGCATTTCGACCGCAATGCAGGCATCCTGCACCACGGTCAGCCCGGCCGCTTCCGCAGTGGCTGCGGCCTCCGGATGGGTGATGCCCAGTTGGAGCCAGACCCCCTTTGCACCGATGGCTATGGCCTCGTGCACCACCGCCGGCACGTCCTCCGGATTGCGAAAGACATTGACCAGATCGATAGGCTGGTGGCGGGCTGCCTCGGTCAGGGTGGCAAACACCGGTTCGTCCAGAATATGCGCGACCCCAGCGTCCGGGTTGACCGGAACAATCTGCCAACCGGCAGCCTGCATGGCGCGCGAGACGCCGTAACTCTCGCGCCAGCTTTTGGGCGACAAACCCACCACGGCAATCGTGCGGCTGCGCTCCAGCAAGGCGCGCCGGGTGGCGGTGCCGGTCATGGTGCACCCCGCGTGGCGCGCGCCAGCGCCTGATCGATGTCCCAGAGGATGTCGTCCACGTCCTCGATGCCCACCGACAGCCGCACCATGTCGGCGCTGACGCCGGCCTTGGCCAGTTCCTCGTCGTTGAGCTGCCGGTGCGTGGTCGAGGCCGGGTGAATCACCAGGGTCTTGGCGTCGCCGATGTTGGCCAGGTGGCTCAGGAACTCGCAGGCGTCGATGAAGCGCTCGCCCGCCGCCGCACCGCCTTCGATGCCGAAGGTCAGGATGCCCGAGGCCCCCGGCTGGCCATCCACCGCACGGAACTGCTTCTTCGCCAGTTCGAAGTACGGTGAATCCGGCAGGCCGGGGTAGTTGACCCAGCGCACCTTGGGGTGCTGTTGCAGGAATTTCGCCACCGCCAGCGCGTTACGGCAGTGCTCGCGCATGCGCAGGTGCAGCGTTTCGGTGCCCTGCAGCAGCTGCCAGGCACTCATCGGCGACAGCACCGCGCCGAAGGTGCGGTTCACCTCCATGCGCGCCTTCATGGTGTAGCCGAAATCGCCAAAGGTCTCGTAGAACTTCACGCCGTGGTAGGCACGGCTGGGCTCCACCATCTCGGGGAATTTGCCGTTGTCCCAGGGGAACTTGCCGCCTTCCACCACCACGCCGCCCATGGTGGTGCCGTGGCCGCCCAGGTACTTGGTGGCGCTGTGCACCACGATGTCGGCGCCCCAGTCGCAGGGGTTGCACAGGTACGGGCTGGCCACGGTGTTGTCGATGACCAGCGGCACACCGTGCGCGTGTGCCACCTCGGCCACGGCGGCGATGTCCAGCACGTTGACCAGCGGGTTGCCGATGGTCTCGCCATACACCGCGCGGGTGGTGGGACGCAGGGCGCGGGCGAAGTTGTCGGGGTCGGACGGGTCGACAAAGGTGGTCTCGATGCCCAGCCGTGAGAACCCCACGCCCAGCTGCCCCACCGTGCCGCCATACAGGGTGCTGGCCGCCACGATGTGGTCGCCCGCCTTCAGGATGGCCAGCAGCGCCGTCATCTGCGCCGCCATGCCACTGGCGCAGGCCAGCGCGGCGCGGGCGTTTTCCAGGCTGGCCACGCGCTCTTCGAACACCGCCACCGTCGGGTTGCTGATGCGGCTGTAGACGTTGCCAAAGGTCTGCAGGTTGAACAGGCTGGCCGCATGTTCGGCGCTGTCGAACACAAAGCTGGTGGTCTGGTGGATCGGCGTGGCGCGCGCGCCGGTCACCGGGTCGGGAATGGCGCCGGCGTGGATGGCACGGGTGGCGAACGCGTAGTCGCGGTCAGCGCTTTTTTTTGGTGTGGCCTTGGTCGGGGTGGACATGGTTTTGTGGTCTTCCTGCGGGAGGGCTTCGACAGGCTCAGCCCGAACGGAGGGGGGCAGGCAAAGCCGGTGGGTTGGTCAGGACGGACTGGCGCCGGCTCAATACGGCAGCTGCTGCGGCCGCTTGGCCGAGATCACGCGGGTGTTCACGCCGGCCCAGCCCAGGCCGCCGAACAGGCGCGCGTGTTCGATCTTCACGCACCGGTTCTGGACGACTTGCAGGCCGGCATCCTCGGCGCGTTCGGCCGCGGCTTCGTTTTCGACGCCGAGCTGCAACCACAGGCAGCGGGCCCCGGCGGCGATGGCTTCTTCGGCCAGCGGCGGGATGTCGGCGCTTTTGCGAAAGCAGTCCACCATGTCGATGCGCCCGCCCTGGGCGGCGACGGCCTGCACCGCTTCGGTGACGCTGGCAAAACAGCGCTCACCCAGGATGCTGCCGCCCTCGGCCGCCACCAGCGGGTTCACCGGCACGACACGGTAGCCGTGCGACTGCATGTACTTGGCGGCGAAGAAGCTCGGCCGGTGCCACTGCGGCGACAGGCCCACCACCGCAATCGTGCGGCAGCGGTGCAGCACGTCGCGCAGGGTGCTGATGGTGTCGGGGGTGCGGCTCATGGCCGCAGTGTACGGTTTTGCCGGGTCGAATCGGGCGTGATCAGGACTTGTACTTGACGCTGCAGCCATACGCCTGGCTGGTGGTCACCGACACCGGTTTGCCGGCCTTGATCTCGGCCAGGGCCTGGCGCACGAAGTTGGTGGCTTTGGGAATGTCGTCCACCCGGACGCTCGGGATGCTGTCGATGCCGCCGGCATACACCAGCACGCCCTGGGCGCTGACGATGTACATGTGCGGCGTGACACGGGCGCCATAGGCGCGGCCGGCGGTGCCGTCTTCGTCCATCAGCGTGGCGGTGGGGGCGGCCTGTTTGTCCTGCATCCAGCGGGCCAGCTGCGCGGGGCTGAGGTAGTCGCCGCTGGCGGTTTCGGTGGAGTTGATCGCCAGCCAGGCCACGCCCTGCGCGGCGGCTTCCTTTTGCAGTGCCTGCATGTTGCCCTGGTAGTGCTTGCGCGCAAAGGGGCAGCCGGGGTTGTTCCATTCCAGCACCACGGCCCGGCCTTTGAAATCGGCCAGCCGTACCGGTTTGCCGGTGGTGTCGGTCAGCGTGAAACCGGGCGCCGGCTGGCCGACGGTGGCGGCGGCCCAGGTGGTCGGCGTTGCGGCCAGGGCCAGGCCGGCGGCTGAGGCGATGAGCAAGGGGCGTCGTTGCATGAAACCGTCTCCGAAGTGAAACCGTGCGACAGGTGCGGTGGCCGGTCAAAGCCCCGCCAGCGCGGCGCGCACCTCGCCAACGCTGAGGATTTCGGACAGCACCACCGGCGGTTTGCCGGCGGCGTAGAGCACATAGACCGGCACCCCGTTGCGGCCGAGCTGGGCCAGCGCGGCGGTGATGGCCGGGTCGCGCCGGGTCCAGTCGGCGCGCAGCAGCTGCACTTTTTTGGCGTCGAACTCGGCCAGCAGGCCGGCGTCGGCCAGGGTGGTTTTCTTGTTGTACTGGCAGGTCACACACCAGGCGGCGGTGAAGTCCACAAACACCGGCTGGCCGGCGGCCAGGCGTTTGTCCACCTCGCCCGGCGCCCAGGGGGCCCAGCGGGCGGTGCTGGCGGCCATCGATGAGGCCGGCTCGGCCAATTTGATGACATTTTGGCCAATACCCATCGTCAAAAGGACAAAGCTTGCTATCGAAACCGAAGTCATGACGGCCCGCGTGCGTCCGCCCAGGGTCAGCGACCAGATCACGAAGCTCAGCGCCACCAGCAGCGCCAGCAGGGCGCCGGCGCCATCAATGCCGGCCTGCTGGCCCAGCACCCACACCAGCCAGACCACAGTGGCAAACATCGGAAACGCCATCAGCCGGCGGAAGGTGTCCATCCACGCACCGGGGCGCGGCAGCGCGCGCGCCACGGCGGGGACGAAACTGGCCGCCAGGTACGGCAGCGCCAGCCCCAGGCCGATGGCGGCAAACACCGCCAGCGCCTGCGCGGCCGGCAGACCGACCGCAAACCCCAGCGACGCGCCCATGAACGGCGCCGTACACGGGGAGGCCACGGCCACGGCCAGCACCCCGGTCAGGAACGAATCGGCCACCGGGTGACGGGCCTGCAGGCTGGCCACCGACGAGGGCAGCACGCTGCCGAATTCGAACAGTCCGGCCAGGTTCAGCCCGATCACGGTGAACAGCGCCGCCAGCGCCGCCACCACGGCCGGGTTCTGCAGCTGGAAGCCCCAGCCCAGGCTTTCGCCGGCCGCGCGCAACGCCAGCAGCAGTGCTCCCAGCGCCACAAACGACAGCACCACCCCGGCGGTGTAGGCCAGCCCCGCCAGCCGGTGGGCGCGCCGGTCGCCGCCGTGCTGCGCAAAGCCCAGCACCTTGATTGCCAGCACCGGGAACACACAGGGCATCAGGTTCAGGATCAGCCCCCCGACCAGCGCGCCCAGCAGCGCCGCCAGCAGGCTGCCGCTGGCCGCCGGCGGGGCCGGCGGAGCGCGGTTGGCCGCGTTGGCCTGGAGCGCCGCCTCCAGCGCGGGCGACACGGTGGCCGGCGCGGCCACGGCCGGCCAGGTGCCGAGCACCTTCAGTTCGGCCCGCCAGCCCTGGCCGTCCGCGGCCAGCACCACCGGCAGCACCGACGGGCTGTTGGCCCGCTGGGGCGACAGCGGCACCCGCGCCGTCCATTCGCCGCCGTTCCACGCCTGGGTCCAGGCGGCGGCGGTGGCGATGACTTCCGGCGTTTCGGGGAAAAAGTCCAGCGTCTTGCCGCGCAGCGCCACCGGCAGACCCTGCACGCTGACGGCCAGCGCATCCCCGTCGATGCGCACCTGGCTGTCCGGCCGCACGCCGCCCACCGGGCCCATGACCGGCCGGGGCCGGGCGGCCAGCGCGGCATCAAACACCGCACCGTTCAGGGCGGTGGAGCCGCGCAGCGGAATGCGCAGCGCAAACTCGCCCTCCTGCGGAATACATTCCTGGCGGCAGACCAGCCAGGCCGCCTTGAGCCTGACGTCCAGCGTGTCGCTGCCCACCGGCGGTTTGAAATCCGGCGTGATGGTCAGCGGCACCGGCAGCAGCACGGTGCCTTCGTAGCCGTAGTTGGCCAGGTTGCCGATCGGGATTTTTTTGGGCACCGGCCAGTCGATGTCCCCGGCCAGCACGCCGGGGGGCAGTGTCCACTGCAGTTCGGTGGGCAGGCCGGAGTCGCCCGAGTTCTTCCAGTAGGTGTGCCAGTGCGGCTGGTGCGCCAGCTGCAGCCCCACCCAGACCGGCTGGCCACTGGCCTTGTCCGCCCCGGCGCCGGTGGGAACCCCCTGGGGCGCGTGCGCCATCAGCTCGGCACGCACTTCCGGGGTGGTGACCACCGGTTTGGCGAGATTTTGGCCCGTAGCCATCGTGGAAAGGTGCAAGGTCGCTATGAAAAACACAGCAAACAAGACGGCGCGCCACGGGGGTCGGGAGGGGTTTCGGAAGGTCATGGAGGCATATCTGGGGTCAGCGGGGTAGGAGTGATGCCCGCGCCAATAGGTTCCCGCCGGTCACGGCGGTGTGGTGTCGCCAAAAACGGCCGGCAGCACGGCGGGCGCCTGGATGCGCAGCTGTTTGTTGACGTTTTCGCGCCCGTACACCACGGTGATGGCGGCCGGCCGTACGCCGAAGTGCGGCGCCAGGAACTTCACCATGGCGTCGGTGGCCTTGCCGTTTTCCGGCGTGGCCTTGACGCTGACGCGCAGCTGGTTGCCGCGGGCCTCGCCGATCTCGTCCTTGCGCGAGGACGGCTTGCCCAGGATGTTGACCACCAGCGTGTCGCCGTCCCAGCAGAAAAACGAGTCACCGGTGGCGTTGCGCGGCTGCATGGGCGTCGGCGGGCTTCAGTCGGCAAACCCCAGCACCACCCGGCGGGCGTTGGCGGCCTTTTTTTCGATTTTGGTCACCACCACCGCGCCGATTTCGGCGGTGTTGGCCACGTGGGTGCCGCCGCAGGGCTGCAGGTCGATCAGGGCGTTGGCACCAATTTTGATCGTGCGGATCGTGCCGCTGCCGCGCGGCGGCTGCACGCTCATGCTTTTCACCAGCGCCGGGTTGGCGTCCAGTTCGGCGTCGGTGATCTGGCCCACGGTGACCGGGTGCGCGGCCGCCACCAGCGCGGCGATGCCGGCGTTCAGGGTTTCCTTGTCCAGCGGCTCGCTCATCGCAAAGTCCAGCCGGGCGTAGTCGGGCGTGATCGAGCAGCCGTTCACCAGCTGCGGCACCAGGTGGCACAGCAGGTGGGTGGTGGTGTGAAACCGCATCATGCGGTGGCGGCGCGCCCAGTCGATGCGGGCCGTCACCGCGTCGCCCACGGCCAGGCCGGCCTGGGCACACAAGTCCTGAAATGAGAGCGAACTGTCACCGGTTTGCGATGGCAAATGGCAGATTTCCTCGGTAAACCGGCCCTCGGCATCCTTGCCCTTGCGGGTGTCGGCAATGGCCAGCTCGCGGCCGTCGGCGCCCACCAGCACGCCGCTGTCGCCGGCCTGCCCGCCGCCCTGCGGGTAAAACACCGTGCGGTCCAGGACGATGCCCTGGTCGGTGATGGCGGTGATGGTGGCGGCGCATGCGCGCAGCGTGGCGTCGGTGCGAAACAGGTCCTGGGTCATGGCGGCCATGATAGCGACGCGCGGGGTGTTGCGGACACCACAGCGGGGCCGTTGCGCCCGGTTTTCTGGGGTATCAGGGCGTAAGATGCCTGCCATGTCTGCCGTGCCCCGTTTCTGGTCCGCGTTGACCACCACCGACTTTGACCGCCTTGATCGGGAGCGGGCCATCGCCGTGCTGCCGGTGGCGGCGACCGAACAGCATGGCCCGCATCTGCCCTTGTCGGTCGACACCGACCTGGCCCAGGGCATCGTGCAGGCGGCGGTGGGGCATCTTCCGGCGGATCTTCCGGCCCTGTTCCTGCCGGTACAGGCGGTCGGATTCAGCCCCGAACATGCGGCGTTTGCGGGAACCCTCACGCTGAAGGCGGAAACGGTGATCCGCCTGTGGACTGAAATCGGCGAGTGTGTCGCGGCGGCGGGGGTGAACAAGCTGCTGATCTTCAATACCCACGGAGGGCAGGTTGGCCTGCTGGATGTGGTCGCCCGCGACCTGCGCGCCCGGAGCTCGATGCTGGTGGTCAGCACCAGCTGGTTTCAGTTGCCGCTGGTTGACGCTTCAGGTGCGGATGTGAGTGATTGCTTCGGCGCTGCCGAGCACCGCTTTGGTGTGCACGCCGGCGCGGTCGAAACATCGATGATGCTGGCGCTGGCGCCGCACCAGGTTCGTGCCGGGGAGCTGACACGGTTTGATTCCACCTCCCAACTGCGCGCCCGGCACTGTGCCATTCTGGGCAATGGGCGCAGCGCCCGGTTTGCCTGGCAGGCGCAGGATCTCAACGCCGCCGGTGCGGCCGGTGACGCGACCTTGGCGTCCGCGGAGGCGGGACGGGCGCTTGTGGACGCGGCCGGCCGGTCGCTGGCCTCCTTGCTGGTCGAGATGGACCAGCTGCCGCCCGACACCGTGCGCCGCGCGGGGCAGAAAGGGACCGGGTAGGCATGGCGGCAGGGGCGGTCGCCACGGGTGGGCGCGGGGCGGCGCAGATGCCGATGCCCGGTCGCGGCGCCGCGCTCTGGCGGCTCGGCCTGGTGCTGCTGTGGCTCTTGGGCAGCATGGCGCCCCCGGCGGCCTGGGGCGGCGAAGCCGTTGTGTTGCAGCGATTGGCCTGGATCGAACCGGGCACCGGCGCTGCGGTGGCCGAGGTTGTAAAGCACAAGGAACGCTTCGTGCCGGTGGATGCGAAGACGGTCCATCCGCTCGGGCCAGACCGAACCCTGTGGTTGTGGCTGCGTCTGCAGGCGCCTGCCGGACCGGCTCAGCCCTGGGGCCTGGAGATTGCCATGCCCTTGCTGGACTATGTGGCGCTGCATCAGCCGGGTGCCGACGGGGTGTGGACCAGCCAGAAAGCGGGTGACACGGTGGCCGTGGCGCAGTGGGCGCGACCCGGGCGATATCCGGTGTTCGACCTTTTTTTGCCACCCGGGGCGTCACACGAGGTCTTGCTGCAGGTCCGCCAGCAGTATCCGGTGGGTTTTGTGCCGCGGGTGGCACCGAGTTCCGAACTGGAGCAGGCCCGGGAGCGCGGGTACCTCCTGCTCGGCATGGTCTTCGGCACGATGGCGCTGATGGCGGTCACCTGCCTGATCGTGTGGGCTTTGCACCGTGAGCAGGTATTTGCCTGGTCGGCGGTGCATGCGTCGGCGCTGACACTCACCATCGCCGCGATGACCGGGGTCGCCGCCCAATTGCTGTGGGACGACTCACCCCGTTGGGCCAATCTGGCGTCCACCGTGCTGCCAACGGCCACCGCAGGCATCAATATCCTGTTCCTTCGCCACCTGTGCAGTGTGTCGGGACGGTATCCCCGAACCGACCGGCTGGCCCTGCTGGCCGGCGCGCTGATCCTGCTGCTGGTGGCGGCGTTTCCGTGGGTCGAGCAGCCGCTGCAGGTGGCGGCGATGACACCGGCGCTGGTCCTGAGTGCGGTGCTGAGTTTTGTGCTCGGCGGACTGGCCTGGCGCCGGGACGATGCGGTGGGCCGTTGGGTGGTACTGGCGTACCTGCCCCTGCTGCTCACGGTTGCCCTCGTGATTTTGAGAATCCAGGGCTGGATTACGGCCAGCTGGCTGTCCATGGAGGGTACCGCCGTCGCGGTGGCGCTGGCGTCGCCCCTGCTGGTACTGGCATTGAACGCCCGCTCCAGCGACAGGCTGGTACTGCAGGCGCGGGTGAACCGGTTGACACAACAGGATGCGCTGACCGGCCTGTTGTCGAATGCCGCCTTCGAACGGCAGCTCAAGCAGGTGATTTCGGGCGTGATGATGCGCCGCGAGTCGGCGGCGGTCGCGGTGGTCGATCTGGTGAATCTGTCCGAAATCCGTCGGGCGTGGGGCGATGCGATGGCCGAGCAGGCCGTCTTGCGTGCCGTGATCAAACTGCAGCGCTTCGTACGCGAATCCGAACCCGCCGGGCGTCTGGGTGCCGGCCGATTCGGCCTGGTTTTCGAAGGCGTGCGCGACCGCGCGGCTCTGCAGGCGCGACTGGTTCAGCTGGTGGCGTCGGGGCTGGCGCCGACGCGAGGGGCCGAACTGGATGTGGCGCTGCGTTTCCATGTCGCGGCGGTGGTACTGGGCGAGCGCATGCGGCCGCATGACCTTCTTCTGCGCGAACTGGAGCGTCTGCTGAAGGGCATGTCGTCGCGTACCCGCCGGCCGATCCGTTTCCTGGAGCCGGATGGCGAGCTGTCCGATAGCGAGGTCTCACGGGACGGTGACGGCCTCGCTGACAACGCGCCCGGCGGCGACAGCTCGGGGACGGGGAACTCGTCTGGCGGCGTCTCCGGACCTCGTGCGACCCCGGCAGGAGTACCGGGAATCCCGGCGGCATCCCAACGTTCGCCGCGGTAAGCTCGCGGCAGTTCCTCTTCGAAACCATGCAGATACCGCAACTGCGCCAGCGCCTGCGCGCCCTGGGCGCCGCCCCCGCCCATGAGCACCGTGTGCTGCGCCTGTGGTCGCAGGCCCGGCCGCAGGACAGCGGGCGCCGGCGCATCGAGGATTTCCTGCCGGCCACGCTGCGGGCCGCACTGCCGGCGCTGGAGGCTGAATTCGCGGCGCTGGCGCGTCTGCGCTCCCGGCACCCGGGCGAAGACGGCTCGGCCCGGCTGCTGGTGGACCTGGCCGACGGCCAGATGGTGGAAAGTGTGCTGATGCCGCCCGGTCGCATTGCGGGCCTGTGTGTGTCCACCCAGGTGGGGTGCGCGGTGGGTTGCGGCTTCTGCATGACGGGGCAGTCGGGGCTGATCCGCCAGCTGACCGGTGGCGAAATCGTCGCCCAGGTGGCGCTGGCGCGTACGCTGCGGCCGGTCAAGAAAGTGGTGTTCATGGGCATGGGCGAGCCCGCGCACAACCTGGAAGCGGTGCTGGACGCCATCGACCTGCTGGGCACGGCGGGGGACATCGGCCACAAGAACCTGGTGCTGTCGACGGTGGGGGACGATCGGGTGTTCGAACGCCTGCCGCTCGGTCGCGTCAAGCCCGCGCTGGCGCTGTCGCTGCACACCACCCGGGCCGATCTGCGCGAACAGCTGCTGCCCCGCGCGCCGCGCCTGACGCCCGAGGCGCTGGTGGACGCCGCCGAAGCCTACGCACGCGCCACGGGCTATCCGGTGCAGGTGCAGTGGACACTGCTGGAAGGCATCAACGACACCGACGACGAGGTCGAGGGCCTGGTGCGCCTGCTGGCGGGCAAATACGCCATCCTGAACCTGATTCCCTACAACACCATCGACGCGCTGCCCTACCGCCGCCCCAGCTGGGAGCACGCCGCCGACATGGCCCGCCGCCTGCACCGCCGCGGCATCCTGACCAAATTGCGCCACTCGGCCGGGCAGGACGTGGACGGCGGATGCGGCCAGCTGCGCGCCCGGTCCGTGAACCCGCCCGTGCGGGCGGTGCCGCTGCTTCGCCGGGACCGGCCGGCGACGGCCGCGCCGCCTCAGGCGTAGGTGATCCAGCGGGCGTATTCGGGCTCGTTCAGGTGCGGCAGGGTGTTGTAGGTCAGCAGCATGTGCCGCTTGGGGGTGAAGGCGAATTCAGTCACCGCACTGTTGCGGATGCGCAGATTCAGTTCGATGGTGGTTTCCGGCGAGGTGCCCAGCACCTGCCCGACGGCGGTGGCGATCGGTCCGCCGCTGGAAACCAGCAGGACATTGCCCTGGAAATGGTGCTGGCGGACATGGTCCAGCGCACTGGTCACGCCGTGAACGAATTCCCGGTAGCTCGGCATCCCGCGCGGACTGATGACACCGGCCATCCACTGCGCCAGCGCATCGCGCAGCAGCCGGAAGTGATGCCGGTACAGCTCAGGCGTGTCGGGGCGCGGCAGCGGGTCCGGCGCAATGGCGCGGATGAGGGCATGACTGTCGTATTCGTTCAGGCCTGGCCATTCGAGCACCGGCGCGCCGGCTGCGGCGGACGTCGGCAAACCCATGCCCTCGCGGATACCCGCCCAGGTCTGGGCATGTCGGCGCAGCGTGCCCGTGATCACGGCATCGAAGGTCAGACCCTTGCCGGCAAGCGTCTGACCCAGGCGCACACTCTGGCGGTGCCCCAGATCGCTGAGCTGGTCGTAATCGTCGGCTCCGAACGAAGCCTGGCCGTGGCGCACAAGGTAGAGGGTTCCCATGGCGTGGATGGTCGCGCAGCCGATTTGCGCAACTTGTCCCCGCGGCGACTGGGCGTCACCCGCGCGACGCCAGCGGCATCGGCGCGATGGCGGCGGGCGATTCAGGGCGGTGCCGGACCCCGCGCCGCCGGTCGCGGCGAGGCTCAGGCCGAGGCCAGATCCAGAAGTCCCCGGGGCGTCTGCAGCTGAACCCGCAGCCGGGGTGTGCCGACCGAAACGCCTATCCCTTCCAGGCCCAGACTGCCCAGCGCCTGCCGCAGCGAGCGGGCCTCGGGGTGGCGCAAGGCCATCGAACGCAGTTGCAGCCCGCTGGCCGGCAGGTGGCGACCGGCCGGTTCGCCTTTCCATTCGATCAGGGTCGGCAGGCAACCGTCGAACAGGCGCTGCCCGTCCGGCCGCACCGTGATGCGCCATTGCAACAAGCCGGTGGCGGTCCGCCGGCTGGCCTCCAGGACATCGCCCCGGTCGATGTCCTGGGCGGCCAGGGCTGCCACGCTGGCCGCCGCGTCGGGAACCCGGGCAACCCAGTGCACCAGCTGCGGTCCGTCGCGAGCGACCCGCGCCTTGAGGTGGGGGTCGTCCAGGTCGAACCAGCGGCGTTTGGCGGCAGCCGGCGGCGCGGCGCCCGGCTGGCAGGCGATGATTTCCAGGTAGGCGTCAGGGAAGGCGTCCGAGGCAATCGCCAGCAGCCGGTTGTGGGTCCCCATCAGCGGATGTTCGCCACCGGGACCGGGCGTGACGCCCAGCGTGTCTTCGCACCAGCGCACGCCCGCGTCCAGCGTTTCGGCATAGACCACCAGATGGTCGACGTGGCCTTGGGTCAGGGCATTCACAGCTGCACCGTCCCGTCGATACAGGGCGCCACATCCCCGCCGACCCAGACCTGATCGGTGCTGTCCCGGGTCAGGAAGACCCGGCCGGCGCGGCCCAGGCAAAGGCCCTGCACCGCGACGTACTGGTCTGGCAAGACTCCGTCGGCGATCAGCCACTGCGCCAGGCTGGCGTTCAGGCTGCCGGTGACCGGGTCTTCATTGACCCCGATGGGTGCGGCGAAGGCGCGGACCTCCAGGTCGGCATCACCCTCCGGGTCCGTGCGCTCGGGGGGCGGCTCCGAGCGAACGAAAGCCCGCGCTTCACGGCTGGATCGCGATATCAATCCCGTAGCAAAAGATGACCGGATCACGCTGGCTACACCCACTTTGTGCCCGATTTCTGCCAGTTGGGCATGGTCAGGGTCGCAGTGGCGCACGGTGTCTGCACGGTCGAGCAGCAATCCCAGCCAGACCGGCCCGTTGTCCAGCATCTGGGCGGCTACCACCTGGTTTGGCGTCAGGCCCAGCGCCGTCGTGATTTTGGCCAGCAGACCGGCGTCCGGTGCGCTGCGGCGCAGCGGCGGCGCCGCAAATGCCAGCCTTGCGCCGTGCTGGCGCAATGTCACCAGGCCCACGCCACATTCCTGCACCACCTGGCCCGGCACCCGCGGCACCCCGCCGGTGTCCAGCCAGGCCCGGCAGGTGCCCAGCGTGGGGTGCCCGGCAAACGGCAGCTCGCCGCCGGGCGTGAAGATGCGCACCCGGTAGTCGGCGCCGCCCGCCCGGCCGGCCTCGGTGGGCGGCAGCACAAAGGTGGTTTCGGACAGGTTGGTCCAGCGGGCAAACCGCTGCATCGCGGCGTCGTCCAGGCCGGTCGCGTCCAGCACCACGGCCAGCGGGTTGCCCCAGCCGGGCACGGTGGTAAACACATCCATCTGGCGGAAGGGGCGGTCGGTCATCGGAGGTCTTTCACGACAGGGGCAGGTCCAGCACCCCACGGGTGGCCGGGCGCGCCAGGAGGGCCGCGTACCAGCGTTCCAGGTGCGGCAGGGACGGACGCGGCTGGGGCAGGCCCCACCAGCGGTGGATTTCGCAGCCGATCGGGATGTCGGCCATGGTGAAGCGTTCGCCCGCCATCCACGGCCGGGTGGCCAGGTGGGCGTCGAGCATCCGCAGCAAGGGCTCGGTGGCGGCCACCGACGCCGCGATCACCGCCGGCTGGCGCTGCTCGGCCGGGGTGCGGATCCACTGGATGAAGGCCGGCCCGCCGGCGCGGTTCAGCGTGGTCTGCTGCCAGTCCATCCAGCGTTCGGCGTCGAAGCGGGTGCGCAGGTCCTCCGGGCAGAGCGTGCCCATCGCATGGCTTGCGGCGAGGTAACGCACGATGGCATTCGACTCCCACAGCGTGAAGTCACCATCTTCCAGCAGCGGCACCAGCGCGTTCGGGTTCTTCGCCAGGTAGGCGGGGGTGTGGTTGTGCCCGAAAGCCAGGCCGGCGTCGATGCGCTCGAACGGCAGGCCCAGCTCCTGCAGGGCCCACAGCACCTTGCGCACGTTGATCGAGCTGGTGCGACCCCACAGGCGCAGCATGGATCAGGCCTGGTAGAGGCGGATCGCCTCGGCCAGCGCGGCCACGCCGGTGTTGATCTGGTCCACGCTGGCGGTCACGAAGGACAGGCGCAGCGTGCGCGGATCACCGTGGTCGGCATAGAAGGCGGCGCCGGGCACGAAAGCGACGTTGCGGTCCACCGCCTTGGGCAGCAGGCCCACGGCATCCACGCCCTCGGGCAGGCGCGCCCACAGGAACATGCCGCCGGCCGGCCGGTTGAACTGGAAATCCAGCCCGGCCATTTCGCGGTCCAGTGCCGCCAGCATGGCCTCGCACTGCTGCTTGTACAGCGCCCGGATGGTGGGCACATGGCGGTCGATAAAGCCGTCCTTGAGCACTTCGGCCACGATGCGCTGGTTGAAGCTCGGTGTGTGCAGGTCGGCCGCCTGTTTGGCCTGCAGCAGCTTGGGGTACAGGGCTTTGGGCGCCACGACGTAGCCCAGCCGCAGGCCGGGCGCGAGGATTTTGGAGAACGAGCCCAGGTACACGCAGCCGTCGGGGTTGCGCGAAGTCAGCGAGGGCGGTGGCGCGCTGTCGAACCACAGGTCACCGTAGGGGTTGTCCTCGATGACCGGTACGCCGGTTTCCATGGCGGCCGCCGACACGGCGGCCCGGCGCGCTTCCGACATGGTGCGACCGGTGGGGTTCTGGAAATTGGGCAGCAGGTAAATGAAGCGCGCGCGCTCCGCGCCCAGGCCGGCCTTGGCGCGCAGGTCCTCGGCCAGCACGCCGCTGTGGTCGCTGTCGACGCTGACCACGGTCGGCTCCATGGGCGTGAAGGCCTGCAGTGCGCCGAGGTAGGTGGGCGTTTCCACCAGGATGCGGCTGCCGGCGTCGATCAGGATCTTGGCCACCAGATCCAGGCCTTGCTGCGAGCCGGTGGTGATCAGCACCTGGTCGGCGTGGATGTCCATGCCTTGTTTCTTCAGGTCATGCGCCACCCAGTCGCGCAGCGGGCCGTAGCCTTCGCTGGCGGCGTACTGCAGTGCGGCACGCCCGTCCTGCGTGAGGACGCGCTGCGTGGCTTCGAGCATGGCCTCGACCGGAAAGGTCCTGGGCGAGGGCAGGCCGCCGGCAAAACTGATGATGCCGGGCTTTTCGGTCACCTTCAGAATCTCGCGAATTACCGAAGGGTTCATCTTGTGGGCACGCGCGGCCAGGGTCCAGGTGGTCATGGGCTTCCTTTATGGGTCGATAGGGGGATTGTCGTCGGGGTTCGGAGGGTGGTGCGTCGGCCCAGAAACACGGTGGCAACCACGGCCAGCGCAAACAGCACGGTCATGGCATCCAGGGCTTCGCCCAGCAAAGGCACGGCCGCCACGATGCTGATGAACGGTTGCACCAGTTGCAACTGGCTGACCCGCAACGCGCCGCCCAGGGCCAGGCCCCGGAACCAGGCGAAAAAGCCGGCCCACATCGAAAACACGCCGACGTAGGCCAGTGCCAGCCACGCGGGCAGCGAGACCGTGTGTGTCGGCCAGGTCAGCACGCTGGCCGGCACGGTCACCGGCAGCGCCAGGACACAGACCCAGCTGATCACCCGCTCCGCGCCCAGTGTGGCGGTCGCTTGTGCCCCGCCGACATAACCCAGCGACGCCGCCAGCACCGCGCCGACCAGCAACGCGTCCGCCGGTTCGAGGCCCAGGCCCTGTCCCGCCTGGGCGGCACGGATCAGGGCGTAGGCGACCACCAGTGTGCTGCCCAGCACCGCAAACAGCCAGAAGCTCCATCGCGCCCGCTGGTGCATCAGCCAGGCGGCGACGGCCGCCGTCGCCAATGGCAACAGGGCGGTGAACACGGCGGCATGGCTGGCCGTGACATGGCGCAGCGCCCAGCCCAGCAGCAGCGGAAAGCCGATGACATTGCCGGCCAGGGCCAGCAGCAAGGGGCGGACTTCGGATGGGGCGGGGCGGCGTGCCCGGGTTGCCAGCAGAAACAGCAGCGACAACATGCCCGCCAGCGCGGCGCGCGCCCAGGTCACAAACCACGGCGACAGCTGGGGCGCTTCGGTGGTGCCGGTCGCCAGGCGGGTCATTGGCAGGGTCAGGGCGAACACGGCCACGCCGAGCAAGCCCAGCCACAGCCCCCGTTGCCGGTCGGCGTCGGTGGGCGCCAGGGGCAAACCCGCGCTCACAGTTTCCCCCCGAACAGGCCGGGCGCGCTGACCACGATCCAGACCGCCGTCAGGGTCAGGGCCAGGGCCATCAGGCGGTTGAACGCCAGCAGCCGGCGGCCGGTCGGCTGACCATCCTCAACCGGCCCGGCAAGCCAGTGACGCAACAGCGAGCCCACCAGCGCGTAACTGAAGTTGCTGAAAAAAGCGTAGCCCAGCAGCACCGGCAGCACCAGGACAAACCGCGCCCCGGCGTCGGGTCGGCCCGCGATCCAGCCGGCCACGATGGACAGCGCCAGCATCCAGGCCTTGATGTTCAGAAACTGCAGGCCGACGCCTTGCCAGAAACCGACCCGCAGCCGGGCCGGGTCGGCTTCGGCCAGTGAGCGGCTGCCCCACAGCCGGCGTGCCAGCCACAGCAGATAGGCTGTTCCGCCGGCCACGATGGCCCAGCGCAGTGGCGGCAGAGCCACCACCAGCGAACCGACCCCCCCGGCGCACAGCGAGAAAAGCAGGCCCCAACCTACCGGCACGGCCAGGATGAAGCGCAAAGCCCGACGCAGCCCCTGGTTGGCGGCCAGGGCCGCCGACAAGGTGGTGTTGGGCCCCGGAGTGAAGCTCGATGCCGTGGCCAGCACCAGCAGCGCGATGAATTCGCTGGATGTCATGGTCGGGGGGCTGGACGCAACATGGGTGCCAATGTATCCTCCGATGGCAGTACACAAGCAGTACAGATTTACCAATCAGATAAAAGACTGTATGGCGTTGTCGACCCATACAGCTTCCCCCATGGCACTGACCCGATCGAGCACCCAATCCCTGGCCGAGCAGCTGGTCGAGCGCTATGCGCAGCGCATCCGCGACCGCCTGCTGGCTCCCGGCGCGCGCCTGCCCAGCGTGCGCCAGTGCGCCGCGCAGCATCAGGTGAGCCCATCGACGGTGGTTGCCGCCTATGACCAGCTCGCCGCACGCGGCCTGATTGTCTCGCGGCCGCAGCGCGGCTTCTTTGTCCGTGATTTTCAACAAAAACTGCCAATACCCATTGTCAAAAGGTCGCCTGATGCTACTGAAAAGATAGCTACCGAGGTTCCGATGGCCCGCCCGCCGGGCGGGCAGCCGCTGGACGCCACGCGGTTGATCCGCGCCATGTTCCAGCCCGCGGGGCCGCAGCCGCAACCGGGCATGGGGGTCTTCCCGCCCGATTGGCTCAAGAGCCCCTTCCTGGCCGCGGCGGTGCGCAAGGTGACCTCCACAGCCGCCTTTCAGGACAGTTCGTTGACCTACGGTGAGCCCCAGGGCGACGCCGGACTGCGCCGCGCGCTCGCACAGCACCTGGATACCCTGGGCCTTCCGGTCCGGCCCGGGCAGATTGTGACCACCGTGGGCGCCACCCATGCGCTGGATGTGGTCAGTCGCACCTTGCTCAAACCTGGCGACAGTGTCATGGTCGAAGAGCCCGGCTGGGCGGTCGAGTTCGCACGGCTTGACGCCCTGGGCATGCGGGTGTTGCCGGTTCCCCGGGGGGCTGCCGGACCGGATACCGACATCATGGCGCGGTACTGCGAAGTCCACGCACCGCGGCTGTTTGTCAGCGTCAGTGTGCTGCACAACCCCACCGGCGCCCTGATCACGCCGGCCAGTGCGCACCGGGTGCTGCAACTGGCAGGGCGCCATGGTTTCCTGGTCGTGGAAGATGACACCTACAGCCACATCGCACCCGCCCATGCCACGCGGATGGGCAGTCTGGACGGACTGGAACGCACCATTTATGTCGGGGGTTTCGCCAAGATTCTTGCCCCGGCATGGCGAATCGGCTTTGTTGCCGCGCCATCGCACCTGGTCGAACGGCTGGTCGACACCAAATTGCTGACCACCCTGACGACGCCGAGCCTGCTGGAAAAGGCCTTGGCGCTGTGCATGGAGCAAGGCCAGTTGCGCCGCCATGCGGAGCGCATTCGCCACCGGCTGGACCAGGCGCGCGTGCGCAGCGTGCAGATGGCCTTGCAGGCCGGATGCCGTTTTGTTGCCGAGCCGGCCGGCCTGTTCGGCTGGGTCGATACGGGGGTGGACACCGACACTCTGGCACTTCGCCTGCTGGACGAGGGGTACCTGATCGCGCCCGGCGGCCTGTTCCATGCCAGCCGGCAACCCAGCACCCACATGCGGATCAATTTCGCGACCTCGCAGGACCCGGCTTTCTGGGCGGCCTTCCGGCGCTTGCGCGGCTGAGCCGCCGCGGTGCGAACCGGTCAGGCCAGGGTGTCGAGCGCCTGGCGAATCGCCTGGGCCTCGTGCTGCAGCAAGGCCAGAGTCTGGCCGAACAACGGCCAGGCCGCCTTGCCGGCCGCAAGTTCCAGACCCCGGGCCAAGGCTGCGCCGCGCATGAAGGTCAGGCTGGACAGAGCCCCTTTGAGCGCATGGGCCTGGGCCGCTGCCGCCGCGGCATCCTGGCGCTCCAGCGCCTGCGCCAGGGTAAGCAGGCGCTGGTCAAGATCGTCGCGCATCGCTGCGGCCACTTCCCGTAAAGCGTCGGCGTCGCCACCGAGCCGGGTGCGCAGGCGCTGGAGGTCAAAGCCGGCGTTGTGGCCAGGAGTGCCGGTACCGGAAGGCGCAGCGGCCGAAGTCGGCTCGCCTTGCACCGTGGTGGCGCCGGCTGCCACAGGGGCCGCCGCGGCGGGCGGCATTGCCGCGGGTTGGCCTGCTTCGGGTGCGGCGCCCCAGTGCATGGGCGGCAACAGGGCTTCGGGGGTGGACGCACGGGACTTCAGCGCCTCGTGCAGCGCCTGGGCCAGGGTGTCCGGAGAAACCGGTTTGGAGGCATAGGCATCCATGCCGGCGGCAAGGTATTTCTCACGGTCGCCTGCAAGGGCATGGGCGGTGAGCGCAACGATGGGGATATGCCCCCCCAGGCGCGCTTCCTGGGCGCGGATGCGGGCCGTGGCTTCCTCGCCGCCGAGCACCGGCATCTGGATGTCCATCAGGATCAGGTCAAATGCCTCAGCGGCCCAGAGGGCCAGGGCCTGCTCGCCATCGTTGGCGGTCACGACGGTGCAGCCCAGCTCCTGCAGCATGTGGCTGGTGATCAGCCGGTTGACCGGGTGGTCCTCGGCCAGCAGCACCCGCATGCCGGCCAGGCTGCGCGCGTCCAGGCTGGCCGGCAGGGTCAGCTGGCTCGGATCGTCGGGCGCATGGCTGAAGACCGCGCTGAACCGGAACGCGCTGCCCTGCCCGGCCTGGCTGGCGACGCGGATCCGCCCGCCCATGCGCTCGACCAGCTGGGCACAGATGGCCAGGCCCAGCCCGGTGCCGCCGTAGCGACGGGTGGTCGACGCATCGGCCTGCGTGAAAGCTTCAAAAATTCCGTTTTGCTGTTCAGGCGTCATCCCGATGCCCGAATCGCGCACTTCGAACAACACCCGGATCTGTCCCGGGCCGATCTCCCGCGGGTCCGCGTCGGGCCAGACCCGCACCCGGATGCCACCCGCGTGGGTGAACTTGACGGCGTTGGACATCAGGTTGACCAGGATCTGGCGCAGTCGGCCGGGATCACCGACCAGGGCGGGCGGCAGCGCCGGGTCACAGTCGAGCCGAACCTGCAGGCCCTTTTCCCGGGCTTGGGCCACGAACGGCGAAATCGCCTTGTCCACCCATTCGAGCAGGTCAAAGCGCACCTGCTCGAACACCAGCTTGCCGGCCTCGATCTTGGACAGGTCCAGCATGTCGTTGAGCAGCGCCAGCAGCGACGTGGCGGATTGGTCCATCAAGTCCAGGTACTGGTCCTGCGGCGGCTGCAGCGACGTCTGGCGCAGCAGCCGGGCCAGCCCGATGACCGCGTTGAGCGGGGTGCGGACTTCGTGGCTCATGTTGGCCAGGAAGTCGCTCTTGGCCCGGTTGGCCTGTTGGGCGCGCTCCTGCGCCTGCTGCAGCGCGGCCTGTTCGGCTTTGCGCTCGCCGATATCGGCGCAGGTGCCGACCAGCTGGGTCGGCCGGCCGTGGGTGTCGCGCGCGGTGATCGTGCCCCGCAGTTCGATCCAGGTCCAGCCGCCCGCTGTCTGCACCCGGTGTTCGGTGCGCAGCCGGGAGGTCTGTCCGCGGACAAACGCCTCCAGCGCCGTGCGCAGGCCACCGAGGTCGTCCGGGTGCACCACGGACAGCCACCGCGCCATCGGCATCACGGCAGGCGCCGGTGTCTGACCGGTCAGGCTGGCCCAGCGGGCACTGAGGTGCATGGACTGGGTCGCGATGTCCCATTCCCATACCGCCAGTTCCGCGGCGTCGATGGCTTGTTGCAGCCGCAGCGGCGGCAGGGGCGGTGGCCCATCGGGGGAGGGTGCGCTGGTCATGGCGCGTTCATTGTGCCGTGATCGTGATCTGGAGTTCGTCGCGGTATTCGCCGGCCAGAACGCGTTCGACGGAGCCGATCTCCGCTTCCAGCACATGCCGCTGGCGGCCCCCTGTAGCAAAGGGCAGCCGTGCCGCCGTGGCAAGCCCGACCGTTTGCCCGTTGATGCGCAATGTCCAGGCGATGGCCGGCGATTGCGGGGCCCGGGCATTGGTCAGGTGGCCGCGCTGGGTGCTTTCCAGCACCACACTGTGGGGGGTATTGGCCTGGACATCCAGGGTGGTCGACCGGCGGGCGCCTTGCTGCAGCAAACCGAAGTCCAGCCGGGCGAGCTGCGACCCGCCGGCGGTGTCGGAAAACTGGGCCCGCACCGTCGCGTCAACCTGGGCGCTGATGCGTACCTCGCGGGTATCCAGCGTGCGGCCCTGGGCGTCGATCAGGCGAGCCAGTACGGTGTGCTGCCAGTTGCCTGCGGCGAGCCATTGGCCCGGTTCGGGCCGCAACCACAGGCGCAGCGTCTGGTCCTGCTGCGGGCCGACGGTGATGCTGGCAGCATCGACCGGTGCGGCGGCCACGGGTTCGGTGCCACTTGGTTGGCCGCTGATGGACAGCGCGAGGCGGTCACCGGTCGCTGCCGGACCGGCCAGCATCAGCCGACCGGGTTCGCTGAGACCTTCAATCTGCAGCCGGGCGACACAACCGCGCGTGCTGCGCACCCGCAGCGTCCAGGCACCGGCGGTCGGCGCGCTGTCGGGGCGGTAGCGTTCCAGTGTCACGGCGGCCGGGCTGTCCAGTCGGCAGTCGGGGCCGGTCTGGGCCAGTGCGGAGGCGGCCAGGCTGGCCAGCAGAACGGCCACGCCGACCAGCGGCCACCGGTGTGTGCGGGGAGGGCGGCGGGTCATCGTTCGGCCCCTTTCTGGACGATGGCGCCGAGCGAGACGATACCCTGCTGATCCGGCGTGATGGTGAACCGGGTCAGCACCTGCGATTCGCCGGCCGGGCGCAGCTGGTAGCGACCGGGTCGCAGCGGCGGGCTGGTGAACTGCCCGCGCCGGCTGGTGAACAGGTCAATGGCTGGCCCCCCCGCATCGGCGACCAGTTGCAGCGCGCGCAGGCCCGCCGGTCCGCCGTCGGCTTCTTGCAGCAGGGCAGTGACCTGGACGTTGGCGTCGCTGCCAACCGGCACGGCCAGCACCGAGCGGTACGCGGGCCACAGGCGCGGACGGTCCACGCCCAAGCCCAGGCCGGGGGGCAGATTGGCGATGTCGAGCTGGATTTCACGCGGTGTATAGGCGTTCAGGTCGGCCAGCACCGGTGCGCCCCAGCGGTCGCTGGAGGCGGCCGCTGTCGGCCCTGACGGGTCTATGTGGATGGTGAGGGCGCCGTAGGCCGGGCGGGGGCGCAGGATAGCGGCCGAATCGTTGACCGGTGGCGCCAGCGCCCAACCGTCCGCGGTGAGGATCAGGCTGCTGGCGACACTGACATCGGCGAATTGGGTCGAACCGCTGACGGCGTGATTGCCGCTGAGCTGGGCGGTCCACTCCGCGCGGGAGGTCATCATCTGGGCGCGCACGCTGCGCTCGGTTCCTTCGCGGCTGCGGGCTGCCCCCAGCGACAGCCGCCACGGCGCATCGGCCTGGGCGACGCTGGCAACCCCCCAGGTTTCGGCATCAAGCTGGACACGGCGGGTGAAACTGTCGGCCGATCCCATGGCGCGTTGACCCGAGCCATCCGGCTGGCGTTCGCCCGACCAGCGCAGGCTGATCCCCAGCGACCGCTCCCGCCGCTGGTCCTGCCGCTCCCAGCGCAGTCCGGCCTCCAGCGACCACTGCGGGCTCAGCCGCTGGCGCAGGGTCAGGTTGGCCGTGTCGAGGGGTGGTGATCCGTCGTGCGGCCGTGCCCGGGCCCAACTCCCCGACAGGCCCATGCCACCGGGCGCCACCGCGCCGATTCGCAGGCCGGCATCGGTGCTGCCTTTGCCGGGTGAATCGGTCGAGACGTTGGCGTGGCCGTGCCGCCGGTGGGTCCACTGCGCGCTGGTGGACCAGGACCAGCGCGGTCGCGGGTCGCCCAGCCGCAGCGGCGACTGCTGGCGCCACTGCAGGCTCGTGACCTGCCCGGTAAAACCCGGGTGGCGGTTGCCGGTGAAGTAGGCAGCCACCGTTCCGGCGGGACTGGCAAACAGCCAGTCGGTCTGCCAGAACAGAACGGCGCCGGCCGGCGTGCGCCGGTGCTGCAGCGCGAATCCAGTCGTCACATCAGGCCGGATGCCGTAGCGCAGCGACGCCGAGGTGACGGGGGTGGTCCGCTGGTATTGCGGGCCGTTGGCGCCGGTGACGGCCGGAGCGCCGGTCGCCAGATCAAACTCCGCCAGACCGGGAGCGAGCAGCGACGAATCGAAGAAATAGTCGAACTGGCGTACGGTGGTCTTGCCTCCCGGCTCGACAATGCGCAGCTCGACCGTATTGGCGCCGGAGAAAACCGGAATGTCCTGCAGGTCATGAACCCCCGGGCCCAGTTGGAGCGTCCGGCTGACCTTGCCATTGACCACCACATCGACCGATGCGCCCTGGGGCAGCGCAATCCGCTCGCCGGGCTGGGACAGGGTGCTGACCGCGGGCGTGAGGCTGAAGCGCCGGCTCAGCTGAATCCCTCCCAGGGCGGTGGCCGGCAGCCCCGGCCGGGCGCCAGTTGACAGATCGCCCAGCGTCAGGCGCAGGGACTGTTCGGGCCAGTCGCGGATGATCCGGGTCATGTCGCGCACACGGGTCCCGCCGCTGGCGCCCAGTGGCATGGAGCCGGCGGCCTCAAGAACCCAGGGATGCCATCGGAGCGCGGGTTCCAGATGGACACGGGCGTTCGTGCTGGCCGCGTTGCCCGAAGCGCGGCTGGTCGAGCCGACCCACCGCATGTTGCCGATCAGGCTCCAGGGCTGGGGGCGGATGTCCGCCTCGGGTTCAGTTTTTTCGTCGGACACCGCCTGGCGGGAGTCGACCCGGTGGGTTCGGATGCGCCGGGCCTCCAGGGCGATGTCCAGCGTCAGGGTGATGGTCTGGGGCGAGTACTGCGCCTGAATTCCCAGCGGGACCAGCGCGGCCGCATCCACCCAGTCGCCCCCGGACCGGTCCTTCAGGGTTTGCAGGCGTTCAGGCAACAGGACGTTGCCCAACACCGTGACCAGGGCCTCGCGGGCGTAGCGGACTTCCGGGCCCCGAATCTGGGCGGTCACAGCGCCGACTTCGCGCCCGTCCAGCACGGTCGGCAAGGCGATCTGTTGCACGGTAATGCGTCGGCGCTGGGCGAAGGCCTTCTCGAACGCCGGATCGACCGCCGCGCCCGGTGCCTGCGCGATGACGGCCATCGGCAGCACGGCAAGGGCTGCGGCGATCGGTGCCAGATGCCGATGCCTGGACACGCCGGTTCAGTCCACCAGCAGGCGAACTGGCGGCAGGGGCTCGGCCAGGTTGGCCGGTGCGGGAATGCGGAACGTCCGGGTCGTGCCGGCGAGGATGTTTTCGCCAGCCATGCCCTTGAGTGCTGCGGTGTCGATGACGCGGTCGCCTAAGCCCAGCCGCGCGCCGGTCAGAATCTTGCGTGTCGTGCCCTCGTTGCGAACACTGACTTCCAACCACGCGCCCTGGGCGTCGCGCACCAGGCGGGCCTGTGGTACCGAAAGGATTGCCTTGACGTTGGCCGGCACCACGTAGGCCGACGCGACGTATTTCACCAGCAGGCGCATCCGGCCACCCGTCTGAGCGACCTGTCCCACATCGACCGGGAGTTGTTCGGCAATCAGGCGGAAGGCGCGCTCGGCCGTGATCTGCGCCGGGCCGGTGTATTGCACACGGATGGTTTGCACCTGGCCCGGTTGCAGGACAACCTGAGCCGGGAAGATGCTGAACTGGTCATCGGCATCGCCCAGGATGTCGTCGCCGTTGCTTTCCATCTTGCGGGTTTTCATGCCGATTTCGACGGCGGCCGGCTCGGCGGTGGTGTTCTCCAGACGGAATACCTGCGTGGCGCCCCGTCCGCTGGGGCTGAAGTCGACCTCAATGGGGGTGAATGACAGCGCCTGGGCGCTGGTGGCCAGGGCGGCAAGACCCGCGAACAGGAGGTGGCGAAGGGCGCCTGCAAATGTGGGGAGGGTGAGGTGGTTTGTGGCTTTGTCCATGGAAGGCTCCAATCAGGTTCGGTTCTACACGAAATCCTTCAAGTTGCGTGCCAACCGTCGGCGCGCGGGCCCGGGCAGGTTCATCGACAGGGTTCGAAGACTATAAAAATAATAGCTGAAAGCGACCTTTTCCCGCTGGGTATCGGTCGAAATCATGCCGAATCTGCCGTCGCAGCGTCTGGTCGAGGCTCCCGCCAGCCGTCCGCCATTCGTCCGCCCGTAACCACACCCGCAGCCCAGTCTGCCGGGAGTGTGCCGCAATTTGCAACGCCTGCAACACTGACAGTCTTGCATTGTGCCTCGGGTGCCCGGTTGTCGAGAAGGTTGGTTTTTCTAAGTGCTTGATTTGATTGTATTTTCTCCATCCGTATCGGGTTGGCACGGCCTTCGCAGAAAGAAAGCCGTCTGCCACACGGTGTGGCGTCAAACCCCAACCCCTGACCTGTTACGAATCGGAGAACCCCATGAAAGCCCTCAAGACCCTCATCGCCCTGTCCGCCGTTGCCGCCGCTTTCGGCGCCCACGCAGCCACCGCCAGCGACAGCGCCAAGCTCGAACTGCGCGGCTCGGTGGCCGTCAACTGCACCATCGCCGTCCAGCCCACGGCCAAGGCCA
>JAEUOU010000019.1 GCA_016790575.1 Burkholderiaceae bacterium | reverse complement strand
GGCGCCGCGCTGTAGTCGCCGCCGGCGGTGAACATCAGCAGCTGCTCGACGAGCCCGGTGCACGAGCCGCAGCTCGCGCTCGCCTTCGTGTGCTTGCGCACCTCGTCCAGCGTGAACAGGCCCTTGTCCTTGATGGCCTTGCAGATGCTGCCCTTGGTGACGCCGTTGCAGCCGCAGACCTCGTCGCTGTCGGCCATGGCGGCGGCCTTGTTCTGGCCCTGGTGGCCCACGTCGCCGATGTTGCTTTCGCCGAACATCAGCTTGTCGCGCAGCTCGGCCACGCTGCGGCCCTCGCGGATGAGCTTGAAGTACCAGCTGCCGTCCACCGTGTCGCCGTACAGGCAGGCGCCCACCAGCTTGTCGTTCTTCAGCACCAGCTTCTTGTAGACGCCGCCGCCGGGGTCGCTCATGACGATGTTCTCGCAGTCGTCACCGCCCATGAAGTTGCCGGCGCTGAACAGGTCGATGCCGGTCACCTTCAGCTTGGTGCTGGTCTGGCTGCCGGTGTAGCGGCCGATGCCGAACTGCGCCAGGTGCGTGGCGCAGACCTTGCCCTGCTCGAACAGCGGCGCCACCAGGCCGTAGGCGATGCCCCGGTGCGCGGCGCATTCGCCAACCGCATAGACGCGCGGGTCGGTCACCGTCTGCATCGTGTCGCTGACGACGATGCCGCGGTTGCAGTGCAGGCCGATCTTTTCGGCCAGCGTGGTGTTGGGGCGGATGCCGGCGGCCATGACCACGAGGTCGGCGGGCAGCTCGGTGCCGTCCTTCAGCTTCACGGCACGCACGCGGCCTTGTTCGTTGCCGAGCAGCGCTTCCGTCTGCGCGCCCATCCTGAAGGTGAGCCCGCGCTGGTTGAGCGACTTCTCCAGCAGCTTGCCGGCGGTGTCGTCGAGCTGGCGCTCCATGAGCCAGGGCATCAGGTGCACCACGGTGACCAACATGCCGCGCTTGGCCAGGCCGTTGGCCGCTTCCAGGCCGAGCAGGCCGCCGCCGATGACCACGGCGTGCCGGTGCGTGGCGGCGGCGTCGATCATCGCCTGCGTGTCGGCGATGTCGCGGTAGGCGATCACGCCCTGCAGTTCCTTGCCGGGCACCGGCAGGATGAAGGGGTTGGAGCCGGTGGCGATGAGCAGGCGGTCGTACTCGGCGGTGGTTCCGTCGTCGGCGATCACCTGCCGCTTCGTGCGGTCGATGCCCACGACCTTCTTCCCCAGGTGCAGCGTGATGCCGTGTTCTTCGTACCAGCTCACCGGGTTGAGCACGATCTGCTCGAGCGTCTGCTCACCGGCCAGCACGGGGCTCAGCAGGATGCGGTTGTAGTTGGGGTGCGGCTCGGCGCCGAAGACGGTGATGTCGTACAGGTCGGGCGCGATCTTCAGCAGCTCTTCGAGCGTGCGCACACCCGCCATGCCGTTGCCGACCAGCACCAGACGCGACTTCTTCATGGGATCCTCCGGGTACACAACGTGGATGCGGCCACGCCGCAGGGGCGGGGCCGGGGCAGGCCTGTCCGGCTTGGACAGCAGGCTGCGCACGTCGCTGTGCACTCGGGAGGAGCGGCGGAAGCGGGTTCCGCACGTTCCAAGGGCGTCTTCGCCCTGCGACCGGGAGGTGAGCAGGTTCCGTGCCACGCGAACGGGCGGGCAAATGGCGTGGTTTGCCCCCGCCTTTGCGCGGGGTTGGCGCGACAAACTAGGGGCGAGAATCGGTACACGCCTTGATCTGCCCAGGCGAGCCCACCAAGATTGGGCGCGGGTGCTTCAGCTTCGGTGCAAACCGGTGCGGTGCCCGAGGGCATGTTCATCACCGCCGCCGCCGATGACGCTGACCGTGGACACCGAGCCTTCCCTGCAGGACCTGCTGGGTGCCGCGTTGCCGGCACTGCTGGAGCGGCGTGGCGGCCTGCTGGCGGTGCGTGACGTGGCCAACGGCCGCTGGCTGCGGCTGAGCCCGGCGCTGGCCGACCT
>JAEUOU010000004.1 GCA_016790575.1 Burkholderiaceae bacterium | reverse complement strand
ATGGATCTGCGATCACCTCTGGAGACGGACACGTCCCCTGCTTGAGCCAGCGCTTGGCGACCTTGATGTCCCGCGGCGCATTGACCGAGATCACGCTGTGCAATCGCTCGCCCGAGAACTGGAACACGGAGAACTGGCCCGCCTCCACCGATCCTCGCTGAATGCCTTCCACATCGTTCAGCGGCATGCCCAGCACCTGTATGTTCAGGTTGTACTGATCGGACCAGAACCAGGGTATCTCGTCATAGGCCACGTCTTCTCCGGCCAGTGCCTTGCCTACGGCGATCGCCTGATTCTGGGCGTTGGCCCACGATTCGAGGCGCAGGCGACCGCCCGCCCAGGTGCTGGGCTGGTTGGCCACATCGCCCACCGCATAGATGTCGGGGTCGGACGTTCTCCCTGTCTGGTCGACGACAATGCCGTCCCGGACCTCCAGCCCGCAGGCCTCGGCCAGGCCGGTTTCGAGCAGCAGCCCGATCCCGACCACGACAGCATCGAACTCCTGCGCCCCGCCGGGCAGTTGCACGGCCAGGGCGCGCTGACGCCCGGCAGTGATCGACGAGACCGTTGTCGACAAGCGGACCTCAACACCTTCCTCCCGGTGCTTCTCGAGCAAAAACTCCGAAAACCGGGGCGGCAGCGACCGCGCGCACAGGCGGGAGCCCGCCTCCAGCAGCATGACATTGACCTGCTTCGCCCTCGCCGTCGCCGCGACCTCCAGTCCGATCCATCCGCCCCCGATGACCAGCACCCGGTTGCCGGGCACCAGTTGCCTGGCGATGGCCCGGGAGTCCTCGATCGTTCGCAAGGCATGGACATGGGGCAGGTCCGCGCCAGGACACGACAACGGCCGGGGACGCCCGCCGGTGGCCAGCACGAGCTTGCCGTAGGGGACCACCGAGCCATCCGCGCACCGGACCTGGTGGCGGGAACGATCGATGTCGACCACCTCGACACCCGGCCGGAAATCCACACGCAAGGCATCGCACTGTTGCGGGTCAAGCAGCACCGGCGGATGCGCCTCCGTCCCGCTGAGCACCCCCTTGGATAGGGGGGGACGCTCGTACGGCGCGTGCAATTCCCGGCCCAGCAGCGTGATCCCCCCCTCGTGTCCGCCCAGCCGCAGCGACCGGGCGACCCAAGCGCCGGCCTGGCCGGCTCCTACGATGACAACATCCATCTCTGTTTCCCGATCAGAGGTTCAGCGGACGGGCCGCAGGTAGATGACCCCCTGCTCGACCTTGACCGGGTAGCAATGCAGCGGCTCGGTGCAAGGGGCGTCCACCGCGCGGCCGGTTCTGATATCAAAGGTGCCTTCGTGCAAGGGGCACTCGATGAGACAGGAGTCGACCACCATGCCCAGCGACAGATCCGCCTCGCCATGTGTGCACGTACCATCCGTCGCATAGATTTCTCCACCGAGCTTGTACAGGCACACTCGCTTGCCGTCGACTTCCACCGAATGCGTGTCGTCCTCGTCGACATCGGCGACGCTGCCTACATTGATCCATTCATCGTGCATGCTGTCTCCACACAGTTGTCCCCATGGCGGCTGCCTCAGTCTTGCGACGTCATCGCGTCGATATAGTGGTTTTCCATGTGGTACAGCGCTTCCTCCAGCGGCGACATCGGGCCGGGCTTGAAGAACTTCGAGCCTGCGGTGTTTTGCATGCCCTCCACCATCACCGCGTCCTCAGCGATGATCTGACGCACGAAGCCGATGTACTTGTCCATCTCTTCGTCGTAGTTCGGAACCGAGAAAGCGGCTTGAGGGAACAGCAGGTAGCAGATGACCCGGGTTTCCGTGGGAGAGATGGGCCAGATGTGCCACATGCGAACGCTGTCGGCACGCATCGACAGGTTCAGGTTGGGATAGATGCCCGCCTTGCAGGCGATGCCGCTGGGCTTGTCCTGTGCCCAGGGCAGCGTCGGGAAGACCTGGTCGCCGGACTTCGAGTGTGGGCGCGCTTCGTACTGGGTATGCCAGCCGCCGTTCTCCAGCAGGTTGAAGCGAACCTGCTCGCCCTTGACGAAGCCACCGAACGTCCCTTTGTGAATGACGCCCACGTGGTAAATGTCGATCAGGTTCTCGACCAGGAATTTCCAGTTGCACTTGACGTCGATCTCGACCTTCTGCGCCAGCTTGCACTGGTCGGTCTGGAACCACCACAGCGGCTCCTCGAAGGGCGCGATGTAGTCCTCGAAGGACATCGGTTCGTCGCTGAAATTCACGAAGATCCAGCCGCGCCAGATCTTGACGTGCAGTTGCCGCAGGCTGCAGTTCTTCAGATCGACCTCCGAGGCCTTCATGCCGGGCGCGACCACCAGCTTGCCGCTCACGTCGTACAGCCACGCATGGTAGGGGCAGCTGAACTCCTTAGCGTTGCCGCTGCCCACAGCGACCTCGACCCCTCGGTGCAGGCATTGGTTCATGTAGGCGACGATCTGATCGGGCGCAGGGCGCGACACCACGATCGACTCCTTCATCACCTGGAAGGTGTAGTAGTCGCCGACGTTGGGGATCTCCTCGACACGCCCCACGGAGAGCCAGTACTTCATGAAGATCTGCTGCTTCTCCATGTCGTAGATTTCCGGCGAGCTGTACACCTCGCCCGGCAGGTGCCGTGCGCTGAGCAGCTTCTTGCGGGTTTCCTTGAATTTGGGACGAAGGTCCAGGAGTTGTTGCTCGGCGACTTGCATGGTGGTTGTCCTTTCAAAAGGGAGTTGACGGAGTGCCGCGGATGTTAGGCAATACATTGATCAATGTATAGATCGATGTGAGAATCGACATATTCCACCGGAAGAACCCTATGCCGCCAAGAAAAGACGCAAAGCCGCCACGCCAGCAACGCCAGATCAACGACGTCGAATACGTCAGCAGCGCCGAAGCAACGTCGACCCTGGGCGTGCGCCGGGAAACGCTGTACACCTACGTCAGCCGTGGGCTCATCAAGACGATGCAGCGCCCGGGCGTGAAGGCCAAGCTCTACCGCAAGGCCGATGTCGAGAAACTCAGAAGCCGGGCTGTCGCTCGTTCGGGCGGACCGCAGGTCTCGCACGCCCTGCGCTACGGGGAACCCATCGCACAGACGTGGATCAGCGAGATCACGGCCCAGGGGCCACGCTACCGTGGGGTACTTGCGCGCGACCTGGTGCGCGACGGACGATCATTCGAATTCGCGAGCGAACTCATCTGGACGGGGCTTGCGCGCACCAGGGACATCGCATGGCCAGCCCTGCAGGAAACCCGGCCACTGGAGCACCTGATCAAGCTCGCCTCGCACCCGGCCGACAGGGTCACGCCGCTCAAGCTGCTGACGCTGCTGACGACCTCGCTGTCGGCATTCGAGCAGGCCGAAGGCGACATACAGGCGGCCGGTCTTGCGACGTACCGGCGACTGCTGCAGACCCTGGCCGGCGCGGCCGGCGTCTTCGGGCCGGACGCGAGGTTTTCCGCTCCCCGCGAAGGCGAGTTCGTGGCGCAGTGCATCGCCCGCGGGCTCGGCCTGGGAGACCGTGTGGATGCCGTGCAGGCCATCGATGCCGCGCTGGTGATGTCCGCAGAGCACGAACTGTCGGCGCCATCGTTCGCGGCACGGATATGCGCCTCCACGGGCGCCGACCTGCACGCCTGCGTCGCCACCGCGATGCTGACTCAGTCAGGAGCGATGCAGGTGGGTGGTGCCGTGGAGGTGGAGGCGCTGATCGACGCGCTGCCTTCGCGACTGGATCCCGAAGACGCTCTGTCGCTGGCAGCGGCCATGGGCTTCATGAGCAACGAACTGCCCTGCTTCAACCATCCCCTGTATGAAGGAGAGGACCCCCGCTCGGTGGTGCTGCTCGACATGATGGAACGCCTGACGTCGTACGGCCCCGACACGCCAAAGATACGGGCGCTGGTGGTCGGCGCCCGCCAGGCGGGACAGCATCCGAATGTGTTTGCAGCCCTCGTGATGCTCTGCAAGGCGATGGGGCTGCCCAACGGAACCGGCGCGATGCTGCACACCCTCGCACGCACCACGGGCTGGATCGCCCACGCACTGGAGCAACGCCTGACCGGTGCCATGCTGCGGCCTCGGGCCAGATACATGGGGCAGCACGCCTCCAGTTGAGAAGACCCGTCAGCCAACGCCGAGACTATTCGAACACGAGCCTGGCCAGCATCGACCGCAGCCACTGGTTGGCCGGATTCTTGTGCGCGCGACTGTGCCAGAACTGGCGCACGTCCGCGACGGGGATCTTCAAGGGTACAGGAAGAATCTGAACGCCCCGGGCGTTGCGCGCCGCGTTGCGGGGAACGGTGACCACCAGGTTGGATCGCTCGACGACATCTGCCGCGACGTGGTAGTGGGTCACGCGCAGGACGACTTTGCGCTTCGCGCGCATCTTCGCAAGCGTGTGCTCGACCAAGGCGTCTGCGTTTCCAGTGGCGACCGAAACGTGCTGCGCTTCCAGGAACTGCTTCAGCGTCAACTCGCCGCAGATCGACGGGTGCTTTCTTCGCACCAGGCAGCAGTAGGGGTCGCCAAAGAGGCGCTGTTGGTAAAACCCGGTCTTCAGAAACGCGAGGTTTCCGATGGCGAGATCCGCTTCTCCACTCTGAAGCATCTGCGAATAGAGCTCATTGGGGCGCCGCAGCGCCTCGACGTGCACATGAGGAGCCTCCCTGAGCACCGCGGGTATCAGTTGCGGCAGAACGATGGCCTCACCTGCATCTGACATAAGGACCCTGAACGTCCGTTCGGACTCTCGCGGATCGAAGCCGTGAGGGTGTTCCAAGGACGCCTGGAGGATCGACAGCGCGTGCCTAACCGGATCGATGAGCTCCTCGGCAAGCGCAGTGGGCTCCATGCCTCGCGATGTCCGGATGAACAGCACATCGGAGCAGGCCTTGCGCAGCCGAAGCAACGCATTGCTCATCGCGGGTTGCGACAGACCCGCAGCGACAGCGGCCTTGGAAACATTGCGCTCCGCATAGACAGCGGCGAAGACCCTCAGCAGGTTCAAGTCGAACGTCTTGATATTCATATCTTGAATTCTATTTCTCTCCAATATCGATTGGACGTGGTTGCCTTTCTCGAAGATCATTTTTCGAACGGATCAAAAACACATCAAGGAAGCAGATTTATGGAGACAATGATCAAGACGCCTGTGCTGATCGTGGGTGGAGGCCCGGTGGGCCTTTCGATGGCCATCGAGCTGGGCTGGAGGGGTATCGAATCGATGCTTGTGGACGAGGGTGACGGGACGATCGAGCACCCGCGCACCGGCCTCATTGCGATGCGGACGATGGAGTTGTTTCGGCGCTGGGGGCTGGCCCAGCGTGTGCGCGAATGCGGTTTCCCGGAGGACTATGAGCTTTCCATGGTCTTCTGCACCTCGCTCAACGGCTTGCTGCTCGACCAGGAGAAATACCCGAGCATGCGCGATGCGCCGACGCCGCCCGAGACGCCCGAAAAGAAGCAGCGCTGCCCTCAGTTGTGGCTGCAGCCCATCCTCACCGATGCGGCACGCGCTGAACCGAAGACCAAGTTGCTCTTCAGGCACCGCTTTAAATCGCTGCAGCAGGACGACCAGGGCGTCACGGCGGTGGTCACCGATCTGAATACGGGCGAGCCGGTCACGATCCGCGCCGACTACCTGCTCGGTTGCGACGGCGCCACCAGCAGCGTTCGGGAGCAGGTCGGCATCAAGATGGAAGGCAAGCTGCTCAGCTACTCCGTCAATATCCTGATCCACGCGCCAGGCCTGGTGAACCAGCACAAGATGGGGCCTGCCGAGCGCTATCTCTTCGTCGGTCCGGAGGGGACCTGGGGCAACCTGACGGTCGTCGACGGGAATGAGATCTGGCGCCTGACCGTGCTGGGTTCCGAAGAGAAGATGGACCTCAAGAATTTCGACGCGGCGGCCTGGGTCCGCCGAGCGATCGGTCGCGACGATGTCGCGTTTCATGTGGACTCCACCATCCCCTGGCGACGCAGCGAGATGCTCGCCGATCGCTACCACCAGGGGCGCGTTGTCCTCGTCGGCGACTCGGCGCACACGATGTCGCCAACGGGCGGCATGGGCATGAACACGGGTACGCAGGAGGTGCTGGACATTGGCTGGAAGCTCGAAGGACTTGTCAAGGGCTGGGGCGGTCCTGCCCTGTTGCGCAGCTACGATGCCGAGCGCCGGCCGGTCGCGCGACGCAACATCGGCTTTTCCACCCAGAACTTCAGGGCATGGCAAGACACCCCCAGCCCGGCAGCGGTCTGCGACCTGACGCCCGAAGGAGAGCAAGTGCGCCAGGACCTTGGCCGACGCCTGCGCGAATCGACCCGGGTGGAGTGGGAGTCGCTGGGTCTGCAACTCGGCCACCGCTACGACGACTCACCCATCTGCATACCGGACGGCACGACGCCGACCCCGGATGAATACTCGACCTACATCCCCACGACGCGGCCTGGTTCGCGCGCGCCGCACGTATGGCTCAGCGATGGCCGCTCGACGCTCGATCTGTTCGGCCACGGGTTCGTGCTCGTGTGCACCGACCCGAGGCTTCAGCACGAGGCGGACACGTTGGCCGAGGCGTTTGCCGCAAAAGGCGTCCCATTCCGGATCGAATCCATCGAGCAAGCCGATGTGGCGGCCGCATATGAGCGCCCCCTCGTACTGGTCCGACCGGATGGCCATGTCGCTTGGCGCGGCGCCCAGGTGACTTCTCCGGACCAATTGGTAGATACCGTGCGCGGCGCCGGATAGTTCGAATCGCTTTCCCCTTCCCATTGATAACACAAGGAGACATCCTCATGAACATGCTCAAACCTCTTGCCCTTGGCCGCGCCACCAAAGCGCTTGTGCTTGCGCTTCTCGGGTTGAACGTTGCGCTACCGGCCCATGCCGACGAGTACCCCAGCAAAACCGTCACGATCGTGGTTCCCTTCACCGCCGGCGGAAGCAACGACGTTCTTGCCCGCACGGTAGGACAAAAGCTCAGCGAGTACTGGAAGCAACCGGTGATCGTCGAAAACCGTCCCGGGGCTGGCGGCAATCTTGGAACAAAGCTGGCCGCGAAGGCGGCACCTGACGGCTATACCTTGCTGGTGGTTGCCAATAACTTCGTCACCAACCCTTTCCTTTATCCAGATGGGCGCGCTGGCTATGAGCCGGTCAAGGAATTCGTTCCCATCACCCAGTTGGGGCGCGTTCCTTTTGTCCTCGTCGTCAACCCCAATGTCGCTGCGAAGTCGACCCAGGAGCTGGTGGCGCTGGCCAAAGCCCAGCCAGGTAAGCTGTCTTATGGCTCCGCTGGTGTCGGCACGCCACACCATTTGACTGGGGAACTTTTCAAGAGCATGGCTGGCATCGACATGGTGCACGTTCCATACCGTGGTGCGCAGCCCGTGGTCGCGGATCTGCTCGGTGGCCAGATCCAGGTGCTTTTTGGGGTCGCCAACTCGGTGCTGCCCCACATCAAGACCGGCGCCCTGCGCCCGCTGGCGGTGGGTGGCGAGCAGCCTCTGTCCTACCTGCCGAACGTTCCGACCGTGGCCAGCGCCGGTTTCAAGGACTTTCGCAGCGAGGTCTGGATTGGCCTCGTCGCCCCGACAGGTATACCAGCCAACATCGCAGCCAAGATCGAAGAATCTGTTGGCCGGGCTTTGCGTGACCCTGCTGTGAAGGCCTCCCTGGAAGCACAAGGGCTGGAACCGACCCCGTCGAGCCCGGGCGCCCTCAAGGCACTTATGCAAGAAGACACGGTGCGTTGGTCCAAGGTCATCAAAGAAACCGGCGCGCGTGCCGAATGAACTGAAACGCTTCGTTCCCTTCTCATGCCATCACGAATCACCGAGTGACGAAATCATGCCGGACATTCCCATCACCTACCAAACGGGTATGTGCAACGAGTTTGCCTCTGAAGCGCTCCCCGGGGCGCTCCCTCAGGGGCGCAACTCGCCACAACGCGCACCGTATGGGCTCTATGCCGAGCAGATTTCCGGCACGGCGTTCACCGCACCCCGGCATGCCAACCGACGCGCCTGGCTGTACCGCATTCGACCATCCACCATGCACCAGCCTTTTGTGCTCCTGGATTCAGGTCAATGGATCAGCCGGGCCGACGATGTGCCGGTGACACCGAACCAGTTGCGCTGGGACCCTCTCCCTTTGCCCGGGCAGCCCACCGACTTCATCGATGGCATGACCACCATGGCGGTGAATGCGGCCTGTGCCATTCACGTGTACACCGCCAACCGGTCGATGGAAGATCGCTTCCTGTACGACGCCGACGCGGAGTTGCTCATCGTCCCCCAGGAGGGCCGCCTTGAGCTGGCAACGGAAATGGGACGCCTGCTCCTGGGGCCCCAGGAGATTGCCGTGATTCCCCGAGGTGTGCGCTTTCAGGTTCGGCTACCAGACGCCCGCGCGCGCGGTTACGTGTGCGAGAACTTCGGCGCAGCCCTGAAGCTGCCGGACCTCGGCGTCATCGGCTCCAATGGTTTGGCGAACCCGCGAGACTTCTCCACGCCCGTCGCGGCCTACGAGGACCGGGACGGCGACTTCGAACTGGTTGTCCGCTTCCAGGGCAATCTCTGGAGCGCGCGCATCGGGCACAGCCCTTTGGACGTGGTTGCCTGGCATGGCAACCACGCCCCCTACAAGTACGATCTGCGGCGTTTCAACACCATCGGTTCAATCAGCTACGACCACCCAGATCCTTCCATCTTCCTCGTGCTGCAATCCGTCAGCAACACCCCGGGTGTCGACACCATTGACTTCGTGATTTTTCCGCCCCGCATCCTCGTGGCCCAAGACACCTTCAGGCCACCCTGGTACCACCGGAACGTCGCCAGCGAATTCATGGGACTCATTCACGGCGCCTACGATGCCAAGGCGGAAGGTTTTGTGCCGGGTGGTTCGTCCCTGCACAACTGCATGAGCGCGCACGGCCCTGACGCAGACACGTTTGCCAAGGCCAGCGCGGCAGATACAGCAAGGGCGGACTACCTGACCGAAACCATGGCCTTCATGTTCGAGTCAAACGAAGTGCTCAATCCAACGAGGTTCGCGATGGAGTCCGCTCAGCTGCAACACGATTACTACCGCTGCTGGCAAGACCTCAAGAAGCACTTCAACCCGACACAAGCATGACGCCCTTGAACGAAACCCACTCGATTGACCTGCGCAGTTGGGTGGCCTCGGCGAACGACGGCGCGACGGACTTTCCCCTTCAGAACCTGCCTTTCGGTATCTTTCGGCGACGCGGATCCAACGAGTCGTTTCGAGGAGGCGTTGCGATCGGAGACCAGATCCTCGACTTGGCTTCGGCTGTTCATCGAGGTGTCTTCAACGGTCTGGCTCAGGGCGCAGCGGTCTCGGCATCGCGCGAACGGCTCAACGATTTCATGGCCATGGGCACATCCGCATGGTCCGCGCTGCGACTGGCGCTGTCGCGCGCGCTGCGTGAAGGCGCGAACGAGCGCCATGCGCTGGAAGCATGCCTGGTTGCGCAATCGGCGGCGGAGCATGCACTCCCCGCGACCATCGGCGACTACACCGACTTCTACATCGGCATCCACCATGCCACGGCCGTTGGTCGGCTTTTCAGACCAGACACACCACTGCTTCCCAACTACAAGTGGGTGCCCATCGGATACCACGGTCGCAGTTCTTCAGTCGTTGTCAGCGGCGAGCCCATCTACCGCCCATACGGCCAGAGCAAGGGCACCGCCGAAACGCCGGATTTTGGGCCCAGCAAGCGCCTGGACTACGAACTGGAACTCGGCTTCTTTGTAGGCCCGGGCAATCGGCGAGGTGCGCACATCCCCATCGAAGATGCCGAGCGCCACCTGTTTGGCGTGGCGTTGTTCAACGACTGGTCTGCGCGGGATATTCAGCCCTGGGAATACCAGCCTCTGGGTCCGTTTCTGTCCAAGAACTTCGCCAGCACCTTGTCTCCCTGGATCGTGACGTTTGAGGCATTGGCGCCGTTTCGGGCCGGCTGCCGGCGAGCACAGGGCGATCCCGAGCCGCTGCCCTACCTGCGGTCCGACGAGAACATGGTCCACGGCTCGCTCGACGTCCAACTTGAGGTCTTGCTGCAAACAGAGAAAATGAAACTCGTGGGCATCCCGCCGGTGTGCTTGTCACGCTCAAGCTTCGTGGAAGCTGCCTACTGGACGCCCGCCCAGCTGCTGACACACCATGCGGCCGGAGGCTGCAATCTCAACGCAGGAGACCTGCTCGGCTCCGGCACACTGTCCGGACCACATCCCTCGCAGGCTGGCTCACTGGTAGAGAAAACCATCGGAGGGCGCGAAGCCATCACGCTGCCTTCGGGTGAGAGTCGAATCTTCCTGGAGGATGGAGATACCGTCGCCCTGCGCGCTTGGTGCGAGCGCGAAGGCGCGCAACGGATTGGATTTGGCGAATGCGTCGGCACTATCCAGGCGGCCCTATTCGATACTCAAGGCGTCTTGCCCCCAGCTCAAACCGACCACCCCCTCGGTGACTAAGCTGTTCCTCGCTTCTTGTACCCGGTGCCCGCACCGTTGACGTTGATTTTGGCGTAACGGTTCGAAGGACGCACCCCAAGAGGTTCCTGCCAAGTTAGACACAAACCTTGTCGATGAGGGCATTGCTTTACCTTGCATAGGTGTATACCCTGACGCCGTCTCTCGGATTATGAGGCGTAAAATAATAAACTTTGAGACCTAAGAATCGCGCAAAAAATCTAGGAGACAAGTTGTGACTTTGGTGAGTCAGAGAGATTTTGTTTCCGGCCTCCTGTTCATGCTCGTTGGCGGCACGTTCGCCTGGGGCGCAGTGGACTACGAGATCGGACAGGCGGCCCGCATGGGTCCCGGCTATTTCCCGTTCATGCTCGGCCTGATTCTGGTTGGCCTGGGTGCACTGGTCGCTGTGAATTCATTCCGCAGCGGGCCTCCGGGTGGCGACCGGATCGGTTCCATCGCATGGCGCCCCCTAGTGTTCATTCTGAGCGCCAACCTGCTCTTCGGCGCCTTGCTCGTGGGCCTGCCGTCCATAGGGCTGCCTCCATTCGGTTTCATCGTCGCCATCTTCGGACTGGTCATCCTGTCCGGCTACGCCAGACAGGGCTGCAAGCTGAGGGAGTCAATCATTTTGGCAACCATCCTGGCGGTTGGTAGCTATGTGGCCTTCGTGAAGCTGCTTAATCTGCAATTTCCCGTGCTGCCCTGGTTCCTGGCCAACTGATCCGAGGAGAACAAGAACATGGATCTGATCAACAACCTGATGCTGGGTTTTGGTGTCGCCTTCACCTTCCAGAACCTGATTTATGCCTTCGTCGGCTGCCTGCTGGGCACCCTGATCGGCGTGCTGCCGGGCATCGGCCCACTGGCCACGATTGCCATGCTGCTGCCTGCGACCTATGGTCTGCCCCCGGTGGCGGCGCTGATCATGCTGGCGGGCATCTACTACGGCGCGCAGTATGGGGGTTCGACCACCGCCATTCTGGTGAACCTGCCGGGCGAGTCTTCTTCTGTGGTGACCGTCCTGGACGGGTACCAGATGGCTCGCAAGGGCAGGGCGGGGCCTGCGCTGGCCGCCGCCGGCTTGGGCTCCTTCTTTGCCGGTTGCGTGGGTACGCTGATCCTGGCCGGTTTTGCCGCGCCGCTGACGGAAGTGGCGCTGGAATTCGGTCCCGCCGAGTACTTCTCGCTGATGGTCGTGGGCCTGATCGGGGCCGTTGTGCTGGCCTCCGGATCGCTGCTCAAGGCCTTGTCCATGATCGTGCTGGGGCTCCTGCTGGGCCTGGTCGGCACCGACGTGAATTCCGGCGTGGCCCGTTACAGTTTCGACATCCCCGAGCTCACAGACGGTATCAGCATTCTCGCCATCGCGATGGGCATCTTTGGCTACGGAGAGATCATCAGCAACCTGTCGCACCCGGATGAAAAGCGCGAGGTCTTCACCGGCAAGGTCAACGGCATCCTGCCGTCCGCCCAGGATTTCAAACGCATGCTGCCAGCCGTGCTGCGTGGCACCACCCTGGGTTCTGCGTTGGGCATCCTGCCCGGTGGCGGAGCGCTGCTGTCGGCATTCACGGCTTACACGATCGAGAAGAAGACCAAACTGCAGGCAGGCGAGATACCTTTCGGCCAGGGCAACATCCGCGGCGTGGCCGCGCCCGAGGCTGCCAACAACGCCGGTGCACAGACCTCTTTCATCCCCCTGCTGACCCTGGGCATTCCGCCCAACGCCGTGATGGCTCTGATGGTGGGTGCCATGACCATCCACAACATCCAGCCAGGCCCGCAGGTGATGACCAGCAACCCCGAACTGTTCTGGGGCCTGATCGCCTCGATGTGGATCGGCAACGCCATGCTGGTGATCCTGAACCTGCCCCTGATCGGCATCTGGATCAAGCTGCTGACCGTGCCTTACAAATGGCTGTTCCCGGCCATCGTGCTTTTTTGTGCCATTGGGGTCTACTCGACCAACAACAACAGCTTTGACATCTGGATGGTCGCCTTGTTTGGCCTGATCGGCTATGTCTTCATCAAACTGGGGTGCGAGCCCGCACCGCTCCTGCTGGGCCTGATCCTGGGTCCCATGATGGAGGAATACCTGCGACGCGCCTTGCTCATCTCGCGCGGAGACTGGTCGGTTTTTGTCACCCGGCCGATTTCAGCCAGTCTGTTGGTGGTCGCCATGATCCTGCTGGCCGTGGTCCTGATGCCGTCGGTCAAGAAGAAGCGCGAAGAGGCCTTCGTCGAGGACTGAAGATTCCTCTTAAACGATCATAATAACCATACATCAACCTGATTAATTCATGAGGACATTAGCATGACCGCCGACTCAAACTTAAGCAGTGATTCTCCCATCGATAGCTTTTCCAATTGTCACGATGGGATTATTTCCCACTTAAATAGGTTTGGCGAAATCACTAGCATTGTTAAGGCGGCAACCAGTGCCAAGAAGATTGCTGAGGATACTGTAGCGTTCTTTAGAGTGGCAGTGTTTGACCATCACTCGGAAGAAGAGCGAGATCTGTTTCCTGCTGTCCTGGCCAATGCAGAGCCTGGAGAGGAACAGTCCATTGTTCGGACGTTGGTGGATGGACTTACAGCAGAGCATAGGGAGATTGAGTCTCAATGGACTCGTATAGAGCCCAAGCTGGTGAAGCTCGCGAAAGGACACATTGTCGAGATTGATGAGGCTGCTGTTCAGAAGCTCATAAACCAGTATACAGCTCACGCGAGGTTGGAAGAGCGCGAATTCTTGCCTCTGGCAGAGAAGATTCTTGGCCGGTCGGATCCCAAGATGGCAGCACTTGGACTCGCTTTGCACACACGCCACGCCTTTCGTGCCGCACGTCGTGGCTTGCGGGGATCTTGATAATAAGCTACAAGAGCCGGAAATTTTGGGGGTAAACAGTTAATTTTGGCTACATGCTTGTAACATTTGCAGTTATTTTTAGTATTTCGTTTAAAGTAGATTGAAGGTGTCATGAGAAATGGCATGTCCACACCCAGAGCGAAGGTGTGGCGTAAGAAAAATTGACGCCCTTGATCGCTGAATTGTTCTCAATGGACTGAGTGCATCACGCCAATTAGGAATATGCAGACGACTCTTGTATTCGATGATCTCCGCGCTTTTGTTGTCGTGGCCCACTGCCGGAGCATATCTCAAGCGGCAGTAGTGCTTCGCCTCGCTCAACCAGCGCTGAGCAGACGCCTAACGCGTCTCGAAAAGTGCGTAGGTAAACGCTTGGTTGAGCGCAATTTTCGAGGAATTGCTCTTACAAAGGAAGGGCGTGCATTGCTCGAGGATGTTCAGGGTGCTGTCTCAGCGGTCGTAGCCATTGAGAAAAGCCTTCCGCAGTCATGATCACTGAATCGTAAACTTTCTCTTTACGTCTCCTAGCAGGCCGTTGAAAAGGAGTCCGTCGACCAAGAGGATAATAATTTGATTTGATCAATGTGGGCTGCTGCCGGTTCCATTGACACCGACCTAAGCTTTTTGAGCCTGCTCGAACTGTACGGGACTGAGATAGCCGAGCGTCGAATGCCGGCGCGTCGGGTTGTAGAAGCACTTGATGTAGTCGAACACATCTGAACGGGCCTGCCCTCGTGTGCGGTACACCTTCCTGGCCGTGCGCTCGGTCTTGAGGGAGCTGAAGAAGCTCTCCATGGCCGAGTTGTCCCAGACCTCGCCGGCACGGCTCATGCTGCAAGTGATGCCCTGGTCGTCCAGCAGCTTCTGGAAGTGCTCGCTGGTGTACTGGCTGCCCTGGTCCGAGTGATGCAGCAAGGCCACCGGCTTGCCCCGGCGCCACACAGCCATCATCAGCGCATCCACCACGAGCTGCGAGGTCATGCTCTCCTGCATCGACCAACCCACAATGCGTCGCGAGTACAGGTCCAGCACAGCCGCCACGTAAAGCCAGCCTTCTGCCGTCCATATGTAGGTGAAGTCGGCTACCCACTTCTGGTTCGGGCCATCGGCCTGGAACTGACGGTCGAGCACGTTGTCGGCCACTGCGCTACGTTCCCCTCGGTCCTTGGGCAGTCCACGCCGTCGGGGCCGGGCACGCAGTGCCTGTTCACGCATGAGTCGCTCAATGCGGTGCAGACCACAAGTCTGGCCTTGCTCCAGCACGTCGTGCCACACACGTCGTGCGCCGTAGGTGCGGTCGCTGCGCACAAAGCTCTGGTGGACTTGCGCGCCCAGCACTTCATCACTGAGGCTGCGTCGGCTCCTGGGCCTTGTAAGCCACGCGTAGAAGCCACCTCGCGAGACACCGAGCGCCTCGCACATCAGATTGACCGGCCAAGCCCCTCGGTGTTTCGCCACGAAGCCGAACTTCACATCGACTCCTTCGCGAAGTAGGCCGCGGCTTTTTTCAGGATGTCGCGCTCCATCTTGAGCTTGGCAACCTCCTTGCGCAGCCGCGCTATCTCCGCGTCCTGGGCCTTTTGCTTGCCGTTGCCAGGGAACGCCTCCTGGGGCTCATCTCGCAGCCCACGAACCCACTTGCGCAGCACGTTCTCGTGAACGTCCAGGTCCTTGGCCGCCGGGGCCACAGCCACCCCACGCTCGGTGACCAGCTTGACCGCCTCAAGCTTGAACTCTCGGCTGAATGTCCTTCTTCTCTCCATGAACCACCTCCAGTTTCATCATCCACCTTAACAAGGTGTCTTTGAAACCGGCAGCAGCCAATCGATCATGCGTACCAGGTGGTGTCCGACTCGGGACAGGAGCCCAAGGGCACCGTTCGCATGACGGCGCCCACGAATTTCCTCGTAGATTTCGACATCGAGGACTTAGCCCAGTACCTGCAGCGCTTTCCGAAGGTGTATCTCGAATTGCGGTTGAACGACACCCGGTTCGAACTTATTGCTAAATCCATCGACCTGGTCTTTCGCATTGGCCCATTGCAGGACTCGAGCTTGGTCGCCAGGCGCCAGAGGGATACCTACCGCTATCTGGTCGCCAGTCCGCTTTGTCTGAGCAGCGCCGGCGTGCCGCAGACTGTGGAGGAACTGGCCGAGCACGAGTGCATTGGACCACCCTCTTCGGGCGGGGCACAAACGCACTGGTACCTCGATGGGCCCGGTGGCCCGCGCACGGTCCGGGTCGGCGGCCGGTTCAACTCAAGCACCGTGGGCAGCAGGATCTGCGCCGCCCGGATGGGGCTGGGCGCTTCCTTCCTGCCGTTCGGCGTCATCGTGGAGGACCTGGCCGCGGGCAGGCTGGTGCGCGTCCTGCCCGAATACCGGCAGGACCTGGATGGCGCGTGGATCGTCTACCCGAGCCGTCGCAACATTTCGGCGGCGGCCAGGACGCTGGCGGAGTTCGTGGCCGCCAAGCTGACGCCCCGGCTGTCGGAGTGAGGCGGCGGCGTTGGCGGTGGTGGCGTTTACAGCATGGAGACGTTGACGTTCTTGACCTGCGTGAACTCGTACAGTTCGTCCTTGGACTCCTCGCGCCCCAGGCCCGACTGCTTGTAGCCGCCGAAGGGCGCGCCGATGAAGTGCGAGGAGCAGTCGTTGACCCACACGTAGCCGGCCTCCACCCGCGCGGCAGCGCGGTGCGCCGTGACCAGGTCACGCGTCCATAGGGACGCAGTCAGCCCAAGCTCGGTGCCGTTGACGGCCTCGAACATCTCCTCCTCGCGACTCCAGCGCAGCACCGACAGCACCGGGCCGAACACCTCCTCGCGCGCCAGCTTCATCGCCGGCGTGACGCCGGTGAAGACGGTGGGCTCGATGAAGAAGCCCCTGGCAAGCTGCGGGTCCTTGGGGTGCGCGCCGCCGGCCGCCAGTTGCGCGCCTTCGCTGCGCGCCGAGGTGATGTAGGCCAGGCTGCGCTCGTACTGGGTGCGGTTGATCAGCGCGCCCATGGTGGTGTCCATGTGCGTGGCCAGCCCCGGGCGGTGGCGCTCGCGCAGCAGGGCGATCATCTGCTCGACGAAGCGGTCGTGCACGCTCTCGTGCAGGAACAGCCGGCTGGTGGAGCCGCAGGACTGCCCGCACCAGGTGAAGTTCATGCCGCGCACGGCCCCGTCGACCGCGCGCTCGATATCGGCGTCCGGGTAGATGACCATGGCGTTCTTGCCGCCGAGTTCGAGCAGACAGCGCTTCATGGTGTCGGCGGCGCTGTGCAGCACCGCCTTGCCCGCCGGCACGCTGCCGATCAGGCCCACCGCCGCCACGTCCGGATGGCCCACCAGGGCCGCGCCGATGTCGCGCCCGCCCACCACGCAGTTGAGCACACCGGGCGGGAACAGGTCTTGCAGCAGTTCCATCAGCCGCAGCGTGGACAGCGGGGCCTGCTCGGGCGGTTTGATGACCACGGTGTTGCCCGCGGCCAGCGGCGCGGCGATCTTGCCGGCGGCGAACATGAAGGGGTGGTTGAAGGGGAAGATGCGGGCCACCACGCCCAGCGGCTCGCGGCGGGTGTAGTTGAGCGAGCCGTTGCCCGTGGGGAGGGTCTCGCCCTTGATTTCCAGCACCAGGCCGGCGAAGAACTCCAGTTGCGTGGCCGCGATCTCGGCGTCGAACACCATGGCCTTGACCGGGTTGCCGCAGTCGGCGGCGTCCAGCAGCGCCAGGTCCATCGCGTTGGCGCGGATGCGCGCGGCGGCTTCGCGCAGGCGGCGCGCGCGCTCCAGCGGCGCCTTGGCGGCCCAGCCGGGGAAGGCCTGGCGCGCGCTTTTTACGGCAGCATCGACGTCGGCGGCGCTGGCCACCTGCACGCTGGCGAGCACCTCGCCGGTCGAGGGGTTGATGCTGGGCAGGCTCTCGGCCTGCGCGCTGGCGTGCCATTGGCCGCCCCAGAACTGGCCCTGCTGCGTGGGCAGGACGGCGGGCACGCGCGAAGAGAGATCGGATGGACTGGACATAAGAAGATCACACCTGTTCAAGATAGTGGCGGGTTTCCTCCAGGCCCACGACGTCGGCGTACTTGGCCTGGAGGTCGAAAAGGCTTTGCTCGTGCGCGGCCTGGGAGCGGTCGCCCACGCACTCGCGGACCACCATGGGGCGAAAGCCCGATTGCAGCGCGTCCACGGCGGACGCACGCACGCAGCCGCTGGTGGTGCAGCCGGCCATCAGCACGGTATCGACGCCGCGCGAGACCAGCCGCGACGCCAGGTCGGTGCCGAAGAAGCACGAAGCGTACTTCTTCACCAGCCAGGCTTCGCCGGGCAGCCGCTGGAGCCGGGCATCAAGCTCGACCTCGGGCGTGCCCGCGCGCAGCGTCATCACGCCCTTTTGCTTGAGCGCCCAGATGCCGGCATCCTTGCAGTCGGCGTCGTCGTAGGCCACGGTGGAGTAGATGACGGGCACGCCGCGGGCACGCGCGGCGGCCAGCAACTGCTGCGTGGCGGCGATCTGCGGCGACAGGTCGGCGCCCAGCATCATGGCCGGGTCGGTGAAGGCGCGGATCATGTCGATCACCAGCACGGCCGGACGCTGGCCGAAGCCGATGCGCAAGCCGAAGCCCCGCTGGCGGAAGAAGTCGTGTTCGCTCATGTTGATCCTGTGCGTCTCTCAGCCCAGGAGCATGGGCAGCCAGGTGGCGATGGGCCTGAAGAAGAACACCGCCACCAGCATGAGCATGCTGATCACCACGAAGGGCATGGCCGAGGCGAACACCTGGCCGATGGTGATGTGGCTGGGCGCCACGCTCTTCATGGTGAACAGCAGCAGGCCGAAGGGCGGGGTCATCAGCCCCAGCTGCATGGCGATGAGAAACAGCACGCCGAACCAGATTGGGTCGATGCCGGCACCGGTCACCAGGGGCATGAAGAAGGGGAGCGTCAGCAGCATCATGCTGACCTGGTCGACGAAGCACCCCAGCACCAGCAGGATCAGGATCATGCTGACCATCAACGCGGTGGGCGAGAGGTTGAGCTGCCCGATGGCGGCGAGGAATCCGTTGGTAGCACCAGAAAACCCCAGCAGCTGGGAGAAGGCCGTCGCGCCGACGATGATGAACAGCACGATGCACGAGACGTTTACTGTGCTCTTGAGCGCTGCGACGAAGCTCTTCCAGCTCAACGCTCGGTAACACGCCGCTAGTATCACGGTCGCCGCAGCGCCCAGTGCCGCGGCTTCGGTGGGTGTGGAAATGCCCGTGGACATGGCGCCGATCACCACGAAGAAGATGGAGATCAGTGGTAGCACGTACTGCACGAACGGGCGCCACTTCTCCCAGCCGTGATAACTGGTGCCTTCGTCGTTCGCCGGCGCACTGCCCGGCACCAGAACCGCCTTCAGGACGATGTAGGCGACGAAGGCGACGGCCAGCAGCACGCCGGGCACAATGCCGGCGAACAGCAGCTTGGTGATGGAGATGTTGGACAGGCTGCCGAACAGCACGATCAGCGCCGAGGGCGGGATCAGCATGTCCACGCCGCCGATCGCGATCACAGGACCCATCGCCAGGGTCGGGTGGTATTGCTTTTCCAGCATCACCGGCGTCATCGAGCGGCCCAGCATGGCGGTCGTCGCGATGGTCGAGCCGGAGATGGCCGAGAACGCGGTGCCGGCTACCACCGAGACCACGGGCAGGCGCGCGGGAACTCGGTGGATCAGGCGGTCGAAGCCCTCGATCACCTTGATGGCCAGGCCCGTCTGGAACAGCACTTCCCCCATCAGGATAAACAGCGGGATGGGCGTGAGCGAGAACGTGATCACTGAAGTGATGGAGTTCCGCGCAAGCTGGTCCACGCCGGCCAGCCCCCCCATAAAGCAGAAGGCAGCCACCACGTTGGTGACGAGGAAAGACAGGGCCACGGGCAGCCCCATCATCATCAACAATATCACGCCGCCGAGCAAAAAGCTCAGACTCAGAGTCCAGTCCAAGGTCATTCCTTCCTAAATGATTCAGGCCACGGACGTGGCTTCTTCGCGCACGCCGCGCGGTCCCCGCCACTGCCGGCGCAGCCTCCAGCAGAACTCGATGGCCAGAACAGCGAACATCACGCTGGCGGGGACGAGCAGCCACCATTCAGGAAACACCAGCACCTTGAACACCAGAGATCCTTGCCGGGCGCTGGCGATTGCGCCGTTGGCGCTGGCCAGCGAGAGGGAGGCACATGCTGCGATACCGAACAAGTCGGTCAACAGTTCCAGCGCCCACCCGATGGGGCGCGGAAGCGCTTTGAGCACCATGTCCATTCGCACATGGCCTCCGACGCGCAGCAGCCACGGCGCGGCGAAGAAGGTCGACAGGTAGAGGGTGTACTCCGCAATCTCCGGCGCCCAGGGCAGGTTGCTCAGGCCCAGGTTGCGTACGAGCACATCGGCACAGATCACCAGCACCATCAGGACCACCAAGGCGCCTGCCAGCAGGGCGAACTTCGCCAGCAAGTGGCCCCAGGCGCGATCGCCGCGGTCCAAGAGTGCGGGAGCAAGGTCTTCGGCCATGTCCACCATCGCCTTCAGCGCGTCAGCAACTTGCGCAGCTGCGGGCCGTGCTGGGGACTGCGCTGGTTGATGCTGGCCCAGATCGCGTCGGTCGCGTTCCTGGTGTACGCGGCCGCTTCGGCCGGCGAGAACGTGATGGGCTGGAAGCCGGCCTCGGTCTGGCGCTTTTTCTCGGCCTCCCACATCTTGCCGTTGTCCAGGTTCAGGTTCTCCATCCAGATGGCGGCGTTGGTCAGCACTTCCTTTTGCTTCGCGTTGAGCTTGTTCCAAGTCGTAAGGTTGACCAGAACGCCCACCTCTGTGTTGTAGAACCCTGGCTCCACGCGGTACTTGGTCTGCTCTTGCAGGCTCAGGTCAAAGAGGCCGGACACGGGCCAGCCGTAGCCATCTACCACGCCGCGCTCCAACGCCGTGTAGAGCTCACCCGGGGCGATGGTCAGCACCGAACCACCCATGCCCTGGAAGAAGTCGCGGTAGATCGGAATGCCGCGCAGCCGCATGCCCGATAGGTCCGGCTTGGTGATCGGTTTTTTCAGGAACAGGTGGTAGGGCATGTTGTCCACCGCGCGCCCCAGGTAGTGGGCGTTGAGCTTCTCTCCCCACAGTTTGTTGACGTAGTCGTAGGCACCATTCCGGCGCCATTCCTGCACGGGAATGGTGCTCACCGACAAGGCGTCCGACTCGGGCAGCAGGCTGGTGTAGAAGTTGCCCGTGACGTTGGCCATGTCGACCACGCCCGACTTGACGGCGTTACCCACTTCGAAGGGCGGCATGACCTTGGCGCCACCACCCAGGTAGCTGATCTTGATCACACCTTTGCCTTCGGTGTTGACCTTTTGCACGAACTTCTCGAAGTTGAGCGAGAAGAAGTTGCCTTCCGGCCAGGCGCTGACGGCGCGCAAGGTGACTTCCTGCGCGCCAGCTTGCCCCAAGCCGGCGGCCAGTGCGCAAGCAGCCATCAGCCGCATGATCTGTTTGAGAGCTTTCATGGTTTTGTCTCCTAGGGTGGTGTTGTTTACAGAAACGTGAGGCCACCATCGACCACCAGCGATTGGCCGGTGATGAAGGCGCTGTCATCCGACGCCAGGAAGCTCACGACCCCTTCGAGGTCGCGCGGGCCTTCTTCCCGCGGGATGCATCGCATGGCGATCTGCGCCTGCTTCTGGGCTGACGTGACCGTCTCGCGGGGGATTTCGGTGTCCGTTGCACCCGGGAGCACCGCGTTCACGGTGATCCCGGTAGAGCCCAGTTCGCGCGCCATCGAGCGCGTCATGCCGACCACGGCGGCTTTGGAAGTGGTGTAGTGAAGGTAGTGGCCACGGCCCATCACGTAAGCCGCAGAGGAGATGTTGATCACGCGGCCCCACTCGTGGCGCCGCATCAGCGGCACCATGGCGCGGGTCATGAGGAAGGTGCCGGTGATGTTGACGTGCAGCACGCGACTCCACTCGTCCACCGGGATTTCCTCGAAAGGGCGCATCTTCAGCGTGGTGAAGATCGCCGCGTTGTTCACGAGCACGTCGCAGCGGCCGAAGCGCTCGTCCACCGCGGCGGCTGCTCGCGCCACGCTGTACTCATCGCTGATGTCCGCCACAAGGTGCATGCACTCGCCGCCGGCTGCCCCGATCTCTTCGGCGGCCTGGGCCAGCGCCTCGGCCTTGATGTCCACGGCCACGATCTTGTGCCCCTCGCGCGCCAGACGCAGTGCATAGGCGCGCCCCAGGCCCTGGGCCGCTCCGGTGATAACAACCACTCGGCTAGGCGGATCGGGTAGCAATAGTTCAGTCATGATTTATCTCCATGGCAAGTTCAATGATGTTTCCCGGGAGTCGGGACATTTGGGCTTCAAGAAGTGGAACGCCGGGCGAAAGGACGTTTTGCGCGCACTGATGCGCGCAGAAGCCTGTTCATTGGGGAAGGGCAGGGCGCTGTACGGGTTCAGTCGACGCCCTGAGAATCGCAAGCTACGCGATCAGCTTCCAGCTCCGGCCGCTTGCTTCGTCCTGCGGAACGACTTCCGTGCTGAGCAGGGCCAGGCACTGGGGACAGAACGCCTGGCGCAGCACGATGGGGCGATCGGTGAAGTGCCGGGGGTCCACGCGGATGCCAGGCCCGGCGGCGAGCGACGGGTTTTCACGCACCAGGGCGTTGGCCAGCGGCGCCTCGCCCGGCGTGCCCAGCGTTGCGCTGCAGTGTCCGCAAACCGTGGTCCGTCCGTCGGGGGAGACTTGGATGTTGTCGTCGATGTTCATGCGGGTTCTCCAGTGGCGGCATCGGCCGGGGCGGCACGCCTGCGGCGCAGGCGCTGCCTGGCGGCATCGGTCGCGGCCGTGTCCACGGTGCCGTCCTCTTGCAGCACGACGCCATAGATCTCGGCCGCCGCGCGCGGCGACACCTTGCGCGAGGCGATGTCGCGCGCGACGAGGACGGGGTTGCGCAGCAGGGGGTCGCCATAGCCGCCGCCGCCTTGCCAGTGGGTGAAATACACGTCCCCGGCATCCAGGTGCGTTTCCAAGTGCTGCTGCAGCACTTCCGCCGTGCCGCCGACCTCGTCGAGCGAGGCGGGGATGCGGCCGCTGGCCAGCATGTCCTTGGCCCGGGCACCGCGCACCAGCACGTCGTGCTGGGTGGCGGCGGGGTAGCCGCCGCTCAGCCCCGTGGCTTGCGGCAAGGCCTTGCCGGTGGCGGAAATGACCAGGTGCACCCCGCCGATCGGCGAGTCGTAGGGAATGAAGCAGCTGGAGCCGCCCGCGCCGCCGCGGAAGCGCCCCGGCCCGCCCGAGTCCATTTCCTCGCGGCGCCACAGGTACAGCATCGGGAAGCTGAACTCGTTGATCTCGACGTCGGCGACGCGGCCCATGGGGATGCAGTTGAGCCCGCCGGTGTCCACGCCATCCTGGTCGACGCGCGCGCCCAGGCCGCCGGCCATCGAGTCGCAGACCATGGTGACGAAGGGGTTGCCGCGCTGGTCCAGACCGGCCAGCAGCGCCAGGTCCCAGGTGCCGCAGCACACGCACATCAGCGATTTGCGGTGCTCCGGGTGCACGGCCAGCATGTTGCCCACGCACTCCGAGACCACGTTCTGCGTCGCCCAGGCCGAGGCGACGGACGCCTTGCCGATGCCCGCCGGAAAGTTGCAGTTGTTGATGGTTCCCGGCTCGCTGATGATGTCGAAGCAGCGGTAGAGACCGCCCGGCGCCCACGGGATGTCACCGCACAGCATGGTCAGCACGATCGGCATGATGCCGCCGCGCAGCCCCGCCAGCGTGCAATTGGCGAAACCCTCGACCTCCTTGTCGGTGCCGGTGAAGTCGAAGCTCAGCCGCTCGCCGCGCTTGCTCATCTTCAGCGCAATCTTGTAGATGTTGCGGTCGCCGCTGCGGAACGAGTCCTGGTGCGCGACGCCGCGCCATTCGCCGTCGGGCAGCTCGCGCAGCTTGGCCTTCAGGCGCGCCTCGGCGTCGTTCATCATGCGCTTCATCACGGCCTTGACCGTTTTGGCGCCGTACTTGCCGATCAGTTGCGTCAGACGCTCCTGGGCGATATTGTTGGCGCCGATCTTGGCGCGCAGGTCGAGCGCGATCAGCCGCGGCACGCGGGAGCGGCGCAGGTACATGTCCTCGATGTCGGCGCGGATCTCGCCGTTCTCCACGATCTTCACCGGCGGCACCGGCGTCGATTCCCAGAACACGTCGCGGCCCTCGACCGACCAGCTCCCCGGCGAGACGCCGCCCAGGTCGACCTGGTGGCAGACCGCGGCGGTCCAAGCGAACAGCTCACCATCGTGGAACAACGGCGCCATCACCGTGGCGTCGTTCTGGTGCAGCCCGCCGCCGACCCAGGGGTCGTTGCAGAAGAACATGTCGCCCGGGCGGATGCCGGGCCGCGTGGAGCGGTTCTCCAGCGTCCACTTGGCCGCCATGTCCACGGACGCGGCCAACTGGGTGTTGTACAGGCCCACAGTGACGGAGTCGCCGCATTCGTCGAGGATGGTGGCGCCGAAGTCGTTGCAGTCCGTCACCACCACGGAACCCGACATGCGCTTGAGCGCGTCGCCCATCTCCTCGGCGATGGCGGCCAGCCGGTGGCGCACGACCTCGTAGGTCAGCGGGTCTACGGCGGCCACATCGGCGTCGCTCACGGCATGAAGGTGAACCCCTGAGGCCCGGGCGCGCGTTTCCTCGGGCGGCTTGGGCTGGTACGCGAAGCGTTCCGAGCCGGCGATATTGATCAATGGCATGGCTTGTCTCCTGGTGAACTCATTCTGTGTAGCGAAGCACGAGGTTGCCGAGGCGGTCGACCGTGCCCGAGCACCCTTGTGGGATGGCCACCGTGGTGGTCGGCGCCTCCACGATTGACGGACCGTCGATGCGCGCGCCAGCGAGTAGCGTGCGGTAGTCGTAGACCCGCGCCTGCTGCCAGCCGCGACGCACGTCGAGGAAGACATCGCGGCTGCCGCTGTGCTGCGGCGCGCCCTGCGCGACCCCGATGTCCGGCAGGCTAGCGCGGATGGGCAAGGCGCCGACGGCGCGCACGCGGTAGGTGATGACCTGCAGCCCGGCGTCGGCGAAGCCGGAGCCCTTGCCGTAGAGCTGCTCGTACAGCGCCTCGAACTTGGCGCCGACCGCGGCCACCGCCGCATCGTCCAGCGTGCCCGATGGCACCGGCGTGGTGACTTCGGCCATTTGCATCGTGTAGCGCATCTCGGCTTCCCGATGCATCTCCACGTGCGAGAAAGTCAGGTTCTGCGCGCGCAGGCGCTCGCGCAGTTCCGCTTCGAGGCGGGTGTAGATGGTGTTGACCTCGGACGCCGGCACGGGCCAGTTCGCCGGATCGGATGCCTCCGCCGTGAGCACGATGTCCGACGAGGCCAGCCCGTAGGCGGAGAACACGGCGGCCGTGGAGCCCAGCGGCACCACCACATCGGCCGCGCCGATGTCGGCGGAATAGCTCGCCGCGTGCATGGGGCCGGCGCCGCCGAAGGAATAGATGACGAACTCCCGCGGATCGAACCCGCTGTTGACCACCACCTTGCGGATCAGGTCGGCGGTCTGCGCGTTCTGGATCGCGTAGATGGCGGCTGCGCTTTGCTCGATCGTCAGGCCCAGCGGCTCGGCGATCTTGGTGCGGATGGCCTCGGCGGCCAGCTCGCGTGAGAGTTTCTTGCGTCCGCCCAGGAAATTGTCCGGGTTGATGATGCCCAGGATCAGGTCGGCGTCGGTCACCGTGGGCTCCGTGCCGCCTTCGCCGTAGCACGCCGGCCCGGGCCGGGCGCCGGCGCTGCGGGGCCCGACGCGCAGGTTCCCGCCGCCGTCGATGGAGGCGATGGCGCCGCCGCCCGCGCCGATGGTGTGCACGTCCACCATGGGGGTGTTGATCTGGTGCTGGTGGAGCACCGTGGTCGTCGTCGTGACCGGCTGGCCGTCCAGCACCAGGCCCACCAGGAAGGTGGTGCCGCCCATGTCCGTGGAGATGATGTTGCGGTGGCCCAGCGCGTCGGCCAGTTGCGTGCAGCCGACGATGCCGCCGGTCAGGACCGAGCCCAGCGTGCTGACCGCATGCATCGGCGCGTCCGCCGCCTGCACGCAGCCGCCGGAGCCCTGCATCACCAGCAGCGAGCCGTCGAAACCGCGCTCGCGCAGGTCGGTCTCCAGGGGCCGCAGGTAGGCGGCCAGCCGCGGGCCCACCTGCGTGTTGATGATCGTGGTGGAGCTGCGCGTGTACTCCCGTATCCGCGGGCTCACCTCGTGCGACACCGCCACGTACAGATCGGGTGCCAGCTCACGGACCAGTTCCCGCACGCGCTGTTCGTGGGCGGGATTGCGGAACGACCACAGCAGCGACACGGCGATAGATTCGACGTCCTGCTCGATCAGGCGCCGGATGGCGGCGCGCGTGCCCTGCTCGTCGAGCGGCGCCACGACCACGCCCTTGTAGTCGATGCGCTCGTCGATCTCTTCGACCAAGTGACGCGGCACCAGCGGCGCCGGCTTGTTGGTGCGCGAGATGTTCTGGACCTCGTCCGGCCCCAGGCCCGCGTAGCGGCCCTCCAGGTTCATCATCGAGATCGAGTCGGCGTGGCCGCGCGTGGTGATGAACCCCACCTTGGCGACGTTGCCCGTGACCACGGCGTTCAGGGTCGACGTGGTGCCGTGGATGATGTACTGGGTCTGCGCAAGCAGCTCCTGCGTCGTGATGCCCAGTTCCTTGGCCAGGTCGTCCAGCACGTTCAGAAAGCCGCGCGAGAAGTCCGGCGGCGTCGATGGCGACTTGGCCGCCGCCAGGCGCCCGCTCTCGCTGGCGACGAAACCGTCCGTGAAGGTTCCGCCCGTGTCAATGCCGATGATGTAGGTCATGCCGTCTCCTTCATCGCCAGTCTGGTCTGATGGTGTCTTTCTAAGGGGATCACGCTTGTCTCCGTGGGTGGGTCACTGCGCCTCCATTGGCGCGGTGTCGGGCATCCTAGGTTGACGTCCCCAAGGCGTCTAATTCAAAATGACGTCGAAATTCATAGTCAGTTGACTATGAGTTGTGCAAATACTTAGTGAAAACCCGCATACACTCTTTACCCATCTCAAGACCATGCGAGGCTTTGATGCCCAATTGACGCTCCAGAAACTGGAGGTCTTCTGCACCGTGGCGGAACTGCAGAGCGTGACCCGCGCCGCCGCCAAGCTGTGTATCTCGCAGCCCGTCGTCACGGCACACGTCCGCCATCTGGAGCAAAGGCTGGGTGTCCGGCTGATCAAGCGCGACGGCCGGGGCATCGCGCTGACCGAGGCCGGCGCCCGGGTGCTCAAATGGGCGCAAGGCGTTATCACCCGCACCCGCGAGCTGGAGCGCGAACTGGCCGGCGCCCTGCCCGAGGGGCCGGGCCGCGCCACGGTGGCGGCCTCCATGAGCGCGGGTTCCTACCTGCTGCCCCCCGTGGTGTGCGACTTCCATGACCGCTATCCCGAAGGGCGGGTGCAAGTCACCATCTCGACGCCGCAGGCCGCACTGGAAGCGGTGCGCGCCGGCGGCGCCGATTTCGCGGTGGTCATGATCCTGCCGGAACAGAACATGGAGGGACTGGTCGTTCAGCGCCTGTGGAACGAACCGCTGCTGCTGGTCAGCGCGCCCGCCAGCCGCTGGATTGGCGGCATCGCGCAGCGCGACGATCTACAGAAGGCCCCGTTCATCAGCAGCTATAGCACGGTCATGCAGCAGCTGGAGGAAGGCCAGGTGCGCGCCAACGGCATTGCGCCGCGCCGCATCGTGATGGAACTGGGCCACCCGGAAGCGCAGAAGGCGGCGGTGCGGCGCGACATCGGCGTCTGCTTTTTCCTGGCGTCATCGGTGCAGCGCGAGATCGACCAGGGCGAACTGCGCCAGGTGATGATGCCGGAGATGCCCATGTCCATCCCGCTCTACCTGGTGCGCCGGAAGGACAAGGAGCTCTCCCCGTTCCAGCAGGCTCTGTACCAGCACATCGAGACCGCGCGACCGTCCGGCGTCCAGCCCTTCGCAGCCAATCCGCCCTGAAGCCAGCCTGGTCCACCGGCGCCGGACCGAAGCGGATAGGTCTGTGGGCATCACGGCGGGCTGCACCTTTGAGGCATGGGGCACGACCGCGAGAACGCGCACCTAGACCACCGTCAGCTCGACCCCGAAACCAATGACGGTCAAGGTGTAACGGTACAGATGGGTGAATGCAGCATCCATCAGCAACTTCTCGACATCTTGAAAGTCAGCGACAACATGCTATGGAAATGTCCCAAGGGACGTAGACACCCGTCATGTCGACTTCGGCGCGTACGACAGATCAGAACCGCGATCCCAGCTACCGGAGAGATGCAGCTGGCCAGAAGGCAGCCCGAGGTTGTTTAGGGAGACATAACTCGCCGTGACACAAGGGCCGAACACCCTGGCAATGTGGATCTTGAGTGATTGAGGCGTTCACTAGTTGCCTCGTGTTATCAGCTGTGACTGAATGAACGCCACGACTGAGACGCGGCCGTCAAGGGTCGAGAACCAGTCAGCCCAAGCGGTAGAGGCTCAGATCATCATGTACTTGTTGGCCGTAAGTTCCTGCTTGGACAACATTTGGTAGCGGTGTCGGCATTGCACCATCTTGACCCTGGTCTCGCAGTCTCCTCATACGCCTTTTCGGTGGCTGCGGTCGGGGCTGAAGCCATGTGCGACTTAGTGGTGACTGATTCAAACGCTTTTCCTCATTAGGACCATGGGAGAAGCTTCAATTTCTGTTCTGATGTGTCGGTACCTATCAGGAGATCATCGTTGATCTATATCACTGTTCCCAACTGCCGCCCAAACTCCCAGGAGACTTGGTTGCCGTGCACAGACACTGCGAGTTTTTGCCCTAGCCAAGGCTCGATTACCGCCTTCCACGGCACCAAACTGAACCCCACGCCATCATCAAGCATTGCGAAGCGCCCGCTTGCGAGCAGGATGCTTCGGCGATATACGCCGACCACGCGCTGGCCGTTGGCGACAGGCTGGTGTTCCAAGCCGGTTTCGGCCGCGATGTCCTGTCCAACCTTTGTCAGTTCGCGCCCGCGCAACATCGCCAGAAGGTTGCGCGTCAGAATTAGACGTTGACCGCGGTGCTCGGCTAGCCCCTGTTCAACCAAGAACTCGGCGCGCTGCTGCATTGCTTTTTTGACCTCCCCGCCAAAACCCACGTCTCCCAGCCCCTTGCCGCCGCTGATCATCTGTTGATCCAGCCAGGTCGCACCGATCACGCGGGTCTGCCGCTCGATGGGAAGATGCGATTTCAGTTCCACCGCCACACCTCCGCCTCGGCGCTGGGCATCGTATTGGCGGCCTCGCTCGACCAGGTCATCAGGAACGCGCCAGGCGCCTTCGACCATGCGCTCCACGATGCCGCCGCGGCGCAGGGCTTCCAGCCGACGGATGTGCGTCGCCACGACCTCGCGCGGGTCACCGATGGGTGGGGCTTGGCTCTGCGCAAGCGCAAGGTGATGGTCGATGCGATAGATGCCGCCCACCGCGAGCGAGGCGATTCTCTGGTCGGCGGCGCGCACGTCGGTTGCACCTTTCACCTCCACCACGGCGCCGCTCGGGTACTGCTCCAGTTCCGACCGCGGCGGCAGAGCGATGTAGTGCGCTTTGCCGTCGGTCCCGTCGATGACCAGATAGCCCTTGTCGTACAGCTCGTCTGCCAGCCCTTTGGCGGCCACGCGGCCGACGATGGAACGGCCTCCCCCCCCGGGCTGGAACACGGCCAACTCACGCCGCTTGCCGCTCATGGCGCGCTGCATGGTGCGGATGATGTCACCGCGCTCACCCATAGTCCGTAGTGTCGGCTCGGACTCGGGATGAATGACCCACACTCCGGGTTTCTGCTCAGTCGCCAGTCCCATGCGCTGCAAATGCTGCAGGCGGCCTATCAGCATCTGCCGCTGGCGTTTCAACCCGAGATCGGCTAGCGTCTCCGGCAGCACCAGACCGTCCTTGGCCACGCGCTGCAAGGTACGATCCAACCCCGTCCACCGCTCCTGGTCGACTTCGCGCTGCATGGCGTGCTGGATCTCCAACTCGGTGCGCGGCCCCAGCCACTCGGTTGCCAGTTCAGTGGCCCGGTAGCGCATCCCCACAGCGATGTAGTCGCGGGAAATGATGAGATCTTTGGCGGTGTCGTCCCTGCCGCGCAGGGCGACGTGTGTGTGCGGGTTGTCGGTGTTCCAGTGATCCACCGCCACCCAGTCCAGCCGGCTTCCCAGGTCGGCTTCCATGCGCGCCATCAGGTGTCGGGTGTAGGTACGCAGGTCATCGAGCTGCTCGGCGTCCTCCGGTGAGATGATGAAGCGGAACTGGTGGCGATCCTCGCGTCCGCGCTCCTCGAAAGCGGCGGTGTCAGCCGCGTCTGTGGTCGGACCGTAGGCGTGGCCCGGCCCGCCTTGGCGATCAACCCCTTCGCGTTCGATGTAGCGCAGGTGCGTAGAGGTTGAGCGCGGCCCGGCCTTGGCCAGATGGACCAATCGCGCCTTGATCGTCACGCGGCGAGCGTTGGGCGTGAGCGAGGCTCCGGCGAACCGGGCCGCGACGTGGCCGCGGCCCAGCCGGGAACCGGGTCGCTGACCGGTTTCGCCGACCCGCTTGCTGAGCTTGGCGCCTGCCTTGTTGGTCTGGTGCAGCACCTTGTTGATGAAAGCGTCGCCGCGCTGTTTCGGGGTGCCGGGACGGATGCGAAAGTGGTCGTCATTGCTGCGGCTCATCGGGCGACTCCATCCAAGACCGGCGCAGTCAAGCGGGCGAAGCACGCGCCTTCTCCAATGCCGATGCGGCATTGCGCACTCTCGCGGCACGCCGCTACCCCTTGGCGCGTGCCGCGCCAACCCCATGTGCAGACAGGGTTTTCAAGCGGCCGGGTGCCGCGACCTTTTATCTTGCCCTGCATCTTTCCCCGTGCATTCGCGCCGTCCACCGGGCCGGTGGGCACGGTGAGGCGATGCACCGGTGGTAGCGACGACTGCCGTCGTGCGACCGTCATGGCCGCTCCTGCAGCCACAGCGGCTGCACAATGCCGATCACATCGGCGGCGCGCACCGGCCCGAAGTAGCGGCTGTCGTACGACGCTGGGTTTGTCGCGCTGAGAAGGAAGACCTCGCCAGCCAGAAGGCTGCGGCATTGCGGCCAGCCGTGCAGCGGGCGACCCATGCGGTCTACGCTCAATGCGGTCGCCACGGTATGCCCGTCGATGCGCAAAACCTGGCCGATGATGCACACGCGTTGTGGTGGCACGGCGCCCACGCGCTTGAGCAGCGGCACGTGTGGCGGCAGGTAGCCACGCTGCGCGGCCAGTGCAGCGGCTTCCGCTGGCAGGTGGACGAGCACGATGCTGCCAACCTGCAGCTCAGTTGGCTGCGGAGTGGGGTCCTGCTCCAGCGGCTTGACGCTGTACCAGCCCACCGGAACGCTGTCTGACGGGTTGTAGACCAAGCGTGGTAAAGGCTTGGCGAACGAGGTCCAGGCAAGTGCTGCCAATGCGACGGCCGTCGTGCTGCTGAGCGCAAGGATGGAAGCACGCGAGCTGCTCATTGCAAGTCCCCTGTGGTCAATGCTGCGGCGTGACGTTCGGCGGAGTAGGCAGGCAATTGAAGCGGTGCAGACGACGGACCAGCAGTCCACGCTGCGAGCCGGTTGCCCAGCGTGCACCAGTAGGCGGGCGTGACGGTGCTGGCGTCGATGCCTTGGGCCTCGATGGTGTCGATTTGCTGTAGCACGGTGCGCACCTTCAGTTCGCCTTCGGCGTGCAGCAACAGGCGTGCTCCCGGGCGCACACCGGGCAGGCGCTGCAAGGTATCCAGCGGATTGCCGGCCTGCAGCACCATCAACTGCCACAGCGTCGTGCCATGGTCATTGGCCTGCCAGCGCACACGGCAGAACATAGCCAATGGTTTGAAGACGGCGCAGCGCCGCCAGTGGTCGAGCTGCACCGTGCGCTCGGGTTGGCCAAAGCGCAAGTAGAGGTTGAACCTCTCATGGACATAGGCCAGCGAGACGCGGGTCAGTGATGGGGTATCGGCTGGTCTGTGCTGCTTTGCAAAAGGCTGTGGCAGCGACGAACGTGCGGCGCTGGGCGCAACCGTGCCATCGGGCGTGGTGTGCATGTTCATGGGGATGTCTCCGAACGGGATTGCGGGAATTCGCGCTCCAGCAAGGCGCGCAGCAACTCGGCCACGGTGGTGCCTTGGGTGAACGCCGAGACCTTGATGCGCGCGCGCATGGCGGGCGTGACGTCCAGCGTCAGGCGGGCGGTGAACAGATCGCCTTTGTGCAGGCTTTCGCCGTCGCCCTGGCGCACCCATGCCTCAGCCTGTGGGTTGGCCGGCGGACGCGAGCCAATGGCGATGCGCTTGCCGCGCTGCGTGCGTTCTTCCGTCATGACGGCCACCGCAGCAGTTCATCGACCAGGGCGGCCACCTCGCGCGCAGCTGCGCTGTCGGGTGCGGTTTCGCAAGCGAGTCGGCCGGCGGCCACGCTGTCGGCAAAAACGATGCGCTGGTGCACTTCCGAGCGCAACGCGGGCAGCGGCTGTTCTGCCAGCGCCTGGCGCGCTTCGCGGCCGATGACGGTGGTGCTTACGCGCCGGTTGATGACAAACGCCGCGCGCAGCATCGGGCGGAAAACCTGGGCTTCACGGATCAACGCCACCATTTCAGCGCTGGCCCATAGGTCGTATGGGCTGGGTTGCACCGGGATGACCACGCGGTCGGCCGCCAGCAACGCAGAGCGGGCCAGCGCCGCGATGCGCGGTGGGCCGTCGATGACGACGTGATCGACCCGGCGGGCGAGCTCAGGGGCTTCCTGGTGCAGGGTTTCGCGGGCCAGGCCGACGGCGCTGAAGAGCCGGGGCAGGCCCTGCTGGCTGCGGCGCTGGGTCCAGTCCAGTGCTGAGCCCTGCGGGTCGGCATCGAGCAGCACCACCTGCTGGCCGCGCAGCGCGAGTTCGCCTGCGATGTGGGTGGCCAGCGTGGTCTTTCCCACGCCGCCTTTCTGGTTGAGCAGGGCCAGGATCATCGCGTGGTCCCTTCTGCTCGAAGTGCAGCGGCTGCGACGTGCCGGTCGTCACTTGTCCACCGAAACGGCGCGCTCCCACTACCAGTTAGATGATTTTGGTTAGAGCAGTTACGGGAGGTGCAAAGCAGTACCGCCATTGGGCTGGCGGCCGATCGGCACGCCTGATGGCACGATGGGCACACGCCTGATGGCACGAGGCTGCGCACGCCCGATGGCACGAGACCGTCCACAGGCCATGAACTGCTTATCCCCGTGCCGTGGGCGACACCGGCCGGAACGTCAGCACCTCGGCGCCCGTGCCTGGCATGCGGACGATGCCCAGGCGGTAGCCGGGCATGGACTGCCGCGCCACCAGGGCGCGCAGGTCGCAGGCGAAGTCGTGCGGTTTGGCCGTGCTGCCCGATTTGCGGTGCAGGTGCTTGAAGTCGAACTGCCAGCCAGCGAGCTGGTGCCCGCCGTGTTTGCGCACCAGGCGGTAGAGCCAGCGCTCGATGCCGCCGGTGAGGTCGAAGTAGGCCGGGTCGATGGTCAGCACCAGGGCTGCGTCCAGCACGCCCGCGTAGAACCAGTCCGGCAGGATTAGCTCGATGCCAAGCGGCGTTCCGCGGGCGTCGGCCAGTTCCTTCCATTCGTTGATCCACGAAAACCGGTGCAGGCGCCGGCCGGTGGTCTCGCGGATGGACGTGGCCACGGTGGTGGACTGCAGGCGATCCAGCGCAGCCTTGAGGCGCTGGTAGTCGCGCAGCGAGACCCCGCGTCCGATGAAGCGCAGGATCTCGTAGGGCCGGGCGCGCATCAGCCGTGAGGTGGTGATGCCGGCATCGCGCGCCTCGACGATCTGACTGGCGGCCCAGATGAGGATGTCGGCGTCCCAGATGGTGGCGATGCCGTGTTCCTGTGTGCCTTCCACGCGGATGGCGACGTTGCCGCTGCGAAAGTCGATGGGCTTGGTGCGTCGGGACTTGGCCAGCGAGAAGAAAGGGTAGGCCATCAGATCCTGGCTGTCTCGTGGCGCCATATCGCCCGGCAGCGCGCGGAACAGGTCGAGCTGTTCCGCCGGGCGCTGGGGGCGGGGCGCAGGCAAGGTCATCGGCCGTTGGCAAGGAGGCGGGCGCGCAGCGCCCCTCAGCGCGCACGGCTGTCGGCCGAGTGGTGCTCGGCGTACTCGGGGTCGGAGGTGGCCTCGAAGCTGCGCTGGTCGGCCCAGGTGTCGAGGTCGGTGACGGCGTACATGACGCGGCGACCGAACTTCCGAAAGCGAGGTCCGCCGCCGATGACGCGCTGTTTCTCCAGCGTGCGCGGCGACAGGCGCAGGTAGTCGGCGGCCTCGTCGTTGGTGAGATAGCGCGGCGGTTGCGGCTTGGCCGCAGCTTGTGCAGAGGCCTGCGGCGTGTGAGCGGGTGCGGCGGCAGGCCGCAAGGGAAAGGGTCGCATGAGAGGCGCCTCCATCGGTCAGGAAGGCCCGCCTGCGGGGTTGCAGGAGGGTGGAGGCAGTCTCAGGAAGCGCGGGCGTTCTGCTCAGGGACGATCTGGGGTGGGACTGTTTCGTCCCAGGGGCGGAGAGGCGAGCTGATCGAGACCCGCCAGCTCGCGGTAGCCGCCGTCCAACAGATAGCGGCCCCGCTGTACCAGGCGCCGCACGCGGGCGCGCAGTGCGCTGTCGGCGTGCCAGTCGGACGCGACCTCGGCCGAGCCGAACAGCCCTTCGGCGATCTCGCGCAGCGAGGCGCCTGCCTGGTTTGCGTCCAGGGCCTGCAGGGTCAGCAGCGCCTGCAGGGTACTGGAGCTGGGCCGTGGACAGGTTGCGGCCAAGGGCTCGCAGCGACTGGCGGTGGCCAGCTGGTCCAGATCGTTCGCCATGTCACGGTAGCGTGCACAAGGTTCTCGGCAGGCGCGCATGGCGAAGGCGTGCGGCATGCCGTCGTGCAACTCGGGCGCCAGCAACAGGCGCACACAACAGCCGGGCCAGCGCGCGGCGAGCACGAGGCCACGGCCATCGTGCTGCAACTGCTTGCGACCCGGTAAGCGCCAAAGCTCGAAGGGGGAAGCCTCGGGTGTGGCGTCATTGTCGGGTATCACGCGAATGGCGCAGGCCCGGGCATTGAGCCAGTCGGGCAGCGCTTCGCGCGCATCCAACGCCGGGTCTTCCAGCGTGCGCAAGCCCCAGAGCTGCGCAGCGTCAGCAGCCTGCGTGTGCCAGGCCTGGCGGTAGCCGGGGTGGCGCCGCAGGTACTCCCAGGCCAGCGCGGGGCCGTCGAGATGCAACACGTAGAGGTAGGCCGCGCTGGCGTGCCAAGGCGGCGGCCGGGCGGCCAACTGGCCGTCGTCGAGATGGACCATATGCGAGCTCCCTGTTCTTGTTCGGGGACGTCGCATCGGCCGGCAAGGGCTACGGGTTCATCGGTCGCCGATCCGGTCGTGAAGGGCTGTGCGGTGGTTCATCGTCCGATGGTGGCCGGGCTCGCCAATAGCGAGCCCAAAGCGACGGCCACGTGGTGGAAGGCCATCGCGGCAAAACTCACCATGGCGTGATGCAGCGTGTTTGTCATGTCCATTTCGGTCTGGATCGTGACCCGGAATGGCATCAGTAGCAGTCAGACCCAATAGGTCTGACGCGCACGGCGATCCTTTGCTCAATCCGTGACCGAGCCGTTGGCCTGTGCCAGCCGCAGGTATTCCGACATCGGCCGTACGGCATGGAAGTGCAGGTCGCGCCGCACTGGCAGCCGCTGAGGTCCGACGATGGTCGCGAGGTCCGACAGCTTGATGGTGCCCAGTTCGGGCATGCCGATACCCACGTCGCACAGCCCCCAAGCGGTGTCGCCATCGGCTGGGTCGAGCGCTGCGAGCAGCCAGGTCGCGTGCGCGTCCGGCGTGAAAAGACGTACCACGGGCCACAGGTCGACCTGCGCGTCAGCGGCGCGAGCATGTCCGTTCTCCAGCAACTGCGCGCGCTGCTCGTCGGTCACAAGGGGTTCAGTCG
>JAEUOU010000003.1 GCA_016790575.1 Burkholderiaceae bacterium | reverse complement strand
GACCGCTACGGCCGCACCGTCGCCGACGTGCGTTGCGCGGGCAAAGACGTGGCCACCGAGCAAGTGCGCGCCGGCATGGCGTGGGTGTACGACAAGTACGCGAAGGGCTACGAGCAGCTGTACCCGATCCAGGACGCGGCCCGAGCGCGTCGGGCCGGCCTGTGGGCTGACGCTGAGCCTGTGGCGCCTTGGGAGTGGCGGGCGGGCGGCAGAAGGTCATAGGCCATAAAATTGCCAGCCGGCAGACCGAAATACAGAGGCGACGCATGACATTCGACATCGAGAGTTTCGAGGGGTGCGCCAGACAAAACGGCGTGCGCTATTGGTTGGCGCATGACCTCATGCGAGAGCTGGGCTATGAGAGCTGGGTGTCGTTTCAGAAGGTGGTCATGAAGGCCCAGGCCAGCTGTGCCAGGCTGGAAATGGACGCGCTTTCCGAATTCATTCCAGCCACCTACGTCGACGCCGTTGATGGCCTGGAAAAGCCCTCGATCCGTCTGACGCGGTTTGCCTGCCTTCTCGTCACGATGCATGCTGACGAGCGCAAGGCGCAAGTCGCTGCGGCAAAGGTGGCGCTCGCCGCCCTGGCCAATCAGGTCATAGCGGCCAGACTCAGCCAGAACGAGTTGGGGAGAATCGAAACACGTGATGACCTGAAGTCTGCCGAGATTGCCTTGAGTTCAGCCGCGCAACGTGCGGGGGTTCAATCCCACGAACAGGCCTTATTCAAGGACGCTGGCATTCGTGGCATGTACAACCGCAGCCTCCAGGACCTCAAGCAGATGCGCGGGCTAACCCAAAAGGACACTGCCTATGATTTCATGGGCCTGACGGAGCTTGCAGGAAATCTGTTTCGAGTCACCCAGACCGCGGAGAAGCTTCGCGGCAGCCCGGATATCGGGCTTCGGCTTGCCCAGCAGACCGCCAAACAAGTAGGCCAGGACGTACGCCGCTTGATGATCCAGAACAGCGGGGTTGCGCCGGAGGCATTGCCCATCGAGCAGAACATCAAGGATGTCAAGAAGGGGCTTCGAAACACGGCCAAGGAAATGAAGCGTCTGGACGCGCCAAAGCGCCCTAAAAAATAGGCTGACCGGCCGACAAACAATCCGCTACTCGGCGCACCCGCGTGAAGGAATGACGCGCGCCATTTAGCGCGCCTCGCGCGCACGCGGAAAACTCAGGGCTCCACCTCTCGGAGCCCTCATGCACAAATCCTCATCCCCGGTTTTTGACGGCGGCGCGCGCCAGCCGCCGCGCATGGCCGACTGGCTGCTCGCAGCCATCGTGCTGACCATCCTTGTTTACCTGCTCGCGCCGCACCAGCTGCCCGTCAGCCTCTACAAGCTCAGCCTGATCGCACTGGCCGCGGTGGCTGGGTACTGGGTTGACCGCAGCCTCTTCCCGTACGCACGCCCCGATTCGTTTCTGGTGTTCGCGGATGATGACAAGGGGGGTGGGCGCGGCGATGAGGTCGAGGACGAATACGGCCCGGAGGGCCAGGTTTTCGCGGTCGCGCTGGCGCCAGATCAGCCGATGCTGCGCCTGATGGGCGTGGCCATGCTGCGCCGCGCCATCATCGTCGCGGCGGCCATGATTGCCGTGGGCCTGGGGGCCTGACGTGCGCACCCGCACCCTGTACGCGATGGCCGTGGCGCTGCTGGGGTTCGCACTGGCGTGCCTGACCGCACTGGTGATGACCGTGCTGGCGGCATCGGCGCACGCCCAGGTGCCGCCCGGCGCCGCCCGCTACCGTGCCGAGCTGACCCGCGCCGCCCACAGCCAGTGGGGCCTGGACGCGCCCGTTGCCGCGCTGGCCGCGCAGGTGCACCAGGAGAGCGGCTGGATGCCGCAGGCCGTGAGCCGTGTGGGCGCCGCAGGTTTGGGCCAGTTCATGCCGGCCACGGCGCGCTGGTGGTGCCAGCGTGAGGGCACCGCGCCTGCGCAGTGTCTGCCACACAACCCGACCTGGGCGCTGCGCGCGCTGGTGGGCTACGACAAGTACCTGTTCGACCGCGCCCCGGCGCGGTACACCGCACGCGACAGATTCTGGGTAGCACTGCGCGCCTACAACGGCGGGCTGGGGCACTGGCGCGCCGAAGCCGAGAGCACTGGAGTTTCCGACCCGTCCCGCCCGCAGGTAGACGCCGCCTGTGGCAGGGCAAAACGCCACCCGGCTCACTGCAGCGAGAACCTTGACTACCCGGCGAGGATTATGGGGATCCTGCAGCCGCGCTACGCCACGTGGGGGCCGTCGCTGTGAGCCGACCCGCGTTGCTTCTACTCGCCCTGGTGGCCGGCCTGGCCGGCGCCATGGGCGGCTACTTCTATGGCCATGCCCAAGGCGCCACAGCCGAGGCCGCCAGGCGCGATGGCCAGGCGCTGCAGCAGCTGACCGGGCTGATCGGCTCGCACCAGGCGCTGATCGAACAGGCCGCAGCCACCAGCGACGCGCTGCGCCAGGCGCAGGTCGCGCGGGCCGCGCAGGACGCGCGGTTTTCGAGGGAGTTTCGCGATGCACTCAAGACTTCGGCCGCTGCTCGCGCTGGCTGCCGCTTTGATGATGACAGCGTGCGCCAGCTCGGCGCCGCCCGGGACCGGGCTGCTGCGGCCACAAGCGGCCTACCTGCCGGCGGCAGCGCTGCAACTGTGCCCGGCCCCGCCGCCGGCGCCGGGCCCGGAGGTCGATGACGTGGCCGCTGCGTTGATGGACATGTACGGGCTCTACGGCCAATGCGCCGCCCTGCACGCCGACCTGGTGCGCGCACTGGAGGGCAGGCCTTGACCGATGAGATTGACCGCGCCACCGAGCGCACCGAAGAACTGATCTCTGACGCGCTGGCCGAACAGGCCCGGCGCGCGGGCTTTGCCGGCAAGACCGCCGCCGACTCGGCCGAGTACTGCGACGACTGTGGCGACGCCATCCCCGCCGCGCGGCGCGCAGCCGTGCCCGGGTGCCTGCTGTGCGTGTCGTGCCAGGCGGCACATGAGAGGACTCACCGGTGATGATTGAATCTCAAACGCTGCGCGATTGGCTGCAGGTGTTGTCGGTGATCGTGCTGCCTCTGGGCTCGGCGATCTATACCTGGATTGCGACGCGCGACAAAGACAACAGCCAGCACATCAAGGCCGTGGAGACGGCATTGCAGACCAAGATTGCCGAGCACGCCAGCCGCATCGACCGGCTTGAAAGCGACATGGCACACGTGCCCAGCACGTCTGCGGTCACCGAGCTGCTGAGCGACCTCAAGGCGATGCAGGCCACCCAGGAAGCCGCGCACCGCGAGATGCACGGTATGCGCCTGGCGATCAACCGCATTGAAGACTTCCTGTTGAAGAAATGACCGAAGGGCCATCCATGTACGCCGATTTTTTGCGCAAGGACATGCGCCTGGTGCTGCTGCGCATTTTGCTGGAGATGCCGGGCTACCGGGCCAACAGCTCGGTGCTGGCGACCATGCTGCACCAGCTGGGCCACAGCGCGACGCGCGACCAGGTGAAGACTGAGCTGCGATGGCTGGCCGAGCAGGGCCTGATCGCGGTCGAGGAAGTGGCGTCGGTGCTGGTCTGCACGTTGACCGAGCGCGGGCAGGACGTAGCCGAAGGCCGCGCAGTGGTCGATGGCATCGCGAAGCCGAGGGCGTGAGATGGGCCGCAAGAGCACGATCGACAAGCTGCCGCCAGAGGTGAAGGGGCACCTGCAAAAGCGCCTGCGCGAGAACCGGCTGACGCTCGATGAGCTGATCGCCGACCTGCGCGAGCACTTCCCCCAGCACGCGGCGCAGCTGCCCAGCCGCAGCGCGGTGCACCGGCACAGTCAGAGCATTGCCGACATCGTGGCGCACGAGCGCGAGATGCAGGTTGCCAGCGAGGCGCTGGTGGCCGAGCTGGGCGAGAACTTTGACGCCAAGGCAGGCGCGCTGCTGGCCCAGGCGGTGACCACGCTGGCGAGCAAGCGCGCCTTCCAGGCGCTGGACGCGCAGCGCGACGGCGAGGTGATGGAGATCGGCGACGTGCTCGACCTGGCACGCGCCGCCAAGACCGCACAAGAGGCCCGCAGCCTGAACCTGAAGGAGCGCCGCGCCGTGGCCGAAGAGGCCCGGCGCAAGCTGCTGGAAGAGCAGCGCGCCAAGCTCGAAGCCATGCCCAACAAGGGCGGCGTGACGGCGGAGACCAAGGCCGCGATCCGCGAGGCGCTGGGGATCACATCGTGAGCCAGTGTCTGATCCTTGAAACGAGCTGGTACGACAGGTTCACGAGCGACCGACTACAGAAAGTCCCGCCGCTGCTTGTTCCAACAGTCGTGCAGCCTGACCGCGAGACGGCAGAACGCGAGGCCTTGCGACTGGCGCGCGAGCACCCGGGGAAGACGTTTGTTGTTTTCCAGGCCTCCGTCGGCGCCGTTGGCCGAAGGGTTCCGAGCCACATCACGCTCGGCGGACAGGTTGTCAGAGAGCACATTGTTACGGAATTGGCCGACATCGAAGGCGATCAGGACATTCCTTTTTGAACAGCTGTTTTTAACCACGAGAAAGACCCATCATGAACACAGGTCAGCAAACCGAGCAGCCCATCGTCCAGGCAGGCGCCGACAAGGCACCCCGGGTGACCCCGTTCGAAGTAGAGGCGCAGATTCGCAGCGAGTTCTACTTCACCGCTTCTGACGGCGTGCTTGGTGAATCGCAAATGGGAACGCGACCGGCCGCCTGGACTAATCTCGACCAGTTCACGATCTGTGTGCTGATCCTGCGCAACGGCACCAAGGTGGTCGGCGTCAATGAGGGGCCTGTTTCCCGTGAGAACTTCAGTGCGGAGATCGGCCGCCAGTACGCGCGCCAGAAAGCTGTGGACCAGATCTGGCCGATGCTCGGCTACGAGCTACGCACGAAGCTGGCCACTGGCTGAGACTCATGATCAAAGGCCGCGCCAAGTGCATCCCCAAAGATCGCCACGCGATCTTTTTGCCGTTCCAGAGCCAGTGGATCAAGGACGAGTCGCGCATCAAGCTGATGGAGAAGTCGCGGCAGATCGGCATCAGCTGGTCGACGGCCTACGGTGCGGACGAACGCGCCTCGGCACAGGGCGCGCGCTTCGATGAGTGGGTGAGTTCGCGCGACGACATTCAGGCGCGGCTGTTCATTGAGGACTGCAAGCTGTGGGCGGGCGTCATGGGCATGGCCGCCAAGGACCTGGGCCAGGTGGTGCTGGACGCGGAGAAACAGCAGAGCGCCTACGTGCTGCAGTTCGCCAGCGGCCGACGCATCCACAGCATGTCCAGCAACCCGGACGCGCAGGCCGGCAAGCGCGGCTCTCGCATCCTGGACGAGTTCGCCCTGCACAAGGACCAGCGCAAGATGTGGGCGATCGCCTACCCCGGTATCACCTGGGGCGGGTCGATGGAGCTGGTGAGCACGCACCGGGGTTCGCACAGCTTCTTCAACGGCCTGGTGCGCGAGGCGCGCCACGGTGGCAACCCCAAGAAGATCAGCCTGCACCGGGTGACTCTGCAGAACGCGTTGGACCAAGGCTTCCTGTGGAAGCTGCAGCAGGCGCTGCCGGCCGACGCCGAGCAGCAGGACATGGACGAGGCGCAGTACTTCGACTATGTGAAGGCCGGCGCGGCCGACGCCGAGAGCTTTGACCAGGAGTACATGTGCATTCCGGCTGACGACGATGCCAAGTTCCTGGAATACGGGCTGATCACGGCCTGCGAGTACCCGGGCGGCACCGACTGGCAGCGCGGCTTGCAGGGGCCCTTCCAGGGCCGCCTGTTCGCCGGTATCGATATCGGCCGCAAGAAGGACTTGACGGTGCTGTGGGTGTTCGAGCAGCTGGGTGATGTGCTGTACACGCGGCACGTCGAGTGCCTTTCGAGCCTGCGCAAGGGCGAGCAGGAGAAGGTGCTCTGGCCGTGGATCGAGATCTGCGACCGGGTGTGTATCGACAACACCGGCCTGGGCATCGGCTGGACCGATGACGCGCAGGACAAGTTCGGCGAGGGCCGCGTGGAGGGTGTCACCTTCACCGCACAGGTGAAGGAAGCGCTGGCCTACGGCGCGAAGGGTGACATGGAGGACCGCAAGCTGCGCATCCCCGAAGACCCGCACATCCGGGCCGACTTCCGCAAGCTGCAGAAGGTGACCACGGCAGCCGGGAACGTGCGCTTTATTGCGGAGGCAGATACCAATGGCCACGCCGACCGCTTCTGGGCGATGGCGCTGGCGCGCATGGCCGCGTCGGACCCTTCGGCACCCATCGAATTCATGAGCGGCGGCCCGCGTGAGAGCAGCTCGAACACAGGAGATTTCGTCAATGGCTACTAAGCTCAAACACCATGTTCCTGATGCCGGGAATATGGCCCCGGCGCCGGAGTTGAATGCCGAGTTCGCCAACCGCCTGCGCGATCCGTTCGAGCAGACGTACATGGGGGTGCTGCGCACGAACGATCCGCTGCTGATTGAGCGTGGCAACGGTGGCGTGGAGCTGTACCGCGATCTCAAGCGCGATGGCAAGGTGTTCGCCGGGCTGCAAAAGCGCCAGCTGGCGCTGATCGGCAAGCCGTTTCAGGTGGAGCCGATCGACAAGGATTCCGCCAAGGGCAGTGGCGACGCGAAGGAGTTGGCCGGGATTCTCAAGCGCTGCGGTTTCGACAAGCTGTGCCAGGACTTGATGGAGGCGCTGATCGCCGGGCACTCGGTGGCCGAGATCGTCTGGACCGTGCGCGACCAGCGCGTGGTGCCGGTTCGGGTGCCCAAGCGCGCGCAGCGCCGGTTCGTATTCGTCCAGAACGATGAGAACAGCCCGCCCGCGCTGCAGATGCTGACGCGCGAGAACATGCTGACCGGCATCCCGGTACCGCCGCGAAAATTCATCGTGCACCGCGTGAACGCCGAAGACGACAACCCCTATGGCACGGGCTTGGGCCTGCAGCTGTGGTGGCCGGTGTATTTCAAGCGCAAAGGCATCGTGGCCTGGAACAAGCTGAACGACCGCTTCGGCTCGCCAACGCCCCACGGCAAGTACCCGCGCGGCGCCAGCCCGAAGGAAAAGGCCACGCTGGTGGATGCGCTGCGTGCCATGAGCAATGACGGCTACCTGGCCACGCCCGAGGGCATGGATATCGCACTGCTGGAGAGCAAGCTGGCCGGCAATGTGACCACGCAAGAGCAGCTGGTGCGCTACATGGACGAATGGATCGCCGAGGTGCTCACCGGGCAGGAGCCTGCTGCCCAGGGTGGCGGTGCGCTGGCGGCGGCATCGAAGGAGCGGCAGAACGTCCGCCAGGACCTCACCCAGGCGGACAGCGATTTGCTCAGCGAGACGCTCAATGAGACGCTGATCGCGTGGATCTGCGAGCTGAACGGCTTCGAGCCGTGCCAGGTGTTCCGGCAGATCAAGGAAGAGGAAGACACGAAGCACCTGGCCGAAACGGACAAGATCATCCACGAGATGGGCTACGAGCTGGATGAAGACAGCCTGCGCGCGAGGTACGGTGAGGGCTATAGACGCAAGGCAGTACCACTGACCACTGGCAAACTTGTTGTTGACAACAAGAAAGCCGATGCTGGGCCCGGGCCCGCCAGTTTTGCCGAGGCCGGGCGCCGGACCGACGCCATGGATGCCATGGATGCGCTGGTGGATGATGAGCTGGCGGACTGGCAACCCTTGATGGACCCGCTGACGCAGCCGCTGGAGCGGTTCCTGGACGCCGCAGCGGCGCAGGGCTTGAGCGCGGCCGAGGTGGTCAAGCGCCTGCCGGCTTTGCTGGAGGCGATAGACAGCCGCGCACTGACGGATTCGCTCACGCGCACGGCCTTCGCCGCTGCGGCGGGCGGTGAGGCCGGGCTGGGTGAGGACGTTACGCCGTGAGCGCTGCCAGCGAGTTTGCGCAGCTCGCCCGGCTCAGGCCGGCCGAAGCGATCGCCTACATGGACGGCCGCAAGCTGGTTGCCGAGACCGGGCACTACACCGACCTATGGCGCGATCAGCACGAACGGGCGTTCACCATCAGCCGACTGCACCGGGCCGACCTGCTGGAGAAGGTGCAGGAGAGCCTGAGCAAGGCGGTGGCGGGCGACCTGACCCGGCGCGACTGGATCCAGCAGACCCGCACCTTGCTGCAAAAGGAAGGCTTTTGGGGCAATTTGGAGGTACCCGACCAGAGAACCGGCGAAATCAAGAAGACCACATTCAACGAAGCCCGCCTGCGCCTGATCTACGACACCAACGTGCGCCAGGCGCTGGCCGCTGGGCAGTGGCAGCGCATGTTGCGCAACCGGGGATCACACCCCTACGCGCGCTACGTGAGCATGGACGATGGCCGCGTGCGGCCGGAGCACCGCGCTTGGCACAACACCGTGCTCCCCATCGATCACCCCTGGTGGAACACGCACCGGCCACCCAACGGTTACCACTGCCGCTGCCGGGTGGTGGGTGTGACGCGGGCCGAGTTCGAGCGGGGGTTCGCCCAGTCGCGCCCCGGCGCTGAGACCGACGAAAACGCACCGCTCGTACGCGAGGATTTCAAGACCGAGCCACCGCCCGAGCAGCGGGTGGCCTGGCGCAACCCGGCCACGGGCGAGCTGCAGAAGGTGCCGCGCGGCATCGACCCGGGCTTTGACTACAACCCGGGCACCAAGGGCGCGAGCCTGGAGTTTGAAGAGTTTGTGCGCAACAAGCTGCTCAAGCTCTCGCCTGCAATTCGAGAGGCGGCTCAGAAGGCGGGCGTATTCCCGCCGAAGGTGGCCAAAGAGGTGCCCGGGCAGGACACCTGGAAGACGCTGGGCCTGCCCGATCTGAAGGCCATGACGCCGCGCGGAGAAACGCCGGAGCTGCTCAAAGGCGCCGACAACGCGGACGCCGCTGCGAAGGTGCTGCGCGAGGCGCTCGGTGTCCCAGAAGGTGGCTTGAAGCTCGTGCAAACGCCGACCGGTCGGGTGGCAATCCTCGACAGGCTGCTTTCACACCTGGTAGAGAAGCGCAAGGACGAGCGCGAGCGCTTTGCCAAGTTCATCCTTCCCACGCTGCGCCAGCCCGATGAGGTGTGGAGCACGGCCTACGACGACGACACCACGCGGCGGCGCTACATCAAGCTGTTCGCCGGCGCCAAGTACGACATCCTGGTGATCGTGCGCGAGCTGGCCGATGGCAGCGTGCTGTGGAATGTGATGAACCGGGAGCGCGCGGGCATGAACGCCCTGCGTGTGGGAACGCCGGTGTATCGGCGTGACGGGCAATGAGGGGTAGAACGTGGGGGATCAAGCTCCCGAATCACCTGGCCGGACGGCGGGGTCAATTTTCAGGCGGCTATGGGCTCCGGTGCCAGCCGCTTTCGCTCCCCACGTTCTGACGCAATTTTAGGAGGTATCGGCCATGTTGACCATCACCGTTGACGACAGCGCCTTCCGCGCCACCATGCGCCGCCTGCAGGACGGCATGAGCGACCTCACGCCGGTCATGGAGCGCATCGGCTACACGCTGGAGACCAACATCCGGGGGCGTTTCGAGACCAAGACCGACCCCACCGGCCAGCGCTGGAAACCCTGGGCTGCCTCCACACGGGAGACCTACCCGACTCCCGGGTCGGTGTTCGCCAAGACAGAAGGCCCCGGCAACGGCAGGCTGCTCGACCGCTACGGCACCATGCTGGCAGGGCTGTCCTACGAGGCACAGGCCGATAGCGTGCGTGTGGGTTTCGCGATGCCCTACGCCGCGTACCACGAGTACGGCACCAAGAAGATGCCCCGGCGCGGCATGCTCATGGGCAACCCCGACGCCGGCACCCTGGGCCAGGCCGATGAGCGGGCCGTGCTCGACATCCTCGACGGCTTCCTGCAGGGCCTCACGAAGTGACAGCCTGCGCACATTCGGCCTGTTTCCTGACGGGAAACCTATTTTCATGGCGCTACTTCCCCGTACGTTCCACAAAGTCCAGAAAAAGCCAAATATCGCGCCGCCACTCATTTATTTATCTCACCTCCGGTCATGAGGACTGCTCCAGCCATCTACGCAGCCTCCACCTCCACCACCCGCCCCTCCCCGGTCAGAAACGCCACCCGCACCGCTGCGCCGGGGTTGGCGTTTTGCACCGCCTCGCGATACCGGTTCAGTTGCGCCACCAGGCCCGGCTGGTCTTCCGGCCGGTCGGTGCTCTTGTAATCCAGCACCCACCATTCGCCGGTGTCGCGGCGGCGCACCAGGCGGTCGAGGCGCAGGGTGTCGCCGCCGTGCAGCAGCGTGACTTCATTGCCCTGCCAGTCGATGACCGCGGCATCCCAGGCCCAGGCGCCGTCGCCGGTGCAGATGCGGCGGGCCATGGCGGAGGCCTGGCGGATGGCGTCGGGGGGCAGGTCGAATTCGCGGGCGGCGCGGTCCAGCAGGGCTGGTGCGACGTCAGCGGCGTCGGATGGGTCTGCCGCGCCGTGTTCCAGCAGCCAGTGCATGGCCTGTCCCTGGCGGGCGGCGGGGGCGTCGGGCTCGGGCGGGGTGGGAAATACTTCGTTTTCGATAGCAGACAATGACCTTTTGATGCTGGGTATGGGCACAAAAGGCATGAAAAATGTCTGGGACGGCCCTTCGACAGGCTCAGGGCGAACGGATTCTGGATGAGCGGGCTCAGGGCGAATGGATGCGGCGGCATTGGGCGCTGGTTGAGTGGCCGGCGGGCGGTCTGCCGTTTCTGCCAGCCGCCCCACTTCCGCCACCTCCGCCAGCGGCTGGATGCGGCGCCATGGGCTTTGTCCGGGGTCGCGGTGCGGCTCCACGGACGAGAGGGCCAGGGTGTTTCGGGCGCGGGTCATGGCCACGTACAGGGCGTTGAGGTCTTCGCGCTGGCGTTCGGCCTGCTCGGTGGCCACGGCGTCGGCGGCGCTGGGGGGCGGGTTGCTTTCGCTGGCCAGGAAGATGAAACGGCGCGGCGCCGGGGCTTCGCCCGGCCAGTCGATCAGCACGCCCATGCTCTCGGCGTTCGGGGGCGGTGCGTCGGTGTCGAGCATCAGCACCACGTTGGCCTCCAGCCCTTTGGCGCCGTGGATGGTGAGCAGGCGCACGGCTTGCGCGTCGGCCCGGCCGGGCGCGGGGATGCCGCCGGCGCGCAGTGCGCGCACCAGGGCGTAGGGCGTCAGATACCGCCCGCCGCCCTGCCCCAGCGCGGCGCCCAGCAGCGCCCGCAGGTTGGCCAGCACCGCCGCGCGCTGCTCGGGCGGGGCCGCGGCGGCAAAACGGGCCAGCACGTCGCCGTGGTGAAAGATGGCGTCCAGCGCGTCGTGCGGTGGCAGGCGGTGCACCCAGGTCTGGTACTGATCCAGCGCGGTGGCGGCGGTTTGCAGGGTGGGCGGCAGACGGCTGGTTTCGCTGCGCAGCAGGTCCAGCCACGGCCGGCCCTGTTGCGCTTCTTCGCGGCGCAGCAGGGCCAGCGCGGTCAGGTCGGCGTCGCTGGCGCCGAACAGGGGCGACTTGAGCGCACGGGCCAGCGAGAGGTCGTGCGCGGGCGAGAGCAGCACGTCCAGCAGCGCGACGAGGTCCTGCACCTCGGGCGCTTCGGCCAGATCGGCTTTTTCCGGCTGCACCGTGGGCACGCCCAGCAGGCGCAGTTCGTCGGCCAGCGGGCCCAGGCGGCTGCGCTGGCGCGCCAGCACCATGATCTCTTTGGCCGGTGTGCCGGCGGCGATCTGCGCCGCGATCCAGCGGGCGGCCTGGCGGCTTTCCAGCGTGCGCAGGGTTTCCTCGGCCGTTTCGCGCGGGGTGGTGAGGCTGTCGCGCCAGGGCAGATCGGCGGCGTCGGGAGCGTCGTCTTTGGCCGCCTTGGGCGGGCGCGCGATGGCGGGCAGGCACAGCACGGCGCCGGCGGCACCGGATTCGGTGGTGTGCGGGCGAAAGCCGCTCCAGGCGCCCTCTTCCTGCGCCTGCCCCATCACGGCGTTGACGGCGGCGATCACGGCGGGCGCGTTGCGGCGGGTGTGGTCGCAGGCCAGCAGGTCGCCGCCCAGGCCGTCGCGGATGAAGGCCTGCGCGGCCCGGAACACCTGCGGCTCGGCGCGGCGGAAGCGGTAGATGCTCTGCTTGGGGTCGCCCACGATGAACACGCTGGGCGCCTCGCCCGCACCGGCGTAGCCCGACAGCCAGGCGTGCAGCGCCTGCCACTGCAGCGGGTTGGTGTCCTGGAATTCGTCGATCAGCAGGTGTTTGACGCGTGCGTCCAGGCGCTCTTGCACCCAGCCGGAGAGCACCTCGTCACCCAGCAGCACCCGGGCGGCGCGTTCGATGTCGTTCATGTCCACCCAGCCGCGGCTGCGCTTGAGACTGGCGTATTCGGCCAGCAGGCAGCGGGTCAGGCGCGCCAGGCGCTGCTGGTGTTGCCAGGCGGTGTGCTGGGCGGCGGCCTGGCACAGGGTCTGCAGTTCGGCCTCGGCGGCCTGGGCGGCGGGGAACTTCTGCAGGTGTCTGGTCAGGCGGTCTTCGTCCTTCACGAAAAACGCGCCGCGCAGGGCCGCGAGGCGGGTGTCCAGGTCGGGCTGGCCAAAGGCGTCGACCACGGCGTCGGCCGCCTTGGGCGCGGTCTTGCCACTTTCCCGCCCCAGTTCGGACGCCCAGTCCAGCCAGCGGCGGCGGGCCGCGTCGCCGTCCAGTGCTGCGGCGGGCGTGGACAGGCCGGCCAGCGCGGGCCAGCGGGCGCCGAAGGCCGGCACCGACGCGTCCACGGCGCCGGCCTCGTCCGCCAGTGCGAATTCGGTGCGGCGGCTCAGGGCGGCGGCCAGGGCTTTCTGGGTCTGGCTGCGGCCGTACCCGGCGGCCACGGCGGCGTAGTCGGCGCGCAAGGCGGCATCGGCCGCCACCGTGGCCTGGAACGGCCGCCAGACGGCAGCCACGGCTTCGGCGTCGTTTTCCAGCAGTTCGTAGCGGCCGGGCAGCCCAAACTGCTGCAACACCGCCAGCGGCGCGGTGCGCAGCAGCGCGGCAAACCAGCTGTGGAAGGTGCGGATCGGCACCGCGCGGTCGGCCGCCAGCACGGATCGGTACAGATTTTGTAGCGACTCAGCACCGTTTGACGCTGGGTAGGGGCCTATTCCGCGTGCAATCAGCTCCTGGGCGAGCTTGTGCGGGTCGGGCTCGGCGGCGAAGGCGGCCAGCCACTCCTGCAGGCGCTGGCGCATCTCGCCCGCGGCCTTTTTGGTGAAGGTGATGGCCAGGATTTCATGCGGCTCGGCGCCGTCGAGTAGCGCGCGCACGATGCGCGAAACCAGCATCCAGGTCTTACCGGCGCCGGCGCAGGCCTCCACCGCCACGCTGCGGCGCGGGTCGCAGGCGATGGCGTAGAAGGCTTCGCGTGCGGCACTCTCACCGTTGATCTGATACGCAAAACCGGTCATGCCAGAGCTCCGGTCGGTGTGGTGCCGCTGGCCCAGCTGTCGCGGCGGCACAGGCCGCGGGCGTTGCACCAGTCGCAGGCACTGCCTTCGCCCAGCGCGGGCAGCGGCGCGCCGTCGGCGATGCGGGCCAGGTCGTGCTGGATGCCGTCGAGCAGGCGGTCGCGCAGCCCGGTGACGTCGGTCTGTTCCACCAGTTGGGTGCCTTCGCGCTCCGACACGTTCAGGTAGGCGGCCAGCAGGGTGTCGTCGGGCAGCAGCGCGGCGTAGAAGGCCAGTTGCACGTCTTCGGCCGCGTCTTTCACGCGGCCCCGGGTGCGGCTGAGGGACTCGGTCTTGTAGTCGATGACCCGGCGCTGGCCGTCGGCGGCGTGGTCCACCCGGTCCAGCCGGCCGACCAGCAGCCAGCGGCCCAGCGGGGTTTCGTACCACGCCTCTGCACCTGCGAAGCGCGCGCCGGTGGCGTCGTAATCGGTCAGCCAGCGCAGGTAGCCGTCCCGCATGGGGGGCCAGACGGCGGCAAAAGGCAGGAAGTCGCCCTCGTCCAGGCCGTGTTCGCGGGTGGTGTCCAGCGCGGCTTGGTCCAGCAGGGCCTGGCGGACGGCGGCGTCGCCGGTGGGCGCGGCGGCCAGCGCCTCGTGGAAATGGCGCAGCACGGCGTGCAGCCACAGGCCGAAATCGCGTTTGTCCACCTCGGTCTCCAGCTCGTCGGCTTCCTGCAGACCCAGCTGGCGCAGTGCAAAAAAGCGGTACGGGCAGGCGCGCAGGTCGCTGTAGGCACTGGCGGACAGGCGCGAGACCGGCACGGCGGCGCCGAGCGGCTGCGGCGGCAGCACCGGAGCGGCGGTCAGCTCGCGCGGCGGGCGGGGGTCGGTGGCTTCGGCGGCAAAGCCGTCCAGCATCAGCGCCTGCACCAGCGGGCTGGGCAGCAGCGGCTCGCCGCTGTCGTCGCCCCGGCGCCAGAGGATGTCGCAGACAGGCGACTGCAAGGCATGACTCCAGGCGGCGCGGTGGGCGGCGCCCAGGGCCGCCCGGCTGGGCAGACCCAGGGCTTCGCGCTGTGTGGCGGTCCAGGCGCCGGGCGGCTCCGGCGCGGCCGGCAGGCGCACCTCGTCGCAGCCGGGCAGCACGGCCGCGGCGAAGGGCCGCGCCAGCATCTGGCTCAGCGGCAGGATGGTGACCTGCTCGCGCAGCGGGTGTGGCGGCACGTGGCTGGCGGCCTCCAGCACCGCGTCGACCCAGGTGGTGAAGTCAGTGAAGGCCAGCCGGCGGGCGGCGCCGGGCAGCGTGTCCAGGTCGGCAGCGGCGCCGTCGGGCAGGCGCAGCGCCTCCAGCAGGCGCTCGCCCGCGTCATCGGCAGCCAGCGGCTCGGCCAGGCCGGTGGTGTGCAGCAGCGTGCGCATTTCCGCCAGCCAGGCCGTCAGCGGCCGGGGAGCGCCGAAGCGCGCCCGAGCCGCCGACACGGCCTGCACCAGGGGGGCGAGGGTGGCGGCCTGCGGGTCCGGGCTGTCCGGCACGCAGCGGCGCTCGGCCTCAGCCCATTCGCGTACGCCCTGGCGGCGCAGCCAGGCTTCGAGCGCCGGGTGCAAACCAGGCTCCCCCCAGCCGGGCGTGTTTTTGAGTGCATCGAGCACGTCGTCGCTGCGGGCGCTCCAGCCCATGGCGCGCAGCAGCGCCATCACGGTGGCGGCGGCGCGGGTGGTGGAGAGTTTCCAGCCGTTCTCATCGCGCAGGGCCACACCCCGGGCGCCCAGCAATGCCCGCACACGGCGGGTCAGTGCGCGGTCGGTGGCGGCCAGCGCCACCGGCACCCGGCCGGCCTCGATGTGGGCCAGCACGCGGGTGGCGGCGCATTCGGCTTCGTCTTCGGCGTCGTCGGCGGCGAACAGGCTCACGGCGCCGCGCGGGGCGTCGACGGGCAGCGTCAGGGTTGTCGCGCGCTCACCCCAGCGGGCGGCCAGCGCCGTGGTCAGCGGATCGGGCTGAAAACCCTGCAGCACCAGCACGGCGTCCACCGATGCGAGCGCGGCGTCACTCCAGAGCACATCGGTGGCCTGGATGGATGTGGCTGCCCAGACCAGGGCCAGCCGGGCCACGGCGGCTTCCAGCGCCAGCGGGCCGGATTCCGCGCCGGCGACCACCGGGGTCAGGGCCTGCGCCCAGGCCAGGCGCTCGTGTGGCGCGCGGGCGGCCGCCAGCGGCGCCAGCTGCAGGGCGTTGTCCATCAGCAGCGGCGCCAGCACCTCGCGCTGCGCGCCCAGACCGGCGCGCTCCAGCAGGTTGCGGGCAATGGGCAGGTCACGGGCGGGGTCGCCGTTCAGATCCTCCGGGCCGGGGGAAAACGGCGCCAGCTGCCCGGCCCAGTTGCGGGTGGTTTCAAACCGCGGCGAAAAGCCGTCCGGGTGGCCGGCGGCCCACTGGCGCGCGGCCACCGGCATGAGCTGCGCGAACGGCACCAGCACCAGGGTGCGTGCGGGGTGGGCGCCGTGCGCGGTCAGGTGCCGGGCGATTTCGCGCACGGTCGACGGCCAGAGGCTCATCGCCGGATGGACCGCATCAACAGGAGGGGGTGGGGACTGGTTCATGGCGCGCCCAAGCACCCGCACGACGGACGTCCGGCGCTTGTTTCTGTCACAATTCCGGCACTTTAGCCGCAACTTCTGCAGACAAGGATTCCGTCATGGCCAGTGAGCTGATCAAACACATTTCCGACGCGTCGTTCGACGCGGACGTGCTCAAGTCGTCCACCCCGGTGCTGGTGGATTACTGGGCCGAATGGTGCGGCCCGTGCAAGATGATTGCCCCCATCCTCGACGAGGTCGCCGCCAGCTACGGCAGCAAGCTGCAGATTGCCAAGATGAACGTCGACGAAAACCGCGAAATCCCGGCCAAATTCGGCATTCGTGGCATTCCGACGCTGATGCTGTTCAAGGACGGCCAGCTTGCGGCGACGAAAGTCGGCGCCATGAGCAAAGCGCAGCTGACCGCGTTCATCGACCAGCAACTGGCCTGAAAGGCGAACGCCGCACCTCCCGCCGCCCGGACTGCCCACGCGCCATGGCATTCCGGGCTTTTTTCCTGTCATAATCCGCGCACCTCGCTGCCCCGCACGACCGGGCGGCTCGATACCCCGATAACGAGAACTCCGAGGTCCGGCTTACCCGCCCACCTCCCCCCTCCCCCGAAGTTTTTCCAGTTTGCCGGTCCACCTTGCGGACCGCCTTCCGACGCAGGACGTTTCATGCACCTTAACGAACTCAAGGCACTGCACGTGTCTGAAGTCCTCAAGCAGGCCGAGGCCCTTGAGATTGAAAACACCGGCCGCATGCGCAAGCAGGAACTGATGTTTGCGATCATCAAGAAGCGCGCCCGTGCCGGCGAACAGGTTTTTGCCGACGGCGTGCTGGAAATCCTGCCCGACGGCTTCGGTTTCCTGCGCAGCCCGGACACCAGCTTCACCGCCAGCACGGACGACATCTACATCAGTCCCAGCCAGGTGCGCCGCTTCAACTTGCATACCGGCGACATGATCGAAGGTGAAGTGCGCATTCCCAAGGACGGCGAGCGCTACTTCGCGCTGACCAAGCTCGATTCGGTCAACGGCGGGCCACCCGAGCAGAACAAGCACAAGGTGATGTTCGAAAACCTGACGCCGCTGTTCCCCAAACAGCAGATGCGTCTGGAGCGCGACATCAAGAGCGACGAGAACATCACCAGCCGGGTGATCGACATCATTGCCCCGATCGGCCGCGGTCAGCGCGCGCTGATCGTCGCGCAGCCCAAATCGGGCAAAACGGTGATGATGCAGCACATCGCGCACGCGATCACGGCCAACTACCCCGACGTGCACCTGATGGTCTTGCTGGTGGATGAGCGCCCCGAAGAAGTGACTGAAATGCAGCGCAGCGTGCGCGGCGAGGTCATCAGCTCGACCTTCGATGAGCCGGCGGCGCGCCACGTGCATGTGGCCGAGATGGTCATCGAGCGTGCCAAGCGCCTGGTGGAGCTGAAAAAGGACGTGGTGATCCTGCTCGATTCCATCACCCGTCTGGCACGCGCCTACAACAACGTCGTGCCCAGCTCCGGCAAAGTGCTGACCGGCGGCGTCGATGCCAACGCGCTGCAGCGGCCCAAACGGTTTTTCGGCGCAGCGCGCAATGTCGAAGAAGGCGGCAGCCTGACCATCATCGCCACCGCGCTGGTGGACACTGGCAGCCGAATGGACGAAGTGATCTTCGAGGAATTCAAGGGCACCGGCAACTGCGAGGTTCATCTGGAACGCCGCCTGTACGAAAAGCGCGTGTTCCCCGCCATCAACCTCAACCGCAGCGGAACCCGCCGCGAAGAACTGTTGCTGGCGCCCGAAGTGCTGCAGAAAACCCGCATCCTGCGCCAGTTCATGTACAACATGGACGAGATCGAGGCCATGGAAATGGTGCTCAAGAGCATGAAGGCGACCAAGAGCAACGTCGAGTTCTTCGACATGATGCGCCGGGGCGGCTGAAGCGGCGCTTTGCTGCGCTCGCTGTGGATTGTGCGCCCTGCCCTTGGAGAGGCCTGCGTACCGTGAGCCGGCAAGGCGGAGCGCATTCATCGTGGCATAATGGTGGGTTGAGCGAAAAGTACGCTGGATGGGCTGGCGCGGCTGTCGCAACTGAACAGGAAAGCATCATGAAAGAAGGCATTCACCCGAACTACCGCGAAGTCGTGTTCATGGACATGTCCAACGGTTTCAAGTTCGTCACGCGTTCGTGCGTGAACACCAAGGAAATGACCAAGCTCGAAGACGGCCGCGAATTGCCGGTTTTCAAGCTTGACACCTCCAGCGAGTCGCACCCCTTCTATACCGGCACGCAAAAATCCGTGGACAACATGGGCGGTCGCGTCGAGAAGTTCCGCAACCGCTTCGGCAAGAACGCTGTGGCCAAGTAATCCACGCGCTTTTCCTGCCAGGGCAGCCGGTTTGACCGCGCTGCCCTTTTGTTTTCCCCGCCCACCCCGATTCGCCCCACCGCCGTGAACCAGCCCAACCCCGCCATCGTCGCGCAAAGCGCCGTCCGGCGCCTGCCGCGCTGGGCCCTGGTCGGGTTCTGTCTGGCCTATGTGCTGCCCGGATTTGTGGGCCGGGAACCGTGGAAGAATGCCGACATCGCGGCCTACGGCATCATGGTGCAGCTGGCCCGAGCGCCCGGTGATCTGGCGGCGTGGTTGGCGCCGACACTGATGGGGCAGAGTCCTGAAGTGCCCGCCCTGCTGCCCTACTGGCTCGGCGCCTGGGCGATCTTGCTGGCACCCGCCGGCATGGACCCGGCGTTCGCGGCACGCATCCCGTTCATTTTTCTGCTGGTCGGCGCGATGGTCGCTACCTGGTATGCGATCTTCCATCTGGCCCGCAGCCCGGCTGCGCAGCCCGTCGCCTTCGCCTTCGGTGGCGAAGCACAGCCCACCGACTATGCCCGCGCGCTGGCCGACGCCGGCCTTCTGGCGCTGATAGCCTGTTTGGGTCTGGCGCAACTGAGTCACGAAACCACCCCGGCGGTGGTGCAACTGGCAGGGGCGGCCTTGTTGTTGTACGGGTATGCCGCTCTGCCCAGACGGCCCCTGGGGGCCCCCGCCAGCGGGGTGGCCGGCCTGTTGTTGATGACGCTGAGCGGAGCCCCCAGCATCGCCGCCTTGCTGGGTTGCGGCGCGGTGGTTTTGGCGTGGGGCGAGCGGTCCTTCGCCGCACGGGATGGCGAGGATACGCATCCCGAAAAAACTGGCCTTGTGCTGCTCGCCGGCGGTTGGGCGCTTGCCCTGGTGCTTGCCACGCTGCTGGACCTGTGGAGTTGGCAGATCGCGCCGCCGGATTCGGTCGAGTCTGCGGCCAGTCTGGCCCGCCTGTTCCTGTGGTTCGGCTGGCCCGCCTGGCCTCTGGCGCTGTGGACGCTGTGGCGCTGGCGGCGGCAGGTTCGAGAGCCATTTGCCAACCGCCATCTGGGCGCTGCCGTGTGGTTTGCTGCCGTGCCGGTCATGACGGCGGTGCTGACCCAGTCTTCGGACCGCGCTTTGCTGCTGTCGCTGCCGGCGATGGCTGCTCTCGCCGGATTTGCCCTACCGACATTGCAACGGAGCGTGTCGGCGCTGATCGACTGGTTCACGCTGCTGTTCTTTTCGAGCTGCGCCGCGATCATCTGGATCGTATGGATTTCGATGATGACCGGTTTTCCGCGCCAGCCGGCCGGAAACGTCGCGAAGCTGGCGCCCGGTTTCGTGCCCACGTTTTCGTTGACTGCACTGGTGTTTGGCATCGGGGCAACCGCGGCCTGGCTGGCGCTGGTGCGCTGGCGTGTCAGCCGACAGCGCTCGGCCCTATGGAAAAGCCTGGTTCTGCCCGCGGGCGGCGCGGCGTTATGCTGGCTTCTGCTCATGACCTTGTGGCTGCCGCTACTGGATCATTCCCGCAGCTACACGCGGCTGGTGCAGTCGGTGGTAGCCCGCACCGGTGATGGCGTCTGTGTTCATGGCCTGGGTCTCAGCCGCGCACAGCGGGCGGCGCTGGTGGTCCACAGTGACCTGACAATCGCTCCACTGGGCGAAGGCACATCCTGCCCATGGCTGCTGCTAGATCTGGACAACGAGCGAAGCGGTCTTCTGGCCAGCGAAGTTCCGCCGGGATGGCGTCGCGAAGTGACTCTGTTTCGCCTCTCCGACCGCAAGGAAGGTCTGGTCCTGTACCGACAACCGGGATCAGTCATCCGTTGACGCCGGCAACCGATACTCCCACCTCGGAATGGCGCTGGATCACCGGTCATGCCGCAACCGTGCTGGTCGGCCAATTGGCCGTCATGGCATTTGGTGTCACCGACACCGTGCTGGCTGGCCGGTATGCGGAATCGGCACTTGCAGCGCTGTCGGTCGGGTCGGCGTATTACATCAGTGTGTTTGTTGCCCTCATGGGCATCATGCAGGCCTTGTTGCCAGTCTGGGCTGAACTGCATGGGGCACGGCGCCAGGCGGAGGTAGGGCATTCGTTGCGACAGGCCTTGTACCTGTGTCTGACGACAACGGCCGTTGGAACGTTCGCATTGCTCAATCCCGGCCCGCTGCTCCGCTGGGCATCCGTGCCAGCGGAAATGCACGGGCCGGTCAGCGACTATCTGGCAATCCTTTCCCTCGCACTGGGCCCGGCGCTGCTGTTTCGGATGTTCAGCACCCTCAATCAGGCCCTGGGCAAACCTCGGCTGGTGACAGTGCTGCAGGTAGGCGCCCTGGCATTGAAGATTCCCCTGTCATGGTGGCTGACCTTCGGGGGTGGCGGTCTGGCAGCCATGGGGCTGCAGGGCTGCGCATGGGCAACCGTTGTGGTCAACGTGGGCATGTTGGGGGTGGCTTTGGTGCTGCTACGGTCCCAGGACTTGTACCGACCGTATGCGATCTGGCGGCGCCTGGAGCCCCCCGACTGGGCCCGCCTGCGCCAGTACACTCGGCTGGGTGTTCCAGCCGGGCTGGCCATTCTGGTGGAAGTCACATCGTTCACCCTGATGGCTTTGTTCATTGCCCGCATGGGGCAAACCGCCTCAGCGGCCCACCAGGTGGCGTCGAATCTCGCCGCCATCCTGTACATGGTGCCGCTGGCTTTCGCAATCGCCACCAGTGCGCGCACCAGCTATTGGCTTGGCGCGGCGCAACCGCAAAGGGCCCAGCGTGCTGCGGTTACCGGGCTCATCCTCGGCATGAGCCTGGCCATCCTGTTCGCAGCGCTTACCGCCTTGTTGCGTGAGCCTCTTGCATTGGCCTACACCTCCCGACCCGCGGTTGCAGCAACGGCGGCGACCCTGCTGGGATGGATAGCGCTTTATCACTGCGCCGATGCGCTTCAGGCACTCTGTGTGTTCCTGCTGCGTTGTTACAGGATCTCGGTCGCGCCACTGGTGGTGTACTGCCTATTGCTCTGGGGTCTGGGATTGTCGGGCGGCTACTGGTTAGCCTATATCGGCGGTGGACCGATTGCGGCAATGGGCAGGCCGGAGGCCTTCTGGATTACCAGTGCCGTGGCATTGTTGGGCGTTTCCGGGATTTTTTCCGTGATGCTCTGGCATGCCATGCGGTCCTCTCGGGCTGTGCGGGCTTGCGCCTCGCATCCCGACCCTTAGTCCGACAACACGCCGACACGCAGCCGCGCGACCGGGAAAATCAGGCTGAAACGGGCGCCTTTGCCCAACTCAGAACTCATGGACAATTCGCCGCCGTGTCGCTGCATCACGTGCTTGGTGATTGCGAGACCCAGGCCGGTTCCCCCGGTTTCCCGAGACCGACTGCGATCGACGCGATAGAAGCGCTCCGACAGCCGTGGAAGGTGTTCCTTGGCGATGCCCGGACCTGAATCGGTTACGGAGAATTCAAGACGCCCGTCGGGCAGGTATTGCCAGGACGCCCGGATCGAGCCACCAGCAGGGGTATAGCGCACCGCATTGCTGATCAGATTGGAGATGGCGCTGCGGATTTCGGTCAAAGACCCGCCGAGCATGACAGGTGGTGGCGCATCGAAGACGAGCTGCTGCTCAACCCCCTGAGTCTCGCCATGCAGTACCCGGGAGAGCCCCCGACCTTCCTCCTCCGCATGCGACACCAGCTCCGCGAGGGGTGTCCAGTCGGTCGTCCCCGGGGGCGGACTGCCTTCCAGGCGAGACAAGGTCAAAAGATCGTTGACCAGCGTCGTCATACGGTGGGCCTGCGTCGACATCAGATCCAGGTACCGGGCCTGCTCTGCAGCATCAAGTGGTACCGACTGCATCGTCTCGATGAATCCCGCCAGCACGGTCAGGGGAGTGCGAATCTCATGGGATACGTTGGCAACAAAGTCGCGGCGCATCGCCTCGGCCTGCGCAACAGCCGTGACATCGCGCGACAACAAAAGCTTGCGTCCTTTTGCATAGGCGTGAATGCGCACAGCCAGCTTGACCGGCCGGCCGGGCAGATCCTGACGCCCGGGCATGAAAACCTCATGTTCGTAATGTTGACTGGCGTTGTACGAGGTAAACGCCGGGTCCCGTACGATGTAGCCGATCAGCTGCCGATAGTCACGCGCCGGATCCAGACCAAAATGGTCTGCGGCGGTCTGATTGCACCACTCGATCGAATCGTCCGGGCCAAGCAAAACGACACCATTGGGCGACCCCTGGATCGCGGCAAGGAACTCGGACAGGCGCGTTTCATGTTCCATTGCCTGCTGGTCTTTGAGGCGGATGGTTCGACCTGCACGATCGCAGGCCTCCCCCCATAGACCACCCATCGCGGGGGGGCGCTCAAGGCCTCCGGTGCGCATCCATTCGACAAACCGCATTCCGCGACGCAGGTCGATCAGAACCCACAACATGCCGCCAAGCGCAACACCGACCAGCGCCCCGGGCCATTCACGCAGGCTCCAGCCTATTCCAGCGGCACACAGAAGCGCCAGCATGTAGCTGGAAAGACGAAAGGTCATAGGGCAATTGTCGCCGAGCGATGGGCGGCTGAAATCAAGCTACCTGGCCTGGTGCACGCCCGGTGGCCAACGGTTGCGCCGTCAGCCGGTAGCCAGCACCCCGAACCGTTTCCACCATCGCTCCGGCTATCCCCAGCGACTCGCGAAGGCGCTTGACATGCACATCGACCGTACGTTCTTCTATGAAGACATGGTCGCCCCAGACCCGATCCAGCAACTGCCCTCGGCTATGCACCCGTTCCACATGGGTCATCAGGTACTGCAGCAACTTGAATTCGGTCGGACCGAGCTTGAGTGGCTGTCCCTGCCAGCTAACCCGGTAGGTGGCCGGATCGAGAACCAGGTCGCCCACGGAGAGCGCCTCGCCCGCTTGCTCCGGCGTTCGCCGTCGCAACACCGCGCGTATGCGAGCCAGCATTTCCTTGGTGGAGAAAGGCTTGGTGATGTAGTCGTCCGCACCGGCATCCAGACCCGCGACGCGGTCGGCCTCATCGCCCCGAGCAGTCAGCATCAGAATCGGGATGGATTTGGTCCGCGCGTCCGCCCGCCAGCGTCTGGCCAGCGTCAGCCCGCTCTCACCGGGCATCATCCAGTCAAGCAAGATCACGTCAGGCAAGACCGCATCAAGTTCCCGCTGCGCGGAATCTCCGTCGACCGCCCAGATCGGCGCAAACCCGTTGTGCCGCAAGTTGACTGCTATGAGTTCGGCTATCGCCGGCTCGTCCTCAACAACCAGGACGCGAGGCTGACTTCTCATCGAGCCGCACTTTCCACTGCTTCCAGCGGTACGTGACGGACATCCGTACCCCGGGTGATGTAGATGATCTGCTCGCCAAGGTTCTTGGCATGGTCGCCGATGCGTTCGATCGCCTTGGCGATGAACAGGAGATCCAGACTTTGGGAAATCGTGCGCGGGTCTTCCATCATGTAGGTAATCAGCTTGCGCAGAAAGCCGTTGAACTCTTCATCAATGGCAGAGTCCTCCTTGATGATGGCAACGGCAGCTTGCACGTCCAGTCGCGCGAAGGCATCAAGCGCTTTGCGCAACAGGGCAGTCGCCAGATCCCCGGCCACCCGGAGTTCCGAAGCCGGGAGGCTGCGCGGTGCCCCATGGGCCGTGATCGACTTGACCATCCGCGCGATTCGCGAGGCCTCGTCTCCCGCCCGTTCAAGATTGGCCGTCGCTTTGGAGACCGCAATAAGCAAACGCAGGTCTCGCGCCGTGGGTTGGCGCCGGCCGATGATGGAAGATATTTCGCGGTCGATCTCGATTTCCAGCGAGTTGACGCGGGTTTCGATCTCCAGCACCTCGTCGGCAGCTTCCTGATGAAACTGACCCAGGGCATAAATCGCCAGCCGCAACTGTGACTCGACCAAACCGCCCATTTCCATGAGACGGGCCGAGGCGGTGTTCAGTTCCAGATCAAACTGGCTCGATATGTGTTTCTCGCTCATGGTCAGCCGAACCTTCCTGTGATGTAGTCTTCCGTCTCGGTGCGCTTGGGCTTGAAGAATATCTGCTCGGTTTCGCCGAACTCGATCAGTTCGCCCAGGTACATGTACGCCGTGAAATCGCTGCAACGGGCAGCCTGCTGCATGTTGTGGGTCACGATGGCAATCGTGTAGTCCTGCTTGAGCTCATGGACAAGTTCTTCGACTTTGCCGGTCGAGATCGGGTCCAGCGCCGAAGTGGGCTCGTCGAGCAGGAGCACGGAGGGCTTGACCGCAACGCTGCGGGCGATGCACAGCCGCTGCTGCTGGCCACCGGACAGGCTCATGCCGTTCTGGCCCAGCTTGTCCTTGACTTCGTTCCACAGCGCCGCCTTGGACAGCGCCCACTCGACCCGGTCGTCCATGTCGGACTTACTCAGGTTTTCGTAGAGTTTCACCCCAAACGCGATGTTGTCGTAAATCGTCATCGGGAACGGAGTGGGCTTCTGAAACACCATGCCAATACGGGCGCGCAGCAGGTTCAAATCCTGCTTGGAGTCCAGGATGTTCTGCCCGTAAAAGTTGATCTCCCCCTCAGCACGCTGCCCAGGGTAAAGGCTGTACATCCGGTTGAGTGTTCGCAAAAGGGTCGATTTGCCACAACCGGACGGACCGATGAAGGCCGTGACTTTGCGTTCGGCGATGTCCATGGTCACGTCGCGCAGGCCTTGGAATTTGCCATAGAAAAAATTGAGGTTGCGCACCTCGATGGCGTTCTTTTGGGCCACCGCAGCGGGAGCCAAGCTCGAATCAGTCATGTTTTTCCTCAATCAGTTTCGTTGGGTTTCAGCTGCCCACTTTTTCGCGGAAGAACACGCGGGCCAGAATATTGAGCAATAGCACTGCCAGGGTAATCAGCAGCGCACCACCCCAGGCAAGCCGGATCCAGTTGTCGTACGGACTCATGGCGAACTGGAAAATGACGACCGGCAAATTGGCCATCGGGCGTTCCATATCGGTGCTGAAGAACTGGTTGTTCAGCGCCGTGAACAGCAGCGGTGCGGTTTCGCCGCTGATGCGCGCGACGGCGAGGAGAACGCCTGTGATCACTCCACTCTTGGCGGCGCGAAGCGTCACCATGGTCGACACTTTCCAGCGCGGCGCGCCCAGCGCAAAAGCCGCCTCGCGCAGGCTGCCCGGAACCAGCCGCAGCATGTTTTCGGTGGTCCGCATCACAACCGGAATGGCAATCAGCGAAAGCGCCAGACTTCCCGCGTAGCCGGAAAAATTGCCGACAGTCGCCACCGCAATGGCGTAGACAAAAAGACCCAGGACAATCGAAGGCGCCGAAAGCATGATGTCAGTAATGAACCGCGTGAATTCGGCGGTCTTGCTCGTGTCGCCAAACTCGGTAAGGTAGACGCCGGCCAGGATTCCGATCGGTGTCGACACCAAAACGGACAAGCCGACGATCATCAGACTGCCGACGATCGCGTTGCGCAAGCCCCCCCCTTCGGTTCCGGGTGCCGGTGTGTCCTTGGTGAACATGTTGAAATCCAGAGCGGCGATCCCATTGGAAAGCAACACAAAAAGAATCCAGAGCAAGGCGAACAAGCCCATAACCATCGCCACCATGGACATGGAGGTTCCGATGATGTTGGCGCGTCGCCGACGGATATAAAGAGGAGTAATGTTTTCAGTCATGTCGGGGCCTGCCACGATTCGGTTGGTGGTGTTGAGGTGCGCAAAGTATCAGGTGCCCTTGGCCCGTTCCGCGCGGACGATCATCCATTTCGCCGCCGCGAGGACGACAAACGTGATGACGAAGAGCAGGAAGCCGAGGGCAAACAACGTGTTGAAGTGCAGAGCCTGCGCCTCGCCGAATTCGTTGGCGAGCACCGAGGCAATCGACGTACCGGGGGAAAACAGGGACGTCGGCATCCGGTTCGCGTTACCGATCACGAACGTGACCGCCATGGTTTCCCCCAGGGCCCGCCCGAGACCCAGCATGATGCCGCCAATCACGCCCTTCTGGGTATAGGGAAGGACCACCTTGCGCACCACCTCCCAGGTGGTGCATCCCAGACCATAGGCCGACTCACGCAGGATCGGCGGCGTGATCTCGAAAACATCGCGCATAACCGCTGCGATAAAGGGCAGAACCATGAACGCCAGGATGATGCCCGCAGCCAAAATGCCCAGACCGTTTGTCGCGCCGCCGAACAACCACCCGACCAGCGGCATGCCACCCAGCACCGACTGCAGTGGCACCTGCAGGTAGTCCGCATAGATCGGTGCAAACACGAAAAGGCCAAACATGCCATAGATGATGGACGGCACGGCGGCCAGCAGTTCGATCGCCGTACCCAATGGACGACGCAACCAGACCGGACAGGTTTCGGTCAGGAAAAAAGCGATGCCGAATGCCAGCGGCACCGCGATCAAGAGCGCGATGCTCGCGCTCACAACGGTTCCGACGATAGCGATGGCCGCGCCGAACTCCTCGTTGACGATGTCCCACTCGACGTACCACAGGAATTTGGCGCCGAATTTGGCGAATGTCGGCCAGGCATTGATGAACAGCGAAACGATGATGCCCGCAAGAGCAGCGAGAACCAGGAGCGAGAAGAACTGGGTCAGGCGATGAAAAATCGCATCCTGCAGGCGCTGCTTGCGGGCGACCGCAACCATGTTGGCACTGGGCAGTTCACTCGAAGAAGATTGGGCGGCTGGGTTCATGGTAGCTGTCACGGGCATCGGAATCTCCCGATCTTATAAAAAGGGTGCCGACAGGCCGCTTCGGCTTACCCGACTTGGCCCGTCGACAGGCCGGCGCCCCGCGCCGGCGCTGGCGCTTTATTTCGTATTGATCTGAGACCAGACACGCTGACGAATCTGGCTGGTCAAGGCGTCAGGCAGCGGGACATAGTCCAGTTCCGTCGCCAGACCTTTGCCGTTCTTGAATGCCCAGTCGAAGAACTTCAGCACTTCCGCGCTCTCGGCTTTGTTCGCCGGTTCCTTGTACATCAGGATGAAAGAAGCGGTCACGACCGGATAGGCGTTGGCGCCCGGCTGGTTGACCAGCGAAATCCCCATGCCCGGCACGCTGAACCAGTTGGCACCGGCCGCAGCTGCGGCAAAGGTCAGGTCATCGGGCAGAACGAATTTGCCGTCCTTGTTCTCCAGGGCCAGCACCGGGATGTTGTTCTTCTTGGCATAGGCGTACTCGACATAACCCAAGGCACCTTTGGTTCGGCTGACGTTGGCCGCCACACCTTCATTGCCTTTGCCACCCACGGAGGTGGGAGCGGGCCACTTCACGGCGGCACCTTTGCCCACCTTGTCGGCCCAATCCTTGCTCACCGAGCTGAGGTAGTCGGTCCAGTTGAACGTTGTGCCCGAACCGTCCGCGCGGTGTACTACGGTAATGGTCTGGTCCGGCAGCTTTTTGCCCGGATTCAGCGCCGCCAGCTTCGGATCGTTCCACTTGCTGATCGTTCCCAGAAACATTTCGGCGAGAACCGGGCCGGTAACCCGCAGTTCACCGCTCTTGAATCCGTCGAGGTTGATCACCGGCACGGTGCCACCAATGATGGCGGGAAACTGGACCATGCCGTCCTTGTCCAGATCCGCTCCGGAGACCGGGGCATCCGTGGCGCCAAATGCGACCGTCTTGGCGCGAATCTGGCGAATGCCACCACTCGAACCGATCGACTGGTAGTTCAGGCCGGTGCCGGTTTCCTTCTTGTAAGCCTCGGCCCACTTGGCATAAATCGGGAACGGGAAGGTGGCGCCCGCGCCCGTGATGTCGGCGGCCATGGCAACACCGCTGAAACCCAGCGTTACGGTGGTCAGGGCGGCGGCGGCAATGGTTTTCAGGAAAGTGCGTTTCATCGAGAACCTTTCACAGGGTTGGTTGGAATGAACGCACTGTAGGTTTCGAATATGACATACATGTGACAGGACTTTGACTGCCCAGAGCTGACAACCGTTTCGTCGGGACAAGCGGGCGCCGGAACATCAACTGTCACCTTACTGTCATCCGACTGCCATATGATGCGGTGCAGGTCATCCGCAGGTTCGGAAAACGCGATCTCACCGCGCATGCCCCGCCGCCTCACAAAACCGGATGATCCTTTCGTCTGCAACCATTTGCTCTGTCATGCTCAACGGCACCCGCCTGGCCTCGGTCGACCTCGGTTCCAACAGTTTTCGCCTCGAAATCGGCCGATACGACCGCGGGCATATTCACCGTACCGAGTACCTGAAGGAGACGGTGCGACAAGGCAATGGTCTTGACGCCGAACGGAACCTGACCGCCCAGGCGATGCAGCGCGGTTGGGACTGTCTGGCCCGCTTCGGCGAGCGACTGCGGGAATTCGACCGCTCCCATGTGCGGGCGGTCGCAACACAGACACTGCGCGAGGCCCGCAACCGTGACCTTTTCATTGAACGTGGCAGCGAAATTCTCGGTTTCCCGATCAGCGTCATTTCAGGCCGGGAAGAGGCCCGGCTGATTTACCTGGGTGTCTCGCACTTGCTGCCGCAATCTGACGAGCGACGTCTGGTCGTCGATATTGGCGGGCGATCGACCGAACTCATCCTGGGCCGCAGTTTCGACGCCCACGTGATGGAGTCCTACCGCGTGGGCAGCGTCGCCTGGTCGATGAAGTATTTCCCCGAGGGCCTTTTTACCCCCATGGCGTTCCAGTTGGCGGAAATTGCCGCCAAGGCGGTGCTGGATGAAGCCCTGAACACCTACCGGCCCGATACCTGGGACGTCGCCTATGGCTCATCGGGCACCATTGGCGCAGTCATGGACATTCTGACCGCTGCCGGCTGGCCAGCGGGCAGTGTCACCCTCGAGGGGCTCGACTGGCTGCTGGAAACCATGCTCAGAGCGCGCCACGCCGACAGCCTGCGCCTGGAGGGCCTGAAGGAAGACCGGCGGGCTGTGCTGGGCGGTGGCGTCAGTGTGCTGCGTGCCGTGTTCGACCTGCTCGGCATTCGCCGGATGAACGCCGCACTGGGCGCCTTGCGTCAGGGCGTACTGTATGACCTTCTTGACCGCGAAAGCGAACAAACAGACATCCGTGCCGCCAGTGTCGATCGCCTGGCCGTCCGCTACGAGGTGGACGCCACCCAGTCGACCCGGGTCAGCCGGGTTGCAGTTTCGTTCCTGCGGCAGTTGCAGGGCACGGCCCCGGACGGCACCAATGGACGGGCCGCGCGAAAACTGGCCTGGGCTGGTCAGTTGCACGAAATCGGTACCCATATTGCCCATGCCGACTATCACAAACATGGGGCATACATCCTCGACCATGCCGACACGCCGGGGTTCTCGATGGCGGAACTGCACCGTCTGAGCCTTCTGGTGCTTGGGCATCGCGGCAAACTGCGCAAGCTGGACGTTGACTTCGAAGACGAGGGTTTCGCGCGGCAGTTGCTATGCCTGCGCCTGGCCGTTGTCCTGTGCCACGCGCGACGCGACCCCGACCTGCGCGGCCTCAAACTGGCACCCGATCCGCAATCGAGCCGCGGCTTCGAGCTCACCGGCCGCAAAGGCTGGGCGGCCAGCTACCCACAGTCTGCCCACTTGCTGCGCGAAGAAATGGTCGCCTGGCAAAAAACCCCCTGGAGTTTCACCTTCCGGGAGAGTTGATGCCTGAAGGGGCTGCACTTGCGCGCCCGAAAACGGTATAAACTGTTTATATCGTTTTCAAGGACTCCCCCATGGCAAGCAAAAAGGCCCCGATCACAAGCACCAGCACAGTCGCCGCGGCAACGGCAAGCTCCACAAGCGGAGCCTCCGTCGCGGCGCCGGAACCGCTCAAGTCCCTTTCCCCAGCGCCCAAAGTGGCGCCCGCCAAGGTCACGAAGGCGGCAACGCAGCCAGCGGTTGCGGCAACCGCGGCAGCCGCCGCACCTTCGGCCCCGGAGGCGAAACCCGTGAAACCAGCGGCGAAAAGCGCCCCGAAAAAGCCGGCTGCAGACAAGTCCGTGCGAACGGCCCTTGCCGGCACCGGAACGAAACTGTCCCCGCCAAAAGACGCCGAGAAAGCTCGCAAGACCAAACTGGTTCGTGACAGCTTCGCCATGCCAAAGGCGGAATACGCCAGCCTGGCGTTCCTGAAACAGCGTGCGAACGAACTCGCCCGCCCGACCAAAAAGAGCGAGTTGCTACGCGCCGGCATCAAGGCTCTGGAGGCAATGAATGCGGCAAATTTCCTCGCGGCACTCGACAGTTTGCCGGCCATCAAGACCGGCCGCCCGCGCAAGGACTGATCAGAGCAGTTCGGGCGCCTGAACGGTCAGGACCACCGTCTGGAACACACCGTCGCGCTCGCGTCCGCGTAGCCACCAAACGGCGCCTTTACGCACGGCGCACTCGCTGTCGTGCATTTTCAGCAGCTGCGCAATGGTTTGCCCCAATGTGGGCTGGTGGCCTACAACCAGGACAGGCATGCGACTGCTTGGCCACATTGCCAGCTGCAACAGCTCTTGCGGTGTGCCGCCGGGTTTGAGCTCTTCCCGCAATTTGAACTTGCGCCCCAGCGCCCGCGCCGTCTGCTCGGTGCGACGCGCAGGACTGGCCATGACACGGGTGGCTTCGGGCAACTGGCGATCCAGCCAGGCCGCCATGCGGGCGGCCTGCTTTTCGCCGCGTGCAGTCAAGGCCCGGCTCAGGTCGTCTGTGTCGCCCTCTGCCTCGTCGGCTTCGGCGTGGCGCCAGAGAATCAGATCCATCTCAATCACTCCCGTTTTTTGGCTGATTGCCATACCGCGCAATGAGCGCCTGCTGGGCTGATGCACCGCCCGTCCGCTGCAAACGCCGGTAGCTGCCATCAGGCTCCAGTTCCCACGCGTCAAGACCATCGTGCAGATAGGCGGAGAGCCCCTCTTCGATGATGCGCTGGCGCAGCAGCGGGTCGGTGACCGGCCATGCCAGTTCGATACGGCGCAACATGTTGCGGTTCATCCAGTCGGCGCTCGACAGATACAGGTCCTCACGTTCACCGACGCGGAAATAGAAAACCCGTGTGTGCTCCAGAAAGCGCCCGATAACCGAACGAACCCGGATGTTTTCGGTCTGTCCGGGCACCCCCGCGGGCAACATGCAGGCACCACGCACGATCAGGTCGATGCGCGCGCCCCGTCGACCGGCCCGCACCAGCGCGTCAATCAGCGCCAGATCCGTCAGCGCGTTCATCTTGGCAATCACCCGCCCTTCCCCACCCGCGGCTGCGGCGCGGCCGGCGGCGTCGATCAGGCCGATCAACCGGCGTTGCAAGGCAAACGGTGCCACCAGTAACCGCTGCATGCGGGGCAAGCGGCTCTGGCTGGCCAGATGAACGAACAGGTGATCCATGTCCGTCGTCAGGCGCGCGTCGGCCGTGAGCACGCTGAAGTCGGTATACAGCCGTGCCGTACGGGGGTTGTAATTGCCGGTGGAGAGATGACCATATCGCCGCCAGGACCGCCCCTCGCGGCGTGTGACCAGCAGCATCTTGGCGTGGGTCTTGAGTCCGACCACGCCGTAAACCACCTGGGCACCGATCGCTTCCAGCTGTTCTGCCCAGTTGATGTTGGCCTCTTCGTCGAAACGCGCCTTGAGCTCCACAACCACCGTCACCTCTTTCCCGCGGCGAACGGCTTCGCGAAGGAGGTCCATCATCGCGGCGTCATTGCCCGTGCGGTAGATCGTCTGCTTGATGGCCAGCACCGCACTGTCGTTGACGGCTTCGCGCAGGAAATCGAGCACCGCATCGAAACTCTCAAACGGCTGGTGGACCAGCACGTCACCCGATTGGAGTCGGTCAAAAACCGACTCACCCCGCCGGCGCCCCGGGATCTCGGCGGGGCGATAGGTGGGATACAGCAGGTCGGCCCGTCCGGCCAGGTCAATCAGCTGGGTCAGCCGTGCCAGGTTGACCGGACCGGGTACCCGAAACAGGGCGACCGGGGGCAATCCGAATTCCCGCAACAGAAAGTCAGCCAGGAAGTCGGAACAACCGGCTGAGACCTCCAGTCGGACCGCCTGCCCGTAGTGGCGTTGCACCAGTCCCTGCCGAAGGGCCGTGCGAAGGTTTTCCACATCATCTTCATCGACCGACAGGTCCGAATGGCGAGTCACACGAAATTGTGAAAACTGACCCACGTCGCGCCCTGGGAAAAGGTCGGCCAGATGCGCACGGATCACGCTGGACAAGGACACAAAGACTTGTCGTCCCCCACTGACCCGATCGGGCATACGGATCAGGCGCGGCAACACCCGAGGAACCTTGACGATCGCTATTTCATTGGCACGCCCAAAAGCGTCCTGCCCGGCAAGGCGCGCAATGAAATTGAGCGATTTGTTCGCAACGCGCGGGAACGGATGGGCCGGGTCCAGGGCGACCGGCACCAGGATGGGCCGGACTTCGCGATCGAAATATTCATGAACCCATCGCCGCTGTGCCGGCGTTCGCTCACCGTGGGCAATGACCTGCATCCCCTCCCGCTCGAAGGCGGGGAGCAACTGATCGTTGTAGAGCGCGTACTGCTGATCCACCAGGCGACGGGCGGCCGCCATCAAGGCTTCAAAACTCTCCACGCTGTACAGGCCCTTGTTGTCGCCGGCTTGCGCGGCCTCCAGATGCGGCTCGACACGAACTTCGAAGAACTCATCCAGGTTGGACGAAACGATGCACAGGTAACGCAGGCGCTCAAGCAGCGGCACGTCCTCGCGCCGGGCCGAATCGAGCACGCGCGCATTGAAGGCCAGGATGCTGTGGTCCCGGTCCAGAAGAGGCAAGGTGCCCGTCGAGGGCTTGAGCAACGTGTTTTCAGTCATGAACAGCGAAAACGTTTCGATTTCATGACAAATTGTTGATTATTCCCGTGAATGTTTCATGACACAGGTCATGCCATGGGCCGATCGTGCGCGAGCGGGCACAAGATGGGACTCGAACAGGCGGGCGGTTTCCGACCAGCTGAAATCCAGTGCCCGGGCCCGGGCTTGCGACCGTGGCACCCGCCTGGCGCGCTCCCACGCAACACCCAGATCGGTGTGCAGCGCCCCACCCCGCACGCCGTCCGGCGCACCCAGAACTTCCGTGGGCCCGTCCACCGGAAACGCCGCAACGGGGGTCCCGGTGGCCATCGCTTCCAGCATCACCAGCCCGAAGGTGTCGGCGCGGCTGGGAAACACGAAAACGTCCGCGCTCGCATACAGGCGGGCCAGTTCCTCGCGGGGCAACACGCCCAGCCATCGCACCTGCGGATGTCGCTCGCGCAGGCTATCGAGCACGGGGCCGACCCCACAGACCACCTTGGTTCCCGGCACGTTGAGGGCCAGAAAAGCCTCGATATTCTTCTCGTACGACACCCGCCCGACGTACAGCGACACGGGCCGCGGAAGGTCCCCCAACCCGTCAAAGCGGACCGGGTAGTCCACGTACCGGAACAGGCGGGTGTCCACACCGTGGGTCCAGCCGCGCAGATTGCGAAAACCACGCGCGTCCAGCATGCGCAACACGCCTTGGGTCGGCAACATCACCGCAGACGCCGGCCGGTGGAAATGCCGGAAAACCGCATAACCCAGCCCCAGTGGCAGCCCGGTCGCAGACTGGAGAATCTCCGGAAACTTGGTGTGAAATGCGGTACTGAAGGCCAAGCCACCACGCTGGCAGTATCGGCGTGCCGCCCAGCCCAGCGGACCCTCCGTGGCGATATGTACGGCATCCGGTACAAAGCGATCCAGCGCCGCAGCAAGCGCACGGGCCGGACGGACCGCCAGATCAATACCAGGGTAGCCCGGGCAGGGCCGTGTGCGGTACAGGCCCGGATGCTGAACCAACACCTCGTGACCCCGCGACAACAGCTCGGGAACCAGTTCGACCAGGGTCGTCACGACGCCGTTGACCTGGGGCGTCCACGCATCGGTGATCAGTGCGATCCTCATGGCAGGGTCACGGAAACCGGGTCCGAACGGGTTTCCGACCTTGCGATACCGGTAGAGTTCACGCCCCAGTGCACGACTTCAAGTCGCCCGTCGCGATGCTCGACCAGTGCCGTTCGGCTTTCGACCCAGTCGCCGTCATTGCAATAGAGCACGCCACCGATGAGGCGCATTTCGGCGCGGTGAATATGGCCACAGACCACGCCGTCCAGTCCCTGGCGACGCGCCTCGTGGGCGACCGCCTCCTCGAACGACGTCACGTAATTGATGGCTTTTTTCACCTTGTGCTTGAGATAGGCCGACAGCGACCAGTATGGCAGCCCCATCCGGGTGCGCCAGCGGTTGAGGTGCCGGTTCAGGCGGAGTGTGAACTCGTAGAGGTTGTCACCCACCACCGCCAGCCAGCGAGCGCATTGCACCACGCCGTCGAACTGGTCCCCGTGGATGACCCACAGGCGCCGGCCATCGGCGGTGGTGTGCACCGCATCAGCCACCACTTCGACCCCTCCGAACGAATGGCCGACGAAAGCGCGGGCAAACTCGTCATGGTTGCCCGGAACGAAAACCACCCGACAGCCTTTGCGGGCCTGACGCAACACCTTCTGGACCACATCGTTGTGCGTTTGCGGCCAGAACCAGCGCCGCTTGAGTTGCCAGCCGTCAATGATGTCGCCCACCAGGTACAAGGTGTCACTGGGATAGGCCTTGAGGAACTCCAGCAGCGCGCCCGCCTGGCAACCCGGGGTGCCCAGATGCAGGTCTGAAATGAATACCGCGCGCACGCGGCGGTCACCGCGCTCCGCTTCCTCGTCCTCCGATTGCGGGCTCTGGCCGGACCAGCCCGCCGTGACGGCCGCCGGTCCGGCTGCGGGCGACGGCATGTTGGTGCGCCACAGCACAGCACCAGACACACCCTGCGTCAGGCTCACACGCCCCCCAGGAAGTGCTTGCGATAGCGTGGATGCAGGTCTTGCAAGCGCATGAGGATGGGCAAGTCGGCCGAGTTGAAGTCTGGATCCCAGGCCGGCGCACCGAGCACCTTGGCACCCAAGCGCAGATAGCCTTTGATCAGCGCCGGCGGCTCAATGGACAGACTGCCATCGAGCTGCTCCACCGGCAACGGCAGCCGGGGCAAAACGCGGTGCTCGATGGGCGCCAGATGGGTCTGGCTGACCTGACGCCAGATGCTTGCAGCGGCATCGCCATTGAGCACTCCGTTGTGCATCATCGGAATGCTCGCGCAGCCGATCATGGTGTCCAGATCGTTGCGCACCATGAATTCGCCGAGCGCGGTCCACAACGCCATGATCACCCCGCCGTGGCGGAAGTCGGCGTGAACGCAGCTTCGACCGAGTTCGACCATGCGCGGACGCAGGCTGCGCAGGCGCGTCAGATCGAATTCGGTGTCGCTGTAGGTGCTGCCCACGCGCCGGGCCTGCACCGGGGTGAGAACGCGGTAGGTTCCGATCACCTCGCCCGAGGTTTCATCGCGCACCAGAAGGTGCTCACAGAAGTCGTCAAACAGGTCGATGTCATGGCCGGGAATCGTGGCCGGCAGACGCGCTCCCATTTCGCCGGCAAACACCGCGTATCTCAGCCGTTGTGCGGCCCGGACCTCGTCCTGGTGGCGCGCCCACGCCACTGAAAGGCCGCCGCGCGCGCTCTGACCAGGCTGCTGCGCGCCCATCTCGATGCCCCCCGGATGAAGTGACCCCCGTGGCAAGGCGACCGGCGACAAGGCAAAGGTCGGATTTGGCAGTTCTTTCATGGTTTTGCTCCTGATTGCTGAGATGCGTGGAGCTTCCCAAGCGACGGTGACGGCTTCATGGCAGCATCAAGTCGAATTTGTGAAACGATTTATACCGATACCCAGCGTGAAAACGTCGTTTCTTGCTATACCTATTGAATCGCCAGGGCCCACGTCGGTGCGGGGAATTCGCTATATTTCAATATTTCTTGTAAGATTGAAGCATGAACCTCGCCTCACCAGACTCTCCGAGCGTCGATCACGACGCCGAATCGGAAAACCGTGTTCTGCATGCGCTGGCGGCCCTGGCGCAGCCGCACCGGCTTCGCGCTTTTCGGGCCCTGGTCGTTGCCGGACCGCAGGGGCTGACGCCGGGCGCCTTGTCGACCACACTCGAACTGGCGCCCAGCGCCCTGTCCTTTCACCTGAAGGAACTGGCCCATTGCGGCCTGGTCAGCACCGAAGCCCGAGGACGCAACCTGATCTATCGCGCCGAGTTCTCCCGCATGCGCGAACTGCTGGATTACCTGACGCGCAACTGCTGCGAAGGCAGCGCCTGCGCCGTGGCTCCCGCGCCGGCATGCAGTACGTGCTGATTGCCGCCCCTTCGCCCACTCACACCCCTCACCCACTGGAGTCCCCCATGAAGCGTTTTCACGTCCATCTGCATGTGACCGACCTGGCAAAAAACATCAGCTTCTACAGCGCCCTGTTTGGCCAGGAGCCCACCCGCACCGAAACCGACTACGCCAAATGGATGCTGGCAGACCCACCCGTCAACTTTGCCATCTCCACCCGTGGCGCAAGCACCGGGCTGGACCATCTGGGCCTGCAGGTCGATTCCGCCGATGACCTGCAGGCCCTCAAGGCGGGCGCCCGCGCCGCCGACCTGGCTTTGCTGGACGAAGGTGAAACCACCTGCTGCTACGCCCGTAGCGACAAATACTGGGTGACCGACCCCCAAGGTATCGCCTGGGAGCAGTTCCAGACACTCGACAGCATCCCGGTCTTCCGTGAAGGCCCCGGCTCGACCTCGGCCAGCGCCTGCTGCACACCCGTGACAGCCCCGTCGTCGACAGCGCAGACCTGCTGCGCGCCCAGCGCCACACCGTTGGACCGAGCCCAGTCACGCTGCTGCGGGTAAGCACAAGGGCGGCCGGTTCGGTTCGCCGACCCGCGCGAACCACCGCATTTCTGTCACACCACTGTCACATGCCCGGCTGACAATTCAATTTTCATTGAACATATAGCGAGTCAACACCATGAAAGTGGGTATCAACGGCATGGGCCGCATGGGACGACTGGCCCTCCGCGCGGCCTGTGGCGCCATCGAGCGGGAAGCCTCCGATCCGCGCGCGGGCAACCGCCTGGAGGTGGTCCACCTCAATGAAATCAAGGGTGGCGCCGCCGCCACCGCCCACCTGCTGGCGTTTGACACAGTGCAAGGCAAATGGCGCGCCAGTATTGCCGCCGAGGGCAGTGACGCCATTGGCATCGACGGGCGCCGCCTGTCGTTCAGCGAACATGCCACCGCGGGCGAGATCCCCTGGGGCGATCTGGGCGTGGATGTGGTGCTGGAATGCACCGGCAAGTTCCTCACGCCCGAGACCCTGCAAGGCCACCTGGACCGGGGTGCCAAGCGCGTGATCGTGGCCGCACCGGTGAAGGTGGGTGATGTGCTGAACATCGTGGTCGGCGTCAACGAGCATCTGTATAACCCGGCGCGCGACCGCATCGTCACTGCCGCCAGCTGCACCACCAACTGCCTGGCCCCGGTGGTGAAGGTGGTGCACGAAGCCATCGGCATCCGCCACGGCCAGATCACCACCCTGCACAACCCCACCAACACCAACCTGGTGGTGGACGCGCCGCACAAAGACCTTCGCCGCGCCCGCAGTGCCATGGTGAACATGGCGCCCACCACCACCGGCAGCGCCACCGCCATTGCGCTGATCTATCCGGAGCTCAAGGGCAAACTCAATGGCCACGCGGTGCGGGTGCCGGCGCTCAACGCCTCGCTGACCGACTGTGTGTTCGAACTCCACCGGGCCACGACGGCCGAGGAAGTGAACGCGCTGTTTGAAGCCGCCGCGAACGGACCGCTGGCCGGCATTCTGGGCTACGAGTCCCGCCCGCTGGTCAGCGCCGATTACGCCCGCGACACGCGCAGTTCCATCGTCGATGGCTTGTCCACCATGGTGACCGACGGCACGCTGCTCAAGGTCTATGCCTGGTACGACAACGAAATGGGCTACGCCACCCGCATGGTCGATCTGGCCTGCCATCTGCAGACCGCCGGGATCTGATGACTGCCACGACGCCGCCCCCAGGCGCCAGCGCGGGTCACGCGGTGCGCAACTACGCCATCGTCACGGCCGCCTATTGGGGCTTCACGCTCACCGACGGCGCACTGCGCATGCTGGTGCTGCTGCATTTCTACAAGCTGGGATATTCGCCCTTCACGCTGGCCTTCCTGTTTCTGCTTTACGAAGCGGCCGGCGTGCTGGCCAACCTGATCGGCGGCTGGCTCGCCACGCGCTACGGCATCCAGCGCATGCTGACCGTGGGTCTGGTCACGCAGATCACCGGTTTCACCCTGCTCTCGCTGCTCAACCCGGCCTGGACGGCGGCGATGTCGGTGGCCTGGGTGGTGCTGGCGCAGGGCATCTGCGGTGTGGCCAAGGACCTGACCAAAACGGCCAGCAAGTCGGCGATCAAGATCACCCAGACACAGGCCAAGGCCCAAGACGGCGGCAACAACCAGCTCTTCAAGTGGGTGGCCTGGTTCACCGGCAGCAAAAATGCCATGAAGGGTCTGGGCTTTTTTCTCGGTGGCGTGATGCTGCAGACACTGGGCTTTCAGCATTCGCTCTGGGCCATGGCCGGGCTGCTGTTGCTGGTGCTCGCCGGGGTGGTGCTGTCCGTACCCTCGATGATGGGCAAGGCGAAGGCGTCGAAGTCTGCCAGGGAACTGTTTGCCAAGAGCGCCGGCATCAACTACCTCGCCGCCGCACGGGTGGCACTGTTTGGTGCGCGCGACGTCTGGTTTGTGGTCGGGGTGCCGGTGTTCCTGTACTCCCAAGGCTGGACTTTCACCATGGTGGGCGGCTTTCTGGCGGCCTGGACCATCGGCTACGGCCTGGTGCAGGCGCTGGCGCCCAACATCGTGCGGCGCAGCCCAGACGGCCTGAGCGCGGAGGTTCCGGCGGCGCGAACCTGGTCGCTGGTGCTGGCGTTGATTCCGGTGGGCATCGCGGCGGCCGTGCTGCTGGAGTTGCCCAATCTGCAGTGGTGGGTGGTCGGCGGGCTGGGCTTGTTCGGCTTCGCCTTTGCCATCAACTCGTCGGTGCATTCCTACCTCATCCTGGCCTATGCCGGCAGCGAAAAAGCGGCCGAGGACGTGGGCTTTTATTACGCCGCGAACGCGCTGGGCCGGTTTATCGGCACCTTGCTGTCGGGACTGCTCTACCAATGGGGCGGGCTGCTGGCTGCCCTGACCGGATCCGCGCTGATGTTGCTGGTCTGCTGGCTGGTGACGCTGGCATTGCCCACACGGCTCACGCTGGCGGCGCAGCCGGCCTCCGCGCCTCGATAACCCTTCACCCCCGAAAAAGGAAACCGAATGAACGCCCCCAAGATCCACAACGTGCTGTTTCTGTGCACCGGAAACTCGGCGCGCAGCATCATGGCCGAAGCCATCATGAACGCCCAGTCCGCCGGGCGCATGCGAGCCTTCAGCGCCGGCAGCCAGGCTGTCGGCCAGGTCAACCCCCACGCCATGGCGCTGCTGCAACGCAACCACTACCGAACCGACGGACTGCGCAGCAAGAGCTGGGATGAATTTGCTGCGCCGCAGGCCCCGGTCATGGACTTCGTCTTCACCGTCTGCGACCAGGCGGCAGCCGAGGCCTGCCCGGTCTGGCCCGGTCAGCCGATTTCGGCGCATTGGGGCGTACCGGACCCGGCTGCCGTGCGCGGTGACGATGCCAGGGTACAGCGCGCGTTCGCCGACGCGTTCTCGGTCTTGTCGCGCCGGATTTCGCTGCTGCTGTGCCTGCCCATCGACAAGCTCAGCCGGCTGGCGCTGACGCAGGAGGTCGAGAAAATCGGCCTGGCCCTGCCCGACACCCTCTGAAAATCCGGTACGCTGCCCGCATGGGACTGTTCGAGCGTTTTCTCACCGTCTGGGTCGGCCTGGGCATTGCGGCCGGCGTGGGCCTGGGCCTCCTGGCGCCCGGCGCCTTTGCCGCCCTTGCGGCCGTGGAGTACGCGCACGTCAACCTGGTGGTTGCCGTGCTGATCTGGGTCATGATCTACCCGATGATGATCCAGATCGACTTTGCCGCCGTGCGTGACGTCGGCAAACGTCCGCAGGGTCTGCTGCTGACCGTGGTCATCAACTGGCTGATCAAGCCTTTCACCATGGCAGCACTGGGCGTGCTGTTTTTTCGCTACCTGTTCGCTGACTGGGTCGATCCACAGTCGGCCAGCGAATACATCGCCGGCATGATCTTGCTGGGCGTGGCCCCCTGCACCGCGATGGTGTTTGTCTGGAGCCAGCTCACCCGGGGTGATCCCAACTACACCCTGGTGCAGGTGTCGGTGAACGACCTGATCATGGTCTTTGCCTTCGCCCCGATCGCCGCCTTGCTGCTCGGCGTGACCGACCTGACCGTGCCATGGCAGACGCTGCTGCTGTCCACCGTGCTCTACGTGGTGCTGCCGCTGGCCGCCGGGGTGATGACGCGCCAGGCATTGCATCGGCAAGGCGGCAACCCGGCGGTGGCCGCTTTTGTGCGGCAGCTCAAGCCCTGGTCGGTTGTCGGACTGATCGCCACCGTGGTGCTGCTGTTCGGCTTCCAGGCGGAAACCATCATCCAGCGGCCGCTGGTGATCGGCCTCATCGCGGTGCCGCTGCTGATCCAGACCTATGGCATCTTTTTCATCGGCTGGTGGGGCGCACGCTGGCTCAGATTGCCCCACGGCATCGCCGCGCCGGCCTGCCTGATCGGCACATCGAATTTTTTCGAACTGGCGGTGGCGGTGGCAATTTCGCTGTTTGGGCTGCATTCGGGGGCCGCACTGGCCACTGTGGTCGGGGTGCTGGTGGAGGTGCCGGTGATGCTGTCCCTGGTGGCGTGGATCAACGCCCGCCAGCCCGCTCAGACGGACGGATAGCCACCACCGGGGCCTTGGCGGCCGGATTTCACGTCGAATTCCGCCATACCCAGCGTAAAACGGTCGTTTACCGCTCTGTTTTTCATATCAAGAAAAACACCCGCCGAGCCGCCCTCCCGCCGCAGCCTCCTACAGCAGCCACTGCGGCCGCAGCAGCATCACCAGCCCGAGCAGCAGCATCACCACCCCGCTGACGCCTTTGAGCCAGCGGCCGGCGCCCTCGTCGAGTTTGCGCTGGCTCAGGGCGATCACGGCCAGGGCCACCATCAGACTGTCGTCGGCGATGTAACCCAGGATATAGAGCGCCAGGTAGGCGTAATGCGCCGTCGGGGACAGCCCCTGCTGGGTCAGGATGGCGGTGTACATCGCCGGCAGGCCCGCGGTACACAGCAGTTCAATGAAATTGACCACAACGGCCAATGCCGCCACCCCCGCCAGCGCCAGCGGCAGTGATCGCGCCTGCATGACAGCGCGCATGCGCGCGTACAGCCCAGGTTTTGCCGTGTCCGGAATCGACAGCGAAGGCCCGCGCAGCCCGACCAGAAAGTCCTTGAGGTGCACCGTTGCCATGCCCAGCGCAACCAGCGCGAGCGCGATTCGCACGGCAGCGGTCAGCCCGACCGCAAGAAAAACGTTCAGCCAGGCCGCCAGGAAGGCGTAATACACCGCGCCACTGACTAGCACGAAGGTGCCGGCGATCATCGCCATGCGCCGGCGGTCCCGCAGGTGAACCAGCAGAGACAGCAGGAACAGCAGCACCCACATGGCGCAGGGGTTGAAGCCATCGAGCAGACCGACCGCAAGCGTGAACAGCGGCAAGCCGAGCTCCGACAGGCTCAGGCGGCCCCAGCGGCCGGCGGCCAGCTGGCCGGGCGCCGGGCTGACCGCCGCCGGCAGAGCTGCCGGGGGTGCCAGCAGCCGCTCAAGCTCCGGCCCGGAGCTGCCCGCATCGGCGAAGCCGACCAGGACCCGGCCCTGATAGAAGAAAGTCGGCACGCCGGGCGGCCAGAACCCGCCCTCCCGCGCCCGACGGCTGAGTTCGTCGCGCGCCGCCGGGTCTTCATCCACGGGCCGCAGCAGCACCACCAGACCCGGGTGCCGGTCAGCCAGGGTGGGCAGGTAGGCTTTGGCCGCGGCACAGTGCGGGCAGTCAGCGCGGACGAACACCTCCAGCACTGGCGCAGCCGCACCCGGACCGGCCGCGGTTGCGGCATTGACCGACGTCCCGGTGAGGGTCAGGGTCATGGCGCAGAGCAAGCAAAGCAGCGCCTGCACCCATCGGCGCCTTGTCCGTATCAGCCAGGGACGGCATGCCATCGGTTGACCGCCGGTCATCGCCCATCAGGCGGCAAACCACTGAGCAATTTTCTCGCGCGCTGGTACGCCGCCGGCGTGCACCACCTTGCCGTCCACCACCACGGCCGGGGTGGACATGACACCGTAGCCCATGATGGCGCGAATGTCTTCCACCTTCTCCAGCGTAAAAGCCACGCCGCTTTCGCGCGCCACGTCATCGACCAGCGCGACGGTCCGCTTGCAGTTGGCACAGCCGGTGCCCAGAACCTTGATGTCCATGTCTTACTCCTGTTCCATTTCCAGATAAGTGCGGTTGGCCAGCTGGGGCAGCCAGACTTCCACATGTTTGAGGTGCCGGTAGGGGGCGGCGTCGAAGCTCCTGACCGCGGCGCTGATGTCCGTGCCGGCTTCCACCGCCTTGCCCATGTGGGCGCGCAGGGCCTTGAGCAGACTGCCGGTGTCCTTCTGTGCCTGGGCCAGCGTGGTCACGCGGCCGTGACCGGGCACCACCACCTTCGGCGCCAGCGATTCGAGCGCTTCGAAGGATTTGACCCAGGTGCGGGTCTTGCTGACGGGGTGCAGTCCCAGGATGCGATCGACATAGACCACGTCGCCGGCGAAAACCACCCCGGTCTGGGGCAACCAGACCATGCTGTCACCCGGGGTGTGGCCGCCGCCCCGGTACAGCACCTGCACGCTCACGCCCCCCAGGTTCAGTGCGGTGTCGGCGTCCTTGAGCCAGCGTGTCGGCAGGGTGATCTCCGTGCCTTCGATCTTTTCCTTGAGCACCGGGGTGTTGGCGGCCAGTTGCTCGGGGCCGCGGGCTTTCATGTCGGCCTCGGCCTGGGCGTGCGCGATGATTTCGGCGCCGTGTGCCCTGAAGTAGCCATTGCCCATCCAGCGGTGGTCTTGTCCTCCGGTGTTGATGACCCACCGGATCGGCTGCGCGGTCACCTTTTGCGCCGCAGCGGCAATCTGGCGGGCACTCTGGAAGGTAGCGCCTGAATCGATGAGCACCGCGCCGGCTGGTGTCACCACCAGGCCGATATTGGCGTTGAGCGCTTCGTTCTCGTAGGTGCGGCCTTCGGTGTCGCCCACAAAGGCATACACATCGGGTGCCACCGCTTGAAACTTCACGTCCAGCGCATGGGCATTCCACGCCAGGGTGCAGACCAGGGTGGCGATGGCGAGTTGCCGGATGAAATTCAAGTCAGGGAACCTCGGGAGGAATCTCCAGCAGGGGAAAAAAGTTGAACCGGCGCAGGCGCTCACAGCACGACATTGAACAGAAAACCGACCGCCAGGATGCCGGTGGCGACGATGGACACAAAAATCCCGATCAGCCGCAGTTTGAGCACCTTGCGCAGGATGATCAGTTCGGGCAGTGAAAGCCCCACCACACTCATCATGAAGGCCAGCGCCGTGCCCATGGCAGCGCCCTTGGCGGTCAGCGCCTCGATCACCGGCAGGATGCCAGCCGTGTTGGCATACATGGGGATCCCCATCAGCACCGCCAGTGGCACGGACCACCAGGCCGCGTCTTTGCCCATGAAAGAGGCCAGGAACTCGGCCGGCACATAGCCGTGGATGCCCGCCCCCACCGCAATGCCGACCAGCACATACGGCCAGACCTTGCCGACAATTTCGCGTACCGAGGCCATGCCCGCCTCCACCCGGTCGCCCAGGCTCAGCTGCTGGTCTTGCAGGTCCGATGACACCTGCGGCATGTCGCGTACCCAGTCTTCCAGATGGCGCTCCAGCTTCATCGCGCCCAGGATCAGCCCGGCCACGATACCCAGCAACATGCCAAAACCCAGGTAGAGCAGCGCCACCTTCCAGCCAAACAGTGAAAACAGAAGGGTCAAGGCCACCGTATCCACCAGGGGCGCCGTGATCAGAAAGGAAAACGTCACCCCCAGCGGCACGCCGGCTTGCACGAAGCCGATGAACAGCGGCACCGAAGAGCATGAACAAAATGGCGTGACCGCGCCCAGCGCCGACGCCAGACCGTTGGCCAGACCGTGGGAGCGGCCGGCCAGCAAAGACCGGGTGCGTTCGGGGGTGAACCAGGTGTTGATCATCCCCATGACAAACACCACCCCGGTCAACAGCAGCAACACCTTGGGGGTGTCGTAGAAAAAGAACTGCAACGCGCTGCCCAAAGAGGTCTGCCGGTCAACCGGAAGCACGTTTACCAGCGCTTCCGACAGTGGAACCAGCGTCTGGTACAGGCCCCACCAGACCAGTGCCGCCACCAGCAGGAACCCGCCCGGCGACCGGCCCATCGCGTGCCGGAGGAAAGAAACAGCCATTTGCATGCCACGGAAGACGTTCATCCGGCCGAAAAGACGCCGCCCGGAAGAAAAAAATGCCTCAAAACCCCCATACCCAGCGTAAAAAGGTCGCCTTCAGCTATATAAATCATAGTACGCCAGACGACGCCGGAGGCGTCTGATCGGGCATCGGGGCGGCCTGGGAAACTGCGGGAGGTCGTGGCACGAAGTCTTCCACCCGCCCTTGGTCGTCCAGCCGAACCTGGCAGACCTTGGCCATGTGGGACTTCAGGCGCAAGCGCGCCCGCTGGAGCCGGGATTTGGCCGCGCTCAAGCCCAAGCCGCGCGTGCGGGCATAGTCCGCCTGTCGCATGCCTTGCAAGTCGCAAGCCAGCAAGACGTCACGGTCTTCGGGAGCCAGTTCGGCCAGCACACGTGGCAGGCATGCGGTCAGGCCGTCGACGACGGGCGACTCCTCCGGCGGGGCCACCAGGTCATCGGGCAACTCCACCGTCGCGACCGCAACCCGCATCTGGTCCGCCAGCAGATGACGGGCAACGGTAAACATCCAGGCGCGCGGATTGCGGACAGCGCAAAACCCCGGCCCTTGCCGCAGCGCCCTGAGGAGTACCTCCTGCACCAGATCGTCGGCGGCGGCATCGTCGGGCAGGCGTCGGCGCGCCCAGCCCCGCAGTTCCGGTGCGTGGGCATCCATGGCAGCGTTCAGGCAGTGCATGCCAGCGGATTATCGACAAGCCCACGGGAATCGGGCGCAATGCGACGTCACCGTCCGTCCACAGCCTGCAGTGCCGCCAGCCCGCTGCGCGCATTGGCTGCCGCCGCCAGCACGCGCTCTTCTGCCGTGGCGTAGTCGCGGTCCCACGCCAGCACCTTGGGCGTCATCAACCGATGCCACAACGGCGGAATCAGGGCGATGACGATGGTGGTGAGGTAGCCGCTGATCATCATCGGCGCGTCGGGGAAGGGCCGCAGTGCGTGATACGGCACTTCGCCCTGCGCGTGATGGTGCGAATGGCGGGTCAGGTTGAACATCGACCACGAACTGACGCGCCGGTTGGTGTTCCACGAATGGCGGGGCTGCACCGGGGTGGCCGGGTTGCGCACCATGCCGTAGTGCTCCATGTAGTTGACGATCTCCAGCAGCGCCTTGCCCCACAGGCCGGCCAGGGTGAAAAACAGCGCGGCACGCCACCCGCCGATGCCCCAGGCGGTGGCCAGCAGCAGCAGGCTCATGCCGTGGCCACGGATCACGGCATTGCGCCAGCTCAGCACGCCCAGACCCAGGCGGCGCAGGCGCCGGCTTTCAATCGCCCAGGCACTGAGGTTGCCCGCGACGGTGGAGGCGACGATGTGGTGGTAGACGTTGCGTCCGCGCGGGGCGGTGGCCGGGTCGCCCTCGGTGGAGACATACCGGTGGTGCCCATAGACGTGTTCGATCGAGAAAATGGTGTCGAAGCTGAAGGCCAGCAGCCAGCGCCCGACCAGCATCGACACCTTGTCCCAGGTGCGGTGCGTCAGCTCATGCGCCGTGATGGTGCCGATCATGCCGATCATCAAGCCGGTCTGCAGCCACAATGCCACAAGATGGCCTGGCGGCCGGGCGGCCCGTGCGGCGACCACGTCGTAGCCGGTGAAAGCCGTCACCCAGGCGCCAAAACCGAGCGGATCACCGGGGCTGACGCTCCACAGCGCGGAAAAGACAATCAGGGCCAGCAAGGGCAAGGCAAGCCACAGCTGCGCGGTCAGGATGCCGGGGTGACGGAAATGCGGTGTGCGGACATCGTCGCCGCAAACGGCATCCCCCACCAGATAGAACACGGTGAACACCCCCAGGCCCACGCTGGCCCAGCCACCGCCGGCCAGAATGCCGACCACCGCCATCAGGCCGACGGCGTGGAAAAGAACGTATTTCAGGTAATCCAGCCATCCTGCAGCGTCACCATCGGCGGCTGCCTCATCCGCCAGGGCCCCGGTCGGAACCGGCGGCGGGACGGCGGCGGCTGCCAGGTCCTGCCGGGTGGTGAAGCGATCGGCATGAATGTGTTCGCGGCGCACGCCCCGCTGCTCCAGGACCGCAACCGCCGCGTCGATCATGGCGGGCGGGCCGCACAGATAGGCGTGGGCGCCCTCTTCCAGCAGACCGGCAATGTGTTCCGTGACCCGGCCGCGCGCACCGGACCAGGCCGCCCCGGGCGGAACCTCGGAGAGCACCGGAACAAAGCGCAAGCTGCCGCGCCAGTCGCGCGCCAGCGTCTGAATTTCGTCCAGCGCGAACAGGTCTTCAGGCGTGCGGGCGCCAAACAGCAAGGTGACGGAACGGGCAACGCCCGCAGCGGCCGCTTCCTGCAGCAGCGCCAGCACCGGCGCCAGGCCACTGCCGCCGGCCACCAGCAACATCGGCGCCCCGGACGGGCGCAGCCAGAAGTCGCCGTGTGGCCCCTCGACGGTCACGGCATCGCCCCGCAGATCGTGGTCGTTCACATGCGTCGAAAACACGCCGCCGGGCACCTTGCGCACAAAAAAACGGACCGGACCGTCCGGCTGCGACGCCGAGGCGAAGGAATAGCTGCGGCTGACGCCCGGCAGCGACGCCAACCCGATCAACGCATACTGCCCGCCACGGTAAGGCAAAGGCTCGTCGAGCGTGACGCTCAGGCAGCTGATGTCAGGCGTCAGCCGATCCTGCGCGACCACCCGCCCCGCCACGCGGTGTGCGGCGTACTCAGGCGGCAGATCGACCTCAACGCGCACATCGGTCAGCGGCACACTCTGGCAGGCCAGGATGGTGTGCCGTTGGAAATCTTCGTCCGACAGGATGTAGCTGGTCTCGGTCAGCTCCTGCACCCGCCCATCAAGCAGCCGGCACTTGCAGCTGGCGCAGCCGCCGACGCGGCAACTGTGGGGAAAAGCAATGCCCTGGCGCAGCGCGGCGGCCAGCAGGGTTTCGCCGGGTGCAACGGGAACGGTTTGTCCGTTGATCAGGGCGGTGGTGGAAACGTCAGGCGTCGAGTCAAGCAATTTCACAGGGCAGGAGATCCGCAGCGTGGTGTGCGGCCATGCTGAACGACCCGGTCGGACCTGTCAACGCCGGCTGTCCCGCGCGGTTGGCACGCTGGCGGCATCCGAAAACGCCAGATACTCGCCGTATATGATGAAATAGCCTGATACCCAGCGTAATAAGGTCATCTTTCGCTATTGTTTTTGATAAACCCGGGAGCCTTTCGGGGGGTATCCGCAGTGCCCGATAACAAAAAAACCCCGCCGCCTTGCGGCGTGCGGGGCGCAATCCGGCGCTTTTCGGGCCGGAAATCGGCGGGTTCGGCTTTGCCTTAACCCGCGACCAAATCCTTGATCTGCTGCAGCGCGGCCGGATCGTCCATGGTGGTCAGGTCACCGGTGTCGCGGGCTTCGCAGACAGCCTGGATGGCGCGGCGCAGCACCTTGCCGCTGCGGGTCTTGGGCAGCACGGTGACAAAACGCACGCGGGCCGGGCGGGCCACGGCGCCGAGGTCGCGGTCGACCAGCTTCATGATCTCGCCTTCGAGCTTGAGCTTGGCGGCTTCGTCGGTCAGGCCGCTGGCGTCCTTGACCACGGCAAACGCCATCGCCACCTGGCCCTTGAGCTGGTCGGCCACACCCACCACCGCCACTTCGGCGATGTTCGGGTGGCCGGCAATGCTCTCTTCGATTTCGCGGGTGCCCAGGCGGTGGCCGGCCACGTTGATCACGTCGTCGGTGCGGCCGAGGATGAAGAAGTAGCCGTCCTTGTCGCGCACGCCCCAGTCGAAGGTGGAATACACCATCTTGTTGGGCATGCTCTTCCAGTAGGTGTTGACAAAACGCGCGTCGTCACGCCACACGGTCTGCATGCAGCCGGGGGGCAGCGGGCCTTCGACACAGACCACGCCCTTGACGTCGCCACCCACCAGCTCTTCACCGGTCTGGTCGTCCAGCAGCTTGACGTTGTAGCCGTAGACGGGTTTGCCGGGCGAGCCGAACTTGCTGGCGGCGTCATCCACCCCCTTGCAGATGCTGAGAATCGGCCAGCCGGTCTCGGTCTGCCAGTAGTTGTCGATGATGGGTTTGCCCAGGCCCTGGCTGATCCACTGTGCGGTGGGCTCGTCCAGCGGTTCGCCGGCCAGGAACAGGGCACGCAGCGTGGACAGGTTGTACTTGGTCAGCAGGGCCGGATCCTGCTTCTTGAGCACGCGGATGGCGGTGGGGGCGCTGAACATCACGGTGACCTGGTACTTCTCGACCAGGCTCCACCAGATGCCGCCGTCCGGGCGGATCGGCAGGCCTTCGTACATGATGGTGGCCATGCCGGCGATCAGCGGGCCGTAGATGATGTAGCTGTGGCCCACCACCCAGCCGATATCGGAGGTGGAGAAGTAGGTTTCGCCCGCATTGCCGCAGTAGATGTGCTTCATCGACGCGGCCAGCGCCACGGCGTAGCCGCCGGTGTCGCGCTGCACCCCCTTGGGTTTGCCGGTGGTGCCGGACGTGTAGAGCGTGTAGCTGGGGTGGGTGGCGTCCACCCACTCGCAGGGCACGGTGGTGTTGAGGTGCTTTTCGCGCAGGGGTGCCCACAGGCGGTCACGGCCTTCGACCAGCGGCATCGGGGCGACCTGTCGGTCGACCAGCAGCACGGCCTCGGGTTTGTGGGCCGACAGGCGGATGGCTTCGTCCAGCAGCGGCTTGTATTCCACCGCCTTGCCGCCACGCATGCCGCCGTCGGCACTGACGATGACCCGCGGCTCGGAGTCTTCAATGCGCGAGGCCAGCGCGCCGGAGGCAAAACCGCCGAACACCACCGAGTGGATGGCGCCGATGCGGGTGCAGGCCAGCATGGCAAACGCGGCCTCGGGAATCATCGGCATGTAGATCAGGACGCGGTCGCCCTTTTGCACGCCCAGGTCCTTCAGCACCGCGGCCATGCGCTGCACCTCGGTGTGCAGTTCGCGGAAGGTGTAGACCTTTTCCTGGTTGGTCTCGGTGGAGACAAAAATCAGCGCGCGCTGGTCGCCGCGCTCGGCCACATGGCGGTCCACCGCGTTGTGGCACAGGTTAGTGGTGCCACCGACGAACCACTTGGCAAACGGGGGGTTGCTGAAGTCGCAGATCTGCTGCGGCGGGGTCTGCCAGTCCACCAGCTGGGCCTGTTCGGACCAGAAGCCATCGCGGTCTTCAATGGAACGGCGGTGAAAGTCGTCGAATGCGCTCATGTCTTGTCTCCTGCCGGGTTCAGGGTTGGGGTTAATTTGAATTCATAATTATGTATGATGGACTTTCGGGAAACTGACGCTTTTTTGCCCGGGAACAAGTCGTCCGCGGCGCAACGTCCGACCCGGCGCCGCATCAAGACGGCGCGTCCGATCAGGGCGGATTACTGCGTGACTCAGCCCGCCGAACCGCGTCGGCGGCCTTGCGCCGACGGTCCGCATCGTTGAGTGATATTTCCTGACGCCGCAAGTCACCGAGCTGTTCCCGCCGCAGGGACCGGGCCTGTTCCAGGCAATCGTTGACCGCGAACCGCTGGTAACAGGCACGGGACTCGTCTTCGAACCGCTGGTGCACCGCGCTGCGTTCCTGTGCAATGCGGGACCGTTCTGCCGCTTCGGCCGCGGGCCCGTTCACCCGGGAGCCCTCGCCTTCGACCCGCGGCGCGGAGGCGACCGACAGCGCGGGGACTCCCTGGGCAAGCACCGGATGATGGGTTGCCGCCATCACCACGCCGGCCAACCACATCAGCCAGAACAGGCGCGCGCCACCTTCGGAGAAACCGGCGCAACGGTGGATGGGGAGCAAGCGCATCAGGTGATCCGCGTGTCCACGGTTCGATGCTCCATCGCCAGGTACTCGCGGGACTGCATTTCGTTGAGCCGCGAAACGGTGCGCGGAAACTCGTGCGCCAGGGGTCCTTCGGTGTAGAGCTGTTCAGGCGGCACCGCCGCGGAAAGGATCAGGTTGACCCGCCGGTCGTACAACACATCCACCAGCCAGGTGAAGCGCCGCGCCTCCGACGCCATGCGCACCGGCATCTGCGGCACGTTGGACAACAACACGGTGTGAAACTGCGAGGCGATTTCCAGGTAATCGTTCTGCGATCGTGGCCCACCACACAGCGTGCGGAAATCGAACCAGACCACTCCCCCGGCCTTGCGCACGGCGCGGATGTCGCGGGCTTCGATATGCAGAACCGGCGCTTCGTCACGGGCCTCGGCCAATTGGTTGAACGCGTCTTCCATGCTGGCTTCGGCGGCCTCGCCGAGCGGACAGTGGTACAGCCGCACATGCTCCAGGGTGCGCTGCCGGTAGTCGGTGCCGTTGTCGACGTTGACCACCTCCATGCGCTCGTTGAGCAGGGCGATCGCGGGCAGGATGCGGTCCCGGTGCAGACCGTTGGGATACAGGTCGTCGGGCTTGAAATTGGACGTCGTGATGAAACCCACGCCGTTTTCGAACAAGGCCACCAGAAGGCGGTGCAGGATCATCGCATCGGTGATGTCCGCCACATGGAACTCGTCGAAACAGATCAGCTTGTAGCGTTTGGCGATGCGTCGGCCCAGCTCGTCCAGCGGGTTGACCGTACCTTGCAGTTCCGCCATCTCGCGGTGCACTTCGCGCATGAACTCATGGAAGTGCAGCCGTGTCTTGCGCTGTATCGGCACCGCGTTGTAGAAGCAATCCATCAGGAAGCTCTTGCCACGCCCCACCCCGCCATACATGTACACACCAAGCGGGATGTCGGGCCGGTTGATCAGCTTCTTGAAGGCATTGGAGCGCTTTTCCTTGTACGTTGACCATTCGGCGGCACAGCGCTCCAGGGCATCGACCGCACGCAACTGGGCCGGGTCGCTGCGGTAAGCCCGCGCGGCAAGCTCGGCTTCGTAGTTCTGGCGGACGGACATGGCCCGGGAATGTTAACGAAGAAAAGCCGGCGCCCGGCGGCATTCAGGCCCTGCCGGTCACCGGGCTTCACAGGCTCAGAAGTTCAGCGTGCGCTTGTCCACCGCCAGTGCGGCTTCCTTGGTCGCTTCGCTCAGGCTGGGGTGCGCATGGCAGATGCGGGCGATGTCTTCGCTGCTGGCGCGGAACTCCATCGCCACCACCGCTTCGCTGATCAGCTCGCTGGCCATCGGACCGACGATGTGCACACCGAGGATTTCGTCGCTGGCGGCATCGGCCAGGAACTTGACCATGCCCGTGGTGTCGCCCAGCGCGCGGGCGCGCCCGTTGGCCAGGAAGGGGAAGGTGCCCGCCTTGTATTTCACGCCATCGGCCTTGAGCTGCTCTTCGGTGCGGCCCACCCAGGCGATCTCCGGGCTGGTGTAGATGACCCAGGGGATGGTGTTGAAGTTGACATGCCCGTGCTGGCCGGCGATGCGCTCGGCCACGGCAACGCCCTCTTCCTCGGCCTTGTGCGCCAGCATCGGGCCACGGACCACGTCGCCCACCGCCCAGACACCGGGCAGGTTGGTGCGGCAATCTCCGTCGACCACGATGGCGCCGCGTTCATCCAGTTGCAGGCCCACGGCTTCGGCGTTCAGGCCGGTGGTGTTGGGCACCCGGCCAATCGACACGATCAGTTTGTCGACCTCCAGGGTCTGGGCTTCGCCTTTGGCGTCGGCGTAAGCAATGCTCACGCCCTTCTTTCCGGTCTTGATTTCGCCGACTTTCACGCCCAATTCGATCTTCAGGCCTTGCTTGTCGAACGCCTTCTTGGCCTCTTTGGCAATTTGCTGATCCACCGCACCCAGGAAGGTCGGCAGGCCTTCCAGCACGGTGACCTCGGCACCCAGCCGGCGCCAGACCGAGCCCATTTCCAGGCCGATCACGCCGGAACCGATCAGGCCCAGCTTCCTGGGCACCGCGCCCAGGCGCAGCGCGCCGTCGTTGGACAGGATGTTCTCTTCGTCGAACGCCACACCCGGCAAGGCGCGTGCGTTGGAGCCGGTGGCAACAATGATCTGCTTGCCGGTCAGCGTCTCGCTGGCCGTGCCGGCGACGGCGATCTCGTAGCCGCCATCGACCGCTTTGGCAAACGAGCCGCGGCCGTGGAAGAAACTGACCTTGTTTTTCTTGAACAGGTACAGGATGCCGTCGTTGTTCTGCTTCACGACGGCGTCCTTGCGCGCCACCATTTTCGCCACGTCCATCTTCACGTCCTTGACGGAGATGCCGTGGTCGGCGAAGTGCTTGTTGGCATGTTCGAAATGCTCGGACGACTGCAACAGCGCCTTGGACGGAATGCAACCCACGTTGGTACACGTGCCACCGGGCGCGGGGCCACCGGCCGCGTTTTTCCATTCGTCGATACAGGCAACCTGGAAACCGAGCTGGGCCGCCCGGATGGCGGCGATATAGCCGCCGGGCCCGCCGCCGATGACGATGACGTCGAATTGTTTGCTCATGGTGAATTCGGATATTCGGTTGGAGAAAGACCCACCGGGGGTCGGCACAGGGGCCGGTTCCCCACGGGTGGGTCTGTCGGCTTCAGGATGCGATCAGAGGTCGAACAGCAGACGCGACGGATCTTCCAGCGCTTCTTTCATCGCCACCAGACCCAGCACGGCTTCGCGGCCGTCAATGATGCGGTGGTCGTAGCTCATGGCCAGATAGTTGATCGGACGCACCACCACCTGCCCGTTTTCGACCACGGCGCGGTCTTTGGTCGCATGGACGCCCAAAATGGCCGACTGCGGCGGATTGATGATGGGCGTGGACAGCATGGAGCCGAACGTGCCGCCGTTGGAGATGGAGAAGGTACCACCGGTCATCTCTTCGAGGCCCAGCTTGCCGTCGGCGGCCTTCTTGCCGTACTCGGCAATCTTCTTTTCGATGTCGGCAAAGCTCATCTGGTCGGCATTGCGCAGGATCGGCACCACCAGGCCGCGGGGCGAACCCACCGCGATACCGATGTCGAAATAGCCGTGGTAGACGATGTCGTTGCCATCCACGGAGGCATTCAGGATCGGGAACTTGCGCAGCGCGTGCACCGCCGCCTTGACGAAAAAGCTCATGAAGCCGAGCTTGACACCATGGGTCTTTTCGAAACGCTCCTGATGCGTCTTGCGCAGGGCCATCACGGGCGCCATGTTCACTTCGTTGAACGTGGTCAGGATCGCGTTGGTCGCCTGGGATTGCAGCAGACGCTCGGCCACACGGGCGCGCAGGCGCGTCATGGGCACGCGCTGCTCCGGGCGGTCGCCCAGGTCCACGGCCGGTGCCGCCACCTGCGGCAGCACCTTGGTCGGCACGCCGGTGGGAATGGCCACCGACGCCGCTGCGACGGGTGCGGCAGCCGGAGCCGAAGCACCACCGGTCACGGCGGCGAGCACATCGCCCTTGGTGACCCGGCCGTCACGACCACTGCCCGCCACGGAACCGGCGCTCAGGTTGTTGTCCGCCATCAGCTTGGCGGCTGCCGGCATGGCCACACCGGCCATAGCGCCGCCAACGGCTGCCGGTGCGGCGGCAGCGGGCGCCGCCGCTGCGGCGACGGGCGCCGCTGCTGGCGCGGCGGCAACCGCGCCGGCCTTGCCTTCGGTGTCGATACGGGCGATCAGCTGCTCGGCGACCACGGTGCCGCCATCCGCGACGACCAGCTCGGCCAGAACACCGGCGGCAGGAGCCGGCACTTCCAGCACCACCTTGTCGGTTTCGATCTCGATCAGGATTTCATCGGCAGCAACTGCCTCACCAGCTTTTTTCTTCCACTGCAACAGGGTAGCTTCGGCCACCGATTCGGACAGTTGCGGTACTTTGACTTCTACGAGTGCCATACGGATTCTTTCTGTGTCTTTTCAGTTCAATGTGCTGTGTCTCTGCAGCCCTGCTTATTTGGTGAGGATGAAGCCCTTGAGCTTGCCGAAGGCCGCTTCGATCAGCGCCTTCTGCTGCTCCTGGTGCAGGTGGGCGTAACCCACCGCCGGCGACGCGGACGCCGCGCGGCCGGCGTAACCGAGCCTCTGGCCTTCGGCCATGTTCTCGTGAATGTTGTGCTGGATGAAGAACCATGCGCCCTGGTTCTGCGGTTCGTCCTGGCACCACACGATTTCGGAAACATTGGGATAGCGTTTCATCTCGGCCGCGAAGGCCTTGTGCGGGAAGGGATACAGCTGTTCGACCCGAACGATGGCCACGTCGTCGGCGCCCTTGCTCTCGCGCTTCTTGACCAGGTCGTAATACACCTTGCCGGAGCAGGCAATGACCCGCTTGACCTTGTCACCTTTGCGCACGATCTCATCGTTTTGCTCGGGAATGACGGTCTGGAAGCCGCCTTTGGTGAATTCGGACAAGGGCGAGGTGGCATCCTTGTTGCGCAGCAGCGATTTGGGCGTGAAGATGATGAGCGGCTTGCGCAGGTTGCGCACCATCTGGCGACGCAGCACATGGAAGATCTGGCTGGCCGTGGTCGGCTGCACGATCTGCATGTTGGTATCCGCCGCCAGTTGCATGAAGCGCTCCACCCGTGCCGAGCTGTGCTCGGGGCCTTGGCCTTCGTAGCCGTGCGGCAGCATCAGCGTGATGCCGTTGACACGCCCCCACTTGACTTCGCCCGAGGCGATGAACTGGTCGATCACCACCTGGGCGCCGTTGGCGAAGTCGCCGAACTGCGCTTCCCAGATGACCAGCGTGTTCGGGTCGTTCGAGGCGTAGCCGTATTCGAAGCCCAGTACGGCCTCTTCGGACAGGATGGAGTCGATGACCACAAACGGTGCCTGGTTGTCGGCCGCATGCTGCAAGCCGATGTAGGTACCTTCATTCCACTTTTCACGGTTCTGGTCGTGAATGACCGCGTGGCGGTGGGTAAACGTGCCCCGGCCGCAGTCTTCGCCCGACAGGCGCACCGGGTAGCCGCTGGCCACCAGCGACGCGAACGCCATGTGCTCGCCCATGCCCCAGTCGACGTTGATGTCGCCCCGACCCATGGCGGCGCGATCGTCATAGACCTTTTTCACCAGCTGGTGCGGCGTGATGTTTGCCGGGATGGTGGTGATTCGCTCCGCCAGGCGCTTCCATTCGGTCAGCGGCAACGCGGTATCGGCCGCGTCGGTCCATTTCTTGCCCAGGAATGGCGACCAATCGACCGCGTACTTGCTCTTGAAGTTGGTCAGCACCGGATCGACCGTGTGTTTGCCGGCGTCCATGGCGGCACGGTATGCCTTGGCCATGTCGTCACCCAGCGTCTCGCCCAGACCTTGGGAGGCCAGGCGGTCGGCATACAGGCGGCGCGTGCCGGGATGCTGGGCAATCTTCTTGTACATCAGCGGCTGGGTCAGGCTCGGCGTGTCCTGCTCGTTGTGACCCAGCTTGCGGAAACAGATGATGTCCACCACCACGTCCTTGCGGAACTCCATGCGGTATTCCAGTGCCAGCTGAGCTGCCAGCACAACCGCTTCCGGGTCGTCGCCATTGACGTGCAGCACCGGCGACTCCACACCTTTGACGATATCCGTGCAATACAGGGTGGAGCGCAGGTCACGCGGGTCGGACGTCGTGAAGCCGATCTGGTTGTTGATGATCAGGTGCACCGTACCGCCGGTGGTGTAACCACGGGTCTGTGCCAGCGCCAGGGTTTCCTGGTTGACGCCCTGGCCTGCAAAGGCGGCGTCGCCGTGCACCAGCACCGGCAGCACCTGGCTGCCGCGGGTGTCGCCACGGCGGTCCATGCGGGCGCGCACCGAACCCTCGACCACCGGGTTGACGATTTCCAGGTGCGACGGGTTGAACGCCAGCGACAGGTGGACCGGGCCGCCAGGGGTGGACACATCGGAGCTGAAGCCCTGGTGGTACTTCACATCACCCGCAGGCAGGTCTTCGGGGGCGGTGTGGTCAAACTCGGCGAACAGGTCGGCCGGCATCTTGCCCAGCGTATTGACCAGCACGTTCAGGCGGCCACGGTGGGCCATGCCGATGACAATTTCCTGCACCCCTTTGGCGCCGGCTTGCTGAATCAGCTCGTCCATCGCCGCGATGAAGCTTTCGCCGCCTTCGAGCGAGAAGCGCTTCTGGCCGACATATTTGGTGTGCAGGAAGCGCTCCAGGCCTTCGGCGGCCGTCAGGCGGTCAAGAATGTGCTTCTTCTTTTCGGCATTGAAGCTGGGTTTGCTGCGGATGCTCTCCAGTTTCTGCTGCCACCAGCGCTTCTGGCTCTGGTCGGAAATGAACATGTACTCCGCGCCCACGGTGCCGCAGTACGTCTCACGCAGCGCGTTGAGCAGCTCGCGCAGGCTCATGCGGTCTTTGCCGAAGAAGGTGTTGCTGGTGTCGAACACCGCTTCCTGGTCGGCATCGCTGAAACCGTAGAACGACGGCTCCAGCTCGGGAATCTTGTCGCGCTCGGTCCGCTTGAGCGGATCGAGGTCCGCCCAATGGGACCCGACGTTGCGGTAGGCGGCAATCAGCTGCTGGACCGCCGTGCGCTTGCGACCCATTTCCGCGTCGGCGCTGGCCAGCACCACCTTGGTGCCACCCTGGCGGGCGCGGTCGGCAAAGGCGTTGATGACCGGCAAGTGCGGTACATCGCGGGCATTGGAGCCATCGACGGCCGGGACATGTTGCAGCGCGTCGAAGTACTCGCGCCACGAATCGGGCACGCTTCCGGGATTGGCCAGGTAGTTTTCGTACATCTCTTCGACGTAGGGCGCGTTGCCCCCGAAGAGATAGGTATTGCCGCGATAGGCGGCGTAGATGGACTTCGTCTCACTCATGCTTCGCTGACCTCCGTTTCCCTGAAGGAAACTGTGTCTGGTTAATCTACCTTCCGCGTCACGGCTGAACCGGTTGGCGGATGCGACTGTGCCTGGGAAGGGCTTTCGGTAACACGCTATTGTGCACCGGAACATGTCGGGTACCTGACAGGACCCCGACGAATCTGACGGATTTGCTCAGGGTTTACCCGAAGCGCATCTTTACTTGATCAGCGCCTGCACGGCCTTGAACTGCGCGTGCTCGGCACTGCGCAGCCACTCGAAGGCCACCATTTCCGTGGTCACCAGCTCGGCACCGGCCCCGGCCAGACGATCGAACGCGGCGTCGCGGTTGCGTTCGGTCCGCGAGCTGCAGGCATCGGAGACCACCCAGACCTCGAACTCGTCTTCCAGCAACTGCAGTGCGGTCTGCAACAGGCACACATGCGCCTCGCAGCCGGCGATGACGATCTGGTTTCGCTCCACCTCGGTGTCCTGGGTCTTTTGCAGGTGGCGCGGCAGGCTGCGGGCATTGCCCTGAGGCGGCTTGCGCGGCGGCCGCAGCATTTCGCCCAGGCCTTCTTCCACCGCCCCGAAATGCAGCTTGCTCAGCGTCTGGCGGCACAGCGCACGCAGTTCGGGCGCGTTCTCGCCCAGGCGCGAGGGATTCTGCTCCGTCCCCCAGACGGGCACCTGCATCAATGCGGCAATACGGGCCAGCCGCAGCGCCTGCGCCACCACCGCGGCGCCGTCGTGAATGGCCGGCATCAGGCGGGCCTGGTAGTCCACCAGCACGAGTTGGGATTGCGATGGGTCAAGCAGCATGGGGAACTCCAGGGGTCAAGAAAAAACAGGCGGGGGCAACGCGGCGGGACCTGGTCAGCCAAACAGATCAGCCTGCGGCGGCGGCTCGACCACGGCCGGCGCCGCGTTCAGGCGGATCCGCAGCGCATCAAGGTCCTGCGCAAACAGGGGCGACGCCGACGGGGCAAACAGGCGGATGCGGCCGGTGTGCTGCTGCAGCAACAGCCCCACACCATGCGCGAACAGCGCCGCATTCTCCCGCCGGGCATTTGAACATAATCCATCCGATCGACGATGGTTCGACTCTTCTTTCCGGTACCGCCATGAATGCTTCTCCGCCCAGCAGCCCGCCCTTGATGACCGGCAACGACTACCGCGAGTCCCTGCGCCGCTTCAAACCGCGGGTTTTTGTCGACGGCCGTGCGGTGGACAGCGTGGCCGATGAGGCGGCGCTGCAGCCGGGCATCAACGCCATCGCCCTGACCTACGACTTCGCCCACCGCGCCGATCTGGCGCCGCTGATGACGGCCGTGGAACACAGCAGCGGCCAGCGCGTCAACCGCATGACCCATGTCGACCGCAGCAGCGGCGACCTGCTCAACAAACTCGAAGCCGTCCGCCGCCTCTGCCAGGAAACCGGCTGCGCACAGCGCTACCTGATGCACGACGGGCTCGCCGCCATCGGCCAGTCTTGCGCGCGGCTTGACGACGCCGCCGGCACCCGCAGCTACCGCGACCGTTTCCAGGCCTTCCTGCACCGGGCGCAGCGCGAGGATCTGACGCTGGGCGTGGCCATGACCGACGCCAAAGGCGACCGCAGCCTCCGGCCCCATGCGCAGGCGCAGCCCGACAGCCATCTGCGTATCGTCGAGCGCCACGCCATCCACAACGGCCGCCGCGGCATCCGCATCAGTGGCACCAAGGCCATCGTGACCGGCGCGCCCTACCTGCACGGCCTGCTGGTGATGCCCGGCCGGGCCATGACCGCCGCCGACGCCGACTTCGCCGTGTGCTGCGCCGTACCCATTGACGCGCCCGGCCTGACCATCGTCGCCCGCCCGGCAGGGCGGCCCGGCGAAACCCCCGAGCACGGCCAGCCGCTGTTCAGCCGCCGCTACGGGCAAAGTACCGGCGTGTGCCTGTTCGACCGGGTCTTTGTGCCCGAGGAAGACGTCTTCCTCGACGGCGAATGGGCGCTGTCTGCGCCGCTGACCCACGACTACGCCACCCACCACCGCCACACTTGTATTGCCGCCCGCGCCGGGTTCGGTGACCTGCTGATCGGCGCAGGCGCCCTGATGACCGAGGCCAACGGACTCGACCCCGGGCGCGACAGCGGCCTGCGCGACGCCATGGTGGAACTGATCACCATCGTCGAAGGCTTCTACGCCTGCGGCGTGGCCGCCAGCGTGTACGCCCGCCCGGACCCGGCCAGCGGCATCTGGATGCCCGACCCGGTGTTTGCCAACATCGGCAAACTGCTGCTGGCCACCAAAATCTACGACATGCACCGCATCGCCCACACCGTCAGCGGCGGGCTGATTGTGGCCCTGCCCGGCCCGGATGAAGACCACAACCCCGAGACCGCCGCCCGCCTGGCCGACGTGCTGCGCGCCCACCCGGACATCCCCTACGACCAGCGCATCCAGACCGCCCGCTTCCTGGAAGACCTGACCGTTGGCTACCAGGCCGGCTGGACCAGCGTCATCAGCCTGCACGGCGGCGGCTCGCCGGCTGCCATGAAACAGGAGATCTGGCGCCGCTACCCGCTGGGCAACAAGGTCGAACTGGTCGAGCGCCTGCTGGAGCGCGGCCTGGCCCCCGACGGCAGCGCCGCCGCCGCGCCCCACGACGACACCCGCCCCATCACCGCCAACCGCCAACCGGGCCGCTGTTGCGACAGCGGTTGCACCGCCCCCGGCACCCCGGTGATGGTGGACCTGCCCGCTGTCGAGAGCACGCTGCCGTCGCGCCGCGGCTGACACCCGGCCCGGCACGCGCGTCCGGCCACCGGACTAATGCAATATTCATAGCAAACAATGACCTTTTTGCGCTGGGTATGGGCTGAATCAGGCGCCAGGAGCACCCTCCCCCCTCAACCGCAACGCCTCATACAGTTGTGCCGGCCCCAGCAGGATGTCCTTCAGCCCCTTTCGAACCCTCTCCGAATCCAGCGCCTGCGTGCTCATGGTCGTGTGGGCGGCCAGTGCGTCCATGATCGCGTTCATCAAGGCGGTGTTCAGGTCGGGCGAGCTGGCGAACTGCTCCTTGGTGTTGCTGGACGCCTGCTGCACCAGCAGGTCCGACTCCAGCAGCTTGCCCTTGAGCACGTTGTTGACATAGACCAGCTTGTCGTCGTCGGTCAGTTCCCCCTCGAACAGGTCGTTGACCTTGGCCACGATCTCCGACAGCAGGGCCTTGATCTTTTCCTGCACCTCGCCACCGCCGGGGTCGGTCAGGGGGTCCAGCTTGTACTCGCCCGTGTCCTCATGTAGCCCCAGCGTGCGGCTGCCTTGGTCCTTGAGCTTGTGGTGAGTCAGCACCACCTTGGACAGGTCCACCCCCTCGCGGTCGCGGCCGAAGTCCAGCAGGGGCAGGAGCCGCTTGAAGAAGATGGCCCGCTTCTCGATGGCCGTGTTGCCGTAGTCGAATACCTGCGAAAGGAAGGCGTAGACCCGCAGGAAAGTGCCCAGATCGCGCTTGAACAGGGTCAGCGCGTTCAGGTCGTCCTTGGCGGCCTGTGCCGCCTTGCTGCCCGGCTTGGCGCCGGAGGCTTCGGCATCCTGCAGGGCCTGCCGTGCTGCCTTCGTTGTCGTTGTCAGACTCTGGCGCCCGGACTGGCCTGAAGAATACCGGCCACCCCGGGCACCGGAATCACGTGAGCTTCAGGCGCTTCTTGTGATTGGCGATCCTTTCTCGCGCCGCAGCCACCACCCCGGAACAGAACCGGATGTAGTAGCTGCTGCACAGCTTGCCCGTCTTCCACAGCCCGATCCGCGCCCGGGCGTGCTGCAGGATTTCGTCCGGCCGGTCCGACTGGAGCTGCTCATGGACGTAGCCGTGAAAGCGGCGCAACAACGCATCCCGGGCCAGTTTGTCCTGGCGTGCCTTGAGCTTTTTGCGCTTGCATGGTCATGGTCTTCAGCAAGAAAGCGGATCGGTGGGGAGGGGTGACTGGCAAATGGTAGCAGCGGGCCGCGAGCCGGGCGATGGGGGAAGGCGCGCAGCCTTGAAAAAGTCAGTGAAAATGGCCACTTCCCAGCGTCAGATGGTCATGACCCGCTACAGAAAACAGAGCGATTGGCGATCACTTCTGCTGCCCCTTGTAGCCAGACTCCCGCTGATGGCGCAGCGCCAGCACCAGGATGCGGTCGATGTGGGGCACGTACCGGTAGAGCGCCAGATAGCCGGTCCGCCCCCGCGAGATCACCAGCTCGCGCTGCCCGAAGTGGACTTTGCGGCCCATCTCGGGGTGCCGCGCCAGAATCTCCAGCGCCTCAAAAATCAGTCCGGCAGTCGCCTGTGCGGCGGGTGGATCGGTTTCCAGCAGGAAATCTGTCAGCCGCTCCAGGTCGGCCAGCGCCTGCGCGGCATAGACCAGTTCGGTCATACGCCCGGGTCATGGGCCTGGCTGGCATCCAGGGGCTGCGCCAGCGGCCTCTGCGGCTGGCCACCTGCCGCGCGCGCCATGACATAGGCCTTGACCTCCGCACCGCCAAAGACCGCGTTGGTGCGCAAGGTGTCCTGATACGCGGCCTCGCCATCGGTATAAAACTGCTGGCGCGCCAGGGCGTCGTCCATCGCGGCCTGCAAGGTGTCCACCATCAGCGCATGGGCGGTCTTGCCCTCGAAGGCGGCGACTTGGGCAATAGTGGCCTTCAAAGCGTCCGGCAGCTTGAGCGAAGTGGTAGCGGGCATCACGTTCTCCAACAGGTGGCACCATGGTAACACCTAAAGCGCGGTGCGGTGCCCGGCGATCTGGCCGGTGACGGCGGCGGGGCCCTGACCCAAGCCCCTCAGAACCGAAATTTCGAATGAAACAGGCCAATACCCATCGCCAAATGGTCGTTATTTGCTATGATAACAATAGCTTCAGGATCACTTGGCAATGGCATCCAGCACGGCGATCTTGCCGCCGCGCGCCATCCTAGCGTGGCGTGGGCTCCAGGCGCAGCAGCTGGCCGCGGGGGCTGTCGGTCAGCAGGTAGATCCAGCCGTCCGGGCCCTGGCGCACGTCGCGCACGCGCTCGCCGAGGGTGGGCAACAGCTTCTCCTCACGCCGCACCCGGGGGCCGTCCAGCTCCAGACGGGCGAGGTACTGGAGCTTCAGCGCGCCCACCAGCAGGCTGCCCTTCCACCCCGGCCCGTAGCGCTCACTGGTCACAAACGCCATGCCCGAGGGGGCGATGGACGGTGTCCAGTGGTGCAGCGGCTGCTCCAGCCCGGCTTTTTCGGTCAGGCCTTCGCCGATCGCGCCGCCGCCGTATTGCTCGCCGTAGGTAATGACCGGCCAGCCGTAGTTGCGGCCAGGCTCGGGCCGGTTGATTTCGTCGCCCCCCTGCGGCCCGTGTTCGTGCATCCACAACCGCCCGTCCGGGCCCAGCGCGGCGCCCTGGGGATTGCGGTGGCCCAGGCTCCAGATTTCGGGCAGCGCGCCGCTGCGGCCGACGAACGGGTTGTCCGGCGGCACCCGGCCGTCTTTGGTGATGCGGACCACCTTGCCGTGGTGGTTGTCCAGCTTCTGGGCGTCAGCGGCCCGAAAGTACCGTTCGCCCAGCGCCAGGAACAGCGTGCCGTCGGGGCGGCCGTCGACCCGGTTTTCCACGATCCGGCAGCCGAAATGCAGCCGGCTGGCCACCTTGGGCCGCTGGCTGAAAAGTACCCGCACCTCGTCCAGCCGGGTGCCGTCCGCCGACAGCCGGCCCCGCGCCAGCGCCGTGCTGTTGCCGGCACCGCCGTCGGCGGCCGGCTCGGCATAACACCAGTAGAGCGTGCGGTTGTCGGCAAAGGCGCTGTCGGCCACGACGTCGAGCAGCCCACCCTGCCCGCCGGCGGCCACCGGCGGCAGCCCGGTCAATGGGGCGGCCAGCGTTCCGTCCGGGCGGATCAGCCGCATGCGGCCCGGCCGCTCGGTGACCACCATGCCGGCGCCCGGCAAAAACGCCAGTGCCCAGGGGTTTTCCAGCCCCTGCGCCACGGGCACGGCCCGCACGGCCGCCGGGACCAGCGCCTCTGCGCGCCCGGCGCCGCTGCCCTGGGCCGCCGCAGGACCGGCAACCCAGGCCGCGAACGCTATACTAAACGTAGCAATAAACGACCTTTTTACGCTGGGTATGGGCATAAAACGCATAAAAAACTCCGTCAAACCGGTGTGAGCGGACATTGTGCGCGCAGGCAGCCGTCAATCGAGCCATTTCTGCAGAAACCGGGCCTCGCCCAGGCTGGGGTCCAGCGCGTAGCCGGCAAAACCCACCCGTTCGTACAGTCGCCAGGCCGGCCGGTTGCCGGACAGCACCTCCAGCGTGAGCTTGCAGGCGCCGCGCGCACGGGCGATCTGCGCCACCTGCTCCAGCATCTGTTCGCCCACCCGGCGGCCCCGGTGGCTGGCAAGCACCACCACGTCGTGCACGTTGACCAACGGTCGGCAGGCAAAGGTGGAAAAGCCCTCCAGGCAGTTCACCAGGCCCACCGGATCGGCGCCGTCGAGCGCCAGCACGCTGAAGGCCTGCGGCCGCGCCGCCAGCGCCGGCACCAGGTTGGCGCGGGCAAAGTCGGACAGGGGGGTGCCGCCACCGGCCGGGTCGCGGGCGTAGGCGTCCAGCAGGCTGACCAGCGCGCGGGCGTGGTCGGGGTTGGCATAGTCGGCGGTCAGAATGTGCAGGGTGGTCATGCCGCAAGGGTAACGCGAGCGGCGCCCCGCCGCCCGGGCGACACCGGCGGCGCCGGCGGCGGAGGCCATCGTCCACAATGGCCTGATGCGAGATTCCCTCTGGCGCACCGTGGTGGCGCTGGGCACGGCCCAGACGCTGGCGTACGCGTCCACCTATTACCTGCCCGCGCTGGTGGGGGCGCCGATGGCGCGCGACCTGGGCGTGAGCCGCTCGCTGGTGCTGCTGGCGTTTTCCGTGGCCCTGGCGGTATCAGCCCTGATCGGCCCCTGGGCCGGGCGGGCCATCGACCGGCATGGCGGGCAGCGCGTGCTGCCGTTCACCAGCCTGCTGTTTGCCGCGGGCCTGGTGGCGCTGGCGGCGGCCCGGGGGCCGATCAGCCTGTTTGCGGCCTGGACATTGCTGGGCCTGGCCATGGGCGCCGGCTTGTATGAAACGGCTTTTGCGGCGCTGGTGCGGCTGTATGGGCCGCGCTCGCGGCAGGCGATCACCGGCATCACGCTGATTGCGGGCTTTGCCAGCACCGTGGGCTGGCCCCTGACGGCCTGGTGGTTGACGCTGTGGGACTGGCGCGGCGCCTGCCTGGCCTGGGCGGCGCTGCACCTGGTGCTGGGCTGGCCGCTCAATGCGCGGCTGCCCCGGGGGCAGGCGCCGGTCGCGCCCCCGGCCGCCCTCCATCCGTCCGGGACGGCCGCCCAGGAACCGCGCCCGGCGGCCGGCGCGGGAACGGCCGTGGCGCTGGCGGCGGTGTTCGCCATCGCCTGGTTCATCAGCACCGCCATGGCGACCCACCTGCCGGCCATGTTGCAGGCGGCGGGCCTGGGCCTGGCGGCCGCGGTCGCGGTCGGCACGCTGGTGGGCCCCGCGCAGGTGGCCGGTCGCCTGGCCGAATTCGGCCTGATGCACCGCCTGCCGCCGATACGGTCGGCGCAGCTTGCCGCGGCGCTGCATCCGCTGGCCGCACTGGCCCTGCTGCTGGCCGGTGGCCCCGGGCTGGCGGCGGCGGCCCCGGTGTTTGCGCTCCTGCACGGCGCCGGCGTGGGTATCCTGACCATTGCCAAAGGCAGCCTGCCGCTGGCGCTGTTCGGCCCGGCCGGCTACGGCGCACGGCTGGGTCTGATCATGGCGCCGGCCCGGTTCGCGCAGGCGCTGGCGCCGCCGCTGTTCGGCATCGCCCTGGAGCGCTGGGGCCTGGGCGCCCTGGGGCTGACCGCTGCGCTCGGTCTGGTCGCGCTGGTCATCCTGCTGGGGCTGGGCCGTCGCACCCGGGGCCACGCCACCGCGCCCCGCTGACCGACACCCCGGAGCCCTGAGCCGGACCGGGCGGGCGCGCCGCGCCCTGCACCGCTCAGCCTGCCCAGCGAAGCCAGCCCCAGGTGATGGCCAGCGTCAGAAGCGTCACCGGCACGCCGATGGCGGCATGGGCCCGCCAGTCGATGGTGATGCCGGCGTCACGGGCCAGGTCGGCCACGATGAGGTTGGCAATGGAGCCCACCAGCAGCAGATTGCCCGCCAGGGTGCTGACCAGCGCCAGCAAGACCCCCGCTTCGGCCGACGGCAGATGCGGCAGCAGCAGCATCACCGCCGGCACGTTGGACACCAGGTTGGACAGCGCCACCCCGACCACCAGCAAGACGCCGGGCTCGGCCAGGTGCACACCCTGCCCGGCCAGCCAGGCCACCGCCTGGGCCGCCAGACCGGTGGCTTCGAACGCGTGGTTGACGACAAACAGGCCCATGAACAGGATCAGCAGCTCCCAGTCGACAAAGCGCATCACCTCGGACGAGTGAAAGCGCCGGCTGAGCAACAGCACGCCGGCGCCGACCAGCGCAGCCACGTCGCGGGGCCAGTCGGTGAACAGGAAAACCGCCATCAGCGTGGCCGCGACGGTCAGCCCTTTGGCGGTCTGCCAGGCGTCGAACGGGGGCTCGTCGGCCGCGCCGGCACCGGTCACCGGCGCAGCGGCCGAACCCGACGCCGCGCCCGCCGACGCCACGGCGCCCAACCGGGCGCGCCCCGGCCCCCAGGCCAGCCACAGCCACAGCGCCGCCAGGGCCAGCGCCACCGGCGGCAGGGCCTGGCGCAGGTAGTCACCAAAGGGCAGCTGCAGTACCGAGCCGATCAGCATGTTCTGCGGATTGCCGATCAGCGTCGCGGCCGAACCGATGTTGGCCGCGCAGGCCAGGGCGACCAGGAACACCACGGGGTCGAGGCCGCGCCGCAGGCACAGCCGCGCCACCACCGGGGTCATGGCCAGGCAGATGACATCGTTGGAGAACACCGCCGACAGCGCCCCGGCCACCGCGATCAGCGCCGCCAGCAATCCCGCCGGCCCCAGCGGCAGCGCTGCCACCCGCCGTGTCACGGCGGTGTAGAAACCGCCCAGCCGCATCTGCGCGGCCACCACCATGAAGGAGAACAGCAGCACGATGGTCGGCAAGTCAATGGCGCGCGCCGCCTGTTCGACACTCATCGCTCCCAGGCCGATGACGGCAATCGCGCCCAGCAGGGCCACACCGGTGCGGTCCAGCTTCAGGCGCGGCAGGCCGCCGAGGAACATGCCCAGGTAGACCAGCGCAAAGACCGCGGCCACCGCCCAGGGCTCGCCGGTCGTTACACCGGTCATCGCCGGGGTCGCCGCGACGTCTGTCATGGGCGCACCGGCGAACGCGGCGGGTCAACGCAGCGTGGCGACCAGGCGTTCGGCGGCGTTGCGGGCCACCACGTCGTCACGCGCTTCCACCATCACGCGCAGCAGCGGCTCGGTACCGCTGGCGCGGATCAGCACGCGCCCGCTGTCGCCCAGCTCGGCCTCCACGGCCGCCACTTCGGCCATCAGGCGGGCGTTGCCCTTCCAGTCGTAGCCGCGCGGCATCTTGACATTGAGCAGCACCTGCGGGAACAGGGTCACGCCGTCGAGCAGCTGGGCCATGGTGCGCCCGCTGCCCACACAGGCCTGCAGCACCTGCAAGGCGCTGACCAGGCCGTCGCCGGTGGTGTGACGGTCCAGCACCAGCAGATGGCCGGAGCCTTCACCGCCCAGAATCCAGCCGTGACGGTGCAGCTCTTCGAGCACATAACGGTCACCCACGTTGGCGCGCACGAATTTCACGCCCCGGGCCTTGAGCGCCACTTCGACCGCCTTGTTGGTCATGAGCGTGCCCACACAGCCGGGCACGTCCTCATCACGCGCGACGCGGTCGGCCACCATGAGGTAGAGCAGCTCGTCGCCGTTGAACAGGCGTCCGCTGGCGTCCACCAGCTGCAGGCGGTCGGCGTCACCGTCCAGCGCCACACCGTAATCGGCGCCATGCGCCTTGACGGCCGCCACCAGCGCCTCGGGGTGGGTGGCGCCCACGTTGTGGTTGATGTTCAGCCCGTCGGGCGCACAGCCGATGGCAACGACCTCGGCACCCAGCTCGTGAAACACCTTGGGCGCGATCTGGTAGGCCGCGCCGTGCGCGGCGTCGACCACAATCTTCAGGCCCTTGAGGGTCAGGTCGTTGGCAAAGGTGCTTTTGCAAAATTCGATGTAGCGGCCGGCGGCATCGTCCAGGCGCCGCGCCTTGCCGATGTGGTCCGACTCGGCCCACGAGGGCGGCGCGTCGAGTTCGGCTTCGACGGCGCGCTCCCAGTCGTCGGGCAGTTTGGTGCCCTGGGCGCTGAAGAACTTGATGCCGTTGTCGCGAAACGGGTTGTGGCTGGCGCTGATGACAACCCCCAGGCTGGCGCGCTGGGCCCGTGTGAGGTAGGCCACCGCCGGCGTGGGCACCGGGCCCAGCAGCACGACATCGACCCCGGCCGAGTTGAAGCCGGACTCCAGCGCCGATTCGAGCATGTAGCCGGAGATGCGGGTGTCCTTGCCGATCAGCACCGTGGGGTGGTTTTCGGTGCGGTGCAGCACCCGCCCGACGGCATGGGCCAGGCGCAGCACAAAGTCGGGGGTGATGGGCGACTGCCCCACGGTGCCACGGATGCCATCGGTGCCGAAGTATTTACGGGTCATAACGATCAGGACGGGTGTTGGCGAAACCGGCGATTATCCCCGCAACGCGCCGGCGTTCGATCGAACCACCCGCTGCCGGGGGCCGCACCCCCCTGTTCAGGTAGGGTGACCGCTGCAGGCCTGCCAGACGCGCAGCGCCTGCACGGTCTCGCGCACATCGTGCACCCGAACCACGGCGGCGCCGCGCTCCACGGCAAGCAGCGCGGCCGCCACACTGGGCAGCAGCCGCTCGGCAGGCGGTGTTGCCACGCCATCCACGGCCGTGATGGCTCCCAGCGTGGACTTGCGCGACCAGCCCACCAGCAGCGGAAAGCCCAGATCCGCCAGCGCCCGCTGGCGGGCCAGCAGGGCACAGTTCTGCGCCACCGTCTTGCCAAAACCGATGCCGGGGTCCAGCACGATGCGGGTGTGCTCCACCCCCAGCACCTGCAGCCGCGCCGCGGCCTGCGCCAGAAAGGCCCGCACCACGGACACCGCGTCCCCTTCCATCGGGGCCAGTTGCATGGACTGCGGATCGCGGTGCATGTGCATCAGGCACACGCCGCAGCTGCCATGACGGGCCACCACCAGCGCCGAGCCGGCCTCCTGCAGCGCACGGACGTCATTGATGACGTCGACTCCCCAGTCCAGCACCCGCTGCATGACCTCCGGCTTGAAGGTGTCCACCGACACCGGCACGCCCAGTGTCAGCGCGCCCCGTATCACCGGCTCGATACGCGCCAGTTCCTCGGCCGGGGAAACCGGCGCCGCACCCGGGCGGGTCGATTCGCCGCCGATATCCAGGATGTCCGCGCCCTCGCCCACCAGCTGTTCACAGTGGCGCAGCGCCGCCCGGGGGTCGATGTGCCGCCCGCCGTCCGAAAACGAATCGGGGGTGACGTTGACGATGCCCATCACCTGCGGACGGGACAGGTCGATGCGGAATCGGGAGGTCTGCCAGAACATGGAAACAGGAAAAACGACGGGGCCGAAGCCCCGTGATGATCATTGCACCGTCGTAGCCCCGGCGATCAGGCCGCCGTGGGGGCCGCGTCGGGCTTGACGGTCGCGCCGCCGCTGCCGCCGCCGGACGACGGCGTGCGTGGTGTGCCGTCCCTGGGTGGCCGCGGATCGCGCCCGGCCATGATGTCGTCGAGCTGGTCGGCGTCAATCGTCTCCCACTCCAGCAAGGCCTTGGCCATGGCATGCATCTTGTCGCTGTGTTCTTCGATCAGGCGGCGGGCCAGGCTGTACTGCTGGTCGATGATGCGGCGCACCTCGGCGTCGACCTTCTGCATGGTCTCTTCGCTCATGTTGGTCGTTTTGGTGACCGAGCGGCCCAGGAACACTTCCCCTTCGTTTTCGGCGTAGACCATGGGGCCCAGGGCCTCGGTCATGCCGTAGCGCATGACCATGTCGCGCGCGATGTGGGTGGCACGCTCGAAGTCGTTGCTCGCGCCGGTGGTCATCTGGTTCATGAAGACCTCTTCAGCAATACGTCCGCCGAACAACATGCTGATCTGATTGAGCATGTATTCCTTGTCGTAGCTGTAGCGATCCTGCGCCGGCAGGCTCATGGTCACGCCCAGCGCCCGGCCACGCGGGATGATGGTGACCTTGTGCACCGGGTCGCACTTGGGCAGCAGCTTGCCGATGAGCGCATGCCCGGCCTCGTGGTAGGCCGTGTTGCGGCGCTCTTCCTCGGGCATGACCATGCTCTTGCGTTCCGGTCCCATCAGGATCTTGTCCTTGGCCTTCTCGAAATCCTGCATCTCGACCACACGGGCATTGCGCCGGGCGGCCATCAGTGCGGCTTCGTTGCACAGGTTAGCCAGGTCGGCACCGCTCATGCCCGGTGTGCCCCGCGCGATGATGGCCGGGGCGACGTCCTGGCCGATCGGAATTTTGCGCATGTGCACGTTGAGGATCTGCTCGCGGCCACGAATGTCGGGCAGCGTCACATACACCTGGCGGTCAAAACGGCCCGGACGCAGCAGCGCCGCATCCAGGATGTCCGGACGGTTGGTGGCCGCCACCACAATCACGCCCAGATTGGTCTCGAAGCCGTCCATCTCGACCAGCATCTGGTTGAGGGTCTGCTCGCGCTCGTCGTTGCCACCGCCCAGGCCGGCACCGCGCTGGCGACCGACGGCGTCAATTTCGTCGATGAAGATGATGCAGGGCGCGTTTTTCTTGGCGTTCTCGAACATGTCGCGCACACGGGCCGCGCCCACGCCGACGAACATTTCCACAAAGTCGGAACCCGAAATGCTGAAGAACGGCACCTTGGCTTCGCCGGCAATACCCTTGGCCAGCAGCGTCTTGCCCGTCCCGGGGGGGCCGACCAGCAGCAGGCCTCGCGGAATGCGCCCGCCCAGCTTCTGGAACTTCTGCGGGTCCTTGAGGAAGTCCACCACTTCCTTGACTTCTTCTTTGGCCTCGTCGCAACCGGCCACATCGGCAAAGGTCACCTGGTTGTTGTTTTCGTCGAGCATGCGCGCCTTGCTCTTGCCAAAGCTGAACGCCCCGCCCTTGCCGCCGCCCTGCATCTGGCGCATGAAGTAGATCCACACGCCGATCAGCAGCAGCATCGGGCCCCAGCTGACCAGCAACGTCATCAGCAGCGAGCCTTCTTCGCGCGGCTTGACATCAAACTTCACACCGCCGGCAATCAGGTCACCGACCAGGCCGCGGTCCAGATAGGTCGCGGTGGTGCGGATGCGGCGGTCATCGACGGTCACGGCGGAAATCTCCGTGCCGCCCTGCCCCTCCTGAATGGTGGCGCTCTTGATGCGGTTGCTGCGCACTTCTTCCAGGAAGTCGGAGTAACCCATGAAGCCCGCCCCGGCCGTGGCACGCCCGTCGAACTGCTTGAACACGGTGAACAGCACCATGGCAATCACCATCCAGACGGCAATTTTCGAGAACCACTGATTATTCAAGCAAGACTCCAGTCACAAGGGCACAGACACCAACGCTGCGCAGATGGGTGCCATTTTAGGCGTTTCAAGTCAAGTACCCCGCGTGATCGGGCCCGACAGCCACGGCAGCGGCAAGGATTTGTCGCATCGGGCCGACCGGCCCTTGACGCGGGTCAAGCCGCAGGCGGCGTCTTCAGGCCGATGCCCACCAGAAACGTCTCTGACGACTTGTCGCGCGAGGCCTTGGGTTTGAACGGCTTGACCGTGTGAAACGTATCGCGAAACAGCTGCACCAGCTGCGCATAGCCGCTGCCGTGAAACAGCTTGACCACCAGCGCCCCGCCCGGCTTGAGGTGCTGCACGGCAAAGTCCGCCGCCAGCTCCACCAGGTGGGCAATCCGCGCCGCATCCACCGATTCCACCCCCGACAGGTTGGGCGCCATGTCCGATACGACCACGTCCGCCTTGCGGCCGGCCACCGCGGCTTCCAGCCGGGCCAGCACCTCGGCTTCGCGGAAATCCCCCTGAATGAAGGTCACGCCCTCGATCGGCTCCATCGGCAGCAGGTCCAGCGCGATGATGGTGCCGTCCAGCTTGCCCACCGCCGCGCCGTCCGGCGCCAGCCGCCGACGCACATACTGGCTCCACGCGCCGGGGGTGGAGCCCAGGTCCACCACCAGATGACCGGGCCGGATCAGGCGCAAGGTTTCGTCGATTTCGCGCAGCTTGTAGGCGGCACGGGCGCGGTAACCCTCCTTGGCCGCGAGCTTGACCCACGGGTCGTTGACATGGTCGTTCAACCACGCCTTGTTCACCTTTTTGCTCTTGGTCTTGACTTTCATGGCCCGCCCGGATGGACCGGGGATAATACCCCCATGCCCCAGATCCAACTTACCCCCGCCCAGCGCAAGGTTCACCGTGCCGAGGCCCATCACCTGGACCCGGTTGTCATGATCGGCAACGACGGCCTCACCCCCGCCGTCGTCAAGGAAACCGACGCCGCGCTCAAGGCCCACGGGCTGATCAAGATCCGTGTGCTCGGCGACGACCGCGCCGCGCGTGAATCGGTCTACCAGCAACTGGCCGACACCCTGGACGCCGCGCCCATCCAGCACATCGGCAAACTGCTGGTGTTGTGGCGCCCCAAGCCCGAAAAAGAAAAAACGATCGATGAAGACCGCAAACGCGGCCCGCGCGAGTTCAAAGTCCTCAAGAACAGCAGCCGGGGCGGCCAGCGCCCCGAAGTGAAAATCCTGCGCGTGCTGGGCAACCAGCGCCTGACACCCGGAGGCCAGGTCAAACGCGCCAAACCCAAGCAGAAATCGGTCAAAAAAGGCCGCCACGACTGAGCCACCGCGCCGCTGCCACCATGAGCGAACCCGCCGCGCGCCAGCGCCACGTCATCTGCATGAAATGGGGCACCAAATACGGGCCCGAATACGTCAACCGCCTCTACGCCATGGTGCGCCGGCACCTGCGCGGCGACTTCCACATGGTCTGCCTGACCGACAACCGCCAGGGCATCCGCCCCGAGGTGTCGTGTTACCCCATCCCGCCACTGGACCTGCCCCCCGGCAGCCCCGAACGCGGCTGGACCAAACTGGTCAGCTTCTCCAAAGACCTGCACGGCCTGCGGGGCACCGCCCTGTTTCTGGACGTGGACGTGGTCATCACCGGCGCGCTGGACCCGTTTTTCGAGCAGCCGGGCGAATTCCTGATCATTCACGACTACAAACGCCCTTGGCGCATCACCGGCAACTCGTCGGTCTACCGCTTCGAGCTCGGCGCGCACCCCGACGTGCTGGAGTATTTCCGCACCCATGTGGACGAAGTGCGCGCGAAGTTCCGTAACGAACAGGCCTACCTGTCGGACTTCCTGCACCGTCAGGGCAAGCTGCAATACTGGCCCGCCGCCTGGTGCCCCAGCTTCAAATACCACAGCATTCCGCGCTGGCCCGCCAACTACTGGCAGGCCCCCTCCGTGCCGCCGGACGCCCGCATCGTCATCTTCCACGGCGAATGCAACCCGCCGGACGCCCTGGCCGGCCGCCGCAACCGGCGGTTTCGCTACATCCGGCCCGCGACCTGGGTGGCCGAACACTGGCGGGAATAAGCCTCCCGCGCCGACCGGCCGCGCGGCGGCGCCCCGAGAGGCCCGAAACGGCCTGGCGCCGGGGTTTCAGGGGATTTATTCCCCATATTTTCACAACTGTATTGATCGCAGCTCAGCGAGGTGCAACCATGAAGGAACGGTAAACCTCTTGCAGGCCTTGCTCCACTTCACGCCATCGGGCGATGTCGGAACGATCTTGGATATTGCTCACATCAATGATGACTTCACCATCGTTCGTCAAAAAACTATGGGTACAAAACGTAAATGCCTCGTTAGGTGGCACTGATTTGCGCGTTGTTTTGCAATGAATTTTGGTTTTACGGGTGATCGAATCAAAAAAGAATTCATGCTGTCCAGCTTCATAGCCAATGCCCGGTGGGTTTTTGCCAAGATAGTGATCTAAGCCCCAGGCTTTTTCTTTTTGAAGGACGAGCTGCCCATAGATTTGAAGCCCTAGCGTTGATTCCATTTGATAAAAATAGGGAATCGTTGGTGTTCCATGCCTGTTCGCTGGCGTTTCAAACCCCACATGAATCCAACGATTTTCTGGTGGCTGGGCGCGAATAGCACTGCCCAATTTTCCGTAGTCCTCCCAATCTTGCCTGCTCAAAATCGGTTGGAAATTGGTGTGCCGAATCTTGATGGCAAAGTTGCCAATTTCATTATCGAACGTGGGGGTTTTGGGGCGCTTTTCCCAAGATTCTTTATTCCAGATATCTACCCCTTTGTAAACGAAGGGGCCGAGTAAATAATGCTGTGGGACTGCCAGTTTGGTGTTTCCGAACCGCCCCACTTTAGGACACAGGTTTTCCTTGAAGACGGGGTGATACACCAGTGCCGTGGCGCAGTTTTTTTCTGCTTCGCCTGCAACGCGGCATCCGGCCAAGGCGATCAATAGTACGAGTGCGCTGCGGGCGGTGAACCTTCGGGGCACAGTTGAACTCGCCGGTATCGGGCGCCTACCATTGATCATAGGGCTTTGTTTCAAAGGCGGATAACACTGAGAAAAGCTACGGCTGCGCGTCTCAAGCATTTCACGGGCGTACCTGGTTCGCCCGACTGCGGTCTGCCGCAATCAGACGCATGCCTTAGGCGCCGACCAGCGGCGCTGCCATGCTGTGGCGTTTTGAAGGCAGTCGGACCGGAAATTTTTTCCGAACCTTCATATTATCGCTTGAAACAATGCGCTTTATTGCTATAGTGAGCAACAATCCACCATTTCGGGGATTGACGACTGCATGAACAGTATTAATTGCAGGACTCATCATCTCTTGAAAAATTTTCGCAACACAAGTATTTGTACAATATAGAATACAATAAAAACGTCTATTAAAAGCCTACCGATCTCTTTGCGCACATGAGAGATCCATTTTTCAGAAATCTTCGCATCAGCGATTTCGAGATATTTTCCTGATTCAGATTCAATTTTTTGAACAAACGTAGCAGCACTTTCAAGATGTGAGCCGACAAACGGAATACGCACGACCGTCACGGAAACTACCGTTCCTGGCTTTATTTTCAAGTACTCGCAATCACCGGCAACTCCACCGTACAAAATTGGTGGAAACGTGCACACGATGTGCTGAAAGCCAACTGTGCTGCTCGATGTCCGAAGGCCCGCGTTTGGGCGCCCCCACTCTCCCACTATCGGCGGCAAGCGTTCGAATATGTATCCCTCGGGGGGTTTAGACCGTTCAACCCAATACAGCAACGCACAGAGCAACAATGCGCCGGCTGCGAGCGTACGAATAAAGATCTTCAGATTCAGCCAGTATCGAAAATCGGAAATCGTCAGTTTTTCCTGACTATCAATGGTTTGATTCATGCCGGTTATT
>JAEUOU010000001.1 GCA_016790575.1 Burkholderiaceae bacterium | reverse complement strand
GACCAAGGCAGATGTCGTCGAGGTCATCACCAAGGCTGGATGCGCCGATCTGATCGCGCACTCGATGACCTGCACCCACACCTGGGAGATGACGAACCAGCACACCCATTGCGGCGGCTGCTCGCAGTGCATCGACCGCCGGTTTGCCGTGGTCGCGGCAAAGGCGGACCAGTACGACCCTGCTGACCACTACAAGGTCGACGTTTTTACTCAGAGTCGCAACAAGGGCGACGACAAGATCATGGCGGCGGCCTACCTCGAACGGGCCAATCAGGTGAAGTCGCTGACCGATGTGACCCAGTTCATCAGCAGCTACGCCGAGGTGAGCCGGGTTTTTCGGTACCTCGACGGCAGCACAGCTCAGGCGGCGCAACGGGTGTTCGACCTGTACAAGCGGCACGCCACCGAGGTGACCGGGGCCCTTGATGAGTTGGTTTCACGGAACATCACCGCGATTCGGGAACGCACGCTCCCGGGTGACTGCATGCTTCGGACGGTCTACGAGTCAGGTTCTGTGATCTCGGTACCCGCCGTCGCGTCGGCAGAAAAGATGCCGGACAACATTTTCCGAAAGCGCGGCAACGTTTGGGAGGCACGTTTCCAAGGGCGTGGGCGACACCCCATCCTGATCCAGGGCGTGGACAAAGGGGCCGAGTACATCAACCTGTTGCTTGCACATCCCGCCCGAGAGACCTCGGTTTTTGAGGTCGTTTGCGGGAGCGAAATCGGGATCATTGAGTCCGCTGCGAACACCGGACTGGATCACGACGACATCGAAGAGGGATATCAAGTCTCTGTCGGGGTGCCGCTGGGTGATGCTGGCGTGGTGGCCGACAGAAAGGCGATCCAGCAGTACCGTGGCAGGTTCAACGAACTGGTCAGCGAAAAGGCAGATGCCGAGGCAGACGGCGACCATCAGCGCCTCGAGGAAATCCAGATCGAAATGGCCCAACTCGTGGCGGCAGTGACGGGAGCCCAAGGTAAGGGAGGCAAGCTGCGCAAGGTCGCCGACAGGAGAAAAAACGTCCGCGACGCGTTCCGCAACGCCGTCGACCGGGCCATCAAGCAGATCGACAAGTACGACAAGCCGCTGGCCCAACACCTGAAGGACTCCATCAAGCACGGCAACGAGGCGGTCTACCGACCGGAGATCGCTGTCACCTGGGAGGTTCGTCCCATCGTGAACGGGTAGATGGAGATAGCTTGCCTCGGGCTCTATCAGCTACGACGCGCCGCGCGAGGGTCTCCTATCGATCTTACGATCCACAGCAGCCGCCCTTGCCACGCTCCTGGATCGGCGGGCAAGGCACTGTGCCGTAGGAGCAATACACGCAGCAGTCACCCGCCTTGGGCTTGAGCACAGCGTGACATTGCTCACACTCGTAGAACCACTGGCAGGCGTCGGTGGGCATCGTCTCGGTCTTCGCGTAGCCGCACTCGGGACAGGTCAGCGTCGACTCAAGGATCACCGCAGTCACTGGGCGACTCCCACAACTGTGGACGGATAACCCGCGTCCTTGGTGGCGCGTGTGAGGGCCTCGACATTCGCCTTCGCATCATCGAATGTCACTCTGGCCTCACGTCGATCCAGATTCACATCGATCTTGCTGACGCCGGAGACCTTGGTCAGCGCTTTCTTGACCGTGATCGGGCAAGTGGCGCAGTTCATACCCGGCACGGACAGTGTGACGCTCTGCGTGGCAGCCCAGAGGGGCGAGGTCATCGCGACCAACGCGGCCAGGGCAACGAGTTTTTTCATGGCGGTTTCCTTTCAGTAGAACCAGGGCGCGATCAGCGGGAATACGAGCGCAGCGATGACCAGCACCACCACGATCCAGAACAACGCCTTGTAGCTGCGGTTGACCTGTGGCAGCGCACAGACCTGCCCAGGCTCACAGGCTGCAACGGGACGCCAGATGCGCCGGTACGCGAAAAACAGTGCCACCAGCGCCGCAGCGATGAAGATGGGCTGATACGGCTCGAGCAGGGTCAAGTTGCTGATCCACGCGCCAGAGACACCCAGCGTGATCAGTACCAGAGGGCCGAGGCAGCAGGTGGACGCGAGGATGGCGGCCAGACCGCCAGTCAACAGTGCGCCGCGCCCGCCGCCGCTTTGAGATTCAGTGGGGGAATCTAGTTTCATGAGTTAAGCTTACATCCGTACTTAAGTACGGTGTCAAGCGCTATGAATGAAACAACCGAAACCCTGACCATTGGCGTCCTGGCCGAGGCCGCTGGGGTCAATGTCGAGACGATCCGCTTCTACCAGCGCAAAAGCCTGATGCAGGAGCCCGACCGCCCGCTGGGCGGCATCCGCCGCTATGGCGAGGCAGATCTTGCTCGCGTGCGCTTCATCAAGTCCGCGCAGCGGCTGGGGTTCAGCCTCGACGAGGTCGCAGATTTGCTGAAGCTCGAGGATGGGTCGCATTGCGCCGAGGCCCGCGAACAGGCCGAGCGCAAGCTCACGGATGTGCGCGCCAAGCTTGCTGATCTCCAACGCATTGAGGCAGTCTTGGAAGAACTGGTGCAGCGCTGCTGCGCCGCAAGGGGAGAGGTGCGTTGCCCGATGATCCAGGCGCTACAGGAGGCATGACGATGGAGCTCCTGAAAGTTGCCTTCCTGTTTGCCGTGACGGCAGTGGCTGAAATCGTCGGCTGCTACTTGCCCTGGCTGGTAGTGAAGCAGGACAAGTCGGCATGGCTGCTATTGCCAGCGGCCTTTTCCTTGGCGCTGTTCGCCTGGCTGCTGACATTGCACCCGACGGCCGCCGGGCGAACCTATGCCGCTTACGGCGGCATGTACATCGCCGTGGCGCTTGTCTGGCTGTACTTCGTTGACGGGATCGCGTTGACTCGCTGGGACTTGGTAGGTGCGGCCATCGCACTGGTCGGGATGGCGGTCATCGCATTGCAACCGTCAACCAGTGCGTAGCTCCCCACTGTTCTTCGTGCTCGGTCGCCTGCGTGTAAGCGGCTTCCGTGACGAACAAGCAGCCGGAAGCCCGCGTCATTGCGGGCTTGGGCGCGGAGTCGTCCTTCGCAGAAACAGAGAATGGGCGGGAACAGAGAACGGAAAACCGCCCGGCACGGGGCTGTCCGGGGCAGCGGCGTCCGTCGCAGCGAGGCAAGAACCCGCGCCAGCACTGGGGGAAACGGGCAAAAAAAAACCAACCGAGAGTGGTTGGTTTTTTGAATAGTGGTGGAGAGGAGGAGGATCGAACTCCCGACCTTCGCATTGCGAACGCGACGCTCTCCCAGCTGAGCTACCCCCCCATCTCAAAGCGCGCCTGATTGTATCAAGTAACCCGGACCCTCCAGGCATCGATCATTTCCCTTTATCTCCGAAACCGGCCGGGAGCAGGGCGTTGCGGCGGGCCAGTTCGACGAAAAGCCCGGCATGGTCCAGTTCGCCCAGTCCGTGACTGACCCCATCGGCAAACAGCTGCGCGAACAGGGCGGTCACCGGCGCGTCGAACTGCAACGAGGCGGCGGTGTCGAGCGCGTTGCGCAGGTCCTTGAGTTGTACGGTCATGCGGGCGCGTGGAGCGAAGTCGTGCTCCACCATGCGCTCGCCGTGAACCTGGAGCACCCGGCTGTCGGCAAAGCCACCCGAGATCGCCTTGCGGACCATGGCCGGATCGGCGCCGCCTTTTTCGCACAGCAGCAATGCCTCGGCGACCGCGCCAATGGTGATGCCGACGATCATCTGGTTGGCCAGTTTCGCCAGTTGTCCGCTGCCCACCGGCCCGACATGGGTAGCGCGACCCATGGTCAGCAACAGCGGCAAGGCGCGCTCGAAGTCAGCCGCGCTGCCGCCGGCCATGATGGCCAGGGTTGCAGCCTCCGCCCCAACGGTACCGCCGGAAACCGGTGCATCGAGATAGTCAAGGCCACCGGCCGCCAGGCGCGCGGCATGCTCTTTCGCTTCGCGCGGCTTGATCGATGACATGTCGATGACCAGCGCCCCGCGGCGCAAGGCCGACGCGGCACCCTGCGTGGTGGCGCCATCACCGAACAGCACTGCGTCAACGACGGGGCCGCTCTCCAGCATCGTAATGACGATGTCGGCGTGTTTTGCTGCTGCGGCGGCACTGTCATGAACGGTCGCGCCAAACGGCACAAGCCGCTCGGCTTTGGCAGCGCTGCGGTTCCAGGCATGCACACGATAGCCAGCTTGGCAGAGCTGTTTTGCCATGGGATAGCCCATCAGCCCGATACCAAGCACGGCGACGTTGAGATCAGGGTTCATGTAGGTTCCTTTTTTATAGCGCAACAGCACATTTTTACGCTGGGTACCGGCTTTTTTTACTGTAAATCGGTCTTCCATCGCGCGGTGGGGTGTCCCCGATGTTATCTGTGCCAAGATCGGGGTAAACAACCCCACCCGGAGATGCCCGTGCGCCGCCCTGACCCCGACTGGTTTGACCGCATGTACAACAACCGGGCCCTGGTGCCCGGGCACGCAACCCATTTCGCCCGCTGGGCGGACGGTTCGGCCCGCGTGCGCGCCACCCAGCCCTGTGTGCTGGATCTGGCCTACGGGGACGACCCCACCTCGCGGCTGGACATTTTTCCGGCACAGGGGGTGGCGCACCCCGGATCGGCGCCGGTGCTGGTGTTTCTGCACGGCGGTTACTGGCGCAGTCTGGACAAGTCGGACCACGCCTTCCTCGCGCCCGCGTTCACCCGGGCCGGCGTCTGTGTGGTGGTGCCGAACTACGCGCTGTGCCCGGCCACCACGATCCCGGGTATCACGATGCAGATGGTGCAGGCGCTGGCCTGGACCTGGCGAAACATCGCGGCCCATGGCGGCGATCCGGCCCGCATCACGGTGGCCGGCCATTCAGCAGGCGGGCACCTGGCCGCCTTGCTGCTGACCTGTCGCTGGAAGCAGGTGGGGCGCGACCTGCCGGCGAGTCTGATCCGTCATGCGCTGTCGATTTCCGGGCTGTACGACCTGGCGCCGCTGCGTTTCACCCCGTTTCTGAAGGACGCCTTGCGGCTGACGCCGGCCCAGGTGCGGCAGGCCAGCCCGGCCGGCCTGCCGGCGCCGACGGTCTGGCGCGGACGCGGCACACTGGCCAGCGTGGTGGGAGGGGACGAAAGTGCCGAGTTTCTGCGCCAGAACGCCCTGATCCGCGCGGCCTGGGGCGAACGGGTGGTGCCGGTGTGCGAAGCGCTGCCGGGCCTGAACCACTTCAGTGTGCTGGAAGCGCTGGCCGAGCCCGGTCACCGGCTGCACACGCTGGCGCTGAGCGGCCTGGCCTGACGCTTTCACCGCCCGTGTGTGCTGGCCGCAGAATTCGGGACAAAAATAACCGATTCCCAGCGTGGAAAGGTCATTGTTTGCTATGAATTCAGGAACAAATCGGATGCTGACCGCGCGGGCGATGGCTCAGTTGACCAGAAACCGCTCCGTCAGCAGCGCCCAGTACGCGGCGCCCACCGGCAGGGCGTCGTCGTTGATGTCATAGCCCGGGTTGTGGACCATGCAGGCTTGGCCGGGAAGGTCTGCGCAAAGACAGCGCCGGCCAGCACGGCGCTGCCAGCAGGGTCGCGACGGTTTCGAGGAAATGGCGCTTGCGGGTGGTCATGTTGTCTCCGCTCTGAGAGGGTTTGGGTCAGGCGGTCTCATGCGAGGGGGTGCCATTTCATGTGTCCAATGGTTTATTCTCTTGAATGTCATGACTGAAACTCATGGAACTTGCCGATGAACCTGCAACAGATGGAGCACCTGATCGCGGTCGCCGAAGCCGGTTCGTTCAGCCGTGCCGCCCAGCAGCGGCACCTGACGCAGTCGGCGCTCAGCCGCAGCATCCTGTCGCTGGAAGCGGAGCTGGGCGGGCGGCTGTTCGACCGCGTCGGGCGCCGCAACGAACTCACGCCGCTGGGCCATGTGGCCTTGCTGCGCGCCCGGCGAATCGCGCTGGAGGCGTCGGAGCTGCGCCGCAGCGCCAACCAGATGCAGCAGGGCGGCCTGGGCGCGATCCGGGTCGGGCTGGGCTCGGGGCCCGGTGCACTGCTGATGACACCGTTGCTGCAGCACATCGCCCGGCACCATCCGGGGGTGAAGGTGGAGATTGCCCGCGAGTCGACCGAACTGCAGCTCACCGCACTGCGCCAGCGTCAGCTGGACGCGCTGGTCATCGATGTGCGCCGCATCGCGCCGGCGCCAGACTTGCGCATCGAATCACTGGCCGAACTGCGCACCGGCTTCATCTGCCGTAGCGGACACCCGCTGGCCACCGGTGAGGCGGTGCCGTTCGCGTCGCTGTGCCGCTTCCCGGTGGCGTCCACCCCGCTGTCGGATGAGGTGGCACGCATTCTCGTGGACCACTATGGCGAGGCGGGTGACCCGGGCCAGCTCACCAGCCTGCAGTGCGAGGACATCGCCGCCCTTGTCGAGACCGTGGCCGACACCGATGCCGTGTACCTGGGCATCGTGGCGGCGGCGCGCGAGCGGCTGGAACAGGGCACGCTGGTGGAGCTGACGGTGCAGCCGCCACTGCGCGCCGGTGCCCGCTTTGCCTATGTGACCCTGACCGGTCGCACCGAAGCGCCTGCCATGGCCATCCTGCGCCACTTTGTGGCGCAGCGGCTGCGGGACTGAAACCACCGCCGGACGCCACCCATGGACTCTTCATTCACCGGACTGCTGGGCGTGGGCGCCGTGGTGCTGCTGGGGTATGCCGTGCTGGGGCTGACCGGCTTCGGCTCGGCGCTGGTGATCGTGCCGCTGCTGGCCTGGCACTGGCCACTGTCCGAAGTGGTGCCGCTGGTGCTGGCGATGGATGTCGCGGCCTCGCTGCTGCTGGGCCGGCTGAACCTGCGGCAGGTGCGCTGGGACGTGGTGCTGCCGCTGTGGCCGGGTCTGCTGCTGGGCGCGCTGCTGGGGCTTTGGGTCGGCCGCCTCGCGCAGCCGGCCTGGGCCATGGCAGCGCTGGGCCTGTATGTGGTCTGGGTGGGGGTGCGGGCCTTGCGCGCCCCGCCGGTCGCCGAGGCGACGGCTGCGCCGCCCGAACCGCGCCGGTGGCGCCACGGCCCGGCGCTGTTGTACGGCGCCGGGGTTGGTCTGGTGCAGATGCTGTTCGGCACCGCCGGTCCGCTGGTGCTGGCCTGGCTGGCCCGCCGCGGGGTGCCGGCACACGCGATGCGGGCCAGCACGCCGGTCACCATGGTCGGGGTGGCGTCATTCGTGCTGGTGCTGATGGCGCTGGACGGCCGCCTGGCCGCCGCCCAGTTGTGGCCGCGGGTGCTGCTGGTGGTGCCGGCGCTGGTGGCGGTGGTGGCCGGTCACACGCTGGCGCACCGGGTGCCGGTGCAGGGGCTGCGGCGGGTGATCTGCGGCCTGCTGGTGCTCAGCGGGCTGGTGCTGCTGGTCCATGCCGGGCGCCAGCTTGGCTGAGACCGCTGGCGCCGGCACCGGCGCTCACATCAGCAGGTGTTCACCCGCGTTGTCGCCGCCCAGAATGACGTAGTTGACTTTGCGGATGTCCATCAGCCGCTTGCCGCCGGAATAGCTGATCGAGCTTTGAATATCCTGCTCCATCTCGATGAGGGTGTCGGCCAGTTTGCCCTTGATGGGCTCCAGGATGCGTTTGCCTTCCACATGCTTGTACTCGCCCTTGTTGAAATCGCTGGCGGAGCCGTAGTACTCCTTGTAGAGCTCACCGTCGACCTCCACCGTCTTGCCGGGGGATTCCTCATGGCCGGCAAACAGGGATCCGATCATGACCATCGTCGCGCCGAAACGGATGCTCTTGGCGATATCGCCATGGCTGCGGATACCGCCGTCGGCGATGATGGGCTTGGTCGCCACGCGGGCGCACCACTTGAGCGCCGACAACTGCCAGCCGCCCGTGCCGAACCCGGTCTTGAGCTTGGTGATGCAGACCTTGCCCGGCCCCACGCCGACCTTGGTGGCGTCGGCGCCCCAGTTCTCCAGGTCGATCACGGCTTCGGGCGTGGCGACATTACCCGCGATGATGAATGAGGAGGGCAACTTCTCCTTCAGGTACCGGATCATCTTCTGCACGCTGTCCGCATGGCCGTGGGCAATGTCGATGGTGATGTATTCCGGTGCCAGGCCTTCGGCAACCAGACGGTCCACGGTGGCGTAGTCCGGGCCTTTGACACCCAGCGAGATCGAAGCGTAGACACCTTCGGAACGCATGTCGCGCACGAACCGGACGTTGTCCAGGTCGAATCGGTGCATGACGTAGAAGTAGCCGTTTTTGGCCAGCCAGACGCAGGTGGCTTCGTCAACCACCGTCTTCATATTCGCCGGGACGGCCGGGATGCGAAAGCTGCGTCCGCCCAATTCGACGCTGGCGTCGCACTCGGAGCGGCTTTCCACGCGGCACTTGCGGGGCAGCAGCAGGATGTTGTCGTAGTCAAAAATTTCCATGAAAAACCAAGCTCCGGAGAAGTCGTTGCAGAACGAGTGAGCGCTTGGCTTGAGACCGGCTTTCGCTGCCCCGGCCGGCGCCAAAGGCAGAAAAAAACCGGGCGCAAGAAACTTGGGCCCGGTGACTGATTCTACCGGCTTTGGGACGACCCGTGCGCTCAGGGCAAGGTGACGCCCGCGGCGGTACGCACCGATTGGTGCGAGTAGTCGGCGGCGGAAGGGCGGCGGATGGTGGAGCGCACCTTCACATAGTCCACAAAGGTCTGGGAATAGAGCAGGTAATTGTTGACATAGTTGCCCGCTGCGAAAACGGTGCCGAAGGTGGTGTAGCCGTCTTTGCCGCTGGCGATGAAGTCGTTCGTGGCGACCGTGTAGGTCCGGGCTGGCTCCAGGGCGCTCCAGGTGCCAGCGGTGCGGCTGCGCACCTGCAGATTCGAAAAGCGCTGACCCTTGGGTTTGCTCAGGTCCAGACTCCAGCGCAGGCCTGCGGCGTAGGGATGGGAGCCGTTGCTTTGGCCATTGTCCAGGTGATTGGCGACCGCATCTTCCAGTACGGCGGCGATCTGGGAGCCGGTGAGCTTGAGTTCGACCAGGACGTTCGTGAAGGGCAGCAGCGTGAACGCGCTGTTCATGCTCAGCGGCCCCGCCGGGAGCGCCACGCGCACGCCCCCGGCGTTCTGGATCGCAACATCGGCCGCCAGGCTGCCGGCGAGGAAGGCCTCGGCAACCACCTGAGCGGCGTCGCTGCCGCGGGCGAGGGTATTGGCCGCCTCGCACCCCGCAACACCTGCGCTGCGGTTGGTCGATTCGCCGGGCACCCGCACCAGACACAGGGCTTCGGCCGCGCTACCGATCACCTCGGCTTTGCGGGACTCCACCTGGCCGGAAAAGTTGGCCAGCTGGGCCGCTGCCGCGGTGTCGGGCTCCATCACATTCAGGTTGCCCGCCGTGGACAGGCTGGCCAGCAGCCCCTGGCGATCCGCCTCGGGCAAAGTCGTCCATGCGCCGGCGGCATTCTTGCGCTTGAAACTGCTGCCCAGCAGCAAGGACGCCTGGCCGGTGCAGGATGCCACTTCGCCACGGTCGTTGAACTGAATTGCCATCTCGCCGATGGCTTTGGCATATTCCCACGCTTGGCCGATACACACCGTTTTGCCGTCTTTGTTGACAACACGGGTGGGGTAGGGGCCTGAACTGCTGAGTCCCTGGGCGCTGAAGTCACCCAGCAAGCTGTGCGAATCGCCACCGATGATGGCGTCGACATCGGTCAGCCGCGCGGCAATGGCCTTGTCGGCTTCATAACCCTGGTGGCTGAGCAGCACAATGTGGCGAATCTCTTGCCTCTTCAGCGCGTCAATGGCGGTTTGCGCTGCCGTCACTTCGTCTTCGAACACCGTACTTGCCAGGGGCCGGGACGAATTGGTAGTCTTGCCTTTGATGGTCAGGCCCACGATGCCGATGCGGACCCCGTTGACCGTCTTGACGGTCGACGGCGCAATCCGGCCGCTCATGGGTGTGCCGGCGGCCGGCGCAATGTTGGCCGACAGGATGGGCGTCTTGCAAGCGCCCTTGTGCAGCTCGTCGACAAAAGTTCGCAGGCCTGCGTCGCCGTCGTCGAACTCGTGATTCCCCACCGCGAAGGCATCGAAACAGACGGTGTTCATCAGGGCGGCGTCGGCAGCACCTTTGAACAAGGTGTAGTAGAGGGAGCCCGTGATGGCGTCGCCAGCGTGCAGCTTGATGACGTCGCTGCGGCCGTCGTAACGCCGGAACGCGGCAGTGACCCGCGCGAAGCCGCCGAGATCGACCTGGGTTGCCACACCGCCAAGCTGCAACTCGGTGTTGGCGAAGGGGTCCAGCTGGGAATGGTGATCGTTGATGTGCGCCAGTGTCACGGCAACCGGCGGGAAGACAGGCTCATCATCGCCGAAACAGGCGGTCAGCAGCACAGCGGCGGCAAGTACGGCGAGCAAGGGCGGGGAACGACGGAGTTTCATGGGAATCGGACGGGATGGGAGGGAGCCCCTATCCTGCCGATCCCCTGTGACAAATTGATGGCGGCCGAATCGCTCCCGCTCAGTGATGAACGGCGGGGCGCTGGGCCCGCACCAGCAGCCCGGCGATTGGTTCGCCGCGCTCCTTGCGCAAAGTGACGGGTTGCGATTCAACGACGAAACCGGCCGCCTCGACCAGTCCCATCACGTAGTCGGCCCGATGGGCGTAGCGCTGTGCCGGCAGCAGCTGGTAGTTGGCCGCCGCATCAGCGGCAGCGGTTTCGATCGAGAAGTAGAACGTGCCGCCTGGCTTGAGCAGCCGCAGCGCATGGGGAAAAATGGATTCCAGGTCGCCGATGTAAATCAGTACATCGAGTGCGGCGAGCACGTCGTACAGGCCGTCGGGGGTTGACGTCAAGGCGTCCTGGACGCTGACCAGGTGAAACTTGTTGTAGACGCCATGCCGTGCTGCCTGGTCGACCATTTTTTCTGACAGGTCCACGCCGACCAGCGCGCCGGAGAGGCGGCCCAGGCAAGCTCCCAGCAATCCGGTGCCGCAACCGAGGTCCAGCACGTTGATGCGCCTGTCGGGGTGCTCTGCGAGGATCCTGTCGGCAACCATGCGCGGGAGCTGGTAGCCCAGCCCCCGCACCAGATGCTCGTCGAAGACCGCTGCCATGCCGTTGAAAACCTGCTCCACCATGCCGGGCGGAAGCTGCGGCGGTGTTTCGCCGCGGGCCAGCGCCTGGAGGTAGGCATAGGTGGGTTGATCGGGTTCGCGCTGCTGCAGAACACGCAAGTCCTCCAGCGCGTCGCCACCCCGGCCCATTTCGATCAGCAGTCGGGCACGGCCCAGCAAGGCCCGGGAACCGTTCTCGGTCACCGTGGCAAGCTGGTTGAGCGCCGACAAGCTGTCTTCAAACCGGCCCAAAACCTGGTAGTCGTGGGCCAGCATGTCAAGCAACTGCGGGTTTGACGGCGTCAGTGCCAGGGCTTCGTTCAGCCATTGAACCGAGAGGCTGTAGTCGCGCGCCCTGCGGGCAATGTCCACCACACCACCCAGCACGATCGGGTTCGCAGGTTCCAGTGCGTGGACTTTGCGGGCCAGCGCGATGGATTTCTCGCTCTGATCCAGACGCGCGTGCAGCAGTGCCAGTTCCAGAAGGCCGGGTGCCCAGTCAGGCGCCATCTGATTGGCGGTTTCCAGGGCGCGGACGGCTTCGTCGGTGCGGCCGCTTTTTTCGGCCAGCAGCGCCGCGAGCAGCCAGACCCGAGGATCGCGCGGGAACTTCTTGCGTGCGGCGTTGAGTGTTTCGGCGGCGTCGCGAAGACGATTTTCATGCAGCGCAAGACGAGCGGACTGCAAAGCTGCAAGATTGCGATCAATAGGTGCTGCTTGGGTATTCATACCCGGATTATCCTGCGCCCGGGCGGTGATTCAGTCCCGGCAGGCGGTTTGGTACGCCGCGATAACCTGCCCGTGACGATCCCAGACCCAGGCCACCAACTGCAAGCGGTCGGGCTGCGCGCCTTCGGGAATGTTCATGGTTCGGGTTTCGGAGAAAACCGATTTTTTCGTTTTTGATAGCGAGAAGTGACCTTTCCACGCTGGGTAGTGCACATTCCTGACCAGATTTCTGGCCACCGGGCTGCCTTCGGTGCCCGCGGGCAGTGTTTCAATCAACGCAATGGCAATCTGGGCTCCTTCCAGAGCCAGGGGGACGGGGCCGATCCGCAGGCCGATTCCGATGTAACCATTGAGGGCGGGCCCTCGTGCGATCCGCAGCGTCGGCACCGGTCTGCGGGGCAATGTCGCGGACTGGGTGGTGGTGCGCGGCGGTCGATCGAGTCGCAGCGCCTCCAGGCGCTCCAATGCTTCTCGGCGCGCCACGGCCGACAGGGGCGCGTCGTCGCCCTGGATTCCGGGCACCACCCAGTCCAGAACCTGCGTCTCATGCCCTGCGGCGGGTGTCGAAGGATCCGTCCAGCAATCGGCGCAATCGGCTGAGACGAAGCGTTCGAGCCATCGGCCGGCTACGGGCTGGCCTTCGTTGGTGCAGACCGATTGGGCCGGGGCAAGCGCTGGCAGCAGGACCAGAAGCGCCGCCGTGACGGTTCGGGCCGCCGCGGCTATGCGAACGCCGCGCGATGGGTATTGCCCAGAACCGGGGCAAGAGGGGAGGAGCGGAGATCGGGACATGGTGCTTTCTACAATGCAGCAATGATTTCAGATGTCGCGGTCGGCTCGCCGCTCTTACAGTCGCTCAACCCGGAACAACACCAGGCCGTCACACTGCCTGCGGAGCATGCCCTGATATTGGCTGGGGCGGGTTCGGGCAAAACCCGTGTGCTCACCACCCGCATCGCCTGGCTGCTGCAGACCGGACAGGTCTCGCCCGGTGGTGTGCTGGCGGTGACCTTCACCAACAAGGCGGCCAGGGAAATGCTCACCCGCCTGGGCGGCATGCTGCCGGTCAACGCCCGCGGCATGTGGATCGGCACCTTTCACGGCCTGTGCAACCGCTTCCTGCGCGCCCACCACAAGCTGGCCGATCTGCCCCAGGCGTTCCAGATTCTGGACACCCAGGACCAGCTCTCGGCCATCAAGCGCCTGTGCAAGCAGTTCAATGTCGACGAAGAGCGCTTCCCGCCCAAGCAGCTGCAGTGGTTCATCGCCGGCAACAAGGAAGACGGCCTGCGCCCGGCCGAAGTGCAGGCGCGCGACGAAGAAACCCGCAAGAAGGTCGAGATCTACGCGCTGTACGAGGCCCAGTGCCAGCGCGAGGGCGTGGTGGATTTCGGCGAGCTGATGCTGCGCAGCTATGAGCTGCTGCGCGACAACGACCCGGTGCGCGAGCACTACCGGCGGCGCTTCCGCCACATCCTGATCGACGAATTCCAGGACACGAACCGGCTGCAGTACGCGTGGATCAAGATGATCGCCGGCCTGCCGGGCGAGGGCGGCGGCGCCATCATGGCCGTGGGCGACGACGACCAGAGCATCTACGCCTTCCGCGGCGCGCGGGTGGGCAACATGGCCGACTTCGTGCGCGAATTTGCCGTGGCGCACCAGATCAAGCTGGAGCAGAACTACCGCAGCCACAGCAACATCCTGGATTCGGCCAATGCCCTGATCAGCCACAACAGCCGGCGTCTGGGCAAGAACCTGCGCACCACGCAGGGCGCGGGCGAGCCGGTGCGGGTGTACGAGGCCACCAGCGACCTGGCCGAGGCCCAGTGGCTGGTGGACGAAATCCGCCAGCTGGTCAAGGGCGACGGCCTGGCGCGCAGCGAGATTGCCGTGCTGTACCGCAGCAACGCGCAGAGCCGGGCCATGGAAACCGCGCTGTTCAATGCCGGCGTGCCCTACCGGGTGTATGGCGGCCTGCGCTTTTTCGAGCGCGCCGAGATCAAGCACGCGCTGGCCTACCTGCGCCTGCTGGAGAACCCGCGCGACGACACCAGCTTTTTGCGGGTGGTGAACTTTCCGCCGCGGGGCATCGGCGCACGCAGCATCGAGCAGCTGCAGGACATCGCCCGCGACACCGGCTGCGCGCTGCACGACGCCGTCAGCGCCGTGCCTGGCAAGGCGGGCGCCAACCTGGGCGCGTTTGTCGCGAAGATCGACGTGCTGCGGGAGCAGACCGCGGGCCTGACGCTGCGCGAGATCATCGAACAGGTGCTGGAGCACAGCGGCCTGGTCGACCACTACAAGGCCGACAAGGAAGGCGCCGATCGGCTGGAAAACCTGGACGAACTGGTCAATGCCGCCGAAAGTTTTGTCACCCAGGAAGGTTTCGGCCGTGACGCGGTGGCGCTGCCGGTGGACGAGCTGGGCGCGCCGCTGACGCAAAGCCCGGTCAGCCAGGGGCTGGACCCGGACGCCCCCCCCGAGGCTCTCGCGCAGGCGCTCGCGCCCGACGCCGAGACCGGTGAAACCCTGTCGCCGCTGGCCGCCTTCCTGACCCATGCGGCGCTGGAGGCCGGCGACAACCAGGCCCAGGCCGGGCAGGACGCGGTGCAGCTGATGACGGTGCACGCCAGCAAGGGGCTGGAATTCGACGCGGTGTTCATCACCGGGCTGGAAGAAGGCCTGTTCCCGCACGAAAACTCGATGAGCGACCGCGACGGGCTGGAGGAAGAGCGCCGCCTGATGTACGTGGCCATCACCCGCGCGCGCCAGCGGCTGTACCTCAGCCACTCGCAGACCCGGCTGCTACACGGCCAGACCCGGTACAACGTGAAGAGCCGGTTCTTTGACGAGCTGCCCGAAGAGACGCTCAAGTGGCTCACACCGAAAAACCCCGGTTTCGGCACCGGATCGGCCGGTTATGGCGCCGGTTACGGCAGCGGGGGCGGAACCTGGGGGGGCAACCGCGGCGGCGCGCGGCCGGCCTGGGGCAACAGCGGCCTGAACAGCGAAAGCTTCAAGAGCCCGCCGGTGCCGGCGCAAAAAGCCGAGCCCGCGCACGGCATCCGGGCCGGCATCGCGGTGTTCCATGCCAAGTTCGGCGAAGGCAAGGTGCTGGCGGTGGAGGGCGCCGGCGACGACGCCCGGGCGCAGGTGAGTTTTCCGCGCCACGGCACCAAGTGGCTGGCGCTGTCGGTGGCCAAGCTGACCCCCATTCCATGAACCCGCTTGCGGACACACTGCGCCGCCTCTGGCGGCCGCACCGGCCGGCTTTCTGGCTGGTGCTGGCATTCAACGCCTTGTCGTCCCTGCTGGTGCTGATCATCAAGGTGGCCGATCCGGCACCCGCTGGTCGAGTGGTATTGGGTTTGTTGGCGCTGGGCAATGTGGTCGCCGGTGCCTACTGGCTTGCTCGGCTTTGGCGCGAAGGCGGTCCCTGAGGCCGTGCCCCGCTCGGCCCGTGCCCCGGCCCCGATGTCGCCCCCGGTCGACATGTAAGCAAACTTTTCCCTTGATGCAGTCAATTTCCCGTGCAAGAATGGGGTCAACCCGCGTGCGCGGCGTCTTCCATTTGTCTGAAAGGGTTTATTAATGAAAAAGTCTTACTTGGCCCATGCCGCGCTCGGGGCCGTTGCGCTGGCCGTGCTGGCCGCGTGTAGTTCGTCGTCAACGCCCTCGACCGAGCAGGTGCCTACCACTGCCGCTCCGGCCAACCTGACCTCCACGTTCCGTTACCAGTTGGTCCTGGCCAATGCACTCAGCGGCGCGGCGATCACCGACACGCTGCAGGTAGAAGTCAAAGGGACTGCGGTCGATGCCGACAAGGTGGTCGATGCCGCCGGCCAAAGCGTCAAGGGGCGTATCCTGACGGTGACCAACGGCCTGCTGGCCCTGGGTGCCGAACTGACGGAAACCACGTCCTTCAGCGTTGTTGCCGGAAACCGCCTGCTGGGGTGGAACGAGTCGGGCAAACAATTCACGCTGGCCACTTCGCGCGCCGGCGACCTCAACGTCACGATTCCGATCGTGAAGGTCGGCACGGCGGCCGATATTGCGGCGGTCAACAGCAGCAGCACCGTGGGTGTTGCCGTTGCTGCCGGTGTTGCGTCGACGACGGGTGGCGCGATCAATGCCACCCAGGTGGCGTCGGTGAACCGCCAGATTTCCACAACAGAAGGCATCACCACCAACACCGGTTCGGCCGGTGTCAGCGTGCCGGCCGGAACACGGGCGCTGAACGCGCAGGGACAGCCGATCACGCCGGTTGGCACGGTCAGCCTCACGGTGACCGCCTATTCGCCGAATACCGAGGGTAGCCTGGAGGCGTTCCCCGGTGGTTTTGCCGCCAACGTCAACGTGCCGGCAGGCAGCCCTGCCGCCAACCTCGGCTCCGGTGCGTCGAACACGTCGGGCGGATCCTTCGTTTCCGGTGGTTTTGCCCAGTTCAACATGACGGACTCGGCGGGCAATGCGCTCAAGACCTTCGACAAGCCGCTGACCTTGACGATCCCCCTGCCGAAATCCACCCGCAATGCCGCCGGAGGCGCCATCGCCGCCGGGGACGATTTCCCGGTGTGGAGCTTCGATGAGGTGACCGGGGTCTGGAAATTCGAAAAAATGGGCAAGGTCCGGGAGAAAACCCCGGTGGATCCGGCCAACTTCGAAGTGGTGTTTGAATCCAATCACTTGTCGTCGTGGAATCTGGACTACTACCAGAATTCCTGTACTACAACGTTCACCTTGAACCGTGGAACGGATACACAACCCCTGCGGGTGGTCATCACCGGCGCCAATGGCTGGAACTTCAGCCGCACCTTGTCAAATGTGACCGATTCCGTGCAGAACCTGTTGCGTTCGCCCGGCGGCTCCCAGCTGAATGTTGCGGTATTCAACAGTGCCGGTGTTCGGGTTGGCGGTACGTCTTCTCCCATCAGCACCTGCTCGACGGGAACCCAGATTCCGCTGACGATCCCCGCCCCGCCGCCGCCGGCCACGGCCGTGGTCAACGTGACCGAGTCCTGTGCCAACGGTACCGGTGGTCTGCGTGGCAGCCCCGCGATGGTGTATGTCTATAACGGCCGCACCTGGACCAGTGGTACCGCCAACCGTCCGACCGGTGCAGCGACCACGGCAGCAGCGACCATTACGCTGGGTAACCAGAGCCTGCCGTCGTCGCCGGTCTCCGGAACCGCATACGCCTGGAACCGCTACACCAATCGGTGGGTGACTCAGGCGATCAGTCTGACCAATGGTCAGACCACGACGGTGAACTTCAATTTCCCGAACCTGCAGTGCACGACGGGTGGCGCCCCACTCTGATCGGCATCCCGGGGGCCGGGCGCTTGCGCCTGGTTCCCACGAAAAAAAGCCGGCCGCGAGGCCGGCTTTTTTTCGCCCGCTGCGGGGCGCGGCAGGTCAACTGCCGGCGGGTCGATCGGCCGGGTGCCCTTGGCCCGGCTTTTCTTCCATGTACCCTTTGCCGTCCTTGACCCCTTTCTTGCCGGCAATCTGCCAGGCGGTGCGCTGGTTGACCAGGCGGGCGAGGTATTCCAGTTCTTCGTCGGTGTGGTTGATCGCTTTGGCCGGGGTGAGCATGCGGCCGTTGCGGGGCTGGGGCTCGCCCCAGAAGGCCTGGTGGTAGCTTGCCCGGCTGGTGACCGCATCGGCACCGGCACTCATGTCGACAACGCCGTAGCAGTTGCAGAAGTAGCTGCGGTGATTCTGCTGCGGAAACACCTCGGTGTAGACGCCGGTGCCGCGGATGCCGGCGGTCATGGTGGGGGTGATGATCTGCCGCGCGCCGCTTTTGCCCCAGACGCTGGCGACGGCGCCGGTAACCAGGCGCAGCACGCTGGCCACGTTCAGGCTGCTGCCGCGCTCGACCACCAGGCGGGAGTTCTGCCGCACCAGGAACGACGCGTTACCGATCACAAAGACCAGGTTGGCGCCCGGCCCGGTTTCCACGCGATCCCCGGTCAGCACCGTCTGATCCGGCAACAGCCGGCTGCCATTGACCTGCACCTCTCCGGTGAGTTCAACCACATTGCCACGCGACTGGGCCACGGCGCCCGCCGCGCCACCGGCGGCGGTCCAGGCCGCAGCGGCCTTCAGAAAGCTGCGGCGCTGAAACCACAGCAGTTCAGAGTCCGTGCGTCCGTACAGTTCATGGTGGCTCATGGGGCATCTCCGGGAGATTCGGGTGTGGCGCCATTGTCGTCGACAAAGCTGTCACGGAAGGTGAAATACAGGGAAGCAAAAAACATGCTGGCCATGATCAGCGCCGTGGGCAGCATGATGGTGCCGATCATTTCGGGCCCGCCCAGCAGACTGCCCAGCGTGGTGACCAGCAGGCCGGCGATCATGAAAACGGCAAGCCAGCCAAAACCATAGACCAGGTAGGCCGGCAGGTTGCGGACAATCGCCACCGAGCTGAAAAAAAGCGACTTCGCCGGTGTGATGCCGTGCCAGTGCACCAGCGCCGGCGCGTGCCAGAACATCACGCTCACCGGCAGATACAGCAGCAGGGTCAGCATCATGGACTGCTGAAACGCTGGGGACGTGACCACCGTTTGCATGTCGGCTTCCTTGCCGCCAGCCGGCAGGGGAAAAATCAACCCGGCCACCAGCGTGATCAGCAGGCAGGCGGCGGCATACAGCGCGCCCAGAGTGAGCATGGCACGCAGCCGCTGCTGGCCGGCGCGAAACGCCGAGAGCAGGATCGATGGCATCGGAAACTTGCCCCGGCTCGCCTCGGCAGAAGCCGCCATCAGCCCCAGTGTGGCGGCCGGCACGATGGCCAGCGCCGCGACCACGCCCACGATCGGCACCAGCCCGAGCACCGACGCGGCGGCCATGTACATGAAAAACAGGCCGGCCATGGCCAGTGGCTGGCCGGCAAAAGTCTTCAGGCCCAGCTTGACCCAGGTCAGGCCGGTGCGCGCGGGAACGATGTTGAGTTTCATGGCGGCGGGGGGGCGGAGGGCGGAGGGCGAGGAAGAGTGCGGCGGTGGCGACGGTCCGTCAGGGCGAAACCGGGTGTGCCACCCGTTCGCGCAGCACGCGCTCGAAGTGTGTGGGGTCGTGGGGCTTGAGCATGCTGGCCTCGCGGGGCAGGAAATAGTCCCACAGTCGCGATACCCAAAAGCGCAACGCGCCCGCCCGCAGCAGCGCGGGCAGCAGGCGCCGCTCGGCCGCGCACAGGGGGCGCACCGTGCCGTAGGCATCCAGCAGGGCGCGCGCCCGGGCGGCGTCATGGCGCCCGGTGGGCAGGTCGATGCACCAGTCGTTCAGGCACACGGCGATGTCGAACAACCAGGTATCGACCCCGGCGAAGTAGAAGTCGAAAAACCCGGTCAGCCGCTCGCCATCGAACATGACGTTGTCGCGAAACAGGTCGGCATGCACCGGGCCCCGGGGCAGGGCGGCATAGTCGGCACCGTCGGCGATGTGGTTCTGGAAGGCCAGCTCCTGGCGAATCAGTCGGCCTTGGCTCTCGTCCAGATAGGGCAATACCACCGGCACCGTTTCGTTCCACCAGGGCAAGCCGCGCAGGTTGGGCTGCTCGCGGTCATAGTCGCGCCCGGCCAGGTGCATGCGGGCCAGCATCGCGCCGACGGCCGCGCAATGGCCGGGTTGCGGCGCCAGCTGGCTCTTGCCGTCCAGCCGGTTGACGACCGCAGCCGGCTTGCCACAGACGGTGTGCAGGATGTCGCCGTCGCGGTTGGTGGCCGGGTCCGGCACCGGAATGCCGCGGTGGGCCAGGTGTTTCATCAGGTGCAGGTAAAACGGCAGCTGCTGCGCGGTCAGCCGCTCGAACAGCGTCAGCACCCAGTCGCCCTGGTCGGTGGTGGCGAAATAGTTGGTGTTCTCGATGCCGCCTTCAATGCCGCGCAGGCTCTTGAGGGTGCCCAGATTCAGGGCCGTCAGGAGGCGCTGGGCCTCGTCCGGGGAAACTTCGGTGAAAACGGCCATCGGTTGTCAGGCCACTGCGGCCGCGGCAGTGGGGTGCCAGGACCGGTCAGGGCAATAAAAATCTGTAAAAAACAATAGCAAGAAGCGACCTTTTCACGCTGGGTATTGGCACTTTTTATCGCTGAAACGCGGGTGCGGAGCCCGAGGCGGAAGATCGGCCGTCATTGTAGGGGTGCAAGGCCCCAGGCTGCGGCGGGCCCATGCACAATGCGCCCATGACCGACAAGAAGACCCTGTTGCTGGTGGACGGCTCCAGCTACCTCTACCGCGCGTTCCACGCCATGCCCGACCTGCGCGCCGTGCCGGGCGACCCCGCCAGCCCGGCCACCGGCGCCATCCGCGGCATGATCAACATGATGCAGTCGCTGAAGAAGGACGTGCGCGCCGACTACGCCGCCTGTGTGTTCGACGCCTCCGGCCCGACCTTCCGCGACGCGATCTACCCCGCCTACAAGCAGCAGCGCAGCCCCATGCCCGACGACCTGCGCGCGCAGATTGCGCCCATCCACGAGGTGGTGCGCCTGCTGGGCTGGACGGTGCTGGACGTGCCTGGCGTCGAGGCCGACGACGTGATCGGCACCCTGGCCGTGACGGCCGCCGCGCAGGGGGTGGAGGTGGTCATCTCCAGCGGCGACAAGGACCTGGCCCAGCTGGTGAACGAGCACATCACCATCATCGACACCATGAACGGCAAGCGCCGCGACCTGGCCGGTGTGGAGGCCGAATTCGGCGTGCCCGCCCGGCTGATGGTCGATTTCCAGACCCTGGTGGGCGACGCGGTGGACAACGTACCCGGCGTGGAAAAGGTCGGCCCCAAGACGGCGGCCAAGTGGCTGCAGGAACACGGCTCGCTGGACGCGCTGGTCGCCAGGGCCGACACCATCAAGGGTGTGGCCGGCGAGAACCTGCGCAAGGCGCTGCCCTGGCTGCCCACCGGGCGGCAGCTGCTGACCATCAAGACCGACTGCGACCTGTCGGGCTGGCTGCCCGCATTGCCAGCTCTCGAATCCATAGCGTTCAGTGACCAGAATACGCTGGCTCTGAAGGAGTTTTACGAGAAATTCGGCTTCAAGGGGCTGGCGAAGGCGCTGGGGGGCGGCGAAGGCACCACGTCCGCCCGCGCAGAGCCGGCCGAAGCCCTTCGGCACACTTCGCCGGAGCGGGATCTGTTCTCCGACCCGCTGGCCGAAACCACCGCGCCACCCGCGCCTGCCCGCGACACCCGCTACGACACCGTCCTGACCTGGCCGGACTTCGAGCGCTGGCTGGCGAAGGTCGAAGCCGCCGAGCTGGTGGCGCTGGACACCGAAACCACCTCGCTGGACGAGATGAAGGCCGAGATCGTCGGCATCAGCCTCAGCGTGACCCCGGGCGAGGCCGCCTACATCCCGTTGCGCCACGCCGGGCCGGACGCGCCCGCACAGCTGCCGTTTGACGAGGTGCTGGCGCGCCTGAAACCCTGGCTGGAGGACGCCACGCGCCCCAAGCTGGGCCAGCACGTCAAGTACGACCGCCATGTGTTGGCCAACCACGGCATCGAGGTGCAGGGCTACGCCCACGACACCATGCTGCAAAGCTATGTGCTGGAGGTGCATAAACCCCACGGCCTGGCCAGCCTGGCCGAGCGCCACCTGGGCCGCAGCGGCATCAGCTACGAAGACCTGTGTGGCAAAGGCGCGCACCAGATTCCGTTTGCCCAGGTGCCGGTGGACAAAGCCGCGCAATACTCCTGCGAAGACGCCGACCAGACGCTGGACGTGCACCGTGCCCTGTGGCCGCAGTTGCTGGCGCAGGAAAAGCTGCGCGCCATCTACGAACTGGAGATCGCCAGCAGCGAGGTGCTCTACCGCATCGAGCGCAACGGTGTGCTGATCGACGCGCCCACACTGGCGGCGCAAAGCCACGAGCTGGGCCAGCGCATCCTGGCGCTGGAGCAAGACGCCTACGCCATCGCCGGCCAGCCCTTCAACCTCAGCAGCCCCAAGCAGCTGGGTGAAATCTTCTTCGACAAGCTCGGCCTGCCGGTCATCAAGAAAACCGCCACCGGCGCGCGCAGCACCGACGAAGAAGTGCTGGAAAAGCTGGCCGAAGACTATCCGCTGCCGGCCAAGATCCTGGAGCACCGCTCCCTGTCCAAGCTCAAAGGCACCTACACCGACAAGCTGGCCCAGATGGCGCTGCCGCGCACCGGCCGGGTGCACACCCACTACGCGCAGGCGGTGGCGGTGACCGGGCGGCTGTCCAGCAACGACCCCAACCTGCAGAACATCCCCATCCGCACCGCCGAGGGCCGGCGGGTGCGCGAGGCCTTTGTGGCGCCGGCGGGCTGCGTGATCGCCAGCGCCGACTACAGCCAGATCGAGCTGCGCATCATGGCGCACCTCTCGGGCGACGAAGCCCTGCTGGCCGCGTTCCGCCAAGGGCAGGACGTGCACCGCGCCACCGCGTCGGAAGTGTTTGGCGTGGCGCCGGACCAGGTCAGCAGCGAGCAGCGCCGCTACGCCAAGGTGATCAACTTCGGCCTGATCTACGGCATGAGCAGCTTCGGCCTGGCCAAAAACCTGGGCATCGAAACCAAGGCCGCCGCGGCGTGGATCGACCGCTACTTCCAGCGCTACCCCGGCGTGAAACGCTACATGGACGAGACCCGCGCCCAGGCCAAGGCCCAGGGCTATGTCGAAACCGTGTTCGGCCGCCGCCTGGTGCTGCCCGAAATCAACAGCCCCAACGGCCCCCGCCGCGCCGGCGCCGAGCGCGCCGCCATCAACGCCCCCATGCAGGGCACCGCGGCGGACCTGATCAAAAAAGCCATGGTGGCGGTGCAGCACACGCTGGACGACGAACAACGTGCCACCAAGATGATCATGCAGGTGCACGACGAACTGGTGTTCGAAGTGCCCGAGGCCGAGGTCGACTGGCTGCGCACCGAAATCCCCCGCCTGATGGCCGGCGTCGCCGAACTCAGCGTGCCGCTGCTGGCCGAAGTGGGCGTGGGGGCAAACTGGGAGGCGGCGCATTGAGGGGCTTGCGACGCCGCGGGCTGATGCGGGTTTCCCCCTGCCCAACTGCGGGAACCCTGCTCCCGACAGGGTCTCATTAGTAAAGGGCCGGCGATCGGGCTTGCGGGCGCGATCATCGGTTCGTTCTTTTTCCCTCACCCATTCAGGAGACACCATGCTGCGCACCGATCAACATGCCGATTTCAACGCCCTGCTGCCCGGCACCACCACCGAAGCCGGCCCGTCGCGCCGCACGGCGCTGAAAGCGGCGCTGGGCGTGGGCTATGCGGCGTCCGCGCTGCCCATCATGGCGCAGACGGCGATCAAGACGCCGGCCGACGGGCTGACGGCGGGGGAGGTGACCATCGACGTCAATGGCTTCAAGATGCCGGCCTACCGGGCCGCGCCGGCGGGCAAGACCGGGCTGCCGGTGGTGCTGGTGCTGTCGGAGATTTTTGGCGTGCATGAATACATTGCCGATACCGCGCGGCGGTTCGCGCGGGCGGGCTACCTGGCCATTGCGCCCGAGCTGTTTGTCCGCCAGGGCGATGCGCAAAGCTATGGCGAGATGGCCAAACTGATCGCCGAGGTAATCTCCAAGGTGCCCGACGAGCAAGTGCTGGGCGATCTGGATGCCACCGTGAAATGGGCGGCCGCGAATGGCGGCGATGCAGCCAAACTGGGCGTGACCGGCTTTTGCTGGGGTGGGCGTCAGACCTGGCTGTATGCGGCGCACAACCCGGCGGTGAAGGCGGGGGTGGCCTGGTACGGCCGCCTGGTCGGTGCGCAGAGCCCGTTGAACCCGCGTCACCCGGTGGATGTCGCGGCCCGGCTGAACGGCCCGGTGCTGGGCCTGTATGGGGCCGCTGATACCGGTATCCCGCTTGACACGGTCGATAAGATGAAAGCGGCACTGGCGGCCGGCAACGCGGCGGCCAAGGCATCACAGTTTGTGGTGTACCCTGACGCGCCGCACGCCTTTCATGCCGACTATCGCCCGAGCTTCCGCAAAGAACCGGCCGAAGACGGCTGGAAGCGGGCCCTGGCCTGGTTTGCGCAGCACGGCGTGGCCTGATTCCACCGGATTCAGCCGCACGGGCCGCCTTCGGGCGGCTTTTTTGTCTTTTTGAAGGTTTTTTGGCCGATACCCAGCGGTATCTGGTCGCCTTCAGCTACGTTATTGATAGTGTTTCAGGCGGAATTGTGGACCTTTTGCGTTGACAGAGCCGGACGAATCCGGACAATCTCGCGTCAAAAAATCGGGTTCCAGGGAGGAAACGCATGAAAAAGTGGGCCATCGCCTTTCTGGGCGCAGCCATTGTGGCGTTGGGCCTGTCGTTTTGGTTCAGCAACGCGCGGGTACAGATCCAAGGGCCCTCGGCGTTGGCAGTGATGGATGATGGCAGTGTCTGGCTGTCGGTCGACCATGAGTTGTGGCGTCTGTCGCCCGAAGGGCAGCTTCTGGAGAGGCTGAGCGTCGCGCAGTTGGGAATCGCCGGGCGTGTAGGTGCGCTGGTTCGCGACCCGGCCGGTCGCCTTGCACTGGGCATTCGTGACGTCGAAACCCTGGCCCTGTTCGACCCCTCGACCCGGCGTGTGACCGGCAGCATTCGGCCGCAGTGGCCTGATTCACTGGCCCGTCACGGCAGCCGGGCCATTTACTTTGCCTTCGCGGCCGATGGCCGCCTGGCTATTGCGACCGGGGGCGGCCATGCGGTGGCGCTGTTCGGGCCCGATGGTCGCTACATCGCGCGCACGGCGCCCGGCCTGTACGAATTCACCAATGGGTTGTGGTGGGCCGGCGATACGCTGTGGACGACCAACACGAATGCCTTCACGCTGGTGGCGCTGACGACACCGGAACTGGCGCCGCGCCAGCAGCTGCGCTTGCCGTCGGGGCTTGGAGGCAGTTTTCTCGCCATGGCGCAGCCCTCGCGCGGCACGCCGCGCGACAGTGGGACGGAAGACGCGCCGCTGGCGTCGCTGGTGCGTTTTGGCGGCGACATGCGTCGGGGGCGCATCGTCGATGTGTTCGCCGATGGAACCGAACGTGAATTCGAGGGCTCGGCTGGCATGGAGGTCCGCGACCTCGCGTGGCAGGGCCGGGTCCTGCTGGCGGTCGACGGCGCACCGTTTGCGCTACGCCGCTTCGGCGCCGACGGCAAGGCGCTGGCGCCTTTCGGCGACGCAGCGTTTGTCAAGGCTTTGGCCGAGTTGCAACACGCCAAAGACCGCTACCGGCTGGCCTACCTGCTGGCGCTGGGGTCTGCCCTGGTGCTGTTTGGTGCTGGATTTGTGCTGGCGCTGGTGCAACAAAAACGCGAGCGCCGGGCTCGCGGGGAACGGATTCTGTCGGCCGCCGAATGCGGTATGCCGCCGGCGACCTGGCAGACCCAGCTGCTCTCTGCGGGCGTGTTCGGTGCCGTCGTGATGCTGTTGCTGGCGCTTTTGGCGGTGACCGCGCACGTATCGGGCTCGCCGCTGGCGCTCGCCGGGGTTGCCTTGCTGGTGGCGCCGTGGCTGACCGGACGCGCCGTAGCATGGCTGGCCCGGAGGCCGGACATGGAGCCGATTCTTAACCACGCCGGCCTGCAGCGCCTGCCGTCGCCCGGCCTTGCCGCCACGTTGGAGCCCCAGGAGCGGGTACGTGAGGTGATCATGCTGATGCGCAGCATGAATGGCCAACTGCTGGTGTTGACGACGCAACGGCTCCTTTTGTTCGGAGCCAACAAGCTGGAAGTGCAACTGAGGCAATCTCTGGCACTCGATGAGCTTGGGCGGGTGTCCCTGCGCCGGGCGTCGAAAGCATCGGCCGGGTGGCGTGTGCTGGCGTGGATTTCCGCGGCACAGGCCTACTTGCGGGTCACCGATCGCGCCGGCCAGGTCTTTGCCGAGGGCTTGTCCCACTCGCCTCGCACCGCCCGTCGAGTGGCCGAGCTGCTGTCGATGCGACGGCCCCGGGCGGGTGGGGTGGGGGCCGATCGGGTTGAAGACCCCACCCCCGGGCCGTCGTCCGTGAGGGGTTCGACCGCTGGGACGGGCGCCGCGCGAGGTGACTGGCGACCAGTGCTCGCGTCGCTGCTGCTACCCGGGCTGGGCCAGTGGATGCAGGGACGCGGACGCAGTGCCCTGTTGTTTTTTATTCCTGCAGCGTTCGCGGCGGTCGGTGGGGTCATCCCGCTGGTCTGGACACTGGCCGGGCCGCGCGCAGCGGTGGACCCGTCGATGGTGCTGCAGGTGGTGGGCGTCCAGGCGCTGGTGGCTGTGCTGTCCGCTTGGGACAGCTGGAACCTGCGCAAGCCCTAAGATGACGCCTTTTCCGGCCGTCCGGCATTTGGATGGCACCGCCGGTGCGCCGGGTGGGGTGGCAGAAGCTCCGGAATCGAATTCCCTGTACAAAATGGCCGATACCCACAAGAAATCGGTCTTCTGAAGCTATGACATTAATAGCGATTCTGGTCGGCACCCTGGTGGCCGGCATCGGCAGTGTGTGGCTGGCGGCGCTGCTGAGCTTTGGCGCGCTGGCGCGCTACACGCAGCACATGCTCAGTCTGGCCGCGGGTGCGCTGCTGGCGACCGCGTTCATGCATTTGTTGCCCGAGGCGTTCGAGAGCCAGGCGGGCGCGCACGATCTTTTTCTGGTGCTGCTGGTGGGGCTGGTGTTCTTTTTCCTGCTGGACAAGGCCGAGCTGTGGCATCACGGCCATGAGCACCACCATGGGCCCGCGCCGCGCCACCCTGCGCACGATCACGATCACGCGCACGCTCACGGTGACTCACAGGACCCTGCGCACGCCCATCACCATGCCGGGCAGCACGCCCATGTCCACGCCCATGTCCACGCCCTGGCGCCGGACGGCCGGTCAACCCACGGTCACCGCCCCGGCAGCTGGGCGGTGCTGGCCGGCGACAGCGTGCACTGCTTTGGCGACGGCATTCTGATCGCGTCGGCCTTTGTGGCGGATCTGCGCCTGGGGGTGATTGCGGCGCTGGCCGTGCTGGCGCACGAGGTGCCGCACCATATGGGGGACCTGGTCGTGCTGCGCGGCGGCAGTGGCGGCGACCGGCGCATGGCCGTGGTCAAGGTGTCCCTGGCCGGTGCGGTGACCGCGCTGGGCGGGCTGGTGGGCTATGCCCTGGTGGGGCAGTTGCACGACTGGCTACCGTATTTTCTGGTGGTGGCCAGCAGCAGCTTCATCTATGTGGCGCTGGCCGATCTGATTCCGCAGCTGCAAAAGCGCCTGACCACCCGCGAAACCGCCGCGCAGGTGGCCTGGCTGGTGGTGGGCATTGTCCTGGTGACCGTGGTCAGCGGACTGGCGCACAGCCATTGAGCGGCACTGGCCGGTACGGTGTGGATGGCGGTGGCCCACGCCGTGCCTTGCGCCGGCTCAGTTCACCATCACCAGCTTGCCCATCACCCCGCGTGAGCCCATGTGGGCGTAGGCGGCTTTCAGCTCGCTCATGGGCATGGTGCGGTCGATCACGGGCTTGACCTTGCCTTCGCCATACCAGCGGGCCAGCTCCATCATCATCGCGGCATTGGCCTGGGGCTCGCGGCGGGCGAAGTCGCCCCAGAACACACCAACGATCGAGGCCCCCTTGAGCAGCGCCAGGTTCAGGGGCAGTGACGGGATCGGGCCGCTGGCGAAGCCCACCACCAGGTAGCGGCCGCGCCAGGCGATGGAGCGGAAGGCCGGCTCGGCAAAGTCGCCGCCCACCGGGTCGTAGATCACGTCCGGGCCTTTGCCGTCCGTCAGCGCCTTGATGGCATCGCGCAGGTTTTCGCGGCTGTAATTGATGGTGGCGTCGGCGCCGATGCGGCTGCACAGCGCGCATTTTTCGTCGGCGGAGGCGGCGGCAATCACCTTTGCGCCCGCTGCCTTGGCGATCTGGATGGCGGCGGTGCCCACGCCGCCGGCCGCGCCCAGCACCAGCACGGTCTCGCCCACCTTGAGTTGCGCACGGTCCATCAGCGCGTGGTGGCTGGTGGCGTAGATCATGATGAAGGCGGCAGCGTCCACAGCGGGAAAACCGGGCGGCAGCGGCATGCACAGCGCCGCCTTGGCCAGCGTGTGGGTGCCGAAACCGCCGGTGCCCGACAGGCAGGCCACCCGCTGGCCCACCGCCAGGCCCTTGACGCCGTCACCCACCGCCTCGATGACGCCGGCGTATTCCGAACCCGGCACAAAGGGCAGCGGCGGCTTCATCTGGTACTTGTTCTGCACGATCAGCAGGTCCGGGAAGTTCAGGCTGGCCGCTTCGATGCGGATCAGCACCTCGCCGGCGACCGGCACGGGCGTGGGCAATTCTTTCCAGGTCAGGGCGTCGACGCCCACGGGGTTTTCGCAAAGCCAAGCGTGCACGGGCCAATCTCCAGCAGAGGGTGAAAAAGGGCCGCATGATAGGGCGCGGCCCATGGGCGGCAATGTCCCCTGCGGGACCAAACGACGGCGCGGGCGCGCGCTTCTACAATGGGCCGCTTACCGTGGCGGCATTTATTCATGAAGATTCTGATCTGCAATGACGACGGCTATCAGGCGCCAGGCATCGTGGCGCTGTATGAGGCCCTGAAACCCCTTGGGGATGTCGAGGTGGTGGCGCCGGAGCACAACAACAGCGCCAAGTCCAACGCGCTGACGCTCAATGCGCCGCTGTATGTGCACCGGGCGGCCAACGGCTTCCGCTACGTCAACGGTACCCCGGCGGACTGTGTGCACATTGCGCTGACCGGCCTGCTGGGCTATCGGCCCGATCTGGTGGTCAGCGGCATCAACAACGGCGCCAACATGGGTGACGACACCATCTATTCCGGCACCGTGGGCGCGGCGATGGAGGGTTACCTGTTCGGTATTCCGGCGATCGCGTTTTCTCAGATTGAAAAAGGCTGGGCGCATATCGACGCCGCCGCGGCCAAGGCGCGTGAACTGGTGCAGCAGTGTGCGGCCGGCGGCTTGATCGGCCGCGCGCCCTGGCTGCTGAATGTGAACATTCCCAATCTGCCGCTGGAGCAGATCCGGCCGCTGAAGGTGGTTCGCCTGGGCCGGCGCCATGCCGCCGAGCCGGTGATCACCCAGGTCAGTCCGCGCGGTGAGACCATGTACTGGATCGGTGCCGCCGGCCCGGCGCTGGACGAAGCGGAAGGCACCGACTTTCATGCCAGCGATCACGGCCATGTGGTGATGACCCCGCTGAAGGTCGATCTGACCGATCACGACCGGCTGGCCTGGTGGGCGCAGGCGGCCGCTGCGCTGCAGACCGGCGGGCAGGGCGGGGCATGACGGCGCGCCGCCCCGGTTTTCCGGCACGGCTCGATCTGCAGTCCGGGCGGCCGCGTCCGGCGACGCCAGCCGGTGGTGCGGTGCCGCAGCGCGGGGCTGCCGCCCCGTCCGCTTCGGTGCACAAGCCCGCATCGACCGCTGCCGTGGGCCGTGTGTTGCCGGTGCCCGTCACTTTGGCGATACCGCGGGGGCTGGGCATGGATTCGGCGGCCGTGCGCAACCGCATGGTGCAGAAAATCGCTGCCGGTGGCATTGACGACGCTGCGGTGCTGGCCGCGTTGCAGGCCGTGGAGCGGCACCGGTTTGTTGACTCCGCGCTGGTCAATCAGGCCTATGAAGACACCAGCCTGCCGATCGGGCTGGAGCAGACCATTTCCAAACCCAGTGTCGTCGCGCGGATGTTGTCGCTGCTGCGCGCCGGTCTGGTGACGGGGGATGGCCCCATGGGCGGCCGGCTGCTGGAGATTGGCACCGGCTGCGGCTATCAGGCTGCGGTGATGAGCCACCTGGCGACAGAGGTCTACAGCATCGAGCGCTTGCGTGGCCTGCACGAGCGCGCGCGCGAGAACCTGCGCCCTTTCCGGCTGGCCAATGTGCATCTGATTTTCGGTGACGGCATGGCGGGCTTTGCCCAGGGTGCCCCCTACGCCGGCATTGTGGCGGCGGCCGGCGGCGAGGCGGTGCCGCAGGCCTGGCTGGACCAGCTGGCCGTGGGCGGACGTCTGGTGGCGCCGCTGGTCACGTCGACCGGGCAACAGGCGCTGGTGGTGATCGACCGGCAGGCCCAGGGATTCAGCCGCCGGGTGCTGGAGGCGGTGCATTTTGTCCCCCTAAAATCCGGCATCGCATGAAGGGACTGGACCGTATGACAACAAGCAAGCCGGGTTTGGGGGTGCGCTTTGGCGCCGTGGTGCTGCTGGCAGTGGGGCTGGCCGCCTGCTCCAGCCCCACCCGCAACCGCGCCCCGGTGGAAGAGCGTTCCCCGACCACGCGCACCCCCGCCGGGGCGGTTGCCGCCCCGGTTGGCGCACCCGCCGGAGCAGCGGCAACACCCGCCGGATCCGCCCTGGCGGGCGCCGAGGCGCCGCCCCGTTTGCCGCCCGGCGCCGAAAACGCCGGCAAGCCGGGCTATTACACCGTGCGTCCCGGCGATACCCTGATCCGCATCGGGCTGGAAACCGGACAGAACTGGCGCGACATTGTGCGTTGGAACAATCTGGAGAACCCGAACCTGATCGAGGTCGGCCAGGTGTTGCGCGTGGCCCGTCCGACCGGCAACGAGCCTTCGGTGGCCGCAGTGGCCACCGCCCCGGGGGTCGATGGGGGCGTGGTGACCCGGCCGGTGGCGCCACCAGCGGCGGTGACACCCGGCGCCTTGCCAGCGCCGGCCACCCGCCCGGCGAGCGCGCCGGCAACGGCTGCGGCGCCCGCCACCGCCACCGCTGCGGCTCCGGCGCCGGCGCCGGCGTCATCCGCTGCGGCGGGCGAGGACGAGCCCGGTTTCATCTGGCCGGCAGCGGGCACGGTGGTGGCCCCGTTTGACGATCCGCGCAACAAGGGCATCGGTATTGCCGGCAAAGCGGGCGACGCGGTCGTCGCTTCCGCCGATGGAAGGGTGGTCTACGCGGGCGCCGGGTTGCGCGGATACGGCAATCTCATCATCCTCAAGCACAACAACACCTACCTCACGGCCTACGCCCACAACCAGACGCTGCTGGTCAAGGAAGACCAGACCGTGCGCAAAGGTCAGAAGATCGCCGAGATGGGCAGCTCTGACGCAGACCGCGTCAAGCTGCATTTCGAGGTGCGGCGCCAGGGCAAGCCGGTCGACCCGCTCAAGCACCTGCCGACGCGCTGAGGGGCGCGCCGGGCTTGGCCGGGGCGGGGCGGGGCGCCAGGGGACATTCGCTTTTTCGCGAGGGCTTCAGCGCCCGCGCAGGGCGGCTTCCCGCGCCTCGGTCACGGCCTGGGCGAGGTCGATCACGGCCATCGCGTAGTAGCTGCTCCAGTTGTAGCGGGTCAGGGCGTAGAAATTTTCGGTACCGGCGACGTAGCTGGGTGGTGCCGCACCGTTTTGCAGCTCGATCAGCGCCAGCGGGCCGGTGTGGCTCAGGGCCGGCCCGTCGAGCACGGCGCCCAGGCTCTGGAAACGGTCCACACTGAAGCTGGGCAGGATGTCGGGCGCCAGCAGGGTGTCCAGATTCAGGCGGCTGTCGTCAAAGCGCACGGGGTAGTGGGTCGGCATGCCGGTGATCCAGTTGAAGCCCTGGAAATATGCGGCCACCGAGCCAATGGCATCCGCCGGGCTGTTCCACAGATCGATCTTGCCGTCGCCATCGAAGTCGGTCGCGTAGCGTACCCAGCTGGAGGGCATGAACTGGGGCAGACCCATGGCGCCGGCGTAGCTTCCGCGGGGCTCCAGCGGGTCCATGCCGGACCGGTGGCACAGGCTGAGGAATTGCTCCAGTTCATCGCGAAAAAAGGCCTGGCGCGCCGCGGCCCGGGGATGGGCCTGCGGGAAGTCGAACGCCAGAGTGGCCAGCGCGTCGATGACGCGGAAGTTGCCGGTCTGGCGGCCGTACAGGGTCTCGACGCCGATGATGCCTACGACCACGGCGGCGGGCACACCGTATTGCGCCTCGGCCCGGGCCAGGGTGTCCTGGTGGGCCTGCCAGAAGGCGCTACCGGCCTGGATGCGCACCGGGTCAATGAACCGGCTGCGGTAGGCCGCCCAGTTCTTGGCGGTGCCGACGGGGGGCGGCAGGACCAGGCGGGTGATGACCGGCTGTTTGCGCGCCGATGCCAGGGCCCGGCGTACCCAGTCGGGGTCCAGACTGCGGCGGCTGGCCAGGTCGTCCGCCAGGGCCATGACCTCGGCGCGGCTGGCATACGGCACCCCCGTATCGGCCCGAAGCGGCTGTGTCGCCTTGGGGCGGGCCTTTTTAGCGGGTTTTTTGTCAACAGCCAGCGTGGAAAGGTGAGTTGATGCTATCAAAAACGCAGTAACCAAAGGCAGGCTGCGGAGCAGACGAGAAATCATGGCGTGAGACGGGGCAGTTGGCGGAAGGCCTGTTCCAGTGCGGAAAGTTGCTCGCGATGGGGGGTGGCGGGCGCGTAGCGGTAACGGTCCATGCGGTCGAGCCACGTGGCCCAGGCCGCTGCGCGCTGGGCATCGATCGGGGCGACAGCCTCCGCGGGCGCAGGGGTGACCGCGTCGGCCCGTGGGGTCAGGCGGCGCGCGATCTCGCGCGGGGGGCATTGCGGGGGCAGGCTCAGTCCGCTCTTGCGCAGTTGCGCGCTGGCGCGCGCCAGAAGCCGCAACCAGGGGTCGTGCCGGCTGCGTTCCCAGCGGGCCCAGACCACACCGACCAGTGCGGCCAGGGCCAGCAGTCCCGCCAGCACCTTGCCCAGGTCCTGCCAGCTCGGTGATTCGAAGCCGATGTTGCGCAGCAGATCGAGCTGGCGGCTTTGGCTGTAGTTCAGCACCCACTGGTTCCAGCGGTTGTTGACCGCCTCCCAGGTGGCCCGCAGTTGCTGGGCCAGGCCCGGGCTCAATGTGGCGATGGCTCCGCCGATGACGCCCTGGGGCGCCACCAGCCGTTCGAACGCGCCGGTGCGCCCCGGGGCAACCGCACTGGTCGGGTCGACCCGCACCCAGCCCTGGCCGGCGAGCCAGACCTCGGCCCAGGCGTGCGCATCGCTCTGGCGGATGGTCCAGTAGCCGTCGATCGGGTTGATCTGTCCACCCTGGTAACCGGTGACCACCCGGGCGGGGATGTCCAGCGCCCGCATCAGGATGACAAACGCGGAGGCAATGTGTTCGCAGAAGCCGGCCCGGGTGTCGAACCAGAATTCGTCGGCACTGTGGATGCCGGTGACGCCCGGTTCCAGGGTGTACGTGTAGCCGCCCGTGCGCAATCGATCCAGGACGCGGCGAACGATGGCGGCGGGGTTGTCCCCCGCAGCGGCGGCTTCCCGGCGGATATCGAGCGCGAGCTGCAGGGTCCGCGGATTGAAGCCACTGGGCAGCTCCAGTTCGTCGAGCAGGCGCGGCTGTGTCGCCCGGTCGGACATGACCGGGCCGTAGGCGAACTGGGGATGGCTCTCGCCCCGGTAACGCAGGATGTCGGTGACCGGGCGCGAGACCATCCATTGCAGATCGCGGGTTTGTGTCGCGACCAGACCGCCGGGTAGCTGGGGGGGCTGGCTGGCTGCTTCGAGCAGGAAAATCCACGGGCGGCTGCTTGGCTCCAGCGTGACTTCATAGCGCACGGCCGGGCCCTGCAGGCGCAGTCCGGCTGCGGGACTGTCAGGGCCGTAGCGCCAGGGCTCATCCCGGCGTGGTTGCCACTCGCGCCCGTCGAACCGCGACAGCACCGGGCCGCGGAAGTAGAGGTCACTCTGCGCGGGCGGGGGGCCGTCGAACCGCAGGCGCATGGCGATGGTCTCATCCAGGGCCAGCTTGGCGATGGTGCCCACCTGCATGCTGGCCGACAGGCCACTGCGACCCGTCAATGCATCACCTGGTATGCCCCACAGCGGCGCCAGGCGCGGGAACAGGGCGAACAGGACGGCCATGATCGGAGCGCCCAACAGGGCCATGCGACCGGCAACGCGGATCGACCGGATCAGCGGCGGCCGGCCCACCGGCATGTGGGCATTGACCACCGCCGCCAGCAAACCCAGCAGGGCAACGAGCATGGCCGCGGCGGTCAGCAGGGATTGCGAGAAGAAAAAGTTGGTGAGCATCGTGAAGAAGCCCAGAAAGAAGATCACGAAGGCGTCGCGCCGCGCGCGCAGCTCCAGGGTCTTGAGCGCCAGCAGGACCACGATCAGCGTCACGCCGGCATCGCGTCCCAGCACCGTCCGGTGCGTGGCGACTGTGGCCGCGATGGTCACCACCAGCAATGCCAGGAGCCACCAGCGCCCCGGCAGGGGCCGGGCCTGCCAGGCCAGCCAGCCGCGCCAGGTCAGCATGGTCGCCGCCAGCGCGACACACCAGACCGGCAGGTTTGGCACCTGCGGCAGGACCACCCAGGCAATGACGCCCAGCAGGAACAAGGTGTCGCGTGTGTCGCGGGGCAGCGCGTGGAGACGGTTCAGCACAGTGCCAGTGCCTCCAGGCAGCGCAGCCGGTGGGCGGTGCCGGTGTCCGGGCGGATTTCGCGGCCGGGCAGTCGCAGGCCATAGGCCTGGCCCAGCCGGTCGGCCAGCAACACCCAGGCGCACAGGCGCGACAGCCGCGCTTCGATGTCGGAGACCCCCGTGCCGGTGAAATCCAGCCACAGTTCGTGATACTGGCTGGCCTGCTGATCGCGGCTGACCAGTTCCTGCGAGCGGGCGAATTTCTTCCAGACGACCAGTTTGACCGGGTCGCCGCGCTGATAGGCGCGTACGCCGTCGAATTCGCCGCTGCTCTGGCGGCGGCTGGCCGCACCACCGCCGGCGCGGGCTTCGCCGGGTGGCAGAGGTGGCGGCCGCAGTTCGGCGCGCGGGTAGACCAGGATCGGGCTGGCCGGTCGCCATACCGTCCAGACCCGGAAGGTCCCGAGCGGATAGCGTGTTTCAGCGGTCAGTGTGGGCACGGGCTGCAGACCGCGCCGCTGCGGGGTGAAGGCAACCTGCACCGTGGCGCTGCCCTGGCCGGGAACATCGACCCAGGCCCAGCGGTCGCTGCCGACCACGGCCAGACCGATGGCCGGGCGGTCGCCCGGTCGTTCACTGCTGAGCCGCAGTTCCAGGGGTGAGGCGGTGCCTGCAAAGGCAGGTGCCGGCGGCGTCATGTGCAAGACCAGCCCACGCAGGTTGTTGTGGCACACATGCATTCCCACCACCGCGCTGCCGGCCAGCAGGAAGGTCAGCAGGTAGCCCAGATTGAGCTGGTAGTTGATCGAGCCGACCAGCAACACGGCCAGGGTCAGTGCCAGCATGAATCCCGGCCGGGTCGGCAGGATGTAGACGTTGCGCTGCGTCAGCGTCAGGGTATCGGTGCGACGCAGTCGCGATTCGAACCACTGCTGCATCCGCTGCCGCACGGGCACGAAAGGCCGCCAGCGTGGGCCGGCCAGCGGGGGATCGACAGGCGCGTTGTCCGACATCGCTGGAAGCGGGCCGTTTGCTCAGCGCAGGGGTACCGCGTCAATCAGGGCGCGCACCTGCTCCACCGAGCCGCGGCCGGCATCGCTGACCGGAATCAGGCGGTGGGCAACACACTGCGGCAGGATGGCCTGCACGTCGTCCGCGGCGGCGTAGTCGCGCCCGGCCAGCAGTGCCTGCGCGCGCGCCGCACGCACCAGTGCAATGCCGGCGCGGGGTGAAAGCCCCTGCAGGAACCAGCGCCCGTTGCGCGTGGCTTCGATCAGGTCCTGAACATAGTCCAGCAGGGCGGGCGAAACATGGACGGCCAGCACGGCTTGCTGCAGGGTGTGCAGCGAGGCAGGGTCCAGCAGCGCTGCAAGTTGCTCGACCATCTGGCGGCGGTCGCTTCCGGCCAGCAGATCGCGTTCGGCTGCGCGATCGGGGTAGCCCAGCGAAACCCGCATCAGGAAACGGTCGAGCTGGGATTCGGGCAGGGCGTAGGTGCCCAACTGGTCGTGGGGGTTTTGGGTGGCAATGACGAAAAAGGGTGAGGGCAGGGGACGGGTTTCGCCTTCCACACTGACCTGCTTTTCTTCCATGGCCTCCAGCAGCGCGCTTTGGGTCTTGGGGCTGGCACGGTTGATCTCGTCGGCCAGCAGCACCTGCGCGAACACCGGACCGGGATGGAAGACAAAAGCTTCCCGGCCGCGGTCGAAAACCGAAACTCCGGTGAGATCGCTGGGCATGAGGTCGGCCGTGAACTGCACCCGTGAGAATTGCAGACCCAGTGTTCGCGCCAGAGCATGGGCCAGGGTGGTTTTGCCGACGCCGGGGACGTCTTCGATCAGCAGGTGGCCACCCGCCAGCAGACAGGCCAGGCTGTCGCTGACCTGGGCCGATTTGCCGACCATCACCGTGTTAAGCTGGTTCAGAACCAGCCTGAGTGTGTGCTGTGTATCCATGGCACGACGTTACCCGAAAAACGAGTCCTCGATGCGTCCTACCGGTCTATTTACCCATGCCGACTGTCTGCGCCACGAAATGGGCGCCGGGCATCCCGAATGCCCCGACCGCCTGGTCGCGATCGAAAAACGCCTGCGCGCCGCGCATTTCGGTGACCGTCTGCTCTGGCGGGAAAGCAATCCCGCATCATTGACGGACGTCGAGCTGGCGCACGATCGGTTCCATGTCGCGGCACTGCGGGGTTTGACCGAGGTGCTGCGAGAGGAAATCGACGCGGGTGGGCCAACCCACACCCCGGTTGATCCGGACACGACGCTCAATATCCACACCTGGGACGCAGCGCTGGCCGCCGCGGGCGCCGCCTTGGACGCGACCGATGCGGTGATCGCCGGTGAAATGAGTCGCGCTTTTTGCGCCGTCCGCCCACCCGGCCACCACGCCACCCGCGAGAAGGCCATGGGTTTTTGCTTTTTCAACAATGTGGCGATTGCCGCCCGGTATGCGCTGGACCGGCACGGGCTGGAGCGCGTGGCGATCGTGGACTTCGATGTCCACCACGGCAATGGCACGGAAGATATTGTGGCGGGCGACGACCGCATCCTCATGTGTGGCTTCTATCAGCACCCGTTCTATCCCGTCGGCGGCTCCCGGTCGAACGCGGCCAACCTGATCAACATGCCGGTCCCGGCCTACACCTCGGGCATGGACATCCGGGAGCTCATCGACGTGATGTGGCTGCCGCGCCTGGAGCGGTTTCGGCCCCAGATGCTGTTCATCAGCGCCGGCTTCGATGCCCACCGCGACGACGACCTGGGCCAGCTTGGGCTGGTCGAGGCGGACTATGCCTGGATCACTCACCGACTGGTCGATATTGCCGACCGCCACGCCCACGGACGTGTTGTCAGCTGCCTGGAGGGGGGCTACAACCTGAACGCTCTGGCGCGCAGTGTCGAGGCGCACGTGGCGGCACTGGCGGGCGCCTGAGCGGCGCCTTTCGGGGATTTACGGGATCGTCGCATTTTGGGCCAGAATGCGCGGATGAACCTCGAATCACCCGTTTCCCGTTCACCGGCCGCAGCGGAGGCGCCGGAGCTTTTGCACGCCAGCGATTCGCGCGGAGTCCACACAATTACGCTCAATGCCCCTAGGTCGTTGAATGTGCTCGGTGAATCCATGCTGGCATCTTTGCAGTCCGCCCTGGATGGCGTGCGTGACGACCCGCGCGCGCGGGTCGTCGTCCTGGCTGCGACCGGCAAGGCCTTCTGTGCCGGGCACAACCTGCGCGAAATGAAGGCCCGCCCGGAGCTGGCCTACTATCAGGACTTGTTTGCTCGGTGTTCCCGGCTGATGCTGTCCATCCAGAAGCTCCCGGTACCGGTGATTGCACGGGTGCAGGCGGTGGCGGCGGCCGCCGGGTGTCAGCTGGTGGCCCAATGTGACCTGGCGGTTGCCGCCGACACGGCACGGTTCGGTGTCAACGGCATTGATCTGGGCCTTTTCTGCTCCACCCCGAGCGTGCCCCTGGTGCGCTCCATCCCGCCCAAAAAAGCCCTTGAGATGCTCCTCACCGGCGGATTCCTCGATGCGCGGCAGGCGCTCGAATGCGGGCTGATCAACCGGGCCGTTGCCGAGGCTGATCTCGACCAAGCCGTTGCCGGGCTGGTGGATGCGATCCTGGACAAACCGCGGGATGCGGTTGCCATGGGCAAGGATCTGTTCTACCGTCAGCGCGAGATGGGAATTGAGGCGGCCTACCAGCTTGCGGGCCAGACCATGGCCTGCAATCTGGCCCTGGATGTGGCGCAAGAGGGTGTGCAGGCGTTCATCGACAAGCGACCAGCGTCATGGCGGGCGTGAAGCGGGTGGACGATCTGGGGGACTGGTTCGCCGCCTTGCTGCAGCCGGCTTCCCTGGTGGGGCTGGGTGCGCTGGCCGTTTGTGCGCTGGCGGCCGCTGGGCTGGTCGCCCTGATGCGGCCGGCCGCCGCAGAGAAGCGCACCCGTTCGGTCCTGTTCGGGCGCCGTCTGGTTGACGGCGTACTGTTTCCCTTTTTGTGGCTGGGTCTGGCCGTCATTGCGCGGGGACTGGTGGCGCGCTACTTCCCGGCGGGTGGTGCCTTGTTTCATGTCGCAATCCCGGCCCTGATGGCACTGGCGGCGATCCGGATGGGTGTCAAGGTGCTGCATCTGGCTTTTGCGTCGACCGGATGGATCGTCGTGCTGGAGCGAACGATCTCCTGGGTCGCCTGGGGCGCCATGGTCATGTGGGTGAGTGGCCTGCTGCCCCTGGTGCTCGACGAACTTGACCAGATCACCTGGAAGGTGGGCTCATCGCATATTTCAGTCCGCACCATGATCGAGGGCGCGCTGACAGCGGGCGCCGTGCTGATTGTGGCTCTGTGGGTGTCGTCGGCGATCGAGTCGCGCCTGTTGCGCGAGGCACGGGGCGGTGACCTGTCCCTGCGGATGGCGGCAAGCAATGCGACGCGGGCTCTTCTGTTGCTGGTGGGCCTGTTGCTGGCGCTTTCCGCGGTGGGCATAGACCTGACGGCCTTGTCGGTGCTGGGCGGGGCCTTGGGTGTCGGCGTGGGCCTGGGCCTGCAGCGGCTCGCGGCCAACTATGTCAGTGGTTTTGTCATCCTTGCCGAGCGCAGCATGCGGATCGGCGACAACGTGCGGGTGGACAACTTCGAGGGACGCATCTCGGACATCAAGGCCCGCTACACCGTGATCCGCTCGATGACCGGACGCGAGGCCATCGTGCCCAACGAGCTGCTGATCACGAACCGTGTGGAGAACCTGTCCCTGGCTGACAGCCGTGTCTTGCAGACAACGGTGGTTTCCGTCGGTTACGGCAGCGATATCGCCAAAGTACGCGAATTGCTGCTGGCAGCTGCTCTACAGGAGGAGCGGGTTCTTCGTGACCCCGCCCCCACTGCATCCCTGTCCGCCTTCGGTGCCGACGGCCTGGAATTTACCTTGGGCTACTGGATTGCCGACCCCGAGAACGGCCAGCTCAATGTCCGCTCTGCCATCAACATTGCGATCCTGGAGGCGTTCCGGAGGGAGCAGGTGGAGATTCCGTTTCCGCAGCGGGTGGTTCATACCCAGCCTTCCAATTGACCTTCTACCACGTCGGGGAAACTTGAGGCCAACGCCAAACGTCCGTTCTGGGTCGGCAATTCTTAGCGCATGAACGAGGGCAGCCACAAGCTGAGGGACGGGAAGGCCATCAGGATCACCAAGGTAATGATTTGAACGATCACCATCGGCCAGACGCCCCGAAAAATGCTGATCAGGCCAACGCGGGGGAGCAGCGTATTGATCACAAACAGATTCATGCCCACCGGGGGCGAGATCAGACCGATCTGGATCACCATGACGATCAGAACCCCGAACCAGATGGGGTCAAAACCTAGGGATACCACGATCGGAAAGAACAGCGGAATGGTCAAGAGAACCATGCTCAGTTCTTCCATGACGGTCCCCAGAAGAATGTAGATGAACATCATGGCTCCAACCAGCATGATGGGCGACATGTTCAGGTGGACGATCCACTCCTTCAGATCACCCGGCATTGTTGTGAAATTGACAAAATTTGAGAACAGGTTGGCCGCGATCAATAGGGTGAATAGCATGGCGGTGGTTCGCGCGGACTCGGCGAGGATCTCGAGTAAGACCCGGACCGTGAGCGCCCGTCGCGCAAGCGCAAACAGAAATGCGCCAGCCGCACCCATCCCGGCCCCTTCTGTGGCGGTAAAGACGCCGCCATAAATGCCGCCGAGGACCACAAAAACCAACAGCAGGACGCCCCAGATACCCCGAAGCGCCGCCAAACGTTCTCGCCAGCTTGCTCTCTCACCCGCCGGCGCATGCTCGGGATCATGTGACGCCATGATGACAATACCGACCATCATGAGCAACGCGGTCAACAGACCCGGGATCACACCGGCCGCGAAAAGTTTCCCGATGTGGGTTTCCGTGACGATCCCATAAATCACCATGATCGTCGACGGGGGAATCATGATTCCCAGTGTGCCGCCCGCCGCAATGACGCCGGTCGACAAGGTGTCACTGTAGCCCAGCTTTTTCATCGACGGGTAAGCGACCTTGCTCATGGTCGCGGCAGTGGCGATGGACGAGCCGCAGATGGCTCCGAAACCGGCACAGGCCAGGATGGTCGCGTGGGCGAGCCCCCCGCGCAGGTGGCCGATGAACATGTAGGCCGCCCGGAACAATTCATGGGCCAAACCGGCGCGCGCAACAAAGTTGCCCATCAGGATGAACAACGGGATCACGGAAAGCAGATAGGCGAAACCGGTCTCATGGACGACCTGGGCTGTGCTGGCCATTGCGGGCATCCATCCCCGAGTGAGCCCCATGCCAACAATGCCGACGGTGCCCATGGCAAAAGCCAGCGGGATACGAAGCAATGCCATGACAAAGATGGCGAAAAATCCGATGAGGGCTTCGGTCACAGCGTGCCCCCGTCGCTACTAGAGTCGTTGCCACCGCTCACGATCAATGAAAGATGCACGAGACCGGTCAACGCGCACAAGATGCCCATGCCGTAGACGAACGGCGCTTTCAGGATGCCGAGTTGGGCAGTCGTCTCCCGACTTTCACTGAAGTCTCCACCGGTTCTCCACATCAGCCAGCCCAGTCCGATCAAGGCGATTGCACAGATCAGGTTGACGATGATGCGCTGAACTTTACGGACAGTGTCCGGCAGGTAGGAATCCAGTGAGTCGAACACAACATGTTCTCCGCGCAAGGAAACCAGTGGCAGCGAGGCAAATATGACCACTACCATGAGCAACTCGGTCAGTTCGAGTGATCCGGTGATGGAGTGATCGAGCAGTTTTCGGCCGCTGACGTCGAGGAAGGTCAGGGCCATGATGGAGAAGAGTGCTAACCCGGCCAGAAGACCGCAGCTCGCTTCAAGAAGGCGTTTCAAGGACACTCCGAGGAAAAAAGGCGGTACATGCGTTGCAAGTACCGCCGGCCCGCCTTTGCGCGGTGACAATCAAGTTTTTTAGGAGTGACTTACTTCTCGAGTTTGGCGATTTCGGCTCGGAAATCCGCCAGAACTTTTGAGGCATTCTTAAGTCCCTTTGCTTCGGCGGCCTTCACCCAGTTCTGTTCCAGGCCGGCAGTTTTGCTCTTGACGTCGGCAACGAATTTGGCGTCCGCCTTGGTCACAACCACGCCGTTGGCCTGCATGAGTCCAAACGCGCGGGTGTCGACCTTGTCCCAGCCGCGTCCAAAGATCCGCGCGGCGGGCTCCCCGCTGAGCGCATCGACGACCTTTTTGTCTTCCGGCGACAGCTTGTCGAACTTAGCACTGTTCATCATGAAGACAAAGCTGGTGTTGTATAGACCACCGGGGAAGGTTGTTGCGTGGCGGATGATCTTGTCGATTTTGAACGACTCCGTCGACTCGGCCGGGAAGAGCGTCCCATCCATCACACCGGTGGACAACAGCTCATAGGAATCCGGCGCCGGCTTGAGTGTGACGTTCATGCCGAGGGTCTTGGCAATCTCGTTGACCATGCCGCCACCGACCCGAAACTTCAAACCGGAAAGGTCTTCCACTTTGGCGATTGGCCGTTTGGTGTTGAAGACAATGCCAGGACCGTGGGTGAAGTAGGAAAGAACCTTGACTCCCACATGTTCGGCTGCGAATTCCGGGTATTTGCTGGCAATGCGATTGAAAGCCACTGCTACCGGTTCCGCGTTGTTGCCCAGAAACGGTAGTTCGGACATCTGGGTCAGCACAAAGCGCCCCGGTGTGTAGCCATGAACCGTGTACGAAATGTCGGCCAGGCCGTTCTTGACTGCATCGTAGGTTCCGGGAGCAGCGGTCACGCCTCTGGGCAAGATGTTGCATTTCATTCTCCCGCTACTGTTTTTCTCTAGCTGGTCGCACCATTCCTTTTGAGCCATGCTCAGAGTGTGGGTTGGTGGCAACCAGCTGGACACCGTGAACACGGTCTGGGCACTGACGCCACCCGCACTGAACAAGGCGGCGGCGGTGACGGCGGAAAGGGCGAAGGTCTTCATGCGGGGTTCTCCGAAAGCAGCAGTTTGTTGCAGTGCGCAATGTACCCGCCCGGCTGCGGTTTCGTTCTAGTGGCTTTCCCGAATTAACCAACCATGCGGTCGGTAAATCAAATGTCGTCGCATGGACAGCGGGTTTTGGCGCGTGACTCTAAACTAAGAGTCTGCGCCACCTATAATGAAAAAAGCACGATCGTTCTATTCGACCATTGCGATTCGTCCTAGAATGTGACGTTTACGTAAACGTCAATCAAAACACCAACTCCTGGAGCCGCCGTCATGAAAATCCTCGTCCCCGTCAAGCGTGTGGTGGACTACAACGTCAAGGTTCGAGTCAAGAGCGACAACACTGGCGTTGACATCGCCAATGTCAAGATGAGCATGAACCCGTTTGACGAGATTGCCGTCGAAGAAGCCGTTCGCCTGAAGGAAAAAGGCGTGGCCACCGAGATCATTGCCGTTTCCTGTGGTGTGACGCAGTGCCAGGAAACGCTGCGCACTGCGATGGCTATCGGCGCGGACCGCGCAATTCTGGTCGAGACACCGGCAGACCTGGAACTGCAGCCACTGGCGGTGGCCAAGCTGATCAAAGCGCTCATCGACAAAGAGCAACCTGGACTGGTGATCCTTGGCAAACAGGCCATTGATGACGACGCCAACCAGACCGGCCAGATGCTGGCGGCGCTGGCCGATCTGCCGCAGGCGACTTTTGCGTCGAAGGTGGAATTGGCCGGCGACAAAGCCAAAGTCACCCGTGAGGTCGACGGTGGCCTGGAAACACTGGAAGTGTCCCTGCCTGCAATCATCACGACCGACCTGCGCCTGAACGAACCGCGCTACGTGACATTGCCCAACATCATGAAGGCCAAGAAAAAGCCGCTGGAAACCGTCAAGCCTGAAGACCTGGGTGTGGATGTGAGCCCGCGCCTGAAAACCCTGAAGGTTTGCGAACCACCCAAGCGGGGCGCCGGCATCAAGGTGCCCGATGTCGCCACACTGGTGGACAAGCTCAAGAACGAAGCCAAGGTCATCTGACCGCCGCCGCCCGCAACGATTCCGAGGAAAACCGAACATGACCGCTCTTGTCATCGCCGAGCACGACAACACCTCCATCAAGGGTGCAACGCTCAACACCGTCACCGCTGCCGCAGCCTGCGGCGGTGATGTGCATGTGCTGGTGGCCGGCCACCACGCTGGCGCCGCAGCGGCCGCCGCCGCGCAGATCGCCGGCGTCGCCAAAGTCCTGCATGCCGACGGCGAAGGCTTTGCCCATGGCCTGGCGGAAAACATCACCGCTCAGATCCTGACGCTTGCCGCCTCCTACAGCCACATCCTGCTGCCGGCCACCGCATCGGGCAAGAACATCGGCCCGCGGGTCGCGGCCCGGCTCGATGTCGCGCAGATCAGCGAAATCACCAAGGTGGAGAGTGCCGACACCTTTGAGCGCCCGATATACGCCGGCAACGCCATTGCCACGGTGCAAAGCGCCGACGCGGTCAAGGTGATCACCGTGCGGACCACCGGATTCGACGCTGCGGCCGCCACCGGCGGCAGCGCCACCGTTGAAACCGTTGCGGCCGTGGCAGCGAGTGCAAAGACCACCTACCTGGGCAGCGAAATCGCCAAGAGTGATCGTCCGGAACTGACGGCAGCCAAAATCATCGTTTCCGGCGGCCGCGCCCTGGGCAGCAGCGAGAAATTCAACGAAGTGATGACGCCGCTGGCCGACAAGCTGGGCGCCGCTATTGGTGCCAGCCGTGCCGCGGTGGACGCGGGTTACGCCGCCAACGACCTGCAGGTCGGCCAGACCGGCAAGATCGTGGCACCGCAGTTGTACATCGCCGCCGGCATCAGCGGCGCCATCCAGCACCTGGCCGGCATGAAGGACTCCAAGGTGATCGTGGCGATCAACAAGGACCCCGAGGCGCCGATCTTCTCCGTGGCCGACTACGGCCTGGAGGCCGACCTGTTTGCGGCGGTGCCGGAACTGGTCAAGGCGCTTTGAGCATCCACCACCATTCCAGGGGCATCCACCGTGATGCCCTTTTTTCCATCGGCCCCCCGATTGATCGAATCCCGGAGACATTCCATGACCTACCAAGCCCCCCTCAAGGACATGTTGTTCAACATCGAGCACCTGGCCCGCATTGACCAGGTTGCCCGTATTCCCGGTTTTGAAGATGCCGGGCTGGAGACCGCGCAGGCCGTCCTGGAAGAGTGCGCCAAGTTCAACGAGGGGGTCATCGCCCCGCTGAACTGGGAAGGGGACAAATACCCCTCGTCTTTCCATGATGGCAAGGTCACCACCACACCGGGTTTTCGCGAGGCCTATGCCCAGTTCACTGCCGGTGGCTGGCAAGGGCTGCAGCACCCGGCCGACTTCGGCGGGCAGGGCTTGCCCAAGACGATCGGCGCTGCCTGCGGCGAGATGATCAATGCCGCCAACATGAGTTTTGCGCTCTGTCCGCTGCTGACGGATGGGGCGATCGAGGCGCTGCTGACGGCCGGCAGCGACGAACTGAAGGCGGTCTATCTCGAAAAGCTCGTTTCCGGCGAGTGGACCGGAACCATGAATCTCACCGAGCCGCAGGCGGGCAGCGATCTGGCCGCAGTCCGTACCCGTGCCGAGCCGCAGCCTGACAGCTCCTACAAGATCTTCGGCACCAAGATCTTCATCACCTACGGCGAGCACGACATGGCACAGAACATCGTGCATCTGGTGCTGGCCCGGGTGCAGGGCGCGCCAGAAGGCGTCAAGGGCATCTCCCTGTTTGTGGTGCCCAAATTCCTCGTGAATGCCGATGGCAGCCTGGGTGCGCGCAACGATGTGCACTGCGTGAGCATCGAACACAAGATGGGCATCAAGGCCAGCCCGACCGCCGTGCTGCAGTACGGCGACCATGGCGGGGCGATCGGTTACCTGGTGGGCCAGGAGAATCGCGGCCTCGAATACATGTTCATCATGATGAACGCCGCCCGTTATGGGGTGGGCGTGCAGGGGATCGCCATCTCGGAGCGGGCCTATCAGAAGGCCGTCGTCTATGCCCGCGATCGCGTCCAAAGCCGCCCGGTCGATGGCAGCCTGAACGCGGCCGGCCCCATCATTCACCATCCGGACGTGCGTCGCATGCTGATGACCATGCGCGCCGCTACCGAGGGTTGCCGGGCCATGGCCAGTGTGGCTGCCGCCGCCTACGACGCTGCGCACCACCATCCGGATGCCGAAGTGCGCAAACAAAATGCCGTCTTCTACGAATTCATGGTGCCGCTGGTCAAGGGTTACAGCACCGAAATGAGTCTGGAGGTCAGCTCGCTCGGCGTCCAGGTCCATGGCGGAATGGGCTTCATCGAAGAAACCGGTGCTGCCCAGTATTACCGCGATGCCAAGATTCTCACCATCTACGAAGGGACAACCGCGATTCAGGCCAATGACCTGGTGGGTCGCAAGACCGGTCGGGACGGTGGTCAGACCGCGCGTGCCATCGCCGCGCAGATCGAAGCCACCGAGTCGCAGTTGCTGGCACATGCCCATGCTGACGCCAAGGCCCTGGGCCAGCGCCTGCGTGCCGCGCGCCAGGCATTCCTGGATGTGGTCGATTTCATCGCTGCGCAGTCGCGCGCCAACCCGGCCGCCGCCTACGCGGGCAGCGTGCCCTACCTGATGCTGGCCGGCAACCTGATGGCCGGCTGGCAGCTCGGCCGCTCGATGCTGGTCGCCCTGGAGCAGATCGCGTCGGGCAACGATGTGCCCTTCATGCAAGCCAAAGTGGCTACGGCGCGCTTCTACGGTGACCACCTGCTCAGCCGCACCCCGGGTCTGCGCGACAGTGTCGTCAGCGGCGCAGAAGGCACGCTGGCGATGGCGCTCGACGCATTCTGAGGCAGAGCCCTCCCGCCTCGGATGCGTCGGCGCGGCGGCGGACCGGGTTCCGCCGGCCGCGCTCCCTTGTCCCCCGATTGACACCCGGCGTCCCCCCGCCGTGGTCACAATGATCCGCTGCAACTTCGGAGAAACCATGTCTCGTCTGCCTGCCCCGCTCGATCGCCTGCCGTTTCCGGTTATCGGTTCGCCGCTGTTCATCATCAGCAACCCCAAGCTCGTCATTGCCCAATGCAAGGCCGGTGTGGTGGGGTCCATGCCGGCACTCAATGCCCGCCCGGCTGCGCAACTTGATGAGTGGCTTGCCGAAATCACCGAGGCCCTGGCCGCCCATGACCGGGATCACCCCGACCAGAAGGCTGCGCCCTTTGCCATCAACCAGATCGTGCACAAAAGCAACGACCGGCTGGAGCACGACATGCAGCTGTGCGCCAAGTACAAGGTACCCATCATCATCACCAGCCTGGGTGCGCGCGAGGACGTCAATCAGGCGGTGCACAGCTGGGGTGGCGTGGTGCTGCATGACGTCATCAACAATGTGTTTGCCCGAAAAGCCATTGAAAAGGGCGCCGACGGCCTCATTCCCGTGGCCGCCGGCGCGGGTGGCCATGCCAGCGTCAAGAGTCCGTTCGCCATGATCCAGGAAATCCGCGAGTGGTTCGACGGCCCGGTGGCGCTGTCGGGCTCCATCGCCTCGGGCGGCGCGGTCCTGGCCGCGCAGGCGATGGGGGCGGATTTCGCCTACATCGGCTCGGCCTTTATTGCGACCGAGGAGGCGCGCGCGGTCGATGGCTACAAACAGATGATCACGGAATGCAATTCCGACGACATCGTCTACTCCAATTTCTACACCGGGGTGCACGGCAACTACCTCAAGGGCAGCATCCGCAACGCCGGCATGGACCCTGACAACCTGCCGGTCAGCGATCCGAGCAAGATGAATTTCAGTACCGGCGAGGGCGCTAACGCCGCCAAAGCCTGGAAGGACATCTGGGGATGTGGCCAAGGCATCGGCGCGATCCGCGAGGTCCTGCCGGCGGCCGAGCTGATCGCCCGCTTCAAGCGGGAATACGCCCAGGCCCGCGAGCGCCTGTGCCGTGGCTGAGCCATCGGCACGGCGCCACCTCTCAGTTGGCGTTGAACACGGCGGCCGGTGTTGCCGGGACGGTGTTTGCCTCGCCCGGCGCGGGGGCGTAAACCGGCTCCCGTCCGTCCGATAGGCGCGCGACCCAGCCGCCCTGCTGCCATTCGGTGTAGATCCAGTCACTGCCCTGCCGGCTGATGCCCTCCGGCGGATCGGCGGGCGGCTGCTCAGGCACGTTCTTGAGCGCCGCGCCCATGAAGTCCATCCAGATCGGCAAGGCCAGGCGTGAGCCGGATTCGTGGTCGCCCAGACTGCGGGGCTTGCTGTGTCCCATCCAGACGGTGGCGGACAGGGTGGGGTGGTAGCCCGCGAACCAGGCATCGGCCACGTTGTCGGTGGTGCCTGTCTTGCCGTACAGATCGGCCCGACGCAACTGGGCCTGTACCCGCGCGGCGGTTCCGGTGCGGGTCACCTCCTGGAGCAGGCTGCCGGTCAGCCAGGCGTTACGGGCCGAAACGGCGCGGTTGTCCTCCGTCTGGGGGTCGGGCGCGGGCGCTTCGAACAGCACCTTGCCTTGCGCGTCGGTGATCCGCTCGATGACCACGGGCTGGACCCGCCAGCCCCCGTTGGCCAGAGTGGCAAAGGCGCGTGCCATCTGCATCGGCGTTGCGCTGCCTGTGCCCAGCGCCAGTGTCAGGTTGTCGCTCTGCCGGGCGGCATCCAGACCCAGGCGGCCTGCCCAGTCGCGCACGCGGGTGATGCCGGTGTGCTGCAGGATGCGCACGCTGGCCAGGTTGCTCGAACGCGCCAGCGCCTCACGCACGGTGATCGGCCCGGCGTAGCCACCACCGGCGTTGGCGGGGCTCCAGCCGTCGGGAGCGGTGAACGGCAGGTCATCTACCACGGTGGCCGGCATGATGCGCTCTTCCAGCGCGGCGGAGAACAGGACCGGCTTGAAGGCTGACCCCGGCTGTCGCCAGCCCTGGGTGGCGTGATTGAAGGGCTGGCGGCCGAAATCGAATCCGCCCACCAAAGCCCGCACGCGGCCCGTTCGCGGATCCAGCGCGACCAGGGCGGCCTCGGCCTCGGGCCACTGCGAAATGGCCCATGACGATCCATTGGCCCGTGTGACGCGGATCACAGCGCCTCGGCGCAGTTGCAGAGGCGCCCGCGCCCCGGGTGCCAGGGCGGCAGCCGCCCAGCGCAGACCTTCCCCTTCCAGCGTGATGCGTTCGCCGCTGGCCAGTTGCGCCACCACCGCACGGGCGCTGGCCTGCAACACGATGGCGACCCGCAGCAACTCGTCGTCGGCATGGTCCTTCAACGCAGCTGCGGCGGCGCGCTCCAGTTCGGCACCGGTCAGTTTGGCAGGCAGGTCCTCTTCGTCCTCGGGGCCGCGCCACGGGGTGCGGCGGTCATGCGCCAGGACACCACGCTGCACCGCTTCGTGAGCGGCGCGCTGGTCGGCAGCGCGCAGTGAGGTGGTGACCCGCAGCCCGGCGCTGTAAGCCTCGGTGCCAAACCGCTCGACCACCGCGCGCCGGGCCATTTCGGCCACGTGGCCGGCGGGTACCGATCGGCTGCCCGGCGGGCGCAGCGCCAGTTTTTCGGCACGGGCGGCCGCCAGTTGCGCGTCGGTGATGACACCGGTGGCCCGCATGCGTTCCAGGACGACCCGCTGTCGCTGGGTCGCCCGTTCCAGATTGGCAACCGGATTGGCGTAGTAGGGGTTTTGTGGCAGACCGGCCAGCATCGCGTTTTCGGCCAGGGTCAGTTGCTCCAGCCGCTTGCCGAAGTAGGTCTGCGCGGCGGCTGCCATGCCGTAGGCGCGTTGTCCAAGAAATATCTCGTTGAGGTAAATTTCCAGAATTCGGTCTTTGCTCAGCGCCTGTTCCACCCGAAGCGCCAGAACGATTTCCTTGGTCTTTCGTTCCACGGAGAACTCGCGCGTCAGCAGCATGGTGCGCACCAGCTGCTGCGTTATGGTGCTGGCGCCCTGGCGGCGCCCGCCCGTGACCAGCGCGAGGGCGGCGCGGGCCATGCCACGCGGGTCGATGCCCGCGTGTTCGCGAAAGCGGGCGTCTTCGACGGCGAGGACGGCATCCTGCAATTGGCGGGGAATGCGGGCCAGCGGAACATATTCCCGTCGTTCCGAACCAAACTGGGCGATCTCGTGTCCGTCGGCCGTCAGCACCTGCAAAGGCTGGCGCGGCTGGTAATTCACGATACGGTCGATCGGTGGCAGATCGAATGGATTGGCCTGCGCGGTGGCCGGGCCCAAAGCCAGGGCGGCGAGTGTCGCCAGCGCCCCCGCGGTCGCCAGCAGGCGGCGTCGAGCGTCAAAAACCGGTGTCATGGCCGAATTATCGGCGAAAAATGGCAATACCCACCGTAAAAAGGTCGCTTTACGCTATTAAAAACAAAGCGAAAATCGCGGCTCGATTCAAGCTGCGGCGGCTATCGAGGGCTCAAAAGCCGGGAACAGCTGGTTGTTCTCCAGGTGAATGTGTTGCATCAGGTCATCGACCAGGCTGGCCAGGCCGGCGTACAGCGCCCTCCAGGTGGTGCAGGCGCCCTCGGGCGGTGTGGCGTCCTGGGTTCGGGCCATCAGCGCTGCAATCAACTCGCCATGGCTGTGGTGCTCCTGGCGCATCACGCGGATGGGATATTGCGCCATGCCGCCGCCAGACCCGCGGCGCATCATGGGAAACAGGATCTCCTCCTCTTTGGCCATGTGGTCCAGCAACTCGTGCTCGGCCTCCTCCAGCAGGGCGGACAGGCCGGCAGGCACTTGCGGGTGATCGCGGTGAACCGCTTCCACCCGGCGCGCCATGCGGATCAGCTCCGGCAATTGTTCGCGGTGGACGGCGTGGTATCGGTTCAGGATATGGTCGATCAGAGCGGCCGGATCCATAGGCTCGGTGGAGCGGTCAGGGCGTTCAAAGGCGGCAAGGGTGGCCTCCAGGGTGGGCAAATCCAGCCTTTTGGCGGCCGCCGCATCGCGCAGGCTGATCTGACCGCCACAGCAGAAGTCGAGCTTGTGGCGGCGAAAAAGCGCCGTGGCGCCAGGCAGAGCAATGGCCAGCTGTGCCAGGGTTTGGTCGGCCAGCGTAACGGAGTCGGGAGGCGCAAGCGTGGTGTCGGTCATAGGTGTATTTATAGATTCATTTGATATGAATCTATTCTGCCATAAAATACATTCCATATGAATCTTTTGACCCCGGTGACAACATGGCAATACCCACCGTCATGTCGGCCGGGCCCGCGCCTGAACGGTGCTTTTCGATCGATCGCACAAAAAGCTGCCGAAAGACCCGCCACATGCGCCTGACCCAGTGGACCGACTACAGCCTGCGGGTGTTGATGTACTGCGCCGCCATTCCTGCGGGGCGCGAGGCACCGGTCACGATTACCGAAATTGCCCAGGCGCACGGCATCTCGCGCAGTCACCTGACCAAAATTGTCATGGACCTGGCTGCCCACGGCCTGCTGGAGACAACCCGCGGTCGGGGTGGGGGTTTGCGCCTGCTGCGCCCGGCGGAGGAAATCCGCTTGGGCGACGTGGTGCGTCTGGGCGAACGTGACCTGGTGCTGGTGGAGTGTTTTGACCCCGAGATCAACCAGTGCCAGCTGACCGGCCACTGTGGTCTCCAGGCCACCTTGGGTCGGGCGCTGGACGCCTTCATGCAGGTGCTCGATCAAACCGCCCTGGCCGACCTCATTGCCCCCCGCAGCACGACCGGTGCGCCAGCCGGCATCCAGCCCCTGCACTGGCTGCCGCCCCGCCGGGCAGGCAGCGCAGGCCCGGCGGACCCGTCTGCTGGTGCGTGCGCCGACCCCGGCACGTCCGCAGCGGCCTGATGACGCGTGCGCAGGTAAGGGGGATCCGTACCGATCCGAACCGTCCCGCCGGCACAATGGCCCCATGATCGAAGAAACGCCCCCGGCGCTTGCCGGACGCACCTGCCCGCTGCGCTACCGCTACGGGCCGCAGGCCATTGCGGCCGCACCCGAACAGTCGGTCGCGACCCTGTACGTGATCGGCGGGCTGTACGGCAATCTGCCGGCACTCGACACCATAGAGGCTATGGCCGCCGCCGAAGCCGGCCCGGTCAGGCTGTGCTTCAACGGCGACTTCAACTGGTTCAACGTGGATGACGCCGGTTTTGCGGCGATTAACCGGCGTGTGTTGTGCCATGACGCCCTGGCGGGCAATGTGGAAGCCGAGCTGGGCGCGGAAGGCGACGAGGCCGGATGCGGCTGTGCCTACCCCGATTCGGTGGACGCCGCCGTGGTCGACCGCTCCAACCGAATTCACGCCCGGCTCAAGGCCACCGCTCGACGCCATCCGATGCTGTGCGCGTCGCTGCAGGCCTTGCCCATGGTGCGGCGCTATCGGGTGGGTGTCTGTCGCGTCGGGGTAGTGCACGGCGACGCCGAATCGCTGGCGGGCTGGCGCTTTGGTGTCGACGAAATCGACCGGCCCGAGCAACTCGCCGCGTTGACAGGCTGGTTCCCGCGTGCTGCCGTCGATCTGTTTGCGTCCAGTCACACCTGCGAGCCGGTGTTGCGCGAATGGTCGGCCGACGGGCACCGGCGCGCCGTGATCAACAACGGCGCCGCCGGCATGCCCAACGCGCGCGGGCGGTGGCCGGGGCTGATCACGCGGGTTGCACTCACCCCGTCACCACACCCGGTGGCCTATGGCATGCAACTGTGTGGCGCCTGGGTGGATGCACTGCCGGTGGCCTATGACGCAGCTTGCTGGCAGACGCTGTTTCTGGCCAACTGGCCTGCGGGGTCTGACGCCCATGTTTCCTATTTCGAACGGATTTCGGGACTTCCGCCGGCCTGATCGACGCCCCCATGACGGTGGCGTACCGCTGCTGAGGTGGCCGGCGCGCACCGCGGCGGGTGCATACTGTGGGGGGTCCGGCCGGCCGCCCGGTACGGCGGGGCCCGGATCCAAAAGATGTTTCCACCGTTCCAAGAGGAGAAAGCGCCGATGAGCATGCAGACCAAGTTCCTGCTTCAGGAAAGCCAGATGCCCAAGTTCTGGTACAACATTCAGGCCGATCTGCCCAAGGCCCTGCCGCCGGTGCTGCACCCCGGCACCATGCAGCCGGTGGGTCCGGCCGATCTGGCGCCGCTGTTCCCGATGGAGCTGATCCTGCAGGAGGTCAGCACCGAGCGCGAGATCGAAATCCCCGAGCCGGTGCGCGACATCTACCAGCTCTGGCGCCCCGCGCCGCTGTACCGCGCCCACCGGCTGGAAAAGGCGCTGGGCACCCCGGCCAAGATCTTCTACAAGTACGAAGGCGTCAGCCCGGCCGGCAGCCACAAGCCCAACACCGCCGTGCCCCAGGCTTTCTACAACGCCGCCGCGGGCACCAAGCGGCTGACCACCGAGACGGGGGCAGGGCAGTGGGGCACCTCGCTGTCCTTCGCCGGCCAGATTTTCGGGCTCGAAGTGCTGGTGTTCCAGGTGCGGGTGTCGTATGACCAGAAGCCCTACCGCCGCGCCGTGATGGAAACCTACGGCGCGCGGTGCCTGCCGTCGCCCAGCAACGAAACGCAGTACGGCCGCAGCGTGCTGGCCGAACGCCCCGACCATCCGGGCAGCCTGGGCATTGCCATCTCCGAAGCGGTGGAGCTGGCCGTGCAGCGCGAGGACACCAAGTACGCGCTGGGCTCGGTGCTGAACCACGTGCTGCTGCACCAGACCATCATCGGCCTGGAGGCCATGGAGCAGCTGCAGATGGCCGATGTGTGGCCCGATGTGGTGGTGGGCTGCACCGGCGGCGGATCGAACTTTGCCGGCATCGCCTTCCCCTTCATCGGCCACGGCCTGCGCGGTGGCGCCAAGCCGCGCATCGTCGCGGTGGAGCCGGCGGCTTGCCCCTCGCTCACGCGTGGCAAGTATGCGTATGACTTCGGCGACACCGGCCACATGACGCCGCTGACCAAGATGCACACGCTGGGCAGCACCTTCACGCCGCCGGGCTTCCACGCCGGGGGGCTGCGCTACCACGGCATGGCGCCACTGGTGTCGCACCTGAAGGAACTGGGCCTGATGGAGGCCGTGGCGTACACCCAGGGCCAGTGCTTCGAGGCTGGCGTGCAGTTTGCGCGCGCCGAAGGCATCGTGCCCGCGCCCGAGGCCAATCACGCCGTCAAGGGCGCCATCGAGGAAGCCCTGCGCTGCAAGCGCGAGGGCAAGAGTGAGACCATCCTGTTCAACCTCTGCGGCCACGGCCACTTCGACATGACGGCCTACCAGAAGTACTTTGCCGGCGAGCTGAAGGACGAGCAGTACGACGAGAAGGAACTCGCCATGGCCTTGTCGGGCCTGCCCAGCGTGCCTGAAGGCGCCTGAGAGCCGAACCCGGCGGGGGTGCGCGTGTCAGGCCAGCAAGAGCCGCAGGCGCAGTCCCCAGCCACTGCTCAGCCCCAGGGTCGGCCAGCGCAGGCTGCCCTGGGGTGTGATCACCGCAAACGCGGGCACGCTGCCGAAACCCAGGGCACCGGGAATCACCGAGCCGGAATCCACCATGGTGTGCCAGGCGACGCCTTTGGCTGCGAGGTGACGTGCCACCTTGTCCGGTGCGCCCGACTGCATCGCCACGGTGAGCACCGGATGGTCCTGCGCGACACCGTCGACCGTGCCACGGATGGTCGAGCAGATCGGGCACCAGTCCGCCCAGATGTACAGCCCGATGTTGCGACCGGGGTAGCGCGCCTGCAGCGTGGCGATCTCGTGGCGCAGGCTGCTGGTGCGCTGGCTGCCGTCCGGTGACAGCACCGGCAGCGGGGCGTCCAGAGCGGCCGCGGGCAATGGGCCCGAATCCACATTCCGAATCTGCCAGATCTGCACCGCCAGGAACACCGTGGCAAACAGCGCGAGCGTGCCCACGTGCCGTCTGCCGAACCGTGCAGCCTCTGCGATCCATCCCCCGAGAGATGCTGGGGCACTCATGGGCCCTGGAACAGGTCCAGCAGCCGGTCCAGTCCACCCGTGTCGATGGCCACCTTGGCCTGGGCGCGGACCTTGGGTTTGGCACGGTAGGCCACGGACAGGCCGGCCACGCCCATCATCTCCAGGTCATTGGCGCCATCGCCCATGGCAATGGCCTGGGAGGGGTCACAACCGATCAGGCTGCAGGTGCGCAGCAGGGTCTCTTTTTTCATGGCGCCGTCGCAGATGTCGCCCCAGCTTTGATCGAGCAGGCGGCCGGTGAGGCGGCTGTCCACGATTTCAAGCTGGTTGCTGCGGGCAAAGTCCAGCGCCAGGCGGTCGCGCAGCCGCTCGGCAAAATACGTGAAGCCGCCACTGACCAGCAGCACCTTGAGCCCCGCCGCCTTGCAGGCCAGCACCAGCTCGGCCGCGCCGGGGTTCAGCCGCAGCCGCGAGCGGTAGACGTGGGCCAGGTGGCCTTCGGTCACGCCTTCGAGCAGCGCCACGCGTCGGCGCAGGCTGTCCTTGTAGTCGGTGATTTCGCCCCGCATGGCGGCTTCGGTGATGGCGGCCACCTCGGCCTTGCGGCCGGCGGCGTCGGCAATTTCGTCCACGCATTCGATGTTGATGAGGGTCGAATCCATGTCGAACGCGATCAGCTTGAAATCGCGCAGGCGAAGCGGCGGGGTGAAGCCCTGAATCACGAGACCGGGGGCGTATTCAATGCGGGAAGTCATGCCGCGTATTATCGAGCCGCACCCGGGCGGCTGCCCCGGGGCTTATTGGGGCCGGTACAACGCGCAGAGCTTGTGGCCGTCCGGGTCGCGCACGTAGGCCAGGTAGAGCGCGCCCATTTTTCCCTCACGCAGGCCAGGCGGTTCTTCGATTGAGCTGCCGCCGTGGGCCACCGCCACATCGTGAAAGCGCTGCACTTGCTCGGGCGACGTGCACTTGAAGCCCACGGTGCCGCCATTGGCCACAGTGGCGGGCTCGCCGTCGATGGGCTCACTGAGACAGAACGTGCCGCCGTCGTGGCGGTAGAACAGGCGGGTCTGCCCGGTCTTGTTCTGGTTGCGCATCGGCGCGCCCACGCCCAGCACGCCGAGCACCGCGTCATAAAAGCGCTGTGCACGGTCGATGTCGTTGGTGCCTAGCATGATGTGGCTGAACATTCGGGGTCTCCGGTCAGAAAAATGGGTGGTTGTGGGTGCCGCGGATTGTGGCACCTCCCGCCGCGCCGCTCAGCCCGCCGCTACCGGTTGCCCCAGTGAGCGCAGCACGTCGCGCACCATCTGTGCCCGGGCCTTGGGTTCGCTCAAGGCCTTTTCGATGCGCAGCTTTTCATTGCCCACTAGCTTGATGTGGCGGTTTTTCTGGATCAGCTCGATGATGCGCATCGAATCCACCGGTGGGTTCGGCCTGAACGTGATGTGGATCACGCCGGGCGCCGCATCCACCTTGACCACGCCGTAGGGCTGGCTCAGCACCCGCAGCCGGTGGACGTCGATCAGCGTCTGAGTCGGCGGCGGCAATTTGCCGAACCGGTCGACGATTTCCTCCAGCAGACTGTCGACCTGCTCGGTGGTTCTGGCCGTGGCCAGTTTCTTGTAGAACGACAGGCGCAGATGCACGTCGCCGCAGTAGTCGTCGGGCAGCAGGGCGGGGGCGTGCAGGTTGATGTCGGTGGTGACACTCAGGGGCGCCAGCAGGTCGGGCTCTTTGCCGTTTTTCAGACACCGCACCGCCTCGGCCAGCATTTCGTTGTAGAGCTGGAAGCCTACTTCCAGCATGTTGCCGCTCTGGCTTTCGCCCAGCACCTCGCCGGCGCCGCGGATTTCCAGGTCGTGCATCGCCAGGTAGAAGCCGCTACCTAGTTCCTCCATGGCCTGAATCGCGTCCAGGCGCTGCTGCGCTTGCTTGGTCAGGCCTTCAATGTCGGGGACCATCAGGTAGGCGTAAGCCTGGTGGTGGCTGCGGCCCACACGGCCGCGCAACTGGTGCAGCTGGGCCAGGCCGAACTTGTCGGCGCGGCTCATGACGATAGTGTTGGCCGTGGGCACGTCGATGCCGGTCTCGATGATGGTCGAGCACAGCAGCAGGTTGCTGCGCTGCGCCACAAAGTCGCGCATCACCCGCTCCAGTTCGCGCTCGGGCATCTGGCCATGGGCGACGGCAATGCGCGCCTCGGGCAGGATTTCTTCCAGCTTCTGGCGCCGGTTTTCGATGGTTTCCACCTCGTTATGGAGGAAATACACCTGCCCGCCGCGCTTCAATTCGCGCAGCACCGCTTCGCGGATCACGCCGTGGCCTTCGTTGCGCACAAAGGTCTTGATCGCCAGGCGGCGTTGCGGCGCGGTCGCAATGACCGACAGGTCGCGCAGGCCCTCCAGCGCCATGCCCAGCGTGCGGGGGATGGGCGTGGCGGTGAGCGTCAGCACGTCCACCTCGGCGCGCAGGGCTTTCATCTGTTCCTTGTGGCGCACGCCAAAGCGGTGCTCCTCGTCGATGATCAGCAAGCCCAGGTTCTTGAAGTGGGTTTTCTCGGAAAGCAGCTTGTGGGTGCCGACGACGATGTCCACACTGCCGTCGGCAATGCCTTTCATGGCGGCCGTGATTTCCTTTTGGGTACGAAAGCGGCTCATCTCCGCTACCTTCACCGGCCAGCGGGAGAATCGGTCGACCAGGGTCTGATAGTGCTGTTCGGCCAGCAGGGTGGTGGGCGCCAGAAAGGCGACTTGTTTGCCGCCGGTCACCGCGACAAAGGCGGCGCGCAGGGCGACTTCGGTCTTGCCAAAGCCCACGTCGCCGCAGACCAGGCGGTCCATCGGGCGCGGGCTGATCATGTCCTGGATGACGGCGTGGATCGCAGCGTTCTGGTCCGCTGTCTCCTCAAAGCCGAAGTCATTGGCGAACTGCTCGTAGTCCTGGGGGCTGTAACGGAAAGCGTGGCCTTCGCGGGCGGCACGTCGGGCGTAGATGTTGAGCAACTCGGCGGCCGTATCGCGCACCTGCTCGGCCGCTTTGCGTTTGGCCTTTTCCCATTGGCCGGAGCCCAAACGGTGCAGTGGTGCCTCGTCGGCACTGACACCCGTGTAGCGACCAATCAGTTGCAACTGGCTGACCGGAACATATAAAACCGCCTTGTCGGCATATTCCAGGTGCAAAAACTCCTGCAGGGCCGGCGTACCGTCGGGATTTCTGTCGCCCATGTCCAGATTGACCAGACCCCTGTAGCGGCCGATGCCATGCGCGTTGTGGACCACAGGATCGCCGACGTTGAGCTCGGCCAGATCCTTGATCAGCGCATCCACATCGCTGACCTGTTCCTGCTTCTTGCGCCGCCGCGTGGTCGGGCCGGCCGCAAACAGCTCGGTTTCTGTGACGAAGTCGATGCCCGCTTCTATCCAGGCAAAACCGGTGGACAACGCGGCGGTGGCGATGCCGACCTTTTCATCGCTTCCCTGGAACTCGGCCAGCGAGTCGAAAGCTGGCGGGTTCAGTCCGCTGGCGCGCAGGAAATCCAGCAGGCTTTCGCGCCGCCCGTCGCTCTCGGCCAGCAGCAATATGCGGTGGGCGGTATTGCGCAGGTGGGTCTGCAAACGAGACAGGGGTTCCTCGGCGCCGCGGAGGACGGTCAGGTCTGGCAACCGTTCAATCTCCACAAACTCCGTTCGCCCTGAGCCCGCCGAAGGGCCCACAAGGGCTTCGGCAGGCTCAGCCCGAGCGGGCTTGATCGCCAGCTGGGCGTGGGCGTTGGCCTGGGTATAGAACTGCTCGGCGCTGAGGAACAAGGCGTCAGGCGGCAGCACTGGCCGCTCGGCGTCACCCTGCACCATGCGATGTCGGTCACGGGTGTCTTGCCAGAAGCGCTGGAAGGCGGGCTCCAGATCGCCGTGGAAAACAACGGTTGCGTCGGCGCCCAGATAATCGAAAACGGTGGCGGTGTCGTCGAAGAACAGTGGCAGGTAGTACTCGATACCGGCGGTCGCCACCCCGTTGCCCATGTCCTTGTAGATGCGGCTGCGGGTCGGGTCGCCCTCCAGCATCTCGCGCCATCGGCTGCGAAAGCGGGCGCGGGCCGCTTCGTCCATCGGAAACTCGCGTCCGGGCAGAAGCCGCACCTCGGGCACCGGGTACAGGCTGCGCTGGCTGTCGGGGTCGAAAGTCCGGATGCTGTCGATTTCGTCGTCGAACAGGTCCACACGATAGGGCACCGGGCTACCCATGGGGAACAGGTCGATCAGACCACCGCGCACCGCGTATTCTCCGGGGCTGACCACCTGCGTCACGTGGCTGTAGCCGGCCAGGGTGAGCTGGCCCTTGAGTTTGGCCTCGTCGAGCTTTTGCTTGACCTTGAAGTGAAAGGTGTAGCCGGCCAGGAAGGCCGGCGGTGCCAGCCGGTACAGGGCGGTGGTGGCGGGTACGAACACCACGTCGGCGCCGGTGTCCTTGTCGCGCTGCTGGATGCGCCACAGCGTGGCCAGGCGCTCGCTGATCAAGTCCTGGTGCGGAGAGAAGGTGTCGTAGGGTAGGGTTTCCCAGTCCGGGAACAGGGCGCAGCGCAGCGTGGGGGCAAAAAAGGCGATTTCGTCGATCAGGCGCTGTGCGTCGGTGGCGTCGGCGGTGACGATGGCGGTCAGGCGACCGGCCGTTCTGTCGCGCTCGGCCAGTTGGGCCAGCAACAAGGCGTCGGCGGAGCCGGTCGGGCGCGGCAGCGTGAAGCGTTTGCCGGGATTGAGTTTGGGCAGTTCCATGGGGCACCAATGACAAGCACCCCCCGGCATCGTGCCGGGGGGTGCGAAGGCCGGGATTTTAGAATGGGGTACGCCATGTCCGTCACCCTCCGCTCCGATAACCTCTCTTCCGCGTCGTCCGATGGCGGATCGTTTTCCACGCCCTCCGCCGACGCCCGTTGTTTCGCCTTGCTGCCCTGTGCGGGCAGCGGCTCGCGGGCGGGCACTGTCGGGCCAAAACAGTACGAACTGGTCGCCGGCCGGCCGCTGGTTGTGCATACGTTGCAGGCCTTCGCCGCGGTGATGCGGTTGTGCCGTGTGCTGGTGGTGGTGGCGCCGGGTGACAATTTCCTGCCTGTGGACAGCGCCCGGGTGGAGGTCGCCGACTGCGGCGGCACCAGCCGGGCTGCCAGTGTGTTCAACGGCGTGAACCATCTGCTCGCCCAGGGCGCTTGGCCGCATGACTGGGTGCTGGTGCACGACGCGGCGCGCTGCCTCATCACGCCGATGCAGATCAATGCGCTGATCGACGCCTGCCATAACGATGCCGTGGGGGGGGTGCTGGCCCTCAAGCTGCCCGACACACTGAAGGTGGAGCAGGGTGGTCGGGTGGCCGCCACGGTGGACCGCGGGGACAAATGGCTGGCCCAGACACCACAGATGTTTCGACTCGGCACGCTGCAAGCGGCGCTGGCGGACGCCGCGCAGCAGGGTTTCGCCGGCATTACCGACGAAGCCAGCGCCATCGAAGCCACCGGGCTGCGGCCGCTGCTCGTGCCCGGCAGCGCGCAGAATTTCAAGGTCACCTATCCCGAGGACTTTGCCCTCGCCGACGCCATCCTCCGAAGCCGACCATGAATACCGCCCCCATTGTTGACGCGCCCGTGGCGCTGCCGCCGTTTCGCATCGGGGAGGGCTGGGACGTCCATGCCCTGGTGCCCGGACGGCGCCTGGTGATCGGCGGTGTGGACATTCCTCACCCCTGCGGGCTGCTGGGTCACTCCGACGCCGACGTCCTGCTGCACGCCATCACCGACGCCTTGCTGGGTGCGGCCGGTCTGGGCGACATCGGGCGCCATTTTCCCGATTCCGACGCCCGCTTTCGCGGCGCCGATTCTGCACAGCTGCTGGCCGAGGCCGCCCGGCGCGTCGCGGCGGCGGGGTGGCACATTGGCAATGTCGACAGCACGGTGGTTGCTCAGGCGCCGCGTCTGGCAACGCACATTCCCGCCATGTGCGCGCGCATCGCGCAGGTGCTGGGACTGGATGGCACGCAGGTCAATGTCAAGGCCAAAACCGCCGAGAAACTGGGGCCGGTGGGTCAGGGACAGGCGATTGAAGCCCGGTCGGTTGTGCTATTATTTAGATAGCTAAAAGTGACCTTTTTACGATGGGTATCTGGCTAAAACACCTGAAAATCCGGCTCAGGTGGCTTTTTTGAGCCGGACGAGGGCGACAAACCCGCCGGCACTGCCATTGGACAGACTCAGGCTGCCACCCATGCGCTGCACGGTTTTCTCCACAATCGCCAGCCCCAGCCCGGCGCCCGATGCGGCAGTGCGGGCTGCGTCGCCCCGAAAGAACGGTTTGGTCAGGCGCCCCAGCACGTCGGGCGCCACGCCCAGACCCTGATCTCGCACCCGAACAGCCACCCATTCGTTGCGTGAACGTGCTGCCAGCTCGACGGCGGCAACCCCGGTCTCCGGGGTTTTTCCGTAGCGGCGGGCATTTTCCAGCAGGTTCGACAGGACCCGGATGAGTTCCACCTCGTCGCCCAGAACGATCAGTCCGGGCGGGATGTCGACCGTGATCCGGATGTCGTCGGAACTGAGGAAGGGATAGGTACTGGCTTCGACCACCGTGTCCAGGTTCACCGGCTGCAGCCGAACCTGGTCGGGCCGCGCATAGTCGAGAAACTTGTCGATGATGGCGTCCAGCTGCGCGATGTCGGCTGCCATATGGTCGCGCGCCACCGGGTCGGTGACACTCATTTCCGTCTCCAGGCGCATACGTGCCAGGGGTGTGCGCAGATCGTGCGAGATGCCCGCCAGCATCACAGCGCGGTCCTGTTCGATCTTGGCCAACTGCTGGGCCATGCGGTTGAAACCGATGTTGACCTCGCGAATCTCTTCTGTTTTGGACAGTTCGTCCAATCGGCTGGCATCGAAATCGCCCTCGCGGACCCGGCTGGCCGCAAACGACAGCTGCTTGAGTGGCCGGTTGATGAGCCGCGCAATGGCCGCCGCGCCGACCAGCGACAAAGCCGCGGCGACGACCAGCCAGATCAGCCAGGTCCGGCCACTGACCGGCCGCAGCCGCTCCGGGTCCGTGCGTAACCAATAGGCATCGCCCTCGATCGTGAACGCCACCCACAGGCCTGCTTCACCGTTGACCCGACTGGCAATCGTGGTTCCGCCCCCCAGACGTCGGGCGAGTTCGTCTTGCACCAGCGCATCGAGCGTGGCGAAACCGCCGAGTTCGACGATGTCAGGCGGTTCACGCGGCACGATGCGCACCGCCTCCTGTTCGGCCAGCGTCTTGATCAGCGACAGACGCGCGATCGCATCGGAATGGACCAGCGCGGCGCGGCTGAGGTTGACCAGGGTCGCGATCTGTTGGGCTGTCAGGATGGCACGGGGCTCGTGTTCGAGTGCCCGGAATGTCTGGATCCAGGCCACCGTACTGCCGGCGAGAAACAGGACCAGCAGTACAAACGTCCGCCAGAAAAGGCTGAGCGTCATCGGGGCCCGCCGTTCGGGCCCGGCAGCGCCTTCCGCGACGTCGGCCTCAATGGTTGCAGCGTCGGGCGATCGCCCCGCTTGGCGGATCACGTGGGCGAGCGGCCGCTCGGGGGCCGCCAGGTGTGATCACAATCAGGGTGTGCCATCGGGGACAAAGACATATCCGACCCCCCAAACCGTCTGGATGTGGCGCGGGTTGGCAGGGTCGCTTTCGATGAGCTTGCGCAACCGCGAAACCTGCACATCAAGGCTGCGGTCAAACGGCTCGAACTCGCGGCCTCGCGCAAGCTGCGCGAGCTTTTCGCGCGAGAGGGGCTGACGAGCATTGCGGACGAGCGCCTTGAGCATCGCAAATTCGCCGGTGGTCAGCGGAATGTTCTCGCCGCTGCGCTGCAAGCTTCGAGCGGCGAGGTCGAACACGAAGGCACCGAAGTGGATGATTTCGTTGTCGGTCGACGGCGCACCGGGGGCTTCGTGGGCGGGGCGGCGTCGCAGAACGGCATGGATTCTGGCCAGAAGCTCGCGGGGGTTGAACGGTTTTCCCAGGTAGTCGTCAGCGCCGACTTCCAGGCCGACGATGCGGTCCACGTCTTCGCCTTTCGCGGTCAGCATGATGATAGGTGTCCGGTCACCCGCGGCCCGCAGCCGCCGGCAGATCGAAAGTCCGTCCTCGCCGGGCAACATCAGGTCCAGCACGATCAGGTCGACACTTTCGCGCAGCAGGATGCGGGTCAGCGCTTTGCCATCATCGGCAACCACGACGTCGAACCCCTCCTGGGCGAGGTAGCGGCGCAGCAGGTCGCGAATACGCGCGTCGTCGTCGACGACCAGCAGCTTGTCGGGGCGCGCGCTTGTGGACATCGGGAAACTCCTCAGTTGTAACAGTCCGAATTCTGCGACTGGGCCGCTGCGGAATGTGAACATTTTGAGTACCTTTTCACACTGTTACAACTTTGCCTGAAGGGAGTATCCGGTGGTTCATCCATACTTGCTCTCCATCCGTTGTAGTTCTTATGGCCCGTCCGTCGTCCCCTGCCGTCCTGTTGGCCTTCGGCTTGTTCGCCGCATCCGTTATGGCGGCGCCCGAGCCGGAACCAAAAGTCCTGGAGTCGGGCGTATCGGCCCAGCGACGGGTCGAATTGCGGCAGTCTGTCGGTCCTGTCCGCACGGTGGGCAAGGTGTCGGCGCCGGCCCCTGCGGGCGGGACGTCGTTTCAGCTGGGGGATGCCGAGCGTGCGCGCCTGCGCCAGACCTTGCGCGAGCAGTCCTTGGCCAGCCCGGCTGGGTCCCGGTGACCGGCGGGCGCGTCGGCGTTTGGGCATTTCGCGGTCTTCGTAATTTTCGGAGGTTTTTGATGGCCCATCGCGTACTCTCGCCGGCCAGGAGTTGTCTCGTGGCGGCATGTCTCGGACTGGGGATTTTCCCGGGCACTGCGCTGGCGCAAGCGCATTCCGCCGTATTGGTGCAAAACGTGGTCCAGCTCAGTGCGTCCGCCACCGTGGACGTGTTGCCTGACCTGACAACCATCGTGCTCAATGTCACTCGCGAAGGCGCCGACGCGGCAACCGTCCAGGCGCAAGTGAAGGCTGCATTGGACTCGGCCTTGTCAGAGGCCCGAAAAGCGGTCGAAAAGGGGCGGTTGGACGTGCGGACAGGCAGTTTCGGCATCTATCCGCGACACGGCAGGGACGGCAAGATCTCCGGTTGGCAAGGGCAGGCGGAGCTGGTTCTCGAAGGGCGCGACGGGCCTGCCATTGCCGCGCTTGCGGGCAAGCTTGGCGGGCTGTCCGTCGTCTCGATCCAGCATGGACTCAGCAGAGATCTTCGCCGGCAGGCCGAGACAGAGGCCCAGACCTCTGCGATCAATCGCTTCAAATCCCGCGCTGAGGATGTCAGTCGTGCTTTTGGGTTTTCCGGCTACGGTCTGCGCGAGTTGCAGGTGAGCGGCCAGGAGCCCGCTCCCTATCCGCGTCTGCGGACCATGGCGATGGCCGCAGCCGCGCCCATGGCCGAAGCGGCCGTTCCGATCGAAGCCGGGCGCATTGCCGTGACGGTCACCGTCTCGGGCACGGTGCAGATGCGCTGACCGGGCGTGCACTGGCACTCCGGTGCACGCCGGGGACAACTCTTTGGGCTTATTGGGCGGTCCAGCCGCCGTCCATGTTCCACGCCACACCGCGGACGTTGGCACCTGCTGGCGAGCAGAAGAAGACGGCCAGTTCACCCAGCTCCTCGGGGGTGGTGAACTGCATGGATGGCTCTTTTTCTCCCAGCAGCACGCGTTTTGCTTCCTCGTTGGAGACGCCCAGCGCGGCGGCTCTGGCATCCACTTGCTTCTGGACCAGCGGGGTCAGAACCCAGCCCGGACAGATGGCGTTGCAGGTCACCCCCGTGGGTGCGGTCTCCAGCGCCGTGACTTTGGTCAACCCGACCACACCGTGTTTGGCGGCGACATAGGCGGACTTTTCGGCCGACGCCACCAGCCCGTGCACTGAGGCAACGTTGATGATGCGGCCCCAATTGGCCTCGCGCATGGCAGGAAGCGCGAGCCGGGTGGCGTGGAACGCGCTGCTGAGGTTGATAGCGATGATCGCGTCCCAGCGCTCGACCGGGAAGCTTTCGATGCGTGCGACATGCTGAATGCCGGCGTTGTTGACCAGGATGTCGACACGCCCGAAACGGCTGGCAGCAAAGGCCATCATGTCCGCAATTTCCGCCGGTTTGCTCATGTCCGCTCCGTGGAAGGCGACCTGAACGCCCAACGCGGCGATTTCGCTGGTTGGCCCCTCGGAATCACCGAAGCCGTTGAGCACGATGTTGGCCCCTTGCCGGGCGAGCGCCTTGGCGATGCCAAGGCCGATTCCGCTGGTGGAACCGGTGACGAGGGCGGTTTTGCCTTTGAGCATGGTGTGAACTCCTGATGATTTACGATTGAATGCACCGATTATCGAACCTGTTCCTGTGCGTTATGTCCGAACCCGTCCTGAACCATGTTTTCTGCAACGACCCATCGGGTGGTCATCGGATGGTCTGGTGGGAATGGGGAGATCCCCATGCACCCTCGGTCGTTGTCTGCGTACACGGTCTGGCGCGCCAGGGGCGGGATTTCGATGTTCTGGCTCGCAATCTGGTTGCCGCCGCTTCAGAACCGGTTCGCGTAGTCTGTCCGGATGTTGTGGGAAGAGGCCGCAGCGATTGGTTGTCTGATCCGGCCGGCTACCAGATTCCGCAGTATGTTTCCGACCTGCTTACGATGCTGGGCGCCTTGCAGGCGCGCGCGCCGGTTCGGGTGCTTGATTGGGTCGGAACGAGCATGGGCGGGCTGATTGGCATGGGGATCTGCGGCACGCCGGATTTGCCGCTGCCAGTTCCCGTTCGGCGCCTGGTGCTCAATGACGTCGGTCCTGTCATCGAATGGCAGGCGCTGGCCCGGATCGGTGCCTACCTCGGGCGGCCCGACCGTTTTACTGACCTCGAACATGCATCACACGCATTGTGGGACATTTCGCAGTCGTTTGGCCCCCATAACCCGGAGCAATGGCGGGAGTTGTGCCGGCACATGGTACGTCTCACCGAGCAGGGGGACTGGGTGTTGCACTACGACCCGGCGATTGCCGTGCCGTTTCGGGCCTTGACACCCCAGCAGGCACAAGCTGGCGAGGCGGCATTGTGGATGGCGTATGACGCGATCCAGGCTGACACCCTTCTGTTGCGTGGCGCGGTGTCGGACCTTTTGTCCCGCGCGACGGCCGTTCAGATGGGCCAACGCGGTCCGCGGGCACGGTGCATTGAATTCGAGGGCGTCGGGCACGCGCCAACCTTGGTGGCCGCCGATCAGGTCGGGCAAGTTGTTCGCTTTTTGCAACGGTGATTTCGGGTGAGCACTTTCAGCAACCAGACCGATGGCAATGCTGCGTGGGCCCAGGTTCCACGGTTGATTGCGGCGACCTCTACCCCGATTCCCGGCGATGACGACTCGGTCCTCAAGGCCCGCCAGTTCTCGCAACCGCTTCTGACCGGGCGATTGCTCGACACCGGCGAGGAAATGCTCTCCCACGCCGATGCCGTGGCGGACATATTGCGCGCGCTGGGTGGATCACCGGCGATGCAGGCGGCGAGCTACCTTGTCTATGCCAGCGAGCACCTCAATCGCCCCGAAGAGGTGATCGGTCAGGCATTCGGCGAGGCGTATGCCCGACTGGCCGTCGAGACATCCCGCCTGGTCAAGGTACAACGCCTTTCACGCGCTGCCGAAACACCGGTTCAACGGGTCACCGACCCGAAAGTTCAGGTGGAAACCGTCCGCAAAATGCTTTTGGCGTTCAGCCGCGATTTGCGGGTGGTGCTGCTTCGGTTGGCATCTCGGTTGCAAACGCTTCGGTGGTATGCGGTAAGTCGCCAAGCCGTTCCGGAGTCCATGGCAACGGAAGCGCTGAGCATCTTCGCGCCGCTGGCAAACCGGCTGGGCATCTGGCAGATCAAATGGGAACTGGAAGACCTTGCGTTTCGCTTTCTGGAGCCAGAAACCTACCGATCCGTTGCCCGACTCCTCGATGAGAAACGGATCGAGCGTGAAGCCTACATGGCAAGTCTGCGCCAGCAGTTTGAACGGGAATTGCGGCTCCGAGGCATTGCGTGTGAGGTCCAGGGGCGCCCAAAGCACATCTACAGCATCGTCCGCAAGATGCGCGGAAAGTCCTTGGGGTTTGAGCAGGTGTATGACCTGCGCGCCTTGCGGGTTATCGTCGCCTCACTGGCGGATTGCTACACAGCATTGGCTTGGATTCACGAAGTGTTCGTGCCCGTCCAAGAGGAGTTCGATGACTACATTGCCAGGCCGAAGACGAACGGGTATCGGTCATTGCATACCGTCGTTCGGGACAGTGCCGGCCGGGCAATCGAAATACAAATCCGCACCCGTGAGATGCACGAGCATGCTGAACATGGGGTTGCCGCGCACTGGGCTTACAAAGAGGCCGGCTCGAAAGGCTATGCGGGTGTTTCGGCAAGCGGCGACTATGACGCGCGGATTGCCGTGCTGCGCCAGTTGCTTGCATGGGAGCGTGACCTGTCAGGGACTGGTGCGAGCCAAGGCCTCTTTGAGGATCGCATCTACGTACTGACACCCGCCGCTGCCGTCGTTGAACTGCCCCGAGGCGCAACTCCCGTCGATTTCGCCTATTCCGTCCACACCGATCTGGGTCACAGATGCCGCGGTGCGCGGGTGGACGGAGCACTGGTCCCGCTTAACACCGCATTGTCCAACGGACAAATGGTCGAGGTCGTTTCGACGAAAGATGGAGGACCGTCGCGGGACTGGTTGAACCTAGAGCTGGGCTACCTCGTCAGCAACCGCGCACGCGCGAAAGTACGTGCCTGGTTCAACGCCCGCGCAGTGCAGGATACCGTTGCGCGCGGACGTGAAGCGGTTGAAAAGCTGCTGCAGCGCGAAGGACGCACAGCCCTTCGCCTCGACAGTCTCGCGACCCAGTTGGGTTTCAAGTCATCCGATGATTTGTTCGAGGTGGTCGGCAAAGACGAGTATTCGCTTCGTAACATCGAGCTTTTCTTGCGACCCACCGAACCGTCGCCAACAGTAGACGAGGCGTCGCTGCTTAAGCCCGCGCGCAGCCGCACGCAGGATGGTAGTGGTGGCGTTTTGGTCGTTGGGATTGATTCACTTCTCACTCAGCTGGCGCGCTGCTGTCGCCCGGCACCTCCTGACCGGATCGTCGGCTACGTAACCAGGGGCAAAGGTGTCAGCATTCACCGTAGCGATTGCGCCAATTTTCGCCAACTGTCGATGAGGTCAGCCGACCGGGTCATCCAAGTCGCGTGGGAGGTGTCCAAAGGCCGCGATGCCGCCGTCTTTCCAGTTGATGTGGCAATTGAAGCGTGGGACCGTCAAGGCCTGCTGCGCGACATTTCCGAAGTCTTCGCCAGGGAACGGATGAATGTGATCGGCGTTCAAACTCAATCCGTCAAAGGTATTGCCTGGATGACTTTTACAATTGAATTGGCTGACTCGTCCCGTTTGAGCAAGGTACTTGGGCAGGTTCGTGATGTTCCCGCCGTGAAGTCTGCCAGGCGCCGCTAGTTCCAAAGTTGCGACGGGTGAGCCTGAAGTCGTGCTATAATCGAGGTCTCGGACAAACTCAGGCGCGTAGCTCAGCTGGTTAGAGCACCACCTTGACATGGTGGGGGTCGTTGGTTCGAGTCCAATCGCGCCTACCAATTCCAATTCCTTCTGGTTCAACCCCACCAAGGGTAATCCTTGTGGGGCAGCAGGTACGAAGCACCTAAAATCTGCTGCGCTGCAAAAAATGACTGCCTTATGCAGTCTGCAAGTGACCCAACCAGAGGAGAAATGTCGTGCCCAATTCAGCGGCTGCACCGGGCGGCGAGGCCTGGCGGGTGATTAAGAAATATCCCAATCGGCGCCTCTACGATACGGATAGCTCGTCGTACATTACCCTTGCTGAGGTACGTCAACTTGTCATGTCAAATGAGGCTTTTCGTGTGGTTGACGCGAAAAGTGGCGATGACATTACCCGCAGTATTCTTCTGCAGATCATTCTTGAAGAAGAGGCCGGTGGTGCGCCAATCCTGTCCGAGGCGGTGCTCGCCAATATCATTCGTTTCTATGGGAACGCCATGCAAGGATTCATGGGGACTTACCTCGAGAAGAATGTGCAAACGTTCATGGATATTCAGGCCAAGATGTCTGAGCAGTCGAAAGGATTGACACCGGAGGGGTGGGCGCAGTTGATCAACCTGCAGTCGCCGGTGATCCAGAACATGATGGGTAGTTACGTCGACCAATCGAAGAATCTGTTCTTGCAGATGCAAGAGCAGATGCAAAAGCAAACCGAACAGATGCTGGGTGCGTTTGGCCGAAAGAGGTAACGTGGAGCCCGATCGTTCGAAGGCTCGTTATTTATGCCTGATTTATTGAATGTTGTGAATTCAGCGTCGGGACATTCTCCGCGCGTAGGTTTTGTCAGCCTCGGCTGTCCGAAGGCTTTGACAGATTCGGAGCTTATTCTGACCCAGCTCAGCGCGGAGGGGTATCAGACGTCGAAGACGTTCGAAGGAGCCGATCTCGTCATTGTGAATACTTGCGGATTCATCGACGACGCAGTCAAGGAAAGCCTGGGCGCCATCGGCGAAGCCATTGCAAGGAACGGGAAGGTGATCGTTACGGGTTGCCTGGGCGCAAAGACTGATCGGGATGGGGCCAATATGGTCCGGCAACTGCATCCGAGTGTTCTGGCGGTAACGGGGCCCCATGCGACGCAGGATGTATTGAATGCGGTTCACCAGCATTTACCTAAACCGCATGATCCGCTTGTCGACCTGATTCCCGGCCGTGTCGGAAACGCAGGGGTAAAACTGACCCCCCGCCACTATGCGTATCTGAAGATCAGTGAAGGATGCAATCATCGGTGCACTTTTTGCATCATTCCCTCGATGAGGGGTAATCTGGTCAGCAGACCGGTCGGTGACGTCCTAAATGAAGCGCAGGCGTTGTTTGAAGGCGGCGTGAAAGAGTTGCTGATTGTCAGCCAGGATACCTCGGCCTATGGCGTTGATGTGCAGTTTCGGATTGGCTTCTGGAATGGACGCCCGGTTCGTACCCGCATCACCGAATTGGCCAGTCATTTAGGAGAAATCGCAGAACACTATGGCGCCTGGGTTCGCTTGCACTATGTCTATCCTTATCCGCATGTCGACGAACTGCTTCCTCTGATGTCGACCGGGCGGATCCTCCCTTATCTGGATGTCCCGTTTCAACATAGCCATCCGGATGTTCTGCGCAGGATGAAACGTCCGGCCAGCGGAGAGAGAAATCTCGAGCGCATTCTTCGATGGCGTGAGATGTGTCCCCAGCTGGTTTTGAGGAGTACTTTCATAGCCGGTTTTCCTGGTGAATCAGAAGCCGAGTTCCAGCATCTGCTGGATTTCGTTCGCGAAGCACAGCTTGACAGGGCCGGGTGTTTTGCCTACAGCCCAGTGGACGGTGCTGCTGCCAATTCGATCTCGGAGCAGTTGCCCGTTGATGTGCGCGAGCAGCGATTGGCCCGATTCATGGAGGTGGCGGAAGCCGTATCCGTCGCGAAGCTGAAAAGCAGGATTGGTTCAACGATGCAGGTCATTGTCGACGCTGCTGCGGCTCAGGGGCGCAGAGGCGGCGAGGGGCGTACTTATGCGGATGCGCCAGAGATTGATGGACGGGTGAAGTTGCTCCCATCCGAGAAAATCAGCAAGACCTACCGCGTCGGAGAGTTCACCCGTGCCAGAATTGTGGACACGCAAGGACATGATCTGATTGCTTTACCCACCTGATCGCGTGCAGCAGACGCCAATGAAAAAAGCCGCAGACTCGTCAGCGGCTTTCGGTCGCATTTCACTTGTGGTGCCCAGGAAGGGACTCGAACCCCCACGCCTCTCAGCGCTAGTACCTGAAACTAGTGCGTCTACCAATTCCGCCACCTGGGCATCTCAGGAACAAGCGAAGATTGTACACCAGAAAAACTAACCAATTGAATTGCTCCATGGAAGAAATTGAAGGGACCGTGCAGGGCCATCGGGATGGGCACGGCTTCGTGATCCGAGACGATGGCGCAGGGGATATCTATCTGGCCCCGAACGAGATGAGGGCAGTGCTCCATCAGGACCGCGTCAAGGTTCGTATCGTGCGGCATGATCGACGCGGACGCCCGGAAGGCAGGGTGGTTGAAATCATCGAACGCCCGAAGCTTCCAATCATCGGGCGTCTCCTAAACGAAGGCGGAATCTGGCTTGTTGCTCCCGAAGACAAGCGGTATGGACAGGACGTTCTCATCCCGAGGGGGGGTACCGGGGGCGCAAAGACGGGAGTGGTGGTTGTCGTAGAGCTGACTGAACCTCCTGCCCTTTTCGGACAGCCGGTCGGGCGAGTGAAAGAAATACTGGGAGAGATTGATGACCCCGGCATGGAAATCGCCATCGCAGTCCGCAAGTATGGCGTCCCGCATGAGTTTAGCGAAGCTTGTCTTGCGCAGGCAAGAGCATTGCCGGACGCGGTCGAGGCCTCGGATCAGCTTGATCGGATCGATTTGTCCGATGTGCCTCTGGTAACGATTGATGGAGAAGACGCGCGCGATTTTGATGACGCAGTCTATTGTGAACCTGCCAAGGTTGGGCGTGGAAAGGGTTGGCGCCTGATCGTTGCGATCGCAGACGTAAGCCACTATGTCGAAACAGGGTCGGCGATCGACATTGATGCCTACGAGCGGGCAACTAGCGTCTACTTTCCTCGTCGCGTGATTCCAATGCTCCCGGAAAAGCTGTCCAACGGCTTGTGCTCCCTGAATCCGGGCGTCCGCCGTCTCTGCATGGTCTGTGACATGCTGATTTCAACGAAGGGCGAGATTGCCGCCTATCAGTTTTATCCTGCTGTCATGTTCAGTCATGCGCGCTTCACTTACACCGAGGTTGCTGCCATCCTCGCCAATACCCGGGGCCCGGAAGCCAACAAGCGTGCGGATTTGGTGGCGGCATTGCTTCATTTGCATGATGTATACCGGGCGCTTTTGACGTCAAGAAAACAACGCGGTGCGGTCGACTTTGAAACGACCGAGACTCAGATCGTTTGTGACGAAAGTGGTCGGATCGAAAAAATCGTGCCGAGGATTCGTAATGAAGCGCATCGCTTGATTGAGGAGGCGATGTTGGCTGCCAATGTGTGCAGTGCGGACTTCATCCGAGACATGAACCATCCCGGGCTTTTCAGAGTACATGAAGGCCCGACAGCCGAAAAGCGGGAAACTCTGCGCAATTACCTCAAGGCTCTGGGAATTGGTTTATCCATGTCGGCGGATCCCCAGCCACGAGACTTCCAGCGTATCGCGGATGAAACGAAGGGTAGGCCTGACGCCCAGCAGATTCACTCGATGTTGCTTCGGTCGATGCAGCAGGCCATCTACACCCCCGTCAACAGCGGGCATTTCGGTTTGGCCTACGAAGCCTATACCCACTTCACAAGCCCGATTCGTCGCTATCCTGACCTGCTTGTTCACCGGGTTATCAAGGCTGTACTTCGGGGTCGACGCTATGAGTTGCCCGAGTTGCCCGTTCCGGGTGAGGCTCAATTCAAGCTCGCGCGCCGACTACGCCGAAACGCAGTTGCTCAAGGAAAAGAAGGTGAGCGTCGCGAATCACCGTCTGGGAGTAGAGATGACATCGCCTGGCAGGCTGCAGGCCTGCACTGCAGTGCAAATGAACGCCGAGCGGACGAAGCCAGCCGCGACGTCGAGGCTTGGCTGAAGTGCAAATACATGAGGGAGCACTTGGGTGAAGAGTATGGCGGTGTGGTGACTGCGGTGACGTCATTCGGCCTCTTCGTCACTCTGGACGACCTCTTCGTTGAAGGACTGATCCACATTTCGGAATTGGGTGGCGAATATTTTCGCTTCGATGATGTCCGTCAGGAACTTCGCGGCGAGCGGTCCGGAATGCGATTCGTTATCGGCAGCAGGTTGCGGGTACAAGTCAGCAGGGTTGATCTGGATGGCCGAAAGGTTGACTTTCGGATGGTCGATGACCCAGAACTTACCCCCAGGCGAATTGCCCGCGATCTCTCCGAAGGGGAAGGTTCTCCCCGTAGACAAAATCAAGAAAATACCTCACGGATCAATGAAGCGAACGATAGGGTTCGTAGCGTTCGTAGTCGCGAATCCGCCATGGGCAGAGCTCAGGGTCAGCGAAAGGCCCGCCAACCCGGCAAGGCGAGTGCTGCTACCCGGCGCGCGCCTCCCAGGCGATGATGGAATGTGGGGCCTTGACTCAGTCTAGTTCAGCTCATGGCTTGTGCCAAAGCCATGGCTGTCAATGGTTCAAGCCGCGCCCATCTGTCGGCAACCATGCCATGCTGATAAACGGCTTGGCAGGCTGCGTCGTACTCGCTTAAACCGCCGGACAAGCGCGCTCCAATCAAGCCGGCGAGAACATCGCCTGTTCCGGCAGTTGCGAGCCTTCCATTCCCGGTGGGATTGATAGTAGGGGGTCGATCAGGCTTGGCAATCACGGTTCCTGAACCTTTCAAGACGACTGTGCAGCCAAGTCGTTCGCCCAATTGCCACGCCGCTCTAAGTCGGTCCCGCTGTATTTCGTTCACATCGCATCCCAGGAGCCGTGCTGCCTCTAAAGGATGTGGAGTAATCACCGTTGCGCAATCACGGCGCGATGCTCTTTGCGCCAGCATCGTTTGAAGTGATGGGTCATGTGCCAGTGCATTGAGCGCGTCGGCATCAAGGACCAGTCTCTGTACATCGCGAAAGAGGATCGGCAGCCAAGGGCGAATCCTCTCTCCGCCGCCGCAGCCGCACACGGTTGTGCTTTCGCCCCATGGAATTGCGGTCGTCGCACGGAACATCAATTCGGGTAGGTTTGTATCAACGGTCATTGGTGCGTCGTCCAGCAGTCCTACCAAAACGCGTCCTGCTCCTCCACACAATGCTGCCCTTGCCGCAAGTAACGCGGCTCCAGTCATCCCTTGTCCGCGATGCTGAATGCTCTCTCCACCCAAAACGGCAACCATTCCGAACGAGCCCTTGTGGCTGTGATGGGGGCGATCTCGATAGGCTGGCTCGGGGTTCAGCCGTGCATCGACTCGCGGGCGGTAGGCGTCACTTATGCCAAGATCGTCGAACCAAATCGTTCCGGCGGCATCTCGTCCGCATCCCATGAAAAGCCCGGGTTTCAATGTCAGCAGCGCCAGCGTATGGTGTCGCGATTGAACTAGGCCATGGAGACCACCACTCGCTGTTGTCAAGGAGCTTTGACCCTGATGTAGATATCCGGTGTCAGCATCCAAACCGGTTGGTACGTCTACAGCCAAAATGGCGGCCGGGCTGGCCTTCATGACCCGAAGCCAATCTGCGATAACCCCTTTGGGTGCGTGTTTGGCTCCAATACCCAGAAGTGCGTCAATGCAGATATCCTCATCAGTCAGCACGGTTGGCGGTGAATCGCTGATTCGCACGCCCTCCCGCATTGCCTCACATAGCGATTGCCCCGCGTCGCCAGGTCGTTTTGCCGGATCTCCTGCCAGGGTGACAACGGCTTCGATACCAGACCGTCGCAGGACACGTGCGGCTTCGAGACCGTCGCCGCCATTGTTCCCCGGCCCGCAGGCGATCCAGATGGTCTGAGCGTGGGGGGAGATGGCCCGGGCGAGTTGCGCAACCGCGAGTCCTGCTCGCTTCATCAATTCGTGGGACGGGAGAATTCCCGAGGCGGCGCGTTCCGTTTCTCGGGTTGTGGATACCAGAGACAGGGGGAGCGCATCACCGGGTTTGTAGCGGATCATTGAAGTGCCATTCAGACGTGGAGCCACCTCGATCAGCGCAAATATCGGTCGACACGGAGGCCTTCCAAGTCCAGTTCAGGTTTCCTGCCAAGGATTTCGTCTGCCAGAACTCTCGCGCATCCGCATGCCATTGCCCAGCCACTTGAACCGTGACCTAGGTTCAGCCAGATGCCGGGACGAGGGCTCCTTCCGAGCACGGGGGGGCCTTCGGGGAGCATGGGGCGCGCGCCCTTCCACTGCTGCACGCCTTGAGTGGTTACAGCCGCGCCAGGGAACCAGTCGAGAAGCACCTTATAAAGTGTCCGGATCGATTCTTTGCGAAATTTTCCGAACTCACCTCCCAACTCAGCGCTGCCAGCCACGCGTACCCGATTTCCCAGTCGGCTGATTGCGACTTTGAAGCGTTCATCCATGATTGCCGATTTGGGCGCGTTGAGTGGCTCGCGGACAGGGGCGCTGATGGAGTAGCCGTAAACCGGAACAAGAGGAATAGCGATCCCGATATCGCGCAGAAGATCTGCACTCGCAACTCCCGCACACAGGATGATCGCATCGAAACTCTCGCTATTGGACTGACCGTGAACTTTCAAGGAGGGATGGTCACCGGGAGTGACAGAGCAAACCGTTGTGCCGAACCGGAATTTCACCCCAGCATGAGTGGCCGCGGATTTGAGGAGTAGTGTGAACTGGCGACAATTTCCAATCTCGTCGTCGGGAAGGTGTATGCCACCGGCGAAACTCAAATCTGGATTCAAGGCTGGCTCAATGGCGCGCGCTTCCGCCATGTCAAGGTCGTTGAACCGCACGCCGGATTCGCGAAGTATGGCGAGACCGGGTTCGATGAGATGCCGATCCTGGTCAGTGCGAAGAACGACCATGTATCCCTTTGAACCTTCGAAATCCAGATCAAGCTCTCGCCGGAGAGTCGCGAGTCGCTGCCGGCTGTAGAAGGCAAGTCGTTGCATTCGCTTCCGATTCGCGCGGAAAGTGTCAGGGTCGCAGGCCCGCCACCAACGCCACATCCAATTGAAATCCGCGAAAGTCAGGGGCAGGCTAAGTCGGACGGATGCGTGCAGACCGAGCATCTGCTTGAGCACCTTCGTGGACATTCCCGGGGCGGCCCATGGGGCGACGTACCCGGGCGATATAACACCCGCATTGGCGAAGCTGGTTTCTTCACCTGCATTGGCGCGTCGCTCAAAAACAGTGACCTCATGGCCATCTGACGAAATTTCGTAAGCGGTAGTGACGCCAATGATGCCAGCGCCGACAATTGCAACTCTCATGGTTAAAGCGGGCACGGTCGCAAAGCGGTGACGTGCAAGGTCAGTGTCGCGGTCAGTATAGGCCTTGGCGTGCAAAGATCCTGCGTATGACGCTCTTTCGAGTACGCACGAATAGTTTTTCCCTGTCTTGTGCGTTGTTTTGCGGGTGCGATTGCTCAGGCCCGTATTCGCCAATAGGGGGAGAGCCGGCCAGCGTGGTATACTCTTAAGGCTAAGCTGGTACGGTGCAGGGAGCAACTGCAAGTTAGCTAGCAATCGCGGCCCAACTCCCTCAAAGGTGTTTCGACCGATCCGTTATCGATGCTCTGGCTTCGGCCCGACCCGGTAGCGTGTGGACTCGAAATCTGTGAGTTGGCGCTCAGACCAAACCTTCGGAGTTTTTATGTCGATCAGCATGCGTGAGATGCTGGAAGCAGGTGTCCATTTTGGACATCAGACGCGCTTCTGGAACCCTAAGATGGCCCCCTATATTTTTGGCCATCGCAACAAGATTCATATCATCAATCTGGAAAAGTCGCTTCCTATGTTTCAGGAGGCGGCCAAGTTCGCTCGCCAGCTGGCTGCTAACCGGGGCACCATTCTGATGGTTGGCACCAAACGGCAGGCGCGCGAAATTGTTGCCGGCGAGGCCCGGCGTGCTGGCGTTCCCTTTGTCGACCAGCGTTGGCTTGGCGGTATGTTGACCAACTTCAAAACGGTCAAGACATCGATCAAGCGGCTCAAGGACATGAAGGCCCAGCAGGAAGCAGGCCTTGACGCGCTGAGCAAAAAAGAGCAACTCATGTTCAAGCGTGAGTTGGAGAAACTGGAGCGTGACATTGGCGGCATTCAGGATATGAACAGTCTTCCGGACGCGATTTTTGTCATTGACGTCGGGTACCACAAGATTGCTGTAGCTGAAGCTCGGAAACTCGGTATTCCCTTGATTGGTGTCGTTGATTCGAACCATTCTCCGGAAGGTATCGATTATCTTATTCCCGGTAACGACGACTCTTCCAAGGCGGTGACTTTGTACGCTCGCGGAATTGCCGATGCCATCATTGAAGGTCGGGAAAACGCAGTTTCCGACGTGGTCAAGGTTGTCTCTGAGGGTGGGGATGAATTTGTTGAAGTCGAGGAATCCGCCGCCTGATTCCGGGGTCTAATTCGGAAAAAGGGGCAGATCTGCCCCTTTTTTTTAATCTGGTTTTTATCGTTTAATCAGGAGATATTGAAATGGCTGCAATTACAGCGAGCATGGTTGCTGAGCTTCGGGGGAAAACTGACGCACCGATGATGGAGTGCAAAAAGGCACTCACCGAGGCGGACGGTGATATGGCCAAGGCCGAAGAATTGTTGCGGGTGAAACTTGGGACGAAAGCCGGCAAGGCCGCCTCCCGAGTGACTGCTGAAGGGGTCGTGGCGTCTTGCATCCGTGGCTTGACCGGTGCAATGATTGAGGTGAATTGCGAAACCGACTTTGTCACGAAAAATGACAGCTTTCTCTCGCTCGCCAGGGCAGCGGCCGAACTGATCGCAGAAAAGGATCCTATTGACATTGCTGCGCTCGGTGCTTTGCCATACTCTCAGGACGGCTTTGGTCCGACGCTGGAAGATGTTCGAAAAGGTCTGATCGGGAAAATCGGCGAAAACATGAGTTTTCGGCGCTTCAAGCGATTCAACAGTGGCGCCCAACTGGCCGCTTACTTGCATGGAACCCGTATCGGCGTTGTTGTTGAATATACCGGAGATGAGGTGGCTGCCAAGGACGTTGCAATGCATGTTGCGGCCATGAAGCCCGTCGCGATTTCCACTGCCGATGTGCCTGCCGAATTAATTGAGCGGGAGCGTTCGGTAGCCACGGCAAAAGCCGCCGAATCGGGTAAGCCCGCGGATATCGCTGCGAAAATGATCGAAGGTTCCGTGCAGAAGTACCTCAAAGAGGTCTCACTGTTCAATCAGCCTTTTGTAAAGAACGACAAGCAAACGGTCGAGCAGATGCTCAAGTCCGCCTCGACAAACGTCGCAGCCTTTACCCTGTACGTCGTCGGCGAGGGTATTGAAAAGAAGGTCGACGATTTCGCGGCCGAGGTCGCAGCCCAAGTTGCTGCGGCAAAGGGCTCGGCGTAAATCGCCGTCTGGTAAGAGAATTCGTGGCCAGACATCTCAACAGCGCCGGAGATAAACCGAAACATGACGACCAAAAGCCCCCAGCACAAACGGATTCTCCTCAAACTCTCCGGTGAAGCCCTCATGGGTGATGATGCCTTCGGTATCAATCGGGCGACGATCGTGCGAATGGTGGAAGAGATCGCGGACGTTACGCGCCTGGGTGTCGAAGTCGCCGTTGTGATTGGTGGTGGGAACATCTTCCGGGGTGTCGCCGGTGGCGCGGTCGGTATGGATCGGGCAACGGCCGACTACATGGGGATGCTGGCGACGGTCATGAATGCATTGGCATTGGCCGATACCATGAACAAGGCCGGTTTGACCGCGCGGGTGATGTCAGCTATCGGAATTGAACAGGTTGTTGAACCCTACGTGCGGCCGAAGGCGCTTCAGTACCTCGAAGAAGGCAAAGTAGTCGTTTTCGCCGCCGGTACAGGCAATCCGTTCTTCACAACAGATACTGCGGCAGCATTGCGCGGTGCGGAAATCGGGGCTGAACTGGTTCTCAAGGCAACCAAAGTTGATGGTGTTTACTCCGCAGACCCGAAAAAAGATCCCACGGCGACACGGTACAGCCGAATCAGTTTCGATGACGCCATGTCCCAGAATCTTGGAATAATGGACGCGACGGCATTTGCCCTGTGTCGGGATCAGAAGTTGCCGGTCAAGGTGTTCTCAATCTTCAAGCATGGAGCCCTTCGCCGGGTTGTCTTGGGAGAAGATGAAGGTACGCTGGTTCATGTTTGAGTTTCCTTCGCACTCACGACGAGGAGTTGATCGATGACGACCATTGGCGATATCAGAAAAACGATCGAAACCAAGATGGATCAGTCCATCCAGTCGTTCAAGCATAACCTGACCAAAGTTCGGACGGGGCGTGCGAATCCAGCGCTTCTTGATACGGTCCATGTCGACTACTACGGCTCCATGGTTCCTATCAGCCAGGTGGCAAATGTTTCGTTGCTTGACGCCAGGACGATCAGTGTGCAGCCCTGGGAGAAGGGTATGGGGGCGAAGATTGAGAAGGCGATTCGGGAAAGCGATCTCGGACTGAATCCGGCCTCGATGGGTGACCTCATCCGTGTTCCCATGCCGCCCATGAGCGAGGAGCGTCGCAAAGAGATGACCAAGGTCGTCCGGGGCGAGGGTGAACATGCCAAGGTTGCAATTCGCAATCTCCGGCGCGATGCCAACGAATCGGTCAAAAAGCTGGTGAAAGACAAATTGGCTTCCGAAGATGATCAGAAGCGTTCGGAAGCAGACATCCAGAAACTGACCGACCGTCATATTGTTGAAGTCGATCAACTGGTCGCGGCAAAAGAACAAGAGATAATGGCCGTATAGCTTCGTGGAGAGTTCGGATCCTTTCCTTTTTCTGCGAGTGAATCTGCAACGCCCTGTTGCCGAAACCCGCGAGCCGGCGGGCCAATCTTCTATGTCCGGGGCCAGTGACCGCGCATACAGGCGAGCTGCAGGCTGCCGTTATCGGCCGGAGTTTTTTTATTGGCAGTCCCATGCTTAGGCAGCGCGTAGTCACCGCACTCATCCTTCTGGCGCTTCTCCTGCCCGCGCTCTTTTATACCGATCCGACGCCCTTTCTCTTTCTGATCCTTGTTTTCCTGGCGGCAGGAGCTTGGGAGTGGGGCCGACTCAATCAGCTCAGTCAGTCAAACTCCTTGTTGACTGCGATGATATGCCTGACGCTCTGCGGTGTTACATGGGGTGCGGGCGGGGTCTCCAAAGAGGTCGGCTTCTTGTGGGTATCCGGTGGCATCGCTTGGGTGATTGCCGGTTCCGTTGTTCTTTCCAGGGGCGTTGCTGGCTGGGGACGCATACCCTCGGCTCTGCGCTGGCTGGTCGGTGTTGTTTTCCTTTGGCTGGCATGGCTCGCGGTTGCTCAGGCCCGATCTGTTGGGCACAACTTCTTGTTGTCAGTCCTGGCACTCGTATGGGTGGCGGATGTCGGGGCCTATTTTTTTGGGCGGGCATTGGGAGGGCGATTTGTCAAAGGCAAACTGGCTCCGTCAATCAGTCCAGGCAAAAGTTGGGAGGGCGTCTGGGGCGGAATGCTCTGCGTTTTTCTTTTTGGAGTCGGATGGGTTTGGGTTGATCAGACATTCGTTTTGGACAGCCCCAGCCTCTTTTCGCAGTTATATCGGGCCGGTATTCCCTGGTTCGTCGGGGGGACGATTCTGCTTGCAGCCATGAGTGTTGTGGGAGATCTGGTGGAATCACTTGTCAAACGAAATGCGCAAGTAAAGGACAGCAGCGCGTTATTGCCGGGGCATGGCGGAGTTTTGGATCGGATCGATGCGATCCTGCCAACCCTGCCTTTGGCGCTCATGCTCAGCGTGCTGACGAATTCATGATCCAGAAAATCTCTGTGCTTGGTTCGACCGGTTCTATCGGTTCGAACACCTTGGACGTTCTCGCTCGTCATCCGGACCGCTTCGAGGTTTTTGCACTGGTGGCTGCCACGCAGATTGATCTGCTTTTTGCGCAGTGTGTTCGCCATCGGCCGCGGATTGCAGTCCTGGCGGATGCGGCCGGTGCGAGTGAACTGGAAAAGCGAATCAAGGCTGCCGGGTTGTGTATCGAAGTTCGCTCGGGCGTCGAGGCAATTTGCGACGTTGCCGGCCACCGCGAGGTCGATATGGTCATGGCTGCGATCGTTGGCGCGGCAGGGCTCGCTCCCTGTCTGGCGGCGGCCAGGGCGGGTAAGCGGCTGTTGTTGGCCAACAAGGAGGCCTTGGTTGTCGGCGGCAGCGTGTTTATGGCCGCTGTCCATTCCGGCGGGGCAACTTTGCTGCCGATCGACAGCGAACATTCGGCGATCTTTCAGTCTTTGCCGGATGACCCGAAGACCTGGGAGCGGCGAATCGAGCGGATTGTGCTCACGGCATCCGGTGGTCCGTTCCGGCGCCGGGACGTGTCCACACTCCACGCTGTGACGCCGGAAGAAGCCTGCGCGCATCCGAACTGGGTGATGGGACGCAAGATTTCGGTGGACTCTGCAACGATGATGAACAAGGCTCTCGAGGTCATTGAAGCCCATTTTCTGTTTGGGGTGGAGGCCGCTCGACTGGACGTTGTGATTCATCCGCAAAGTGTCATTCACTCTATGGTCCAGTATCGCGATGCGTCAGTTGTCGCCCAGTTGGGTACTCCCGATATGCGTGTACCCATTGCGTACGGCCTGTCCTGGCCGGAAAGAATCGAGTCGGGTGCCAGCGCGTTGAACTTCCGCGAATTGCAGGCGCTGACCTTCGAATCGCTCGAAGATCACGGTCACCGGCAGCGGTTTCCCTGTCTCGCACTTGCATGGCAAGTATTGGATGCGCAGGAAGGCTCCTGCGCGATCTTGAACGCGGCCAACGAGATCGCTGTGGAATCATTCCTCGATCACTCTATCCGTTTCGATCAGATTTATGCGGTCAATCGGGAAACGCTCGAGCGACTGGAATGTCCGACCCCTCGTAGTCTGGGTGATCTCCAGGAGTTGGACGCCCGGGCGCGCAGCCTGGCCCGAACCATAGTGCGTCAGAGTTACTCTTGAGCATTCGGTCGGAGGAACGCATCGTGGCAAACTCTGCTCCCGAAGAGGCGTTAGAAGGCTGGCCGCCATGCTGACCATTATCGCGTTTCTGGTTGCGATCGCCTTGTTGATCGCAGTGCATGAGTACGGGCACTACCGAATTGCGGTGGCCTGTGGCGTGCGGGTGCTAAGGTTCTCGGTGGGTTTCGGCCGTCCCCTGTTTCGGCGGATGGGCCGCCCTGATTCGTCCGGTCACCAAACGGAATTTGTAGTCGGACTGTTTCCGGTAGGGGGTTACGTTCGGATGCTCGACGAGCGGGAAGCCGCTGTTGAAGCATCTGCGCAGTCATTCGCTTTTAACCGACAGCCGCTTCGTTCGCGCTTTGCGATTGTTGCAGCCGGGCCCCTCGCCAACCTTCTACTGGCTGTGGCCTTGTATGCCGGCGTCAATTGGGTGGGAGTTGAAGAGCCCGCAGCCCGGCTTTCGCGACCGTCCCCTGAATCCGTCGCCGGGCGTTCCACGTTGGCTGGTGGGGAAACGGTTTTTCGTGGAGCATTCGAGAACGAAGAACTCGAACCGATCGCCTCGTTCGAGGGGCTACGGTGGTTGCTTGCAAGGGCGGTGCTTGATGGGCACTCCGTGGTGCTGGAAGTCGGTGATGGTTTGTCGGGTGTCCGACGTCAGGTCGTCTTGCCTTTGAGTGAGTTGGCCGGTGTCGATGCAGACGCCGAGCTTTTTCGGCGCATTGGGATCCAGCGGCCCTATTCAGAGCCGTTGATCGGCGACGTATCGCCCGGGGGGGCTGCCGCGCGGGATGGTTTGTTGCCCTCTGATCGGATACTCAAGGTGGGAAACGAAAGCATCGTCGACGCGCAGCATCTTCGAGACCTGATTCGTGCGAACAACGGAGTGGCTGTTCCCTGGCTGGTTCAGCGCCAGGGCAGGGAAGTCACGGTGGTCGTCAAACCTGATTCCCGCAGCGAAGGCGGGCGCATGGTGGGAAAAATCGGAGCTCTGGTCGGGACTTCGCCGGCGATGGTTACCGTTCGAAGTGGTTTCTTTGAAGGGCTGCACAAAGCTGTGGCCAAGACCTGGGAAGTTGGCGATCTGACTGTGCGCATGATCGGCCGGATGCTGATCGGGGAAGCCTCTCTGCGTAACCTCAGTGGTCCGCTCACCATCGCTGACTATGCCGGCAAGTCGGCGAGTATGGGCCTGACCCAGTACCTGGTTTTTCTTGCCTTGATCAGTGTCAGCCTGGGCGTACTGAATCTGCTGCCCTTGCCAGTCCTCGATGGAGGGCACCTGATGTATTATCTTTGGGAGTTCCTGACAGGGCGGCCGGTATCGGAGCCATGGCTGGAAAGGTTTCAGCGGGCCGGCGTCGGTGTACTGCTTCTCATGATGTCCCTCGCGTTGTTCAACGACCTTACCCGATTGTTCGGCTGAACGCACCGGCGATCCGACCTACTTTCCTGGCACGCCCAGTGTCTTCATCGCATGAAAAAGTCCATCCAGCGTTTCCGCATTCGCACCGTTTGCCTTGTTGCCGGTCTGGCTCTTGCCGGGCACTCCGCATGGGCGGTGAATCCCTTCACGGTACGTGATATTCGGGTCGAAGGCCTGCAGCGTGTCGAGCCCGGAACCATCTTTGGCTCGTTACCCTTCCGTGTTGGCGAGACGTACAACGATGAGAAAGGGGCGGCCGCGATCCGCGCACTCTTCTCGCTTGGATTGTTCAAAGATGTTCGTCTGGAAACCAATGGTGACGTCCTGGTAGTGATCGTTGAAGAGCGGCCCACCGTGGCTTCCATCGAGTTTTCAGGGTCAAAGGAGTTCGACAAGGAAGTACTCCAGAAGTCCTTGCGGGAAATCGGCCTGACAGAAGGGCGTCCGTTCGACAAGGCTTTGTCGGATCGGGCCGAGCAGGAACTCAAGCGTCAGTACATCAACCGCAGCCTGTACGGTGCGGAGGTGGTCACTACCGTAACGCCTATCGAACGAAACCGGGTCAATGTCAGTTTTTCCATCACGGAAGGCGGCCCGGCGAAGATTCGTGAAATCCGCATCGTCGGGGCAAAGTCGTTTTCTGAGTCCACGCTGAAAGGACTCTTCGAGCAAGATACGGGTGGCTGGCTCAGTTGGTATACCAAGAGTGATCGGTATTCACGCGCCAAGCTCAATGCGGATCTGGAGACCTTGCGCAGTTATTACCTTTCGCGCGGATATCTGGAGTTCCAGATTGATTCGACCCAGGTTGCCATTTCGCCCGACAAGCAAGATATCTCCATTGCGATCAACATTACCGAAGGTCCCAAGTTTGTTGTCTCTTCAATCAAGCTGGAAGGCAACTATCTGGACAAGACCGACGAATTCAAATCATTGGTGACCATCCGGCCAGGCGAACCCTACAACGCCGAGTCAGTCGCCGCGACCACGAAGGCGTTTCAAGATCATTTCGGCAATTTCGGCTATGCGTTCGCGCGCGTCGAAGCCCGCCCTGAGCTTGATCGGGCCAATAATCTGGTCTCGTTGGTTCTCCAGGCTGACCCCTCGCGGCGGGCCTACGTGCGCCGCATCAACATCACTGGTAACGACCGGACACGCGACGAAGTCATCCGGCGCGAATTCCGCCAGCTCGAAGGCGCCTGGTATGACGGCGCCAAGATTCGCCTGTCGCGCGACCGAGTTGATCGGCTGGGGTTCTTTACCGAGGTCGGGCTGGAGACCGGGGAAGTTGCAGGTGCTCCCGATCAGGTCGACCTGAGCCTCAACGTGGCCGAAAAGCCCACCGGCAGCGTGCAGCTGGGCGCTGGCTTTTCTTCGTCTGACAAATTCTCTGTATCTTTCAACCTCAAACAGGAGAATGCCTTCGGGTCCGGCAATTACCTGGGTGTCGAAGTCAACACCAGCAAATACAACCGTGCGCTGGTATTCAACACCGTTGATCCTTATTTCACGGCTGACGGCATTTCCCGCACGATCGATATCTATCACCGCAATACCCAGCCCTACGAGGAGCAGGGGGGTAACTACCAGCTGACGACAACCGGTGCCGGTCTCCGCTTCGGTGTCCCTTTCAGCGAGTCCGACACCGTGTATTTCGGGGCCAACTTCGAGCGCACCAGCATCAAGGTCGGCACCAACATACCGGCCGCGTATCTGTCCTATGCAGACCGGTTTGGCTACAACAGTTCCGCCATCCCGCTGACCATCGGCTGGACCCGTGACGATCGCGACAGCGCATTGGCACCCAACAACGGGCGCTACCAGCGGCTGAACGCCGAATGGGGCGTCGGTGGTGACGCCCGTTACGTCAAGGCCAGTTACCAAATCCAGCAGTACATCGCCTTGAACAGGCAGTTCACGCTGGCGTTCAACTCGGACGTCGGCTGGGGCAAGGGAATGGGCGGCAGACCGTTTCCCGTTTTCAAGAATTTCTACTCCGGTGGCCTGGGTTCGGTGCGAGGCTTTGAGCAAGCAACCTTGGGCCCCCGTGATGTGACCGGATCGTTCATCGGTGGGACGAAAAAGTTCAACCTCAACGGTGAATTGGTCACGCCTTTCCCCGGCGCCGGAAACGACCGCACTTTGCGGATGTTCGCCTTCGCCGATGTCGGCAGTGTTTTCGGCGAATCCGAGAAATTCGCCACGGACCAGCTGCGCGCGTCCGTCGGGGTGGGCATCAGCTGGGTGTCGCCGCTGGGGCCGCTGCGTTTTGCCTATGCCAACCCGGTGCGCAAGTTTGCCGGGGATAGAATCCAGAAACTTCAATTCCAGATCGGAACCTCATTTTGATGACACGCCTTCGCCTTTCCCGTCTTCTTGGTCTGACCCTCTCGGGTTTGCTGCTCGCTTTTTCCGTGCAGGCCCAGGAGTTCAAGATCGGATTTGTCAATACCGACCGCCTGTTTCGGGAGGCCAATTCGGCCAAGGCCGCGCAGACCAAGCTGGAACAGGAATTCTCGCGGCGTGAGAAAGAGCTGGTCACCGCCGGTGAAACGCTCAAGACCGCCTCCGAAAAGTACGAACGCGAGGCCCCGACGCTCTCAGAGAGCCAGCGCAATACCCGTCAGCGGCAGCTGGCAGACCAGGATCGCGATTTCCAGCGTAAGCGCCGCGAGTTCCAGGAAGACCTGAACGCACGCAAGAACGAAGAATTGCAGGCCGTGCTGGATCGGGCCAACCGGGTGGTGAAGCAGGTCGCTGAGGCGGAGAAATACGACGTCATTCTTCAGGAAGCCGTCTATTTCAATCCCAAGCACGACATCACGGAAAAGGTCCTGAAGGCGCTCAATGCCGGGGCCAACGGCTCCGCGAGCAAGTAAGCGCGCGGGCAGTGGTCGGGTGGCATTGCGACTTGGCGAATTGATTGCCGCTCTCGGCGGCGAACTGCGGGGCGACCCCGACGCGGTAATCGAAGGCATTGCGCCGCTGGAATCGGCTCTGCCTTCGCAGATCAGTTTCCTGAGCAATCCCCGCTACGGTGCGCAGCTGTCCTCAACACGGGCCGGCTGCGTTATTGTTCCGCCGGCCATGGCCGCGGTCGCACAGGCCCGGGGCGCCTGTATCGTGGTCGATGAGCCCTACCTGTACTTCGCCCGGGTGACGCAACTGTGGCGGCGCCGATCGGGCGCTCCGCGTCGCACGGGGGTCCACCCGACGGCGGTGGTCGACCCCACTGCCCATGTTCATCCGTCCGCCTGGATCGGCCCGCTGTGTGTGATCGAGAGCGCTGCGTCGGTCGGCGAAAACTCGGTGCTGCATTCCCGCGTCACGGTGGGCGAGGGTTGCCGTATCGGCGCCCGCGCCATCGTGCATGCCGGTGTTGTCATTGGCGCCGACGGATTCGGCTTCGCGCCGAACAACGGCGCCTGGGAGAAAATCGAGCAACTGGGTTCCGTACAGATCGGGGACGACGTGGAAATCGGTGCCAACACCTGTATTGACCGCGGAGCGCTGGCCGACACGGTGCTGGAAGATGGCGTCAAACTCGACAACCTGATCCAGATCGGTCACAACGTGCGGGTCGGCCGGCACACGGCCATGGCCGGCTGTGTCGGTGTCGCCGGAAGCGCCGTGATCGGCGCGCACTGCACCTTGGGTGGCGGCGCCATCGTTCTGGGCCATTTGCACCTGGCCGATCACGTGCACATTTCCGCGGCCACCGTCGTCACCCGATCCATCACCCGGCCGGGGCACTACACCGGCATGTTTCCCATCGACGACAATGCGAACTGGGAAAAGAATGCCGCAACGCTGCGGCATCTGCACAGCCTGCGTGAGCGGCTGCGCGCCCTGGAAAAACAGACCCCTGGCCGTTGAACCGGCCGCGGCAGAAAACCTGCCGGACATTCGAGACAAGCGATGGACATCCACCAGATCCTCAAGAAGCTGCCCCACCGTTATCCCATTTTGCTCGTGGACCGCGTCCTGGAGATCGAGCGCGGCAAACGCATCCGGGCCATCAAGAACGTCAGCATCAATGAGCCCCAGTTCCTCGGCCATTTTCCGCACCGGCCGGTGATGCCCGGCGTGCTGATGCTGGAGGCCCTTGCGCAGGCCGCAGCGATCCTGGCCTTCGACATGCAGGGGGTCACCCCGGACGACAAGACGGTCTACTACTTTGCCGGCATCGACGGGGCCCGCTTCAAGCGACCGGTGGAACCGGGCGACCAGCTGATTCTCGAAGTCGAGCTGGACCGCGTTCGGGCCGGCATCTTCAAGTTCCGCGCCAAAGCCATGGTGGGCGAGGAAGTCGCCACCGAGGCGGAACTGATGTGCACCATGCGGACCGTGGCCTGAGGGCGGGTGCGGCGATGACCACCATTCATCCCTCCGCGTTGGTAGATCCTTCGGCGCAGCTGGATGCTTCGGTCCGTGTCGGGCCGTATACCGTCATCGGGCCCCATGTGCGCATCGGTGCGGGCACCACGGTCGGCGCGCACTGTGTCATCGAAGGTCACACGACCATCGGGCGCAACAACCGCATCTTCCAGTTCAACTCGCTGGGCGCGATTCCGCAGGACAAGAAATATGCCGGCGAGCCGTGTGAGCTCATCATCGGCGACGGCAACACCATCCGCGAGTTCTGCACGTTCAATATCGGCTCGCCGGGCGGCGGCGGCGTTACGCGGCTGGGCGACGACAACTGGGTCATGGCCTACGTGCACCTGGCGCACGATTGCCTCGTGGGAAATCACACGATTTTTGCCAACAATGCCCAGCTTGCGGGGCATGTCGAAGTCGGGGACTGGGTCATCCTTGGCGGTTTCACCGTGGTCCACCAGTTTGTGCGAATCGGCGCCCATGGCATGACCGCCATGTGCTCGCTGCTCTTTGCCGACCAGCCGCCCTTTGTGATGAGTCAGGGCCAGCCGGCCCAGGCCCGTTCCATGAATTTCGAGGGCCTGCGCCGGCGCGGCTTCAGCGCCGAGCGAATCGCCGCCGTGAAGGCGATGCACAAGGCGCTCTATCGGGACGACCTGACCCTGGAGCAGGCCCGACAACGCATTGCCACCCTGCACACCAGTCACCCCGAGGCCGAAGCGGACGTGGCCATGATGCTGGGCTTCCTGCAACAGGTCTCGCCGCAGCGCGGCATCGTCCGCTGACCTCATGACCGCAGGGCCTGTCCCGACCACGCCGAGCCTGGCGATGGTGGCCGGCGAAACCTCCGGCGACCTGCTGGCCGGCCTGCTGATCGACGCACTTCAGGCCCGATGGCCCCAGCTTGCTCTGGCCGGTATCGGTGGGCCGCAGATGGTACGCCGCGGATTCGACGCCTGGTGGCCGGCCGAGCGCCTGGCCGTGCGCGGTTATGTGGAGGTGCTGCGTCATTACCGTGGCATCGTTGCCCTCCGCCACCAATTGCGCCAGCGGCTGCTCGACAAGCCCCCCACCGCGTTCATCGGCATCGACGCGCCCGACTTCAACCTCGATCTGGAGGCCGCGCTGAAACGGGCCGGCATCCCGGTCATTCATTTCGTCTGCCCCTCGGTATGGGCCTGGCGGGCGGACCGCCTGCAAAAAATCCGGCGCAGTGTCGACCACGTGCTGTGCCTGTTCCCGTTCGAGCCGGCGCTGCTGCAGCGGCATGGCATCGCCGCCACCTATGTCGGCCATCCGCTGGCGTCGGTCATTGCGGCCGAGCCGGACGGTGCCGGCGCCCGTCAGCGGCTGGGCCTTGCCGCGGATGATGCGGTGGTGGCTTTGCTGCCCGGCAGCCGGGCATCCGAAATCGATTACCTTGCGCCCCGGTTTCTGCAGGCGGCGGCACAGATGGTGCGCCAGCGTCCAGCCTTGCGGTTCTTGTTGCCCGCCGTGCCGGCCGTGCGCGCACGGGTGGATGCCGCGGTGCGCGCCAGCGGCCTGGGCGAAGCCACGCTCACCGTGCTGGACGGCCAATCGCACACTGCGCTGGCTGCCTGTGACGTGACCCTCATTGCCAGCGGCACGGCCACGCTGGAGGCTGCGCTGTTCAAGCGGCCCATGGTCATTGCCTACAACATGAACTGGCTGTCCTGGCAGATCATGCGGCGCAAGAAGCTGCAGCCCTGGGTCGGCCTGCCCAATATCCTCTGTCAGGACTTTGCTGTTCCCGAGCTGCTCCAGCAGCAGGCGACCCCGCAGGCGTTGGCCAGTGCCACACTCGCGTGGCTGGACGACCCGGCCCGTTGCCAGCAGCTATCCCGGCGGTTTACCGCCCTCCATGACGAACTGCGGCGCGATACGGCCCGTCTGGCGACCGATGCGATCGAAAAAATTCTTGCGCGCTGAGCAGGCCGCTTTGCCCTGGGATACGCCCGGCTTGCTGGCCGGCGTGGACGAAGCCGGTCGGGGCCCGCTCTCCGGCCCGGTGGTCGCGGCGGCGGTCATCCTGGACGACCAGCGACCCATTCGCGGCCTGGCCGATTCCAAGAAACTCAGCGCCGCCCGGCGTGAGCGCCTTGCCGACGAAATTCGCGCCAGTGCCCTGTGCACCGGTATCGGACTCGCCTCGGTCGAAGAAATCGACCAGCTCAACATTCTGCAGGCGACCCTGCTGGCCATGCAGCGTGCGGTTCAAGGCCTGCGGCTCAAGCCGGCGAAGGTGCTGGTGGATGGCAACCGCCTGCCCCGGCTGGACATGCGGGCCGAGGCGGTGGTGGGCGGCGACGCGTGTGTGCCCGCCATCTCGGCCGCGTCGATCCTGGCCAAAGTCCACCGTGACCACCTGTGCCTGGAGCACGATGCCCGGTATCCCGGCTACGGATTTGCCAGCCACAAAGGCTACGGCACGGCCGAACACCTGCGTGCGCTGAAGCAACTGGGGCCGACGCCGCTGCACCGCAAATCTTTTGCCCCGGTGGCGGCTCTGTTGCGATGACTGAAGCCCAGATCCCCGTCATTCGCTCGCGCGACAACACCGTGCTCAAGGAGCTGCGCCGGCTGGCGCAGGACAGCGCGGCCTACCGCAAACAGGGCCGCATCTGGCTGGAGGGCGATCACCTGTGCCGCGCCGCGCTCGAGCGGGGCCAAAAACCGGTGCTGGCGGCGTTTTCCGAGTCTTTTTGGTCAATAGCCAGCGAAAAATGGTCTTTGTTTGCTACTAAAAATATAGTCGTAGCCGATGCCTTGTGGGCCACCATCAGCCCGCTGGAGTCGCCTGCACCGCTGGCCTTCGTGTTGCCCGCGCCGCAGGCGGCCGCCGTGTTGCCGCAAGCCGCCACCGTGGTGCTCGACCGGGTTCAGGACGCCGGCAATGTCGGCTCCATCCTGCGCAGCGCCGCCGCGTTCGGATTCGCTCAGGTCATTGCGTTGCGGGGCACGGCCGCGCTGTGGTCGCCCAAAGTGCTGCGCGCCGGCATGGGCGCCCATTTCGGGCTGCACCTGATCGAATCGGCAGAGCCGTCACGGCTCGACGCGCTGGCGGTGCCGCTGGTGGTCACCAGTTCGCACCAGGGCCGTTTTCTGCATGAGTCGCCGCCACCGTTTCCGTGTGCCTGGGTCATGGGCCATGAAGGGCAGGGCGTGGGCGAAACCCTGGCCGCCCGGGCGCAGTGGGCGGTGCGTATCGCCCAGCCGGGGGGTGAAGAGTCCCTGAATGTCGCCGCCGCCGCCGCCATTTGCCTGCATGCCAGCGCGCTGGCCGGGATGCGCTGAGCACCCCGGGCGGGGGCAAGCCAGGCCCCTGATTTCCCTGAAACGGGGTACGCCATTGCTGTCAGCCGCCGGTCAGCTCAGGGTTTGCCCGGCTATAATGGGAGGCTTTCCAGCAATTCACCGTACGCCCTAGCCGCAACCGAGCCAAAATCCCACAAAAGCAGCCACCAGGAGACTTGTCTCCTGTGCGCGTTTGGGCGTACCCGCAACCAACGGAGAACCCAGTGCTTTTGTCTCTCAAGGGAAATGTCCCCCCCGCCATCCTGGCGCTCGCAGACGGCACGGTCTTTATCGGCAATTCCATCGGTGCCACCGGCACCACGGTTGGCGAGGTGGTGTTCAACACCGCCATCACCGGCTACCAGGAAATCCTCACCGACCCCAGCTACTGCCGGCAGATCGTGACGCTCACGTATCCGCACATCGGCAACTATGGCGTCAACACCGAGGACATCGAAGCCGACAAGGTCCACGCCGCCGGTCTGATCATCAAGGATTTGCCGCTGCTGGCGTCCAACTTCCGCGCCACCGAAACGCTGTCGCAGTATCTGGTGCGTGAGAACACGGTCGCCATCGCCAACATCGACACCCGAAAGCTCACGCGTCTGTTGCGCACCAAAGGCGCGCAAAACGGTGCCATCGTCGGCCTGGCCGCCGGTGAGGCCGTCACGCAAGCCGTCATCGACCGTGCCACTGCCGCCGCCCAGGCCGCGCCCAGCATGGCCGGGCAGGACCTGGCCCGGGTCGTTTCGGCGCCCGCCGCCTACGACTGGACCCAGACCGAGTGGAAACTCGGTGAAGGCTATGGCAACCAGAGTGCCCCGCGTTTTCATGTCGTCGCCTACGACTTCGGCGTCAAGAAGAACATCCTGCGCATGCTGGCCGAGCGCGGCTGCAAAGTCACCGTGGTGCCGGCGCAGACGCCAGCCGCCGAGGTGCTGAAGCACCAGCCCGACGGCATCTTCCTGTCCAACGGCCCCGGCGACCCCGAGCCCTGCGACTACGCCATCACCGCCGCCCGCGAACTGATCGACACCGGCATCCCCACCTTTGGCATCTGCCTGGGCCACCAGATCATGGCGCTGGCCTCCGGGGCGAAGACCTTCAAGATGAAGTTCGGCCACCATGGCGCCAACCACCCGGTCAAAGACCTGGACAGCGGCCGCGTCAGCATCACCAGCCAGAACCACGGCTTCGCGGTCGACGAGAAAACCCTGCCCGCCAACCTGCGCGCGACCCACGTCAGCCTGTTCGACGGCACGCTGCAGGGGCTGGCCCGCACCGACCGGCCGGCCTTCTGCTTCCAGGGCCACCCCGAAGCCTCACCCGGCCCGCACGACATCGCCTACCTGTTCGACCGGTTCACCGCGCTGATGCAGCACGCCCAGGAGAAGACCCATGCCTAAGCGCACCGACCTCAAAAGCATTCTCATCATCGGCGCCGGCCCGATCATCATCGGCCAGGCCTGCGAGTTCGACTACTCCGGCGTGCAGGCCTGCAAGGCGCTACGCGAGGAGGGCTACAAGGTCATCCTGATCAACAGCAACCCCGCCACGATCATGACCGACCCGGCCACGGCCGATGTCACCTACATCGAACCCATCACCTGGCAGACGGTTGAAAAAATCATCGCCCGCGAGCGCCCGGACGCGATCCTGCCCACCATGGGTGGCCAGACCGCGCTGAACTGCGCGCTCGACCTGTGGCGCCATGGGGTGTTGGCCAAGTACGACGTCGAGCTGATCGGCGCCACGCCCGAGGCCATCGACAAGGCTGAAGACCGCCTGAAGTTCAAGGACGCGATGACCAAGATCGGCCTGGGCTCGGCCCGCTCGGGCATTGCCCACAGCATGGCCGAAGCATGGGAGGTGCAAAAGCGCGTCGGTTTCCCGACCGTGATCCGCCCCAGCTTCACCCTGGGCGGCACCGGTGGCGGCATCGCCTACAACGCCGAAGAGTTCGAAACCATCTGCAAGCGCGGCCTGGAAGCTTCGCCCACCAACGAGCTGCTGATCGAAGAATCGCTGCTCGGCTGGAAAGAGTACGAGATGGAGGTGGTGCGCGACAAGGCCGACAACTGCATCATCGTCTGCTCCATCGAAAACCTCGACCCCATGGGCGTGCACACCGGTGACTCCATCACGGTGGCCCCGGCGCAGACCCTGACTGACAAGGAATACCAGATCATGCGCAACGCCAGCCTGGCGGTGCTGCGCGAGATCGGCGTGGACACCGGCGGCTCCAACGTGCAGTTCTCGGTCAACCCCCAGGACGGTCGCATGATCGTCATCGAGATGAACCCGCGGGTCAGCCGCAGTTCGGCGCTGGCCTCCAAGGCCACGGGTTTCCCCATCGCCAAGGTGGCGGCCAAACTGGCCGTGGGCTACACGCTGGACGAGTTGCGCAACGAAATCACCGGCGGTGCCACGCCGGCCAGCTTCGAGCCCAGCATCGACTACGTGGTGACCAAGATTCCGCGTTTCGCCTTCGAAAAATTCCCCGCCGCCGACAGCCGCCTGACCACGCAGATGAAGAGCGTGGGCGAAGTCATGGCCATGGGCCGCACCTTCCAGGAAAGCTTCCAGAAAGCCCTGCGCGGCCTGGAGGTGGGCGTGGACGGCATGAACGAAAAAACCCAGGACCGCGAAATCCTGGAAAAAGAGCTGGGCGAGCCCGGCCCCGACCGCATCTGGTACGTGGGCGATGCCTTCGCCGCCGGCTGGTCGGTGGACGAAGTGCACGACCTGACCAAGATCGACAAATGGTTCCTGGTGCAGATTGAAGAAATCGTCCGCATCGAACTCGAACTCGACCAGTTGGCTGCTGCCCAAGGCGAGGGCGCCCTGGCCGCGCTGGACGCCACCACGCTGCGCACGCTGAAGAAAAAGGGCTTCTCCGACCGCCGTCTGGCCAAGCTGCTCAAGACCAGCGAAAAAGCCGTGCGCGACGCCCGGCGCGCCCTGGGCGTGCGCCCGGTCTACAAGCGCGTGGACACCTGCGCGGCCGAATTCGCCACCGACACCGCCTACCTGTACTCCACTTATGAGGACGAGTGCGAGGCCGAGCCGACCGACAAGAAAAAGATCATGGTGCTGGGCGGCGGCCCCAACCGCATCGGCCAGGGCATCGAGTTCGACTACTGCTGTGTGCACGCCGCGCTGGCCATGCGCGAAGACGGCTACGAGACCATCATGGTCAACTGCAACCCCGAAACCGTCTCCACCGATTACGACACCTCCGACCGCCTGTATTTCGAGCCGCTGACGCTGGAAGACGTGCTCGAAATCGTCGACAAGGAAAAGCCGGCCGGCGTGATCGTGCAGTACGGCGGCCAGACACCGCTGAAGCTCGCGCTGGGCCTGGAGGCGAACGGCGTGCCCATCATCGGCACCAGCCCCGACATGATCGACGCCGCCGAAGACCGCGAACGCTTCCAAAAGCTGCTGCACGACCTGGGCCTGCGCCAGCCGCCCAACGCCACCGCCCGCACCGAAGCCGAGGCATTGGAGAAAGCCGCCGCGCTGGGTTACCCGCTGGTGGTGCGCCCCAGCTACGTGCTCGGTGGTCGTGCGATGGAAATCGTGCACGAACAACGCGACCTGGAGCGCTACATGCGCGAGGCCGTCAAGGTCAGCAACGACAGCCCGGTGCTGCTCGACCGCTTCCTGAACGACGCCATCGAATGCGACGTGGACTGCCTGCGCGACCCCTCCGGCCGCACCTTCATCGGCGGTGTCATGGAACACATCGAGCAGGCCGGCGTGCACAGCGGCGACTCCGCCTGCTCGCTGCCGCCCTACAGCCTGAGCGCCGACACCGTGGCCGAGCTCAAGCGCCAGTCCGCCGCCATGGCCGGCGCGCTGAACGTGGTGGGCCTGATGAACGTGCAGTTCGCCATCCAGCAGATTGACGGCCAGGACGTCATCTACGTGCTGGAAGTCAACCCCCGCGCCAGCCGTACCGTGCCCTATGTGTCCAAAGCCACCGGCATCCAGCTGGCCAAGGTCGCGGCGCGTTGCATGGCCGGCCAGACGCTGGCCGAGCAGGGCATCACGCAGGAAGTCACCCCGCCGTATTTCAGCGTCAAGGAAGCGGTGTTCCCCTTCGTCAAGTTCCCCGGTGTGGACACCATCCTCGGCCCCGAGATGAAATCCACCGGCGAAGTCATGGGCGTGGGCAAAACCTTTGGCGAAGCCTTCGTCAAGAGCCAGATCGGCGCCGGCACCAAGCTGCCGCGCCCCTTCAAGGCCGACGGCACGCCCACGGGCAAAGTGTTCCTGACGGTCAAGAACGGCGACAAGCCCCGCGCCGTCGAGGTGGCCCGCCAGCTGGTGGCGCTGGGCTTCGATCTGGTGGCCACCCGCGGCACCGCCGCCGCCATTGCCGCGGCCGGTGTGCCGGTCAAGGTGGTCAACAAGGTCACCGAAGGCCGCCCGCACATTGTGGACATGATCAAGAACAACGAAATCGTGCTGGTCATCAACACCGTGGAAGAGCGCCGCAACGCCATCGCCGACTCGCGCCAGATCCGCACTTCGGCCCTGCTGGCCCGCGTGACCACCTTCACCACCATCGCCGGCGCCGAAGCCGCGGTGGAGGGCATGAAGTATCTGGACCAGCTGGACGTGATTTCCGTGCAGGACATGCACGCCCAACTGGCCGCCTGAGCCCCAGTCGCGGCATAATCCGCCCCCATGAACCCGCCGGACGGCAACGCCCGGCGGTTTGCTTTTGGAGAACGACCCCCATGGCCACCATCCCCATCACCAAACGCGGCGTTGAAAAACTCAAGGCCGAACTGCACGACCTCAAGACCGTACAACGTCCCTGGGTCATCAACGCCATCGCCGAAGCGCGCGCCCAGGGCGACCTGAGCGAAAACGCCGAATACGACGCCGCCAAAGACCGCCAGGGCTTCATCGAAGGCCGCATCCGCGAACTGGAAGGCAAGCTGTCGGCCGCGCAGATCATCGACCCGGCCACACTCGATGCCGGCGGCAAAGTCGTCTTTGGCGCCACCGTGGAACTGGAAGACGAAGACAGCGGCGACACCGTCCGTTACCAGATCGTCGGCGAAGACGAAGCCGACCTCAAGCTCGGCCTGATCAACATCAGCAGCCCCATCGCCCGCGCATTGATCGGCAAGGAAGAGGGCGACACCGCCGAAGTGCAGGCCCCGGGCGGCCTGCGCCGCTACGAAATCATCGGCGTCTCCTACGTCTGACGCGCCCGCCGGCGCGCCACCCCCCGTGCTCGACCGCCTGCCCCTGTTCGCCGCCGCCCTGTGGTGGGGCAGCCTGAGCACCATCGGCTTCCTGGCCGTCCCCTTGCTGTTTGCCCACCTGCCCACACCGGCTCTGGCGGGCAACACCGCGGCCCGCTTGTTTGCGGCACAGACCTGGGTCACGCTGGCCTGCGGCCTGGTGCTGTTGATGGCACACCGGCGCCAGCTCCTGGTGGAGGCCGACAGCGTCGCGCCGGCCGCCCGCGCGGCGGCGGGCCCGGACCGAGCCCTGCATTTCGTCACGGCCGGCATGCTGCTGGCGCTGCTGGTGGAATTTGCCGTGGCTCCGCGCATCGTGGCGCGCGAAAACCTGCGCCTGTGGCACAGCGTCGGCACCGGCCTGTACGCCCTGCAATGGCTGTGCGCCGCCGCCGTGCTCTGGCGCCAGGGCGCCGCGCGCCGCGCCGCCTGAAGCAAACACCGGCCCGCGCGGGCCCTCACCGCACCCCGTTTCCTCCTTTTGCAGGCCCTTCGGCCTGACTAAGATGGCTCCCGTGCGCCCCGCCCGCGCCACCGGCGGCCTCCACGGACCCATGCTCCGCAAAAAGCGTCGCCCAGGCCCGGTGCAGAAGGTGGCGGCCGAGGCGGGGCGGGAGCGGTGATCGCTATAGTGTTCATAGCAAACAACGACCTTTTGATGCTGGGTATGTGGCAAAAAGACAGTGAAAAGCGCTTGGAACGGCGTTTGGGGGCCAGTCAGCGGGCCGTGGCCTAGCCGCGGATGCCGGGCGATTCGGATGCATCAGCAAACAGGAGATCAATCACTATGAGCTTGAGAACAAACAGCGACCCTTTGACGATGG
>JAEUOU010000024.1 GCA_016790575.1 Burkholderiaceae bacterium | reverse complement strand
CTGCGAGCAGCCAGGTCGCGTGCGCGTCCGGCGTGAAAAGACGTACCACGGGCCACAGGTCGACCTGCGCGTCAGCGGCGCGAGCATGTCCGTTCTCCAGCAACTGCGCGCGCTGCTCGTCGGTCACAAGGGGTTCAGTCGGCATGTTCAGGGTGCGTAGCGCTGTGCGGAAACACGTGTTGCATCAGAAGCACCGAATCGCAAAGCCGCTTTCGTGCCTCCCCGGAAAGACGCAGAGGCGCTTTTGCAGAAAAGCACCCTTGCACAAAGGCTGAAAGTCGGCATGACGTGAATGCTCGAATGAGCCAATGTGGCTTTGGGGGTTTACGTAGACACACGAGTGTTACGTAAAAGCACGAAAGCACCCAACAGGGAAACCACCAAAGCGGCTTCATTCATTGTGAATGAGTTAAAGATAACGTGGTTTTAATTGTCTCTCGACAGGACGCTTCTGTCCATGCAGAAGCGTCCTGTCCAGGCTGGCCGTCCGGCCGGTGCTACCACCTTCGATGCCGAACTGGCGCAAGCCTTCGGCGCGGCGGTGCGTGCGCTGCGCTCGGGGCAGGGCATGGCCCAGGAGGCGCTGGCGCACCGGGCGGGCATCGAGCGCTCGCACATGGGCAAGATCGAGCGCGGCGAGCACATCCCCTCGTTGCCGCTCATCTTCAAGATCGCGGCAGCGCTGGAGTGCGGTGCGACCGACCTGATGGCCGCGACCGAAGCCCAACTGGGTTCGACCGCGGCCTGAGACTGCAGGCTCGGCCCGCAGCAGCGATCCCGCCAGGGTGGCGGGATCGGCGTGGCCGTCAGGCCGTGGGCTTGCTGCGCGACCAGATCAGGTTGTGTGTGCCGTCTTCCTCCTCGATCAGGCGGGCGTAGATGGTGGCCGGGAACGAAGGATCGTCCAGCGTCACCGACAGGTAAGGGCGTTCGGACTGGCTGACCTTCTTCCAGGCGGCGCCGATGTCGTAACCGGTGCCGGCCTGGATGCGGTAGTCGGGGGCGTTCTCGCTGCCTTTGTCGTTGCGCACGAACTTGACCTTGACGTTGAGCGTGAGGGTGCGAACGGTGCCGATGAAGCCGTCGTTCTGAGTGGTGAAGGTGCCGATGTTGGCCATGATGATTTCCTTTCGGGTTGCCAAGGTCGCGCCCATCGCGTCCTTGTTGTGATCCGTCAGGCGGGGGGCGGGCGGGCTGCACCCCGCAGCGCAGTGAAGGGGCCGCAACAGCGTGGAGGACCGGCAGGCACGGGAAATTTGCCTCGCGAGGAATCCGCGCAGCGGAGGGGAAATTTCTTGGGCCGTACGGTTGCGGCCATCAAGCCCGAGGCGAAGCCGCGACCCCGCCAGGTTTCACGACGAGACAAGGACGCTTGGGACGCACCTTTCCCGAAAGCCCTCATGGCCGAGCACGTTCATCACGCCTCCGGCAAGACTTCAGCGGCCACTACCCTTGCGCTATTGGTCAGAGTCGCAACGACGCGAGAAGCCACCGCAGCATCCACCCGGCGCCTCGCATCGCACGTCGCCTGTCAGGTTCGACCAGTAGGTGACAATACCCATGCGGTATGTAACGATCACCTCGGCCAACTGCCCGCCAGCGTGAGGGAGAACGGCATGCCAAGCAACCCAGCGTAGCGAGCAAGGGCGTAGCACCCGGCTCATATGGCGGGTCATGCAGAGCCGGATGCCGGCGCACGAACACTTGCGACCCCCCAGGCAAGCGCAGCGCGCAGGCGTGAAGGATCGAAGCCGAAGGGCCGTGACGGCTATGACGGCACGGGGCGCAGCCCGAGAGCCTGGCGGCGCTGGGCGCCGACACGCCCGGCCCCGGGATTCACCGTCACCAAGGTCACATGAAGAAGCTGCCCTGGTCCGAGTAGCCCATGGTGTCGATCTTCAGTTGGGCCAGCCAGGGCTGGACCGCCCGTTTGCAGGAAAAGTCCTCACCACCGTCCTGAACCCACGCGCCCAGGCGGCGCTCCACCCAGGCGTGTGCATGGGCATCGCCATCGCGCAGACCATTGAATCGGTCGGGCTCAATGCCCTCATGCCGCGGGTGGAGCACCACGTTGGTCGACAGCTCGTCGCCGCTGATGGCGTCCACACTGGCCACGGCCATATGGCCGTCCTCCAACTCGAAGCGATAGACGTGCCGCTTGCAGAGCTGACTGTGTGGGTTGCCGCCGGGCCACCAGTTGTCGCAGGGCTCCAGGCCGAACAGTCCTTGTTCTAGGCCGGCATTGATGGCGGCGACCACCAGGTTGCGCCAGCCCATCCAGCGCACACCGCGCTTCTTTTTCAGGGGGAAGTTGCGAAATGGCGAGTACGAGTGTTCGAACTCCGGGACCAGGCGCAGATCCGCCGTGGCGTTGTAGCCCAGCTCCTGGAGTCGGCGCACCATGCGCGCATTGTTGGGCTTGTGTACCTCGACAGTGACACGACCGTCCAGCGCAGCGCGAAGTGCCGCATGCGTCTTGAACCCGAGCGCCGACGCGAGGGCTTCGCTGAGATGTGCGGAAGGGACACCGCTCACGCGGTGCTGGGCACTGTGCTTGAGATTGCGCAGCGCCGCTTTGGAGACGAAGAATGTCGAATCAGACATGCCAAATTCCTTTGTGCATGGTCGATGACTGCCGATTACGCACCGACCGGAGGAATGGACACGGTCTGCGATCAGAGGAGGGAAGCGAGAAACGTCGTTTAACCCGGCAGCAGGTTCAGCGTGACGCGGCTGTCTCGTCATTCTATGCGCTGACACCGACTGTGTTGGAAGGAGGCGCCCGCGCAAGCCCTTGCGCGCCGCCACACCGCCGCCTGGCCAAGGGCGGCGGCGTGGCGGTTTTTGGAGGCCTCGTTCAGCACATGCCGCGCGCGTCCATGCCGGAAACGACAAGGCCCCGGGCGGATAGCGCCGGGGCACTTGCAGTGCTGCTCATGCATCCGCGTCAATCGTCAGACGCTTCCGTCCCGGTGCGCTCCACCTCTGTCGGTGCCTCACGGCCGAACACAGCAGGCATCCAGCCGCTGCCCTCGGCCAGGCGCTCGGCCTCCTGCGAAATCTCGGCTTTCTTGAGCTTGGACAGCCGGGGTACCTCATTCGGCGCGAACTGCGCCACCGCGTTCAGGATGGCGGCCTTGGACACGTGCTGGAAGTAGCTGTCGGCCGTGGGCTTCCACCATGCGGCCATGTCCAGGCCCAGCGCCTCCGACAGTTCGGCGCCGGGCTGGCTGGCGGTCGCGCGGGGCGTCACCACGTCCACCGCCGGGGCGGTGCACAGCGCCAGCAGCTGGACCAGTTCTTCCTGAGACTTGTCCAGAAGCACCGTGAACAGTTCACACGGTTCCTGTGGCAGCTTGTCGGCCCAGGCCTGCCGCAGTTCGCGCAGCGCGAGCGCGGCGGGCGACTCGGGCCAGTCGGGTGCCAGATCTTCCAGGTGATCGCGCAGGCTCAGGCGCAAGCCCAGGGGCAGGGCGTTGCGATAGCTGCCCTGCAGGGTCTGTTGCACCAGGGCATGAACCAGCGCAGCCAGCGCCACCTGCGGATGGCGCGCGAGTTCGATCTGCAGGGCCGCGGTGCGGTGCGCGCTAAGGCGCTGCGCCAGCCGGTCGGACAGGTGTTCGGCGCCGTGCGGTGCATCACCCGTGGTTGATCTGTCCGAATCGCTGCCTTCGTCGCCCGGGGTTTGGCCGTTGGCGGTGCGTTGCCGCGCTGCGTCCAGCGCGCGCAGGGCCTTGGCTTCGGCTTCGCGCAACAGTCCTCGGTGCATAAGAGGCTGCCCCTCACGGTCCAGCGTGACGATGACTCCGGCCATGGCGCGGACCTCGGGCGCATGGCCGCTCAGTTGGGACTGCACGGCTCCCAGTTCGGCCGCCAGGGCCTCGCGGCGCTGGTGAAGGGTTTCGGCCTTGTCTTCATCGTCGGCGTCGTAGGCTTCCTCCAGTGCGGCATCGGTGCGGTCAAGGCGTCCTTGCAGGACGGCGATGCGACGGGCTTCCTTCGCGGTGGGTTCGCGGCGCTGCCGGGGCGCGTTCTGGAACGCCTGCCGCTCGGCAGGGCTCAGGTGCGGCACCGCCTCCACCCAGGCCCAGCCCTCAGTTCGAACGGGTTCGGCCAGCGATTCCAGCTTGTCGCGCACCAGCCGTTCCAGCAGTGCGGCATCGGTCAGGGTGGTGCCGGTGGCCTCGTCGTCGGCGAACAGGTCGCGGCGGATGCCACCCCCGGCGGCGGTGTATGCGTCCAGGCCGACGAAGCGCACCAGCGCATGGTCGGCGACGATTTCCCGCTCGGTCAGGCGCTGGCGCAGTGCAGCGGGCGAACGCTGCCATTCGGGCGCCTCGTAGAACGCGGCTTCCTGCGCGGCATGGTCATCCGACACAGCGAGTGCCATCAACTGGTCCAGGCTGACAGCGTCAGCGCGGTAGTCGGCCATCAGCCGGGGCGAGACGTTGGCGAGCTTGAGGCGGCGCTGCACCACCAGCGGCGTAACGCCAAAGTCGGCCGCGATGTCTTCCACCGGGCGCCCCTCGGCCACCAGGGCGGCGAAGGCCTCGAACTGGTCGGCCGGGTGCATGGCCTCGCGCTGCACGTTCTCCGTCAGGCTGGCGGTGCGCGCTCTGCCGTCGGCCACCAGCAGGCAGGGCACGTCCCAGTCCTTGGCAATCCGGCGCTTCTTGGCCAGCAGTTTGAGGGCCGCGAAGCGGCGGCCACCGGCCACCACCTCGTAGTGCCCGCCGTCCGTACCCAGGGTGACGGTGAGGTTCTGCAGCAGGCCCACGCGCTCGATGCTGGCGGCCAGTGCTTCGATGGACGGGCCCGCCGTCTTGCGAACGTTGCGGCGCGACGGGCGCAGCCGCGACAGTGGCACGAGCAGTATCTGCTGCGAGGGCTGGGCGGGCACCTGCGGTACGGGTATGGCGTGCACGGCCAGGGTTTCGGAATCGGTGAGTGCGTTCATGGTGAAACTCCTGTTGGTTGAGAGGTGAAACGGGGTGAGTGATGAGGGGAGGGCGGCGGCCGGACCATTCCCTGCGCGCCGCTGGATTCGGGATCAGCCCTTGAGCTGGCGCATGCCATCGGCCAGCAGCCACAAGGCGCGGTTCAGGCGCAGGTTCTGGTCGATGCCCTGCACGGGGCGGGTGCTCTGGCGGCGCCCGTTGGCGCTGCGACCACTCAGGCCGCCCTTGATCAGGTTTTCCTGGGTGCGGTTGAACACGCTCCACAGGTCGCGCCGGTCGTCGTCGTGGCGACGCGGCATCAGGATTTGCGACTCGGTGACGGGCGGCGCCTTCTCGGTGTCGTCGTACTTGAGGGCCAGCGCGGCGCGTGCGAACACCTCCGATTCACCCGCGTCCAGCGCCACGGACTGCATGGCCTCGCGCGATTCCTGCGCCTGCCCGAAGCCTTGCAGCACCGTGTAGGCGCCCTCGATCACCTGGGCGGCCACGTCGCCCTTGTGTGGCACGCGCACGTCGGCCACGGTGTCGCCGCACACCAGCCCGTTCTGGCAGACAAAACGCAGCATGCCGGCCAGCATCTGGTAGCTGCTGGTGCCGTCGTGCGAATTGAGCAGGATGATTTCGTTGGCCTCGCGGCCGTTGATCTGGCTGGCGTGGCGAAGCCGGATGAGGTGCTTGGTGAATTCGCGCCGGTCGTCATGGCGCACGCGGGTCTGGCACACCATGAAGGGCTGGAAGCCTTCGCCGCGCAACTCCTGCAACACGGTGGCGGTGGGGATGTAGCTGTAGCGCTCGGAGCGGCTGCCGTGCGGCGCCTCCGCAAAGATGGATGGCGCCACCGCGCGGATCTGGTCATCCGACAGCGGGGTTTCGGAACGCAGCACCGGCGAACGCGGTGCGAAGCGAGAGGCAAGTTGCATGGTCATTTCTCCAAATGAAGCTGGCTGTTGAGAACCCCCACCGGATTCCTAGATTCGGAGCCCTCTTCGGGTCTTCCGGTGGGGTCGGCGCAAAGACCCGGGCCGGTCCCGTCGCCACCGTCTTTCCTGAGTTCATCGCCCGCGACCCAAGGAGCGCGCCGCCCGGTGCCGTCAAGGAAGCAAGCGCCAGGGCTGGTGCGGCCCGCAGGCGCAGCCGAGGACACGGCCTGGCGCGCCTTGACGGCACCGGGCGGCGCGCTACGGTCGCGGAAGTGGTGATGAACGAGGGAAGAGGGCGCCAGTGGCCCCTGGCCGCAGATGGCGCCGACCCCAGGCAAGCGCAGCGCGCAGGACCGGCCACCAGGCCGGGCCGAAGGCGTCAGCCGACCGGAGGGAAGGGCACGATGGAAGCCCGCCAGGCACGAGACCGAGTGACTGCTGGGCACTGGGCTCGGTGCGCTGCACGACAGCGCGGCCGGCCAGACTCACAGGGCCGGCGACGCCCAGTTGCATTGAGTTGTCTACGATGACGGCATGACCGAGAAAGACGAGAACCACCCCGATCCCCTGGAGCAAATGCTGCTGCGTTCGGATGCCTTGCACGAACGGCTGAACGAGCTGCTCGACGACGCCGCATTCGACGGGTCTGCGCGTGGCGAGGCCGCTCTGGGCATGTGCCTGGTGGCCATGGAACACGGGACCGCCTTGCGTGCTTTGATGGCGCTGGGGCTGCCGACCTCGGCGGTCAGCCTGATGCGGCTGCAGTTCGAAGCTCTGACCCGCTCGATGTGGCTCATCTATGCGGCCAGCGATGCCGCCATCGAGAAGCTGTTGGCCCCGCTCACACTCGAAACCGAGCAGGCTGCCAAGAACCTGCCCAGCGCAAAGGAAATGATCGAGCAGATCGGCAAGCGGGTCGGGCAGGGCGTGCCGGCAGCGGCCCACGGGATGCTGACCCAGTTCAAGGACGTATCCTGGAATGCCATGAATTCCTTCGTGCACGGCGGCATCCACCCGCTGCGGCGCAGCGCCGATGGCTTCCCCGTGCAACTGGCGCTGCAGGTGCTGCGCAACTCCAATGGTCTGAGCACCATGACCGGGATGACGATGGCCGTGCTCACTGGCGACGAATCCATCGTCCAGCCGATGAGCAAGATCCAGCCGGCGTTCGCCGACTGCCTGCCGGATCTGATCAAACCCTGAAAACCAGGGCGTCCGCGACGCCCTGGTGGCTGGTCAGACGATGATGCGCCCGGCCAGCCGTGCGGCCCGCGCGTAGGCGCTCAGGCGCTTTTCTGCGCGAAAGTGCAGGTCGCGCTCAACCGGCAACCCGAGCCGACCACGCACCGTCGTCAGTTCCTGCAGACTGACCCAGCCCAGCTCGGGCGCGCCCAGGCCCAGATCGCACAGACCAAAGGCATGGTCATGGTCGTCCGGGTCGATCTCGGTCAGCAGCCAGGTCGCGCCGGCGTCGGGCGTGAACAGCTTGACCACGGGTGCCGGGTCGAAGTCAGGGTTCTGCATCGTTTCGCGGCTGTTGGCCAGCAGCAGCACGCGCTGCTCGTCGGTGATGAGTGCGTTCATGGTGAACTCCAGAAGGAAAGCCGGGCGGGATTGCCCGCAGCCTCCGGGTCACGGCGCAGCGCAGCGGTCAAGGTTCGAAAACGGCCGCCCAGGCCGCCAGCGCATCGCCGATGCGCGCCGACCTTGACGGCGAGAACGGCGTGGCACGCTGGGTGCAACAGCAAGCCAGCCCCACACACTGCCCAGGTGCTCCGATCAGGCGGAGCGCGTTCAGGAAATCTGCGATTCCCGGCGACGGAGCGACTCAGGCGGAGCACACCAGCCGGGAGCGCTGTCAACCATGTCTCCGTCTGATTTCGTCGTGAGTGCATCGACTTTCACGGCAATGCGCGACTCCATCGGCGCGCGTGGAGCCACCACCAGAATGATGGAGCCCTCGCAGACCACCTCGTGGTCGTCGGATGCCTGAACGAAGAATTTCGCGCTGCGCTCACTCAGCCGTTCAACCCATCCGCGAAGCTTCAGGGTTGACCCCGGTGGGATCGGCCCCTTGTGCTCCAGCTCGATCGTCCGGCCCACCACGACCTCCGAGTCGGCATCGACGTGCCGCTGCATCTCGCGGATGCAGATGGATTCGACGACGGCGACCAGATACCCGGTTGCCAGGCATTCGATCAGCCGCTGCGCATAGTCGCTCCCATGCGGGAGCCTGGAAAAGAGCGCCCGGGCTGTCTGTTCGGGCGGCACGTTGTAGGTTTCTTCAAAGGAGATTTCACTGATGCCTTGGTGGTTCATGGGATTGGGAAATGGGTTGACGACGTGCGTTCGCTCTCCGAAACCCCGCGTCAAATCGGGGTGACGAGAAGAGCGGTTGATCCTCGTTCGGATGCATCGCGTCTTCAACCCAGCCAGGCGTTCCCCAGCGTAGCTGGCTCGATGAGGATGGCCGTGCGGGGCCGACGGAGGACGCCCCACCGTCCAGGCCTCGAAACCATGAAGTGCTCGTGCCACTGATCGGTGGCACGCAGTTGGAATGGAAACGAAAATCCGGGAGCCGGTGTGGCTCCCGGTTGTGTGGGCTCAGATCAGCCCGCGTTCTGCGAAGGACAGGATCGTCGGCCCGGCCACGATCAGGTGATCGATGACCCGCACGTCCACCAGCGACAGCGCGCTCTTGAGGGTCTGGGTCAGATGCTCATCGGCCCGCGAGGGCTCGGCCACGCCTGACGGGTGGTTGTGGACCAGGACGATGGCCGCCGTGTTGTGTGCCAGAGCCTCCTTGACCACCTCGCGCGGATAGACCGATGTCTGGGTCACCGTGCCGCGGAACATCTCGACGTACTCGATGACCCGGTGTTGGGCGTCCAGGTGGATCACCGCGAACACCTCGTGCTCCAGCGTGCCCAACTTGATGCGCAGGAAGTCGCGCACAGCCTGCGGCGACGACAACATTTCGGTGCCACGCAACTGGCCCTCTAGCACCCGCAGCGCGGCCTGCAGCACCTCAGCCGGCTCGGCCGGCCGGTAGCTGCCCGCGACATCGCGAACGAGCAGGGAGGAATCGATGGAAGACGTGAACGACTGGGAAGACAGCTGCGACATGATCGGCTCCGGTTCGGAATCGGGCGGGATTGCCCGGAACCGGCCACCCACGCCGCAGCGCAAGCAGTCAGGGGTCGGAGGCGCAGCCAGAGACGGCCGCCAGGACGCCAGCGTGCAAGGCACGCGCAGCCCTTGACGGCGAGAACGGCGTGGTAGGTTGAAAGGGCACAGCAAGACCGCCAACCCCGCACACCACGACACGCCCAGAAAGCGGAGCGCGCAGCGGCCACGCCGCGGAGACGTCAGGGATCAAAGGCGGATGGCCGGGATTCGGCACGAAGCCCGGGGCGCAGCCCACGAGCCCGGCGGCTGGACGCCGAGACGTCAGTAAACTTGCATCTTTTCTGAACAGTAAATATTGCCATTTTCTTGAAAATTCGATAGAGTGCGGAAATTCACTGTGCAGTAAACCGCCCAAAAGCATGCTTGAACTGACCATGACCGAACACCAGTTGGTCTCGCGCCTCGTGGATGCGTTGCGCGAGCTACCCGACGTCCATGCGGATGTGGTGCGTGGGGAGCTTTCAGGTGGACGATCTGATCGTGGCCTGGACGCTGCGGTCGATCTGCATGTGGCTGGGAAGTCGCTGGCCGTGCTGGTCGAAGCCAAGAAGGCGGTCTACCCCCGCGATGTGCGCCAAGTGATCTGGCAGATCCGGGATGCCAGCCGCGCGTGGGCAGGCAATCATCCAGGCGAGGTTGTGTCGATGATTGCGGCGGAGTCGATCTCGCCCGGCGCCAAGGAACTCCTCAGGAGCGAGGGCGTGGGCTACTACGACAGTGGTGGAAGCCTCTACCTGCCCGCGCCAGGCATCTATCTCTACATCGACAAACCTCCACCCAAGACGCTGGTCAAGTCGATCCGCTCTCTGTTTTCTGGCCGGCGTGCCCAAGTGCTGCATGCACTGCTTCTTCATCGTCAGGCGTGGTTCGGCGTCACCGAACTGGCCCAGCTGGCGCAGGTGTCGCCAGCTACGACATCACAGGTGCTGACCGAGCTGGAGCGCTTCGATTGGCTTGATGCGAGAGGGCAGGGTCCCAGCAAGGAGCGTCACCTTCGTGAACCTGCGGCCCTACTTGATGCCTGGGCCAAGCAGGTGAAGAACGATCAAGCGCCTGCGCTGCGCAGGTACTACGTGCCTGCGACCAAGCCGGACGCATTGCCGCTGCGTGTTGCCGAAGCCCTGGAAGGGCGAGGCGTCGAGTACGCCATCAGCCACGAGGCTGCGGCTCAGCGGCTCGCCCCCTTCCTGTCCAGCGTGTCCCAGGTGCGCTTGCGGCTGTTGTCTGGGCAAGCCACTGACGCCACCATGAGCGACCTGGGTGCGCGACTGGTCACCGAAGGGGCCAACCTGGCTGTGATCGAGACCAAGTCGACTGGCGAGCTGCTGTTCCGGGAGCGCAAGGACGGCCTTTGGCTGGCCAGTCCGATACACATCTACCTTGACTTGGTGCGCGGCGAAGGTCGCTCAAAGGAAATGGCCGAGCACTTCCGAAAAGAAAGGATCGGCTTCTGATGACCAAACCCGCAACGCTCGACGGCTACAGCGACCAATACACGGTGGACTGCGAGCGCGTCCTCGTGACGCTGCTGCGCGGGCTCGGGCCGTGGAAGGATTCCGTCTACCTGGTCGGCGGCCTCACCCCGCGATACCTTGTCCCGGCACGGCCACCGGTCGTGCCCGCACATGCAGGCACCCTGGACGTGGACATCGTGATCGACCTCCAGATATTGGCCGATACCGAGGCATACCACACGCTGGAGGACAACCTCAAGCGGATGGGTTTTGAGCGCGCTGAGAACCAAGCGGGAAAGAAGCTCTCATGGCGCTGGCAGACCCGCACCGAGCACGGCGCGCTGATGGTGCTGGAGTTGTTGGCCGACGCGCCCGACATTGCCGGCGGCAAGGTTCAGCCGCTGCCGACCGAAGGCACGATCTCGGCGCTGAACATCCCACATTCGTCCATCGTCTTCGACCTGCACCAAGTCACCGAAATCCAGGCCGAGTTGCTGGGCGGCAACGGCGTGGCCACCGAGAAGATCAAGCACGCCAACCTCGTCAGCTTCACCTGTTTGAAGTCCTTCGCGTTCGACCAGCGCTTCGAGCGCAAGGATGCACACGACCTGATCTACTGCATCGAACATGCTCCCGAAGGCATCAATGTCGTGGCCGAAAGCTTCCGTCAGGAGCGCAGCGGCAAGCATGGTGCCGTGGTCGATGCAGCCTTGGCAATCCTGTGCAATCGCTTCACGGGCGATGAGAGAACGGAAGGCTACCGCAAGGATGGCCCGGTGTCGGTCGCCAAGTTTGAACTCGGCGAGGGCGATGAAGCCGATCTGCGGGAAGCAAGGGCATTGCGCCAGCGGCAAGCCAGCGATGTGATCGCCCAGTTCCTCGAGCAAATTGCCAAAGGAGCGGAGAATTCCCAATTCAGCTGAAACTCAAAAATGAGTGGGGGGAGATGATGGAGTTCGCTAAGTGGTGTACAGAAACAGAGGAGTCTATTCAGAATCACAGGTTGCGCGGGCTGGGTATTGCAGCTGGCATGCAGGCGCGAGCGATTGGCGCGATCGCAAAGGCCGTCCCGGACTACTATGCGGATCCGAAGCGCATTGCGGATCTGCTGAGAAAGCTGGGCAAACCGGCTGCCGCCGCCCATGTTGAGCAGAAGCTCCCAACACAGGTATCCATCCGCTCCGGTGACCTAGGTGAGATCCTGTGCAACGCCTATGTGTTCGAGGCCACGCCCTTCAAACTCGGTATCAAGCGTTTGCGCTGGAAGGACCATCGCAACATGTCGATGCGCGGCGAAGACGTACTCGCCTTCAACTTGGACCCGAAAAGTGGCAGCCTGAAGATCCTCAAGGCGGAGGTCAAGAGCCGGGCAGGGATGCGGACGGCGGTTATCGAGGAAGCCAGGACAGCGCTCTGCGCCAACAGCGGGCTGCCGTCGCCACATGCGCTTGCATTCGTCGCCGACCGCTCGAACGAGGTTGGTGACACGGTGCTCGGCGATGCGCTGGACAAAGCGCTGCTCAAGGACGGTATTCGCGCCTCGCAGGTCTCGCACATGTTGTTCACATTCTCGGGCAACGACCCGTTGAAGCTCCTGAAAACCAACCTGCAGTCTTATGCCGGTCCCGTGCCACAGCACTACGTCGGCCTCCGTGTCGAAGGGCACCAGGACTTCATCAAAGCGGTCTTCGCGGCGATCGGCAAGGGGGGCAAATAATGGCCGCGACGCTAGAGGAACTGAAAGCCAACATTGACGCGGCTGTGGTGCCGGGATTCCGTGCCCGGCTGCTCGCCCGTGGCCAGGCGCGCGCGATGATCTGGCGCGATGGCTCTCTGCCGGAAGATGCGCCGAACTTCGGCGCTGACCTGTCGGACGATTTGTTGTCCTATGGCTACTCGCTGCTGCAGCATGGCCTGCGGTACGTCGACTTGGACGGCGACGCTGAGACGTCCCGCAAGGCCTTTGAGGTAGCCGCTGAGGCGCTCGAAGCTGTGGTTGCGCGGGGGGCAGCCAGCGCGGACCGCGACTTCCATCGCCTCGCCGCCGCGGCGGCCTATCATCTGGGCCGCTTTTCGGCGCGCGCCTATTCGCTGCTATACAAGGGATTGGCCGAAGCAAACCTCTCGGCGATGGAGAAGGGGCTGGCGAAGCTGATGCTCCGCGATCTCGACGGCCTGGCCGGGGATGTCGGCGCATGGTTCGCCTCGGGTCAAGGGAGCGAGGGTGCGGTCGTTGTCGCGCTGAACCGGCTTGACACATTGGGCGATGGCGACGACACGGATGGCGCGGAGTCGCCCGACGAGCGGATGGGCGCCGTGCTTGTCGCCCTGGAGGACAACTTCATGGCCGCGCTAGCGGTTGCGATGCTGGCCCTGGAACGCGGTGACGAAGCCTTGTTGCCGCTCGCGCGCGAGCGCTTGCAGCGCGGCCTCGAGGTCGCCAGCGAGCTCGAACACGTGCCCGCCTGGTGGTGTCACCGCCTTGCGATCCATTTGCTAGGCGGTCTTTGGGAGACCTGCTTCCACAAGGTCTTGCCGCTTTCCGGGCCCCCCGGCACAGAGGTCGGCGACTGGACCCGGCTGCGCAAGCTCTTCATTGCCTCGCTCTACCGCAGGAGCAAGTCGGAGGTCGAACTCTGGCCTTCACAGCTCCAGGCGGCGCAGCGGGTGCTCGATGCGGGAACGAACTTGGTGCTCTCGCTGCCGACCAGCGCAGGCAAGACGCGCATCGCAGAGCTGTGCATCCTGGCCTGCCTGGCGAAGGGCAAGCGCATCGTCTTCGTCACGCCGCTTCGGGCGCTGTCTGCGCAGACCGAGGTCGGATTGCGGCGCACGTTCACCCCGTTGGGCAAGTCCGTCTCGAGCCTGTACGGCAGCATCGGCGCCAGCGGCACGGACGTCGATGCCTTACGTTCGACCGACATCGTCGTGGCCACGCCCGAGAAGCTCGATTTCGCGCTGCGCAGTGATCCGACGCTGCTGGATGATGTGGGCCTGGTGGTGCTGGATGAAGGCCACATGATCGGCCTGGGCGAGCGTGAGGTGCGCTACGAGGCGCAGATTCAGCGCTTGCTGCGGCGTTCCGACGCGGACGGGAGGCGCATCGTGTGTCTCTCGGCGATCTTGCCCGAAGGACACCAGTTGGAGGACTTCGCCGCTTGGCTGACGCGCGACCAGCCCGACGGGCTGATCAAGGACGACTGGCGGCCAACCCGGCTGCGCTTCGGCGAGATCGACTGGAAAGGCCAGCATGCTCAGCTCAACGTAAGCGTGGGAGACGAAAAACCCTTCATCCCGAAGTTCGTCGTCGCGAAGAAACCGACCCTCGGCCGCGCCAGAAAGCTGTTCCCGGCCGATCAGGGGGAACTGTGCATCGCAACTGCGTGGCGCCTGGTGGAAGAGGGCCAGACCGTCCTCGTCTTCTGCCCGATGCGTCGTTCGGTGCTGCCCCTGGCCGCGAGCATCATCGAGATGCACAGGCGAGGTCATATCGAGTCGGTGCTCGCGCAACCGGTCTCTGCGCTGGCGACGGCATTGGCCGTCGGTACGGAATGGTTCGGGCCCGACCACGACATCCTGGCGTGCCTGAAGCTGGGCGTGGCGGTCCACCACGGCGCGCTGCCCACGCCGTACCGCAAAGAGGTCGAGCGCTTGCTGCGAGAGGGCGTGCTTCGCATCACGGTGTCATCGCCGACATTGGCCCAGGGGCTTAACTTGGCCGCGACCTCGCTGGTCTTTCGCGGGGTGAGGCGCGGTCGCGATCTTCTCGACGCTTCAGAATTCCGCAATGTCGTTGGTCGGGCCGGGCGCGCCTACGTCGACGTCGAAGGCCTGGTACTCTATCCGATGTTCGACAATCACCGCCAGCGGCGCAACGACTGGCAGGAGCTGGTCTCAAACCAGGCTGGCCGGGAGATGGAAAGTGGGCTGCTCCGGCTGGTCGCGGCGTTGCTCCGCCGGATGATCAAGAAGTTGGGTTCCAGCGACGCTAGCCAACTGATCGAGTACGTTGCCGGGCAAGCAGCGTGGGAGTTCCCGGCGCTCGCCTCGGAGTCGACCGAAGAGGCCGGCGACGCGAGGCAGAAGTGGGAGCAGCATCTGGCAAGCCTGGACACCGCGATTTTCAGCTTGCTTGGAGATGCCTTTGTGCTTGATGCCGAAATCGAGGCCAAGCTCGACGAGATCCTGGTGGATTCGCTGTTCCAGCGGCGCCTCGCGCGCCATAAAGAAGACGTTCAGAGACTGCTGCCGGCGGGATTGCATGCCCGCGCCAAGTACATTTGGCGCAACAGCACGCCCACGCAACGGCGGGGGTACTTCTTGGCCGGCGTCGGACTGGCCGCTGGAAAGGCGCTCGACGAGCGTGCGCCGGAACTGGAGCGCCTCCTGCTGGCGGCCAACGTGAATATCGGCGTCGGTGATCAGGAAGATGCGGTCGCTGCGATCACGGCCTTCGCCGAGATCGCGTTCGACATCTCGCCGTTCCGGCCAGAGAAGCTGATTGACGGCTGGAAGCCCTTGCTCAGACGCTGGCTCCTCGGGGAGTCAGTGTCCGAAGCTTCGTCCGGGAACAACGATGCATCCGTCCAGTTCATCGAACAGGCCTTTGTCTACAACCTGCCTTGGGCAATGGAGGCAGTCCGTGTGCGTGCCGAGGCGCACGAAGACCTGTTCTCTGACGAGGCCAAGCTGTCCGACTACCCTCGGGCGCACGCCGTGGCTGCACTGGAGACTGGGACGCTGGTGGTTGCGGCCGCAGTACTGATCCAGGCGGGCTTCGGATCGCGGCTGGCGGCTATCCAAGCCGTCACGTCCACGGGAGCGAACTTCGATTCGTTGCGCGGCTTGGTGGCTTGGCTTGCTTCGGAGGAAGTGCAGGCATTGTCAACGTCGCCAAACTGGCCAACACCGGAATCGCATGCGCTGTGGCTCGATTTCCACGGGCCCAGTAGCGCGCAGGCCGTGCTAGCGTGGGCTGCAACGGAATACACGAGCCCAATCGCGTGGCAAGGCGCCCCAATGCCGCCCGGCACGCCATTGCGCCTTGGGGGCGGGCCCGGGAAGGAGCGCAGCGTGTTCACTGCCGACTTTCGGGAGGTCGGGACGCTTAGCTGGACGCCCAGTTCCAAGGGTTTGATCGTCGCCACATCTACAAACGAACTTGGTAAGTTCGGCCTCGAGTATCTAGGGCCTGGCAGCGTGGATCGCGAGTAAGAACAAAGGGATTCGGTGTAACCGTCGTTGCTTCTGAGTCGGGATGTGCGGCGTTTCTGTGGCCAGGAAGATTCGGCACATTCGACTCCAACTCCCGGCTGCCTGACGGCGATGTACGCAACAGGAGGGCGGAACAGAGTTGATTGTGACAATGCGTGTCAGAATTGCCTGTAAGAGTGGCGAGCAATTTCGATAGCTGCTGGTCGTAGAGGTCAACTTGTGTGCACTTGGCGTCCGCGCTCCGCTTAGAAAGGTTGCAATGTCATTGCGTGACCCTACGTGGCTTTCTGTCTCCGGAATCCTTTTGACGGGTTCCCAACAAATGGCAGTGGGTTCGCGCAAGCGCCTGGGGCAGGTGTTGAAAGTGGAAGGTCAACATAGATAGAAGGTAGTTATGGGGAGGGCATATTCTGAAGAACTGGATCGTATGCAGGACACGCTGGCCTGGGCAGCAAGCGTGGAGTTGCCCTCCGTTGCGACCTTCTGCGAGCAGTCGACCAACCTTTTCCTGGTGGTGATCGGGTCCGGTGGCTCCTTCACTGTCGCGACTGCCCTCGCGGCACACATATCCGGCTTGCGCCAGGATTTCGCTCAGGCGATGACGCCGCTGCAGTATGTGCAGTGCGCCGATGGCCTACCGTCGCACCGCGTGCTCTTGGTTTCAGCCGAGGGAAAGAACCGCGACATCCTGCATGCGACGCGCAAGGCGTTGTCAGCGGCGGCGGCCTGCGACGTCCTGACGTTCAGTCACACCTCGCCTCTGGCCGCGCTTGTCGGCGCCGAGCCCTCCGCACGCCTGTTTTTTTTCGATCCACCCTGGGGCCGTGATGGATACCTGGCGACCAACAGCCTGCTCGCCAGTGTTGTCCTTGGATTGCGGTTGCACGGCGTCGACATTGATGGTCGCTTGCTGGGAGCTTTCCTGCCTCTCTATCGCACCACAGACAAGCTAAATGCACTGGCAGGCGACGTCGCCCGAACGGGCAGGCTGCTGGCCTTGCACGGCGCTCACGGCTTGGTAGCGGCCGTCGATGCCGAGTCCAAGTTGGCGGAGGCGGCCTTCGCATTCACGCAGGTGTCGGACTTTCGCCAGTTCGCGCATGGCCGCCACATTCAATTGGCGCGACCGGATGCGCCGGTGCCGATCATCGCTTTCGTCGGTCCAGACGATGAAGCGTTGTGGCACGCGACCCACGCAGAGATTCCAGAACAGGTAACGATATTCACGTGCGCATTGCCCAAGGATGCACCCGCCGCTGCGATCGTCGGCCTGCTCGTCGTGATGGCACTCGTTGAGAAGGTCGCAGCGATCCGGGGCCAGGACCCGGGACAGCCGGACGTTCCCGATTTCGCGCGCAGGATCCATGCGCTGGATACCTCATCCTTCGTTTCACGCCCGGCCAGCACAGTCGTCAATCCCAAGATCGCAGCGCTTGAATGTTCCATGAGCTGCGAGTCTGCGGTGCAAGCGGGTGCGCGCTATCTCGCGCAGCTAAGGCATGCGCGGTTCGCGGCGCTAGTCTTGGATTTCGACGGCACGATGTGCGAAACGGCCAAGCGGGAAGACGGGCTAGATCCGCGCCTGACACCGATCGTGATCAAGCTGCTGCAACACGGCATCACCATCGCGTTCGCGTCGGGCCGCGGGAACTCCCTGCACGAAGACCTGCAAGCCCGACTGCCGCAGGACGTATGGCCTAGCTGCCTTTTGGGCTGTTACTCGGGTTCCCTGGTGACACCGTTGGCGCAGCCGTGGCCCACGACGGCGACCGACTCCCAAGTGGACGAAATCCAGCGCCAGTTGGAGGCGTTGGGCGTTAGCGCCGAGAACGGATTCAAGCTCAGTGCACGCATGGCGCAGCTCACGATCCGAAGAAAGAACGGTGATGGCGTCGATACCCTCTTCACTCTGTGCTCAAGTCTTGTCCTTGGCCGGACTGGCTGGCGTGTGTTCAGGTCCGCACATTCGGTGGACGTCTTGGCGCCGGTCGCTGTCAAGAGTGCGGTGGTCGACGCCCTTGCCGATCAGCTCGCCCTTGATCCGCTCACCGAGATCTGCCGGATCGGTGATCGCGGCGAACCTGCGGGGAATGACTCGGAGCTGCTCGGGCGGGGGCTGAGCTTGAGCGTTGACGGTGTGAGCGCCGATCCCTCCTCGTGCTGGTTCTTTGGCGAGATGTCACTGAATCCGGTGGAGCGGGCCGCCCACTATCTGGGGGCATTGGTCCTCGAGGATGGGCGGGCGCGTTTCGACGATCGCGTGTTGGCGCTTTGGGAAGAACAGCTGGCTTGAGCCAGCGTCAGGAGGGTAGGCATGAAGGCGATGCTGGCAAAACGGTTGGTGGCTGACCTGATGGGATGGGATGACGACCGAGCAACACAGGAGTTTGCGTGGCTCGAACTCATGGTTGACTACAAGTTCGACCACTACCAAGGATATGGCGCGGGGCACCGGTTCTACATCCATCTGCTGCAGTGGATCTCCTCGTTCAAGGCTGGTTCGGACCGGGAGTGCGCGTACTTTTTGCTTCGCAAGCGGCTGGTGTATGTCAGCCAGCGCGAGATGCATCACTTGGTGAACCTGTCCTGGGCAAAGATCGCGACAGAGATGCGCGTTGCCATCGCACGCCGGATGAAGATCCCGGTGTACCAGGTGACGCAGTTGGCCGAAGCGCGCAGGCAACTTGAAGTAATGAAAACCCGAACGCTGTATGTCGGTGTCAGCGATGGCGCCCGGATCGACGTGTTCCGGCGCTACAACGAGGACACGATCAGCAATGAACAGGTCGTGCCGATGGCGGAAATCTCCGAAGGCAAGCAGAAAAGCCTATGCAACAAGCTGCAGGACCGCCTCGCCAAGCTCGGTTTCGAAGCGCCAGCCACCTTCGAGTGGGTCTGTCTCATCGACGATTTCACTGGCTCCGGCACGTCGTCGATCCGGCTGGAGCAGGCAGGTTGGGATGGCAAGGTCGACAAGTTCATCAAGGACAACGCGTTGCAGCAGGCGCAGCCCTTCATCGCCGAGGGCGCCCACATCCAGGTTCACCATTACCTGGCTTCGGCCTGGGCGGCGGAACAGGTGGTCGACCTCTTGCGCCAATACCAAGCGCACCAAGGCAAGTTCACATTCATTCCCAGTTTCTCTCATCGACTGCCGTCCGAGATCAAGATCGACGCGGCTGCCGACGCAACGCTGGAAGCGCTGCTGCACGCCCGCTATGACCCGAGCGTGGAAACGACGCACACCGGCAAAGACATTTGGCTGGGCTACAAGCAGTGCGGCCTGCCGCTTATGCTCGATCACAACGCGCCCAACAACTCCGTCGCAACGCTGTGGGCCCGCAGCGATCCCAGGAAAGCAACGTACGTTCCCGCCAACCACATGAGCCCGCTGTTTCCGCGGCGCCAACGTCATTCGGATGCACGCTGATGAACCCCTGGCATAAACGAGCGAATGAGTTCATCCGCGATCCAGCGGAGTTGTTGCCTCTGATCGCCCCTCAGCCGATCCATCATTTCTTCAAGGGGGACTGCAGCCGCTTGTTCGACCGGCTGGTCGTGGTGGTGGGCGCTCCAGGATGGGGCAAGACTACATTGGCCAGGCTGCTAGAGTTTCCGACCTTGCTAGCCATGCGGGAGTTCTCGGGGCGCAACGCTGAAGTTAAGGCCCTGATGACCTCGCTGTCCAACGCGGGTGTCCTTGAGAATCTGCACCCTACTGTGCAGGCCCTGCGCCTGCCTGCCGGAGGGCAGTTGCGTTCAATCTGGGAACTCCCCTATGACGAACGTCTGCGGCACCGGCTGCTGCGCACCATGATCCAAGCCAAGGCGGTGCTCGGTTGGCTGCGTCAGCTGGAGGATGCCAAGATCGACCTGGACGCAGTGAAGGTGCACACCGTCGGTGTGGGCGACGCAGCCCGCGACGATGTTGCGGCCGACAGCATCGCATCGTTCCGACAGCGCGCGCGCGATACGGAGCGGGCCATCTTCAAATTGGTGGGCGCGCTGGTGCCGCCGACCGAGAGTCAGCTGGGAGAGCAGCTCGGCGGCCTCGCCTACGAGCCCTTTGCCGCAATAGAAGCCTTCATCTACCAGGACCTCCGCACCGGTGAAGCTCGACGCTTGCGCCCCATGCTGATCCTGGATGACGCTCACGAACTGCATCCTTCGCAGTTAGCTAATATTGATCTGTGGCTGCGTGACCGGGAAGTGAAGATTCCGCGATGGATCCTCACCCGCGCCGATTCCATCAACCTTGCCGAGTACCGCCGCGTGCTCAGTGAAGGGGATCGACCTGCGGTACCTGGCACGCAGCCCGGGCGGGACCGGCTTACCATCGGCCTGCAGGAGTTGGCGAACAGCGACCGCACCTCGTTCAAGACCACGGCCGAGGACGTCGCTCGGAGGTACCTTATGCCTTTGGCCGCCTTTAACCGCAGTGGCGTCACCAGTCTCCGGAACCTGCTCGGCGCTGCAGCGGCGCCTGAACTGCCCGCTAGTGACGTGCGCGAGATCGAGTCCGACATCGACAAGCTGATGCGTGAGTTGAGCGTGACCTCCGAGGCCAGGCGCTCGATGGAATCGACGTACCCGCCGGGGTTGACCGCAGATGTGAAGGCGGGCCTGACGCGCATCATGTTGAACCGAGAGCTCCGGCGAACACCGCAACGATCGTTGTTCGGGGGCGCGGCGCAGGATGCAACGGACGCTGAAGACACCAAGCGCGTCAATCGCGCGGTTGCGACCGGTGCCGAGCTGCAGTTGCTACACCAGTACGACCGGCCCTTCTATTACGGTTTCGACAAGCTTACGGAAGCGGCGAACCAGAACATCGAGCAATTCGTGACGCTGGCGAGTGCGCTAGTCGACAACCTGGAAACGCAGATCATCCGAGGCAAGTCGCCGCGCATTGACGCGAAGCAACAGGACCGGCTGCTGCGGGACCATGCGCGCAGCCTGATGAAGAAGTGGGACTTCCCATACGCGCCGCGGGTGCGCAGCTTGGTGAACCTCATCGCACAACGGTGCTTGGACATCACGATGCGTCCGAATGCGCCGCTGGGCGATGGTGCGAATGCGTATGGCGTCCTGCAATCCGAGCTGCTGAGTCTCGACCCACAGGGTGACATCGCTCGTGTCATCCAGTTCGCTCTTGCGTACCAGGCGCTGGTACTGGTCGAACCGTATGAATGCAAGGGCAAGACCTGGGCGCTGCTGGAGCTCGGCGGCGTCGCCATCATCGCCCACGGGCTCCCGCTCAGCCGTGGTGGGTTCGCCGAGGGCACGATCGCGCAGCTTCGCACCGCGATGGAGGGGCAGTGATGGAGCCCTGTTTCCTCTCAGGCGTCGATGTGGCCGAGTTCATCGAGCACTACTTCCCGTCCGCCGGTCCCACCCTGTTCATCGGCAACATCGGTTTCGGTCCTGACGTCCTGTACTTTCCCAAGCTGCTGCGTTGTGGTGGCAATGTCGACTACCGCTTCATGGTGGAGCGGCGGCCGAGCGTTCCTGAGGTGGTCGACGCCATGGCTCATGCGCGTCAGGCGGAGTTGGAGCAAATCCTGGGCGAGGCCATGCAGGTCGCACAGGTTTCCATCATCGCCGACGACGGCGCCACGGTGGCCGGACGCAATGCCTGTGCACAGGTTTCTCAGTGGCTTCAGGCCAAGCCCTATACCAACGTCATCGTGGATGCGACAGGCATGTCGCGTGGAACCTGCTTTCCGGTCACGAAGCAATTGCAGGAGTGGTCTGCTCAGAGTGGCGCCCGCATTCACCTTCTCATCGCCGATAGCGCAGGGCCGCTTGGAACTATCCGGTCCGTCTCGAGTGATCGCGCTGATTGGATGCACGGCTTCCACGGCACCGTCGAGATCGATGACTATGCGAAGGCGCTACGACTGTGGGTCGTGCAACTCGCGGAGAACCACGGGCCAAGCATGCAGGTGCTGTTCAAGGAGTTGGGAACTCCGGAAGAGGTGTGTCCGATCATTCCCTTCCCGTCTGCCAATCCACGCCGCGGGGATGATCTCCTGTTCGAACTGCGAAGCTTCTGGCTTGAGGAGTGGGGCGAAACACCGCTGAGTCTGATCCATGCACATGAGTCGGATCCTATGGATGTTTATCAGTCCATTGTCAGGCTTCATCGTGCGCGTTTGGAGGCACTCGAAGGAGCGGGCTTACCCTCCCTGACAATTCTGTCCCCCATCGGACGTAGACTGCCGGGTATTGGTATGCTGTTGGCAGCCCTTGAATTCGACCTCCCAATGTTCTACTTGGAAACAGTGGGCTACGAACTGCAGGGTGATCTGCCGGCTCCGACACAAGGAACGCCGATGCACCGCTGGCATTTTCGACTGGACAGACATGTGGACCACGGCTGAGACAAAGACCACGCGCCCGAGCATTTCGGGAGCGGGCTTTGTCACGTTGGATGTCACCCTCGATCAAGCCTCGCGTGTGATCTACCGCGGCGTCGGTGGGACCACGGGTAACGTCCTGTCTATCCTGGCCTTCTTGGGCTGGCATAGCATGCCGGTGGTGCGTGTGGGAACTGATCGGATCGGCATTTCGGTTCTGCGCGAGTTCCGTGAGCTGGGCGTCGACGTGCGGCACATGGGTGCCGAGTCCACGCTCGAAACCCCTCTCATCTTCCAGTTCGCGACTCAGCCCTCCAGCCCTCCGCGCTATGGCTTTGAGTGCCCCTCCTGCGGCAAGGCGCGACGCTTCACCCGCGAGCTGGTCGATACTGGCTTTCAGGCGGCGTTGGATGATGTTTCGTCAACCAACGTCTTCTTCTTTGATCGGGTGACGCGTGGCGCCGTTGAGATGGCTGAAGTGGCGCGAGACGGTGGCGCCACCGTGTTCTTCGAGCCCTCTTCGGTCGGTGCTGACGCGGGCCTGTTCGCGAGGGCGCTGCGCGCGGCACACGTCGTGAAGTATTCTGCGGATCGCATTCCAGGGTCTCTGTCCGAACTTTTAGATTCAGGCTTCATAGAGATCCAGACGATGGGTGCGAAAGGTCTACGCTTCCGGAAGCATTCGCTGGCACCGGATTGGATCACGTTGCCGGCCTTGCGTGTGCATGGTGTGGCGGACACTTCTGGCGCGGGTGATTGGTGTAGCGCTGGGTTCATCCATGCGTTGCAGCAAGTGGCGGAAGGCTGCTCACCGCAAGAACTCAGCTACAACGAGATTTTCGATTCGCTTCGCAGCGCTCAAGCCATTGCTGCATTGAGCTGCAGGCATCACGGTGCCCGAGGCCTGATGCGCGCCGCGCGGGCGGACGTAGCTCTCTCCGATGCATTCCAGATTCTGCGCGAGCAGTTGCCTGGCCCCATCCGAATCGACTGCCTGAACGAACCGGCGTTCGGTGGTGAGGCGATGCCTGTCGCGTCTTGCGAATGGCACCGGGACTTATGCTGCCAGGCGCTCGCGTGACGAGCGCCGAGCGCGCGGCTTGAGCGCGCTTGCGGCCAGTTTCTCCTGCCGCAACTGGGTTCGGAGTTCCATTAGCATCTGGCCCAGCATGTTCTTGCCCTGACCCTTTACTTCACCCCAGAGTCGATTGACGGCATTGTCTACCGTCGCGCTCTCCACCAGTCGCTTATCGCCAGTGGCAAGAAGAATCTTGCACAGGTCCTCGTGCTGAGTGAATTTCGCCCGCAGTACTTGGCGCATGCGGTCGAACTTGATCTTCGACCAGTCGGAGCGGATGTCCCACCAGTAGAGGCCGTGGGCAGCCATGGCAACCAGCGCCGGGCTTGGCGCTGATAACACCCAGTCCCTCACTTCTGGCTTGCGTGCCTTGCCGGCTTGGTACGCGTGCTCCGAGGTTTGGTACACGACACCCTCAAATTCCACTGGTCGCCGATAGAGGTTGCTAAAGCAGCCATAGGTCTTGTCACTGGATCGATAGAAGTGGATTTCATCCATGAAAACCTCCGATGGTGATCTTGATATTATCAGTTAAATCATGATAATGTCAAAGAATGACACGGCGAAAGCGCAACCAGAAGCTGCTGCGCGAGCAATGCACGCGGGTCTCGGTGCTGTTGTCTTTCCTTGAAGGTACGGAAACGGCGATTAGCCACGCCCTGGGGCATGCCAACGCGTCCACTCTCAGCCGTGTCCGCGCGGGAATGACGTTTCTAGACAGCGAGACACTGGCGAAGTTGGGAGCGATTGATGTGCAGGGGGTCGCGGTGCCCAACTTGCATTGGGTGCTGACGGGTGTCGGCGCGCCGTTTCTCGGCAAGCCGGGCCGCAAGACTGCTCTGGTTTCGGCGCTTTGCGACTTGGCTTCGCACGCGTTCGAAGAGGACCGGCGCTAGTCTCGCTGCCGGAGTGGGTGGCAGCGGAGGCCGTCGGCTGGATTTATGGACCGCATTGAACGGCTAGCATTGGAGCTCACTGGGAGCTGTGAGCCCAGAGCCAGACTTTGGCGATACCCTTCCGCTACCCCTATGGCAATTCCAAAGCGCTGTGGCATGGAGCCGCTGAATCAGAACATCGAGGGCCTGCGAACGCACGCCTTGCTGGTGGGCATGTTCTTGCTGGAGCCGAAAATCTCTGCCGAGGCGAGCAGGTGGCGATCCTGGCTTGTTCATTGCCTGTTGAAGGCGGCTCGACATTACAACGAGGCACGGGACTTGATCCTGGCTCAGATCGCCGAGGGCGAGCGGTCTACGGCCGAGATGATGAAAGGACGGCTGCTGCCCATTCTGGATTTCGCGCTCGCCATGGAGGACTGCATCACTTCGCTCGACAAGGTCGTCGTGTGCATCAATGAGCTGGAAAAAAAGGGGGCGATGTCGGGTGGCCGTGTCATGGTGCTAGAGGCGGAAAGAACGACGCTGAAACGCTTGCGCAACCAACAAGAGCACATGCACGTCCAGGTCGCCGCCGGGCAAACTGGAGAAGGTCCGATCTATGTCACTGTGGCCGATGACGACGAAGGCATGCGGTTTCGCGACCTCTCCATGACATTTAGCGCCTTGCACCGACTCATCGACGCAGCCTATAGGGACATCGCTATGCTGTTGCCAGGCCACGATACGAACTCGCCACCTTGCCAAGCGGGCAGGCCGACCCTCAGCATGAGCGCCATTGTCACGGAGCATCAGCCCGGGAAGCCGCCCAGAAGAGTTCTCTAAACGTCAGCACAATTGGCAGATGACCATCGCCATTCCTCCGACCAACGCCCCTGACTCGGTTTTCGAAGAATTCTGGCTTCAATGCCCCTTGCGGATCGCGAGAGGCACGACGCGCGACGTGTTCGAGATTCCCGGCCATCCGGACAAGGTGCTCAAAGTGCTGACCCGCCAGTCGAACTTCGCAAACTGGGCAGAGATCGTCACCTACATAACCACCACCGACAAGTCCTTCTTTGCTGAGGTGTACAGCTGGAGCTGGTCAGGCAGGTTCTTGGTCATGGAGAGACTTGGCCCCATCACCTTGCAGGACTTGGCGGGGCAAAAGACGCCGCAGTTCGTGAATGACAAGAAGCCAAGTAATTTTGGCAAGGACAAGGCAGGCAGGATCAAAGCGCTCGACTACGCGGCGCTGGATCTCAGCCCGCATCCTTTGCATCATTTCCCCGCGTCATTTGACGAGGCTGTGGAGTAGGCTCATCTGCCAAGTGGGCAGCCATTTTTTGGAAGCTGCGGCACTGGGCTCGGTCAGGGTTGCGCCTGCCTCTTCACTTGGCATTTCCGGTCACTCGGTGCCAACCCGCCGCCACAGGTCGAATAGCGGCCGGTTTCGAATGTGTGGCGATCACACGGTGAGCCGGCAGTCGCTTGACCGTCGATGCCACAGCAATCGTTCAGACCGTTGCCGACGGCAGGCAAGACGCAACCTTGAACTTGTGGTCGGTACCGCGTACTGCGTGGCAATTCCCTGCCGGGAGGGGAGCGGGGTATGCCATCACCGGAGAAAAAAGAAGCCCGTTTTTACGGGCTTCTGTTGCCTATCTGCTACGCGCTGCGCAGGGGATCGGTATTTTTGGCGGCTGTGTGGCGTCCATCTTCGTAAGTTATTGATTTTGTTTGTATTAATTCGATCTTGTACCCGTCCGGGTCGGTGACGAAGGCGATGACGGTGGTGCCGCCTTTCACCGGGCCGGCTTCGCGGGTGATGTTGCCGCCGGCGGCGCGGATGGTCTCCACGGCGGCATAGGCGTCGGGCACGCCGAGGGCGATGTGGCCGTAGGCGGTGCCCAGTTCGTACTGCTCGACGCCCCAGTTCCAGGTCAGCTCGATCTCGGCCTGGCCGGGGTTGCCACCGTCAAAACCCAGGAACGCCAGCGAATATTTGTATTCCGGGTTCTCGGAGGTGCGCAGCAGCGTCATGCCCAGCACCTGGGTGTAGAAGTCGATGGAGCGCTGCAGGTTGCCCACGCGCAGCATGGTGTGGAGAAATCGCATGGGGGTGTCCTTGGGGTCGAGCGGGAAGGGCGCCGATTATGCGGTGGCGCCGTGGGCGGGCGGGTGGCGCAGGTCAAACACCAGGCAGGTGGTGGTGGCATGGGCGTAGAGCGTGCCGTCCGGCCCCACCAGGCGGGCGTCGGCCGTGGCCAGCTGGCGCCCGCAATGGATCACGCGGCCTTCGGCCCGTACCCGCTGAACCTTGGGCAGCAGCGCACGCACGATGTTCACGCTCAGCTCGGCCGTGGTGTAGGCGCGGCCGGCCGGCATCATCGTGTGCACGGCGCAGCCCAGGGCCGAATCGAGCAGCGTGGCAAACCAGCCGCCATGCACGGTCCCCATGGGATTCAGGTGCGCCGCGCCGGGAGTGCCCTGGAAGATGGCCTGCCCTTTTTCGGCATGCACCAGCAGAAAGTCCAGCGTGGCGCCGATGGTGGGGTAGGGGATCTGGCCCGCGAGCATGGCCTGCATCACCTGCAGCCCGGACTTGCCGCTGATCTGCTCCGGACTGGCTACCCCCGGACCCGCCCCGTTGCGCAGGCGTTCACGGATGGATGCCTCCTCGGCCAGCCAGGTGTCGAGGTGGTTGTGGGGGGTATGGCTCACGGTAGTCCTTTCGAAAATACTTGCATCTGCAACAATTGTATATACACTAAACGAAATGGAAAACGCCGTCAAACCGCAGGGTTGCACCAACCTGAAGCTGCGCCAGCTGATGCGCCGCGTGGCGCAGCACTATGACGCGGAGGTCGGCAAGACCGGGCTGAAGGGCACGCAGTACTCACTGCTGTCGCACGTGGTCAAGCTGGGTCCGATCCGCCCCGTGGACCTGGCGGCTGCACTGGCGCTGACGCCGTCGACCCTGTCGCGCAACCTGCAGCCGCTGCTGGCCGCCGGCTGGGTGGCCCTGCTGCCGGGCGATGACGCCCGCAGCCGGCGGGTCGTGGCCACGGACGCTGGCCAGGCCAAACGGGTGGAGGCGCAGCGGCACTGGCGGGTGGCGCAGCTGGCCCTGAACGCACAGTTGGGGCCGGCCCGGGTGGTGCAATTGCATGCGCTGCTGGATGAGTCGATGGCCTTGCTGGCCCCGGAGGCTGAAGTAGCCGAGGCCAAGGGCGCAAGGCTGCCCCCCGATGGAACGACTGAGGCGGCTCGCCGCGGCGAAAAATAGCACTTTCGGCCGCCTTGACAGAGCGCGGGTGGCGGGAGGACCATGCTCCCCATGCAAGTTGCCGCTTCCGCCCGGAGATCCCGGCGGGCCATCGGGCCCGGCAAGGCGGCGTCGCCTTGGCTGGCGGTGGAATCGGCACCGGCGCATTGGCTGGGAACCACCCATCTTCTGGATCTGGACGACACCCGGCTGCGCCTGCGGGTGCACTCGCTGGTGCAGCATCACCCTGGCGCGCGGTCCGCGGCGATGGCCCTGCTGGCGTTTGTGCGGGCCATTCCGTTCGAGCTTGCACCGCGATACGGCCTGCGCAGCGCGCGCCGGGTTCTGGACGCGCATCGCGCCGCCTGGTTTGAGAAAAGCACCCTGCTGATTGCCATGCTGCGGGTGGCCGGCATTCCCGCGCGGATGCGGGTCGTCTCGGTGCCGGGCGACATTCTGCGGGGGCTGGTTCAGACGCACCGCCCGTTTTTCCATCCGCTGGTGGAGCTGTGGGTCGACGGTCGCTGGGTGCGCACCGACACCCATATCTACGATCCGCCCATGCTGGCGGCCGCCCGCCGGGCTTTGATGGCGCATGGCTGGTCACGGGGCTTTGGCATCCACCGCAACGGCCAGGTGCAATGTGACCTGCGCGAGGACGCCTATGTCGCGCTGGCGCTGGACCATGCCGGGGGCATGCCGCTGTTCGACCACGGCGTCTATAACGACGTCTCCGAGTTTCTGGCCCACTACCGCGAGCAGTCGGCCGCGCGCTGGGCGCATGACCTGGGCCATTTTCGGCTGCTGCGCGGCCGCCTGCGCCGGGCTTACGCCGCCTTGCGGACACCGCCCGGCAAGACCGAAGCGCGCAGTCAGACCGGCACGGTGTAGTTCAATGCCATCCGCCCGCCGTCGACGGTAAGGATTTCGCCGGTGATGTAGCTGGCGGCGTCACTGGCCAGGAAAGCGACCACATCGGCGATCTCCGACGGTTCACCCAGCCGTTTCATCGGCGTGCGCATCAGGATCTTCTGGCGGGCCTCGTCACTGGTCAGTACCGCGCGGGCAGCCAGTTCGGTCGCGATGGTGCCCGGGGCCACGGCGTTGACGCGGATGCCCTGGTCGGCCAGGGCCAGAGCCATCACACGCGTGAGCTGGTTGATGCCCCCCTTGCTGACGTTGTAGCTGGCAATCGTGGGGATGGCCATCACGCCGTTGACCGAGCTCATGTTCACGATCGCGCCGCGCACGCCGCCGGCGGCCATGGCGCGGGCCACGGCCTGACCCATCAGGAAGCTGCCTTTGACGTTGACGCGGATCACGGCGTCAAAGTCGTCTTCGGCGACTTCCAGGAACGGCGCGGCACGAAAGATCCCGGCGTTGTTGACCAGCACGTCGATTCGGCCATGTGCCGCCAGCGTCTGCGCCACCAGGGCATCGACATCGGCTTTCGCGCCCACGTCGGTGTGAACATAGGTGGCGCCCAGCTCCGCGGCCAGCGCCTGCCCGGGCACGTCGGCCAGGTCGGCGATCACCACGCGGGCGCCCTCGCGAGCGAAGCGGCGGGCACAGGCCTCGCCGATCCCCTGGGCGCCCCCGGTGACGATGACAACACGGCCGCTCAGGCCGAAGGAAATGGGGGCAGTCGGTGCGTTCATGGCTGCATGCTAGCAGTGGCAGGCGCCGGCACACCACGCAGGCGGCCCGAAAACACCTTCGGCACGCGAAAATTCGGCGTTTTCGGCCCATACCCAGCGTAATATGGTCACTGTTTGCTATGAAAGGTGAACCGCGTATCGCCTCCCGCACTGTGCGATCATCCCGACTTCACCTGTCACCGGAGGCTTGCCGTGCCCGTTTTCCCGAAAGTTGTGCTGTTCACCGATGCCGATGGCCGAGCCCGATTCCGGGAGGAGGCGCTCAGCCTTGCCGAGGGCAGCGAGGCGGCCCGCCTGTCACCCCTGTTGCCGGCCAGCGGCCTGCAATTGCGCCAGAGCCCGGTGGGCTTTCGCAGCAGCTTTCACTGTACGACCACGCCGCAGTGGCTGTTTGTCTTGCGTGGACGGATGGAAATCGGGCTGCAGGATGGGTCCTCGCGGGTGTTCGGACCGGGTGAACACTTCTATTCAGCAGACACCCTGCCCGAAGGGGCCATCTTCGACCCCGCCATCCACGGGCACTGGAGCCGTCAGGTCGGCGACGAGCCGTTGGTGACGGCCTTCGTGCGGGGCTGAGGGCGCCGTTCTTCCCCCGCCAGTGGCCGGTGCGGTCACCCGCCGTGAAGCTGCCTGATCCCCGGACCTAGTCGCCGCCCAGGCGCAGCCGGTCCGGCTGGCGCCGCTCGATGGCGTATTTCAGCAGGGCCGCCACACGGTAGGGGCCATGGGCGAATTTGCTGTACGGCAGGGTGAGGAACAGCGCGAGCACGCAGCCCAGGTGGATGGCGAGCCAGGCGGTCTGTCCGGTCTGCCCGCGCGCCAGCCACAGCGCCAGTCCGGTGGCGCCACACAGCCACAGCAGGGCAGCGAACCCCAGATCCATGCCCGCCTGCGCCGGGTCGCCATGGGCGCGGTTTCGGCGCAGACGCAGCGCCATCAGTGCTGCGGGCCCCGCCACCAAGGCGATGCCGCCGGTCACGCCCAGCAGCTTGGGCAGGCTGGGCAGGTCGTAGGGCGCTGGCCAGCCTGCCAGATAGTGGTACAGGGTGGCCACCGAGGTCGCGGCGAAGCACAGCAGAAAGCCCCCCGCCGTCAGGTGGTGGGCGCGGCGCCGGGCGTGTGTCCAGCGATCATCCTCGTTGTGGCAGCCCTCGCCGTGACCGCCGTCCAGGTAGGTCAGGGCCAGCGCGTCGCGCCCGGCTTCGCGCGCGGCCGCCGCGCGATCTTCACCCTCGCCTGCGGGAGCCTGGGCGCGCCAGAAGCGCGTCAGCCCCACGCCCAGTGCCAGCAGGGCGAAACCGAACACCGGACCGAAAACCGCCACCATCCAGCCGTGCGGGAAAACGGCGTAGAAATCGCCGCCGGGCGGCACCGCCGCCAGTGAGCCGCCACGGGCGAGGGCAGCCACCAGCATCAGCGCCAGGGCGAGCGCCAGCGCCAGCGAGAGTGCCAGCCCATTGCGCGCGTACAGCGCGCCCAGCGGTCGCGGCCAGGCGTATTGGCGGTAGGTCTCCAGGCGCACCTTCGCCAGGGCCTGGGGCAGGTTGACCGCAAATTCGTGCGGGGGCGCGTACTGGCAGGCGTGCAGGCAGGCGCCGCAGTTGTGGCAGAGGTTGGCGAGGTAGTGGGTGTCAGCGGCCGGGAACTCCAGCCGGCGGGTCATGGCCGGGAACACGGCGCAGAACCCCTCACAGTACCGGCAGGCATTGCAGATCTGCAGCTGCCGCGCGACCTCGGCCTCGGCTGCCCCAATCGGCTGGCCGTCCGCCAGCGCCCGCGCCTGGGCGGTGAGGGTCGACAAGGTGTTCATTGGATAGTCTCCCCGCCTTCCAGCGCGGACGCGCCGACTCCGTGACCGGTCGCCCGGGCCGCCTCGGCGCCGGCGATCCGCCCGAAGATGGTGCCAATGGTCATGCCCACACCGGCGGTGTAGCCCTGTCCCAATACGTTGCCGGCCATGATCTCGCCGGCGGCAAACAGGTTCGGACTCGCCTGTCCGGCGAAATGCACCTGCGCGGCGGCGTTGACGCGTGCGCCCAGGTAGGTAAAGGTCACACCCGGGCGCAAGGTGTAGCCGAAGTAGGGCGGCTGATTCAGTGGAAGGGCCCAGTGGGTCTTGGGCGGGGTGAGGCCCTCGGTGCGGCAGTTGTCCAGGACCGCGTGGTCGAACTGCCCGGGCTGGCAGGCGCTGTTGTAGGCCCGCACGGTGGCCTCCAGCGCCGCCGGGTCCAGCCCCAGTTGGACGGCCAGCCCGGCCAGTGTGTCGGACTGTGCCCCCTTGAAAACCGGCGGCATGAATCGGCCAACCGCCTTGGCGTCGATGATGCTGTGGGCACGCTGGCCCGGCTGCTGCGCGACCAGTCGGCCCCAGATCGCGTAGCGCTTGGGCCAGAAGTCCTCGCCCTCGTCATAGAAGCGCTGGGCCTGGGCATTGACCACGATGCCCAGGGAGACACAGTCGACCCGGGTGCAGATGCCGCCGTCGTACAGCGGTGCACGCGCGTCGATCGCCACCATGTGGGCCTGTGTCGGGTCGCCCAGGGTGTCGGCGCCGTGGTCCATGAGTTGCCGCAGCACCCTGCCCTGGTTGAAGCGGGTTCCCCGGATCAGAAACTCGTCGGCTGGCCATTCGCCGCGCGCGTTGCGTCCCCAGGCTTCGCGCAGCCAGTCACGGTTGGATTCGAAGCCGCCGCAGGCCAGCACGCAGGCACGGGCCGTGATGCGTTCGCCGTTTGCCGTGTGTGCGGCGACGAAGCGGCCGTCGGTGACTTCCAGGCGTTCGACGGCGGTGTCGTAGCGGATGCGTACATCCAGCGCCTCAGCGCTGCGGTAATAGGCGTTGACCAGCGCCTTGCCCCCGCCCATGAAGAAGGCGTTGGTGCGGCTGAGGTGCAGTGTCCCCGACAGCGAAGGCTGGAAGCGCACACCATGGCGGCGCATCCAGGGCCGCACCGTGGCCGAGCCGCGGATGACCAACCGGGCCAACGCCTCGTCGGTGCGCCCCGCGGTGACCTTTCGCAGGTCCTGCCAGAACTCCTCCTCGGGGTAGGCATCGGTCAGTACGTCCTGCGGCGCATCATGCATGCAGCGCAGATTGCGGGTGTGCATGGAATTGCCGCCCCGCCAGGCGCGGGGGGCCGCCTCCAGCAACAGCACGGTTGCCCCGGCTTCCCGGGCGGTCAGGGCGGCGCACAGGGCGGCGTTGCCGCCGCCGATGACGAGGATGTCAGGCTCAACAGTCATGGAGTGTGTTCGCATGTGCCCGCGCCGCCGGTCGGAGGCAGGTTGCCCCGCGGCGTGGCCACCTGCGGGTCGGTGTCAGTCGGGTTTGATGCCCGCGCGGGCGACGATGTCTTTCCAGATCCGTTGCTCCCGGGCGATGAACGCTGCGTACTCGGCCGCCGGCCCGCCACCGCCCACGGCGTTGTCGGTGGCAAAGCGCTCGGTCACGGCGCTTGATCGCAGCGCCTTGTGCGATTCTTCCTGCAGCCGGCGGATGATGTCGGTCGGGGTGCCCGCTGGCACATGGATGCCGTACCACTGTGACGTTTCGAAGTCCTTGTAGCCCATTTCCTGGACGGTGGGAACATCCGGCAATGCGGGAATTCGTTGCGGTGTGCCAACCGCAATGGCGCGCAGCTTTCCCGAGCGGATGTGCGCGCCGAGCGCCGGCATGCCGGCCGAACTGGCCTGGGTGCGCCCGGACAGCAGATCGGTCAGTTGCGGACCCGTGCCGCGGTAGGGAATATGGGTGAGGAACATGCCGGTCACCAGCTTGAGGTATTCCATCGCCAGGTGCCCGGCGCTGGCGTTGCCGGCGCTGCCGTAATTGAGCAGGCCGGGATTTTTGCGGGCGTAGTCCACGAATTCGCGGAAGTTCCTGGCCGGAACATCCGGATGGATGACGAAAACGTTGGGCACCTTGGCGAGCAGGGTGACCGGCGCGAAATCCCGGTTCACGTCGTAGGGCTGGTTCTTGAGCATGTAGGGATTGACCGCGAGCGTGCCCACATGGGTGAGGATCAGCGTGTGGCCGTCGGGCGGGGCCTTGGCGACCTCCTGCATCGCGGTCATCCCGGCGCCGCCGGGCTTGTTTTCGACGTACACGCTCTGGCCAAGCTGTTTGGTCAGTTCCGCCGCGACCGAGCGAGCGACGATCTCGCTGGTGCCACCGGGGGCAAAGGGCACGACAAATCGCACGGCCTTGCTGGGCCAGGCCGATTGGGCACGCACGGCGGGCAGGGCGAGTGTGGCGGCAACCCCGGCCAGCAGGCGGCGGCGGGAAAGGGTGGGATCGAAAGGCATGTTGTCTCCTGTGTGTCGTCCGGATGGCCAGTATGCGGGCATCAATCAGAACTGGTACCGGCGCAAACCCCCATCAACCGGAATCACCGCGCCGGTGATGTAGGCCGCGCGGGGCGAGGCAAGGAAGGTCACCAGATCGGCCAGTTCCTCCGGTTCGCCGTAACGGCCCACCGGAATTTCGTTCTCGCTTTGCCATGCGCGGTATTCGGGCGTGTAGTTGCGAAAGATCTGTTCGGAGTGGATGCGCCCGGGAGGGATGCAGTTCACCGTCACACCGTGTTTGCCCACCATGCGGCTCAGCCCTTTGGCCCAGGAATGAATGCCGGCCTTGGCGCAGAAAGCGCCGTTGATGTGTTCGGGTTCGCTTTTGCCCGTGATGTTGATGATGCGGCCCCAGCGACGTTCGATCATCGGGTCGATCAGCGCGTCGGCGAGTTGTCGGGGGCGGTGGAAGTTCAGCGTGATGGCTTCCTGCCAGGCGTCTTCGCTGACATGCAGCTCCTTGAAACTGCGCGAGCCGCCGGCGTTGTTGACCAGGATGTCCACCTGTCCCAGTCCCGCGATGGCTTCGGCGGCGAGCCGCGCGGCGGCATCGTCGGCGTAGAGGTCGCAGGCGATCAGTACCGGCGCGTGGCCGCCAGCCGCCGAGATTTCAGCCGCCAGCTCCTGCAGCTTGTCGGTCCGGCGCGCCGAGACGGCGACGCGCACCCCTTCAGCGGCCAAGGCCTTGGCGATGGCACGGCCGATGCCTACGCTCGCCCCGGTGACCAGCGCCGTCCTGGTGTTCAGTTTCAGATCCATGAATGTCTCCTGGGGCCACGCCGGCCCGATTGCGGTGGATGTCGGATGGCATTGTGGTAGCAGGTGCCAAGAAAGTGAATTGCATAATTCGGATTCATTAATGCTTTCAAAACATGAATAACCTGCCCGCACGCCGATTCGACCTGGCCGACCTGGAGGCCTTCGCTGCGCTGGCGCGGCTGGGCAGCTTTCGCGCCGCGGCCGACGCGGTGCACCTGTCGCAGCCCGCCCTGTCGCGCCGCATCGAGAAACTGGAGTCCGCCCTGGGTGTCCGCCTGGTCGAACGCACGACCCGTCGGGTGGCGCTGACTCCGGTCGGGGGCCAGTTTGCGTTGAAAGTGCAGAACCTGCTCGACGACCTGGACGGCACCTTGCTGGGCATCGAGGCGCTGGCGGCTCAGCGGACCGGCCGGGTCACGATCGCCTGTGTCCCGTCGGCAACGCTGCATTTCCTTCCCGGCGTGCTGCAGCGCTTTCACGCCCGGTATCCGGCAATCCGGGTGCGGGTCCACGACGCGCACGCGCACGAGGCGCTGGCGGTGGTGTTGTCCGGCGAGGCGGATTTCGGTCTGAATTTCGTCGGCGCGGACGAACCCTCCCTGCGCTGGACACCGCTGCTGCGCGAACGCTTCGTTCTTGCCTGCCGTCGCGACCATCGCCTCGCTACCCGTCGCCAGGTGCGCTGGGACGACTTGCGCGGCGAAGCTTTGCTGTCGGTCGGACAGACCTCCGGCAATCGGCTTCTGCTGGAAAAGGCGCTGGCGGGTCTCGGTTGGCGCCCGCAGCCGGTGTTCGAGGCCCGCCATGTTCACACGCTGCTGGGCCTGGTCGCCGCAGGACTGGGCGTCGCGGCCGTTCCCCAGCTGGCACTGCCGCGGGGCAGTCATGAACTGGTCGGAGTCCCGCTGACGGCCCCGGTGGTTCACCGCTCGATCGCGCTGCTGAGCCGGCGCGGCGATCAGCTGGGCCCTGCGGCGCAGGCATTGCACGATTTCATCATCGAACCGCGAGACGCACCGCGGCCAGGTGAGGCAGACCCGGTCGATGCCGAATAATCCTGAAAAGATAGCAAAAGAAGACCGTTTTTCGATGGGTATCGGCCTTAAACATCCTCAACCGACCGGTTGCGGGCTGACCGGAAGGCGTCGGCGCCTTCAGCCGCAGCAACGCGCGCTCAAAACCGTGGTCCGAGCGTTTGAGGTCGCGGCCATGGTCAATCGCGTCGCAGCGCTTCAGAGGACAGGACATGCACACCTGGACTGCCGGTGCGCACGGCTTCAACCAGGCTGATCGCCACATCGCGCGCGTCAATCGCGCGCCAGCGGGCCGGTACCACCGAGCCCACCCACCGCATCGCCCGTTGGCCAAGCTGCTCGCCGAACCGCCGGGGCTGCCCGAGCCGATCGCGGTCGCCCAGCAACAGGGAGGGGCGGGCGAATACGACGGTTTCAAAGCCCAAGGCCGAAACGGCGCGTTCCATTTCGCCCTTCACCCGGTTGTAGAAAACGGGCGATTGCGGATCGGCGCCCAATGCGCTGACAACCCCGATTCGTGAGGCGCCACTCGCGCGGGCCGCGCGGGCGACCGCGACCACGGCGTCGAAATCGACCGCACGAAACGCGGCCTGGCTTCCGGCGGCCTTGATGGTTGTGCCCAGGGCAATATAGACCTCGTCGGCCGCCGCCAGCGGCGGCAAAGCCGCAAAGTCCACCACTTGCTGGTGGATGCCCGCCGGCGCGCCGTCCAGCGGGCGGCGGACCAGCGCATGGACCACCGCGGGCGGTTCAGCGCCCGGAAGAGCGGCCAGGATTTCCCGGCCCACGAGACCGGAAGCCCCCGCCACCAGAGCGGTTCTGCCCGCCGCCGCCGCCGCGGCGGTTGCCTTGCGACATGAGGTCGATGCTGGTGCGCATAGGGTCCGGCTGCCCTTGGGCGCCGTGGCTGGGTTTGCGTTGGTCATTGCGCCGATTGTGCAGGCTGGTTTTCAGCGGGTCCACATGGCGCGGCAGGAAATCGGGCTCGCGGTCTTCGTCGCCGTCGTCGTATCTGCGGGGCACGTCAGACCGCGCGGCTGCCGGATTCGGGTTGCTGCCGGCGCCTTGGCCACCCTGGCGGGGTCCGCGGGGCGCGTTGCCACCCCGGCGCGCGTTACGGCCTGGCGGTCGGCCGCTGCCGTCGCCGGCACGCGGTTCGGCGTCGCTGCGGGACTCACCGCGACGGGTGTTGCGGCCGTCCCCGCGGCCCTCACTGCGGCCGTCGCCGGAGCGCTCGGTCTTGTTGTCGCGGATGCGCTGCATCATCTCCTGGCGCGCGGCTTTTGCAGCCGCCGCCATGACATCCCGACTCGGCGGCTTGCCCGCACCGCCCCAGATGGTCTGCCGGCCCATGGCAATCGGCTCGGCTTTTTCGCCCGGCTCGGGACCGAAACCGTCCAGCATCTGCACCGGGATTTCCTGCTTGGTGAAGCGCTCGATCTCCATCATGAAGCCTTCTTCATCCAGGCAGACCAGGCTGACAGCCTGGCCTTCCTTGCCCGCGCGGCCGGTGCGGCCGATGCGGTGCACATAGTCTTCGGGCACGTTGGGGATTTCATAGTTGACCACATGCGGCAGGTCTTCGATGTCGATGCCGCGGGCCGCGATGTCGGTGGCCACCAGCGCGCGGATGTCGCCGCTCTTGAAGCCGGCCAGCGCTTGGGTCCGCGCCGTCTGGCTCTTGTTGCCGTGCAGCGCCATGGCCTGGATGCCGTGTTTGGTCAGGTAGTCGGCGACGTTGTTGGCGCCGAACTTGGTGCGGGTGAACACCAGCACCTGGCTCCAGTTGTGCTGGTTGATGATGTGCACCAGCACCTCCTTTTTCTTGCCACGCCCCACCGGATGGATCACCTGCGTGATGCGCTGCACTGTGGTGTTGCTGGGCGTGACCTGGATGCTCTGCGGGTTTTTCAGCAGGCCGCCGGCCAGGTCGCGGATTTCGTCGCTGAAGGTGGCGGAGAACAGCAGGCTCTGTTTGTCGCGCGGCAGCAGGGCCAGCACCTTTTTCACGTCATGGATGAAGCCCATGTCGAGCATGCGGTCGGCTTCATCCAGTACCAGGATTTCCACGGTGGACAGGTCGAGGTGGCCCTGGCCCTGCAGGTCCAGCAGGCGGCCGGGTGTGGCCACCAGAATGTCCACGCCGCTCTTGATCCGGCTGATCTGCGGGTTCATGCCCACGCCACCGAAGATCACGGCCGAGTTGATCTGCAGGTATTTGCCGTAGTCACGCACCGACTCTTCGACCTGCGCGGCGAGCTCGCGGGTGGGTGTCAGCACCAAAGCGCGGATGGCTTTGCCGCCAAACCGGTTGCGGCCCGGTTCGACCCGGCTGAGTTTGTCCAGCATTGGCAGCGTGAAGGCGGCCGTCTTGCCGGTGCCGGTCTGCGCCCCGGCGAGCAGATCGCGGCCTTCCAGCACAGCGGGAATCGCCTGGGCCTGGATGGGGGTAGGGGTTTCGTAGCCTTGCTCGTGCACGGCCTTCAGAATGGCCGGAGCCAGGTTCAGTTCGTCAAAGTTCATTCATGGAGGCGCCCGTCCTGGGCGCTTGGGAATCGGCCTGTTCCGGCGGGGTGCCGGGCCAGTCAAAGACCGATCGGGTTTGTGGTTCGGGTGCGGATTCCGGATTCGGGAACACCCCCAGCAATCTGCTGTCGTCGGGGCGAACTGGTGCGCCCTGACGGCCGTATTGTCGCATGAGCCGATAATTGGCGTTCTGGCGCCGTTCGATGCGCTTTTTTCCCGGGTTAAGCCCGCAAGATCACACCATGGCTCAATACGTTTTCAGCATGAACCGCGTCGGCAAGATCGTGCCGCCGAAACGCGAAATCCTCAAGGACATTTCCCTGTCCTTCTTCCCCGGCGCCAAGATCGGCGTGCTGGGCCTCAACGGCTCCGGCAAGTCCACGCTGCTCAAGATCATGGCCGGCATCGACACAGAGATCGAGGGCGAGGCCATTCCCATGGCCGGCCTGAAGATCGGATACCTGCCCCAGGAGCCGCAGCTCGACCCGAACGAAACCGTGCGCGAGTCGGTGGAAAACGGCATGGGTGAGATCAAGGCAGCGCAACAGCGCCTGGACGAGGTCTATGCCGCCTATGCCGACGAGAACGCCGATTTCGACGCACTGGCGGCCGAACAGGCCAAACTCGAAGCCATCATTGCCACCGCGGGGGATGCCTCCGAGCATCAGCTGGAAATCGCCGCCGATGCGCTGCGCCTTCCACCGTGGGACGCAGTGATCGGCAAGCTCTCCGGCGGTGAAAAGCGCCGCGTGGCGCTGTGCCGCCTGCTGCTCAGCCGCCCCGACATGCTGCTGCTCGACGAACCCACCAACCACCTGGACGCCGAATCCGTGGACTGGCTGGAGCAATTCCTGCAGCGTTTCCCGGGCACCGTGGTGGCCATCACCCACGACCGCTATTTCCTGGACAACGCCGCCGAATGGATCCTGGAACTGGACCGCGGCCGCGGCATTCCGTACAAGGGCAACTACTCCACCTGGCTGGAGCAGAAGGAAGCCCGCCTGGAGCAGGAGCAGCGCACCGAGGACGCACGAACCAAGGCGATGAAGAAAGAACTGGAGTGGGTGCGCCAGAATGCGAAGGGCCGCCAGGCCAAGAGCAAGGCCCGCATTGCCCGCTTCGAGGAACTGAGCGACTACGAATACCAGAAGCGCAACGAGACGCAGGAGATCTTCATTCCGGTGGCCGACCGCCTGGGCAGCCAGGTGATCGAATTCCACAACGTCACCAAATCCTTCGGTGACCGGGTGCTGATCGACAACCTGAGCTTCAGCGTGCCGGCCGGCGCCATTGTCGGCATCATCGGCCCGAACGGGGCCGGCAAGTCCACCCTGTTCAAGATGATCGCCGGGCGTGAACAGCCCGATTCGGGCCACGTAGTGATCGGCCAGACGGTGAAGATGGCCTACGTCGACCAGAATCGCGACGTCCTGGAGAACGAGAAAACGGTCTGGGAAGACGTCTCGGGCGGGCTGGACATCCTGACCGTCGGCAAGTTCCAGATGGCCAGCAGGGCCTATTGCGGCCGCTTCAACTTCAACGGCGGCGACCAGCAGAAAAAAGTCGGCATGCTGTCGGGCGGCGAGCGTGGTCGCCTGCACCTGGCCAAGACGCTGATTGCCGGCGGCAACGTGCTGCTGCTGGACGAACCGTCCAACGACCTGGACGTGGAAACCCTGCGGGCTTTGGAAGATGCCCTGCTGGAATTTGCCGGCTCCATTCTTGTCATCAGCCACGACCGCTGGTTCCTGGACCGCATCTGTACGCACATCCTCGCGGCCGAGGGTGACAGCCAGTGGGTGTTCTTTGACGGCAACTACCAGGAGTACGAAGTTGACAAGAAGAAGCGCCTGGGTGAGGAAGGTGCCAAACCCAAGCGCGTGCGGTATAAAGCACTGAAGTGACAATCGGGGCCGTGAAGCGGCCCACGCACGGTGATACCTGGGGGCTCCCGACCATGAAACGAATGCCCATGCGCAAGTTTGGCCTCGTCGACGACCATTCGTCCGGGAAGGCAACCCTCGGCTCCTGCATGGAACTGGTGATGTCCCAGATGCCGGCGCTGATGGGCAATGTGCTCGACGGCCTCCAGATCGCGGCCGGCCTGCATGCCTTCAAGAAGCCCCAAGGGGCGACTTTGCGCCCCGAGCTGGTAACAATCATTCGGCACCTGGGTGCGAGTCGGGAGCCCTTGTGCAATGCGTTCGCCGGACAGATCCGGGTCCTGGCCTATGGCGGGCTGGCAGATGGGCCGGACAAGCCGCTGGTGCGTTTCGAAGACATTCAGCTGCTGGACATGCACCAGCTTGACGAAAGCATCGAGCTCGCACGGGTGCAGCAGGAGCTGATTTTTGTCGTCGAGCCGGTCTTGCCGCGGCTGAATGCGTTGATGAGCGCGCTGATGGGCTGGATCACGGTGCAGCCAGCCATCAACCCGCTGCGTCCGGAGTTCTTTGCCAAGGCCCTTCGTGATGCGGTGGCGGTGTTTGTGCCGTCCCGCGAGCATCGTGGGGAACTGCTCGGAATTGCGGCCGGTCGGCTGGGCGTCGGTCTGCGTCAGATTTATCGGGAATTGTCGGAGTGGCTGCAGTCCACGGGGGTGGAGCCGGCCGGACTGACCCCGGCCGTTGCCACGGCAGAAACGGCCAAGACCCCCGAGCGCCTCAGTGAAACGGCCCGCACCCTGCTCACCCTGGACCGATTGCGGCGCCTGTTTTCCGCGGACCTGGCTGCCATGGGGTCGCTGACCGGTGGCGTGGATTTCCTGCATACGGTGCCGGCCTCCATTCAGGCGCTGCAGGACATGAAGCAGGTCGAGGCGATGATCCAGCGACTGGAGCTGAGAAAGCGCCAGAAAAGCGCCGAAGCCGGCGACGCGGCCGCCCAGCAGGTCGATTCGATGCGCAGGGCTGGATCGGAAGGGCGCTGGCTCGGTCGGCAGATCGGGCAGGAAGTGACTCGCATGGTTCTCGACAACCTGACGCTGGACGAGCGACTGCTGCCTCGGGTGCGGGCCTTGCTGGAGGAATTGGGGCCCACCCTGATGGAGCTGTCGGAGTCCGATGCGCGCTTTTTCAGCGACGCGCGCCATCCCGCGCGCCAGTTTCTGGAGCGGGTCACCGATCGCAGCCTGGCCTTTGCCACCGACAGCGAGCCGGGCTTCGACCGTTTTGTGCGTGACGTCGGACGTGCGATCCAGACCCTGGCTGCCAGTGCAGCCGAAGAGCGGTCACAATACTTCGCCCTGGAACTGGAACGCCTGCAGCAGCAGTGGGAGCGAGACGACCGCACACAGACCAAGTTGCGCGAAGAAACCGCCCGCCGCTTGCTGCACATCGAGCAGCGTAACCTGCTTGCCGAGCGTCTGGTGCACGAATGGCGCCCCTCGCTGCTGGAGGAAGCGATTCCCCGGCCGGTGGTGGAATTTGTCAGTGGCCCCTGGGCCCAGGCCGTTGCCGAGGCGCAGCTCAACCCGTCTGTCGGTGTCGACGAACAACATCGTCTGACCCATGTGGTTGACGACCTGTTGTGGAGCGTGCAGCCGGCCCGTTCGCGCAAGAACCCGGCGCGACTGGTGCAGATCATTCCCGGGGTGTTGTCCACGCTGCGGGCGGGCTTGCAGGTGATCAACTACCCGCCCGATCTGATCACCCGATTCTTCGATCAGCTCATCGGCTGGCATGAGGAAGTGCTGCAGGAAATCCGGCCCGCCCGGGAAGCGGCCGGCGCGGCGGCGGAAGAGTCGGTCGTTTCCGCCACTGTGCCACCCTCCGAAAGCGCAGCCATCAGCAGCGCCGAGGATCTTGCGCAAGGCGTTTCGGTCACCGAGGATTTTGCCGAAACACCCTGGCTCGCCGAGGACGAAACCGATGGCGCCGGCTACCTGGAGGCCGATTCGGTGTTGCCACTCGATCTGGCACACACCGGACAGCCCGAGCCGACTGCCGCGCCGGTACCCGAAGGCAATGGTCTGATCGGCGATGGTGCCTGGGTTGAACTGATGCTGGATGGCAAGTGGGAGCGCCTGCAGCTGTCGTGGATCAGCCCGCACCGGACCCTGTTCATGTTCACCGCCTTGCGGGGCACCGCCCATTCGATGTCCCGACGGACCATGAACCGCCTGCTGGCCAAAGGCATGATCCGGATCATCTCCAGTGGCCAGATCGTCGATCAGGCCCTGGATGACGTGGCCCAGCAGGCGCTGCTCAATTCGCTCAGCCGCCTGCCGGACGCGGAATAGACCGGCGCCGAAAGCGGACCGGGTCCGCCGGCGTTCACTGCGCCGGGTAGCGGCTGCGGATCAGGGCGATGTGCTGGCGCAGGGCATAGAGTTCATCGGCGTGCGACAGCGGTACCGTGATGGTGGCCACGTGCCGGTCCAGTTGGTCGAGTTCGTTCAGCAGGATGGCCTGCGGGCGGACGCCGGCGGCCAGTGCATCCTCGATGCCCCGAAGTTGGGCATACCAGCGAAACACGCGGGATCGGATGCGCCGGTCGTACAACGGGGGCACGATACGTGACAAGGGCAGCACAATGGCCAGGATCAGACCGAGAACCAGCCACATGCGTTCCACCAGGTTGGCCAGCCAGAACGGCAGGTACCGCTGCAGCCAGGGTGGGCCGCCGGTCATCTGGCGCTCGGCCTCCCGGGCCAGAGGCCGTTCACTGTGTGCCGCATTTGGAAACTCCCGCGCCCGGTTGAACCAGCCGGCGCCACCGTGCAGCTTCGCGGCGGCCTGCGAGAACAATTGCAGCAGTGCGGGATGGGTGCCATCGCGGGCCAGGAGGCTGGTGGTTGTCGCGACCAGTCGAACATCCTCGGGGGGCAGGTCGGCCGCCAGATCAACCACACCGCGCGGCAGCACCACGGGCGAGAGAAAACGCAGCCGGCGCGCATAAGCCTCGCTCTGGGCGAAGCTGGCCAGCCGAACCCCGGGGGTCTGCAGCAGCATCTGCACCATGGGCGCTTCGGGCGCCGAGACGAAAACCAGTACGTCCAGTTCCTGGCCCAGAAAAGCCACCACGGCCGGGGTTGCTGCCAGGTAGGAAAGCCGCATCTGCGCGGCGTCAATGCGATTGATGTCCAGCAGGCGGTGGACCAGCGCCGGGCCGCCGCTGCCCGCGGTGCCGATGTTCATGCGCAGCCCTGTGTAGCGGGCCAATCCCGGTGGCTCGGCGGCACCTGCCTTGCGCGGGGATGCGGCCGGCAGGGATGCCTCGCGATAGAACACCCAGACCGGCTCAAGAAACAGATTGCCCAGTGTCAGCAGCGCGTCGGTCTGCTCGTCCGGCCGGCCTGCGGACAGGTCGTCGCTGCCTCCCTGAACGAAACCCAGGTCGACGGAGCCCTCTTGCAGCCGGCGCAAGTTGTCCTGTGACCCCTCGGTGGCAATCTGTTCAACCTGAATGCCATGTGCGGCCAGATGCGCCGCATACCGGCGACCGAATTCGTCATAGGCGCTTTGTGCCGGGCCCGTGGCCAGTCGGACCGAGGTCGGCGGATTCGGCTGCAGCCACCAGAACGCTGCAACCACCAGCCCGATGGCCAGCACCACAATCGGGCCAGCCGACAGCAGCAGCGCCTGCAAGGCGACCCACAGCTCGCGCAGCGACTGACCGGTCGAAGGCTTTGTGCCGGTGTCAGCCACGGCCTGCTCCTGTCGAATCGGGCCGCTGGACTGCGGGCAGTTCCAGGCCCGCCAGGCGCAGTTCGGTGGCTTGGGTTACCGCACGGACTGTCGCCTGCGCCACGGCTTCCGCGGCCATGACACAGAGCACCGTCATGCCGGGCGAGCGGGCCGCCAGGCCGGTGCCCAGCGCAAACAGCGTGTCGCCGTCGGAGAGGGTGTGCACCGGGTTGATGGCGCGGGCCAGTCCGTCGTGGCCCACCTGCGCCAGGCGGCGGGCCTGCACCTTGGTGAGTGGCGCATCGGTGGCGATGACCCCGATGGTGGTGTTGGTGCCGGCCAGGATGGCCAGCGGCGGCTCGCCGCGCAGCAGGCTGCGCCGGGCGTCGCGCAGCGCGCGGCTGCCGGGCAGGCGCGCGCCGGCCACCAGCGCCCCGGTGTCGGGGTCGAGCACGTCGCCCAGGGCGTTGCAGGCCACCAGCGCCCCCACGGTGACGCCCTCCACCTTCACCGAGGCCGTGCCGATGCCGCCTTTCATGGCGTGGGCCATGCCGAACAGTTTACCGACGGTGGCCCCGGCCCCGGCGCCCACGTTCCCCTCGGCCGGCGCGGCCCGCGATGCCGCCTCGCAGGCCGCATACCCGGCCGCCGCGTCGGGCCGCACGGAGGCGTTCCCCACGTGCAGGTCGAACAGCACCGCCGCCGGCACGATGGGCACCCTTGCACCCCCCACCTCAAGGCCGATGCCCTTGCCGTCCAGCCAGCGCATCACGCCGCCGGCCGCGTCCAGCCCCCAGGCGCTGCCTCCGGACAGCAGCACGGCATGCACCGTGCCCACGGTGTTGACCGGGTCCAGCAGGTCGGTTTCCCGGGTGCCGGGCGCGGCGCCGCGCACATCCACGCCGCCCACGGCACCGCCGCGGGCAATCACCACGCTGCAGCCCGTGGGCCGGCGCGGGTCGGTGAAATGGCCGACCTCGATGCCGGCGACGTCGGTGATGGCGCCCCGGCCCGGGGCTGCGTCATTCATGGTCAGGGGCTTGCCTTTTCGATCTGGGTCACGGTGTACTCGCCCCGAATCTTATCGGCGGTGAAGCGCACACGATCGCCGGCCGCCAGGACTTCGAGCATTGCGGTCTCGGTGACACGAAACACCATGGTCATCGGTGGCATATCCAGATTGGCAATGGCTTCGTGTCGCAGTGTGACTTTGCCGGCCGCGCGGTCGACCCGGCGCACTTCAGCCGCCGTCCAGGCAGCGCTGGCGGCCGGACTGGACGCAGCGGCGGTGGCCGGCGGCGCCGAAGGAACTGCGGGGCTCTGTGCCTGCGCCGCCAGCGCTACAGCCATGCCCGTCAGGGCGCAAAGCAGTTGGTGGGGCAATCTCATGGTGTTTCCTTTCGGGAGCGTGTGGGTGTGCATGGGTGCATGGGTGCATGGCAGACCGCGAGCGCCGGTGGCGGCACCGCTTGGGGTGGTCAGGGATAGGTCTGGTAGACGCGCGGCTTGCCCTTTTTGTCGACCAGCAGCACGTCGTACCGGTCTTTGCGGCCGGCGTATTCGGGGCCGTCCATGCCGGGTGAGCCGATCGGCATGCCCGGGACGGTAAGGCCCAAGGCATCGGGGCGCTCGCGCAAAAGTCGTCGCACTTCGCGCGCCGGGACATGGCCTTCGATCAGGTAGCCAGAGACCAGCGCTGTGTGGCAGGACCCCAGATGCTCCGGCAATCCCAGGCGCCGCCGCATCGCGGCGTTGCCCTGGTCATGGGCCTTCACCGCGAAGCCGTTCGCTTCGAGGTGCCGCATCCAGTCTTTGCAGCAGCCGCAGTTCGGGTCTTTCCAGACCTCCACCAAAGGGCCGCCCGGCCACGGCTGTGCGAGTACGGGGCCGGCGCCTGCTGCAGCCCATGCGGCCGCGGCGGTCAGAAAAATTCGTCGTTTCATGGGGATTCCGTGCGTTCAATGGGCATGTCCCTGGGGCTTGCGCGCCTGTGCGGCAGCGCTGCCATTGGGGGCCGGGGTTGCGGCTGCGCGGCGCACTTGCGGGGCCTGGGCCACTTCACGGGCCTGGGTGCCACGGGGCAAGGAATACCACCCGGGATCGCTCCAGTCGCCCGGCTTCTGGTCGGCGCGCACCTTCAGCAAGGTGAACATGCCGCCCATGCCGATCGGTCCGTAAGGGCCAAAGCCGCTCATCATGGGTGCGGTGTTGGGGGGCAACTCCATTTCCATTTCCTTCATGTCGGCCATGCCGCGCTCGCCCATCACCATGTAACCAGGATTGGCCCGCTGCAGCGGTGCCACCAGGCCCCGGTGGTCGGTGCCGATCATCGTGGGCACGCTGTGGCCCATCGCGCCCATGGTGTGGTGACTCTTGTGACAGTGCATGGCCCAGTCGCCCGGCTCATCGGCGAGGAACTCGATCTGACGCATCTGTCCCACGGCAATGTCGGTGGTGACCTCGGGCCATCGTGCCGACCGGGGAACCGGCCCGCCGTCGGTTCCGGTGACCTCGAACTCGATGCCGTGGATATGCACCGGATGGTTGGTCATCGTCAGATTGCCCACCCGCACCCGCACCCGGTCACCCAGTCGCGCGACCAGCGGATCCAGCCCCGGGAACACGCGGCTGTTGAAGGCCCAGATATTGAAATCCAGCATGGTGTTGACCTGGGGTGTCATGCTGCCGGGCTCGATGTCGAAGGCGTTGAGCAGGAAACAGTAGTCGCGCTGCACGTCGTCGATCAGCGGATGCTTCTGGCGGGGGTGGGTTACCCAGAAGCCCATCATGCCCATGGCCATCTGCGTCATCTCATCGGCGTGCGGGTGGTACATGAAGGTGCCGGGTCGGCGGGCCTCGAACTCATAGACAAAAGTCTTGCCGGGTCCGATGGAGGGCTGGTTGAGGCCACTGACCCCATCCATGCCGTTGGGCAGACGTTGACCATGCCAGTGGATGGTGGTGGCCTCGGGCAGGCGGTTGGTGACATACAGGCGAACCTTGTCCCCCTCGACCACCTCAATGGTCGGTCCGGGGCTTTGACCGTTGTAGCCCCACATGTTGACCAGAAACCCCGGCGCCATCTCGCGCACGACCGGTTCCGCGACCAGATGAAACTCCTTGACGCCCTGGTTCATGCGCCAGGGCAGGGTCCAGCCGTTGAGGGTCACCACGGGCTGGTAGGGGCGGCCGGCGCCGGTGACGCCGGGCGGGGTCCATGGAGGCGCCGTGGCCGCAGAGCCCTGCGAGACGGTCTCGGGAAGGGCGGCCATGGCAACCCGGCTGACGCTGGCAGCAGCCGCGGCGCCCAGTGCGGCGCCGGCAAAAAACTGGCGTCTTTTCATCTCAGTGTCCTCCTGCGGAACGGGCGGCGGCGCCGCCGGGAAACGGGGCACTTTCGGCCCCCGCATAGGGTGCGCCGGCCAGCAGCGCCCGCCAGTCTGCCTCGGCCTGCCAGTAGGCAAGCCGGGCCTGGGTGACGCTGTCGAGTGCGGCCAGACGTTCGCGGGCGGCGCCCAGCAGATCCCAGGTGCTGACCAACATGCCGTTGTAGCGTTGCAGCACGTCCTGCTCCCGTGCTTCCTGGTGCGCCAGCGTTTCGTCCTGTGCCAGTCTGGCCAGGGCGTGGTGGGCTTGCAGGGCCGCCCAGGCCTCGCGGGCTTGCGAACGCAGGTGCGAGACCGACAGCAGAAGCCGGGCGCGGGCCTGCACGGTATGGGCGCTGCGGTGGTCAAGCAGCGCCCGGCGATCTGTCAATGGCGGCAGGGTGACCGGTCCCGCCGCGTCGACGGCCTGCGTTAGCGCGCGGGCATGGGCGGCGGTCCAGGCCATGGTGCCGATATCCTGGGGCAACCGGGCGGCGGCCGCGTATTCGCTGTGCAAGTCCGGCCGGGCATGGAGCGCGGCGCCTTCCGGTCCGAGCGGCGGTTCCTCGGGCGGTGTACTGGCAGGGGCAGGCAGGTCGCCAGGCAGGTGCCGGCGCATGGCCTCCAGCGCTTGCGGCTGCCAGATCCCCAGGCTGCGGGCCAGTTGCTCGACAGCCACCCGCTCGGCCAGTCCTGCGGCGAGCCAGCTCTGGCGCGCGGCGGTTTCTGTCTGCAGCTCATTGAGGTGGCGCAGGCGGCTCCAGTTGCCGGCGAGCACCATGCGCCGCCCCAGCTCGGCGCCGGTGCGGGCGTTTTCCAGGGTATCCGTGGCGCGGGCCAGGCGGGCACGGGCGGCAACGGCGGCCAGCCAGGCACGCTGCACTTCGCGCACCACCTCCGCCATGTCGGCTCGCCGCTGGGCTTTTTCAAGCGCGCTCAGGCCGGGGGTGTCCACCAGCGTGGGGCGTTGCTGCAAGGCCTGCGTGACGAGTGTGGCAAGGGCGGTGGTTGCCGGGGCGGCAGCGGTGCCGACGGCAGCTTTCGGATCGCCGCTCTGGGCGCTCTCCCAGCGCAGGATGTCGACATGGCCGCGCGGAAACTCGGCGACACGGGCGTTGGCCTGCTGCCATTGCGCCAGCGCGGCGCCGCGTTCGCTGGCCGGCTGGGGGCCGGGTGGGGTCGGCGGCGGCAGCTGTGGCGGCGACGCTGCAGCGGCCGCAGCGGGACGAAAGGCGTCGTCCAGGTCCTGCGCGGCAGCCGTTCCCGCCAGCGCCAGCCCGGCACTGACGGCGAGGGCAGCCTGCCGGAAAACTTTACGGTGAAACATGAATGCTCCTGAATGGGGTGAACGGACCCGAAGTGCCGGGCGGACGTCGGCCCAAGGCACCATGGGGTGCCGAACGGGCGGTCAAGGGTCATTTCGGGGGAAGCTTGGGCGCAGCCGTTGCGGCGCCCCGGGCCCGGGCAAGCGGCTCAGGCGATGGGCGGCTTGAGCTGCGGACCCGGCAGCGTGCTGCGGTGGCCGCCGGCCCGAAAGGCGGGCTGGGCGCCGGGTAACGCCGTTTCGGCTGCCGCCGGCAGCGGCTGCAGCAGCACGGCCAAGTGACAGATCTGGCAGGTACCGCAGGCGCTGGCGTGGTGGCTGTCGGGCTCGCCGCCCTCACTGGCCGCCAGGGCGTCGTGACAGGGTCCGTGGCCGTCGGCAGCCGCTGAAATCGCGGGATATTCGGCCATACCCAGCGTGGAATGGTCACTTCCTGCTATGGAAATCGCATGTTTGGCGAAGTTTTCCACACCTTGCACCGCCATGGTGTCCGCTGCCCAGCCGCGCAGGGGCAGCAGGGCGATCAGCAGAACAAGCAAACAGTGGCGCATGGGAAAGATGATACCGCCCGGTGCCAACAAGTTCCCGCCCCCACCCGTTGTCGCCGGGCCTGCCGCTGGCATGAGCCCTCGGTGCCCGGGCTGGCCGTCAGAATCCTGTCGTGATCGCATCGACCACGTTGAGATCTTCATCCACCACCGCCATCCAGCGCCAGCGGTCAAAGGTGGCGCAGGGGTGCGAGATGCCCAGGGCCACCCGGTCGCCCACGCGCAGACCAGCGTCATCGTCACCGACGCGCAGGTAGGCATGCTGGTCGTTGAGGGCATCGATCTGCCAGTGGGCCGGCGCGGGGTGGGTGGTGTGTGTGCCGGCCGGGCTGACCACCAGCGGCACCGGCAGGCCCATGTCGGTCGACACATCGCGTTTGCCGGCGCCCAGCACGGCCAGGCCGGGTTCGGGCATGGACAGCACCACACACCACACCCGCAGCGCGGCCTGCAGCCCGGTGCCGCAACCCAGGCGCCGGTTCACCGCCTGGCTCATGCGGCGGTAAAAGCCGTCGTCGTGCGTGACGTAGCAGCCGGCGCGCAGCAGCGCCCGCACCGGGCGTTGCAACGCCGGGCGCAGCGCCCGCGCCACCAGGTCGAACACGGCCGAGCCACCGGCGGTGACCAGCACCTCGTCGGCCTCGAACAGCCCCTCGGCTTCGGCCTGTGCGGCCAGGGCGTGCACCCGTGCCATCAGCGTGTTCACCAGCGTGGTGTCGGCCGCGTCGTCGCCCTTGGCCCACAGGCCTTCGTAGCATTCGATGCCCACCAGGCGCACGGCGGGGCTTGCCCGCGCTGCCCGCGCCAGGGCCAGCGCGTCGGCCGCGTCCCGGCAGCCGGTGCGCCCGCCCGCCAGGCCCAGTTCCAGCAGCACGTCCAGCGGTGCGGCGCCGGTCTGTGTGTGCCAGGCGTCGATGGCGGCCAGCTGTGCGGGTGAATCCAGCAGAAAGGGCGCCACCAGCCCCGGGTGGTCCCGGCGCAGCGCCGCCAGCGCGGACAGATCGACCGGCTGCAGCACCTGGTTGGCGATCAGCACCCGGCGCGCACCGGCCGCCAGGGCAACGGCCACCTGCGCCACGCTGGCCACCGTGATGCCCCAGGCGCCCGCGTCCAGCTGGGCGCGAAACAGCTGCGGCGACAGCGTGGTCTTGCCGTGGGGGGCGAGGTCGATGCCGGCGCGGGCCACCAGATCCTGCATCCAGCGCAGGTTGTGGGCCAGCGCGTCGCGGTGCACCACGGCCAGCGGCAGCGGCAGGTCGCCGCGCAGCAGGTTCCAGCCTTGCGCGCCCACCGCCGAGCGGCGCAGCGCCCCTGCCGCGGGTGGAAAGCCTTTCCAGGTGGCGTCCAGCCGCGGGTCGGTCAGGTCGGCGGGGGTCACGGGCGGGTGTCCAGCTGGGCGCGGGCCTTGTCTGTCCACAGCGTCAGGCTGTCCAGCAGGTCGCGCTGGCTGAAGGAGCAGCTCTCCTCGGTGAAAAGGGCGCTCGATTCCAGTCGATCCAGCAGACCGAACAGCACCTCGCCGTAGCGGGGTGGCAGAGCCTGCAGCAGCGCGTCGTGTCCGCGGGCCGCGCGGCAGAATGCGGCGGTGCCAAGCTGGCCGGCGCGCACGGCGTCGAGCGAGCGGGTCAGATCATCCAGTTGGGTCAGGGCGTTCATGACGAGTCTCCGTTGAAGGGGAGGTCAGCAAGGCCAGTCCGCCCGCCAGCGCGAAAGGCAGGGCGAGCCAGGCCAGCTCGCGCAGACCGATCCAGGCGCTGCCGATACCGCCCACCGCCGCGCCCAGGGCGGTGCCGAAATAGAGCATCGACGCATTCAGGCTGATCAGCAAGGGGGCATGGGCGGGCGATTCGGTGGCCAGCCGTATCTGCTGCGGCGCCATCATGCCGAAGCCACAGACGCCCCAGACCACAAAAACGGCGACCATGGCCTGCGGCAGGCCCTGGGTGACCGGCACCAGGGCCATCATCGCGGCCAGACCGGCCAGTTGCAGGCGCAGGGTGGGCAGGGGACCGAAGCGGTCCGCGGCCCAGCCACCGGACACGGTCCCGGCCACACCGGCCAGCCCGAACACCATCAGGGTGGTCGACAGGGCGCCGGCATTCATCGGGTTGAGGGCCTGCAGCACCGGCCCGATGTACGAAAACACCGCGAAGATGGCGGTGAAATACAAAAGTGTCAGCGCCAGTGTCCGGCGCACCACCGGACGGGCCAGCAGCGGCCGCAGGTCGCCGAAGCCGCTACCACCGCCGGCCAGCTGACGGGGCACCCACAGGCTGACCAGCACCAGCATCAGCAGCGCCAGCGCGGCCAGCGCGAGCACGGGGACCCGCCAGCCCCAGGCGGTGCCCGCCCAGGCCGTCAGCGGCAAGCCGATCACGTAGCTGAGGCTCATGCCCAGGAAAGTCAGCGACAGCGCCCGGCCCCGCTGCGCCGCGGGAACCAGGGCAACGGCCAGGCCGGCCGCTACCGGGGTCAGCACGGCACCGGCACCCATCAGCACCCGCCCGGCCAGCAGCCACTCCAGGCTGGTTGCAAGCGCACACAGCAGCTGGCCGGCCGCGAACAGGGCCAGAGCCAGCTGCAGGCAGGCGCGCCGGCTCCAGTGCGCCGTTCGCAGCATCACGGCGGGGGCGAGGATGGCATTGGCCAGGGCGTACACCGTCATGGATTGACCGGTCGTGGCCACACTGCTGCCCAGCGACGCGGCCATGGGCGCCAGAATGCCGGTCAGCCCGAACGCCCCGCTGCCGATCACCAGGTTGCAGGCGGCCAGCAGGTACAGCAGCGCGGGCACGGGTGAGGGGTGTCAGAGCTTCACGGCGGGCGGCAGCGGCAGCTTGCGGCGCGTCATTTCGGAGCGCACGCGGTCGGGGTAGTCGCTGATGATCCCGTCCACCGGCAGATCAAGGATGCGGGCGATATCGGCCGGTTCGTTGACCGTCCAGGGGATTACCTTCAGGCCCAGGCTTTGCGCCTCGCGCAGCAGCGCGGGTGTGAGGTCGTTGAAGTTGGGTGACCAGACATGGCCGCCGGCGGCCTTGACCATCCGGGGCACGCTGCCATGGTCGGCCAGGCGCTGGCCGGCGGTCCACAGACCGGGCTCGGTTTCGATGGAGTTGAACTGCGGCCGCTGGACGCTGAGGTAGACGGTGCGCACTTTGGGCGCCTGCGCACGCAGCAGCTGCAAGGTGCGCCAGTCGAAACTCTGGACCATCACCCGCTCTTCCATGCCGTGCTCGCGGATCACCGCCAGCAGCGCCTGCACGAAGGGCTCCGGCGCCAGCGTGGCATCCGGCCGGCGCGGGTCAATTTTGGTCTCAATGTCGAATTGCACCGCATCCGCGCCCAGCGCCTTGACGCGTGCAAACACGTCCGCCAGGCGGGGCATGCGGGTAACGTCGATGGGCTGCTGCTGCGGAAACTGCTGCGCATAGCGGCTGCCGGGGCGCAGGCGACCCACATCGTAGGTCTGCAGCTGCGCCCAGGTGAGCGAGCGGATCGGCGTGGGCGCCGTCAGCCACTGGCCGTCCGGGCCGCGCACCAGGTCGGGGTTGAGGATCGGATCGTGCGACACCACCACGACCCCATCCGCCGTGATGCCGGTGTCCAGCTCCAGCGTGGTCACGCCGATGGCCAGCGCCCGCTCGAAGGCCGGCAGCGTGTTTTCCGGCATCAGGCCCCGTGCGCCGCGATGGCCCTGGAGGTCAAAAGCCGCCGCCAGGGGGGTGGCGACGGAAAAAGCCAGCAAAAATGCCAGATACCCAGCGTGAAATGGTCGCATGATGCTATGAAAAAAGAATTAATCGGTTGGTCGAGGAGCGTGGCATGACCGGGCCCTGAAGAGCCGTTCGCGTCAATCGAGCTTGGCGCCGGATTTCTTCACCGCATCGGCCCAGCGTGGCATCTCCGCAGCGAGGAACTTCGCAAAGTCGTCCGCACCCAGGAAGGCCGGGTCGGCGCCCTGGGTGATCATTCGGTTGCGAATGTCGGGCGTGGTCAACACCTGGCGGAAGGCGTCGCTGAGTTTGGCGACCACCTCTTTGGGTGTGCCGGTCGGTGCCAGGAAACCGTAGAAGCCCACCACCTCGAAACCCTTGAGACCGGATTCGATCACCGTCGGGGTGTCGGGCAGGGCGGGGTTGCGCTCGCGACTGGTCACGGCCAGCGCGCGCACCTTGCCCTGCTTGTGATAGGCGGCCGCCTGCGGAATCGATTCGGCCATGAATTGCACCTGGCCGGCCATGAGGTCGGTGAAGGCCGGCGCGCTTCCGCGGTAGGGGATGTGCACCATGAACAGTCCGGTGGCGGTCTTGAACATTTCCGGCACCAGGTGGCTGATGCCGCCATTGCCGGCCGAGCCGTAATTCACCTGCCCGGGCCGGGTGCGGGCGTAGTCCATGAACTCCTTGAGGGTGTTGGCCGGCACCTTGGGATTGACCAGCAGCGCCAGCGGCTGCATCGCGGTGCGGGCGATGGGCGTGAAGTCCTTGAGTGTGGCGTAGGGCAGCTTGCTGTACAGCGCGGGGTTGATCACCATGACACCGGTGTTGGCCAGCATCAGGGTGTGGCCATCGGGTGCGGCTTTCATCACTTCCTGTGCGCCCACGGTGCCGCCGGCGCCGGCCTTGTATTCCACCAGCACCGGCTGGCCCAGCACCGCCTGCAGCCGGTCGGACAACAGCCGCGCATGCTGGTCCAGCGGTCCGCCGGCCGGAAAGCCGACCACGATGCGCACCGGTTTGGTGGGAAAGGCGGACGCGGTCGCGCTGACCGCCAGGGTGGCGCAGGCCAGCAGGGTTCGCAGCAGAGGATGCATGGGAGGTCTCCGGTTCTGTGTGGGATGACGCCCATGATACGCAGGCCGCGCGGCGTCGCGGCGGCGACAGGGTGGCGCCCCGTGCCGTGTGCCGGCCGCCGTAGCATGGGCGCCGCAGCGGCCACCCCGGTGGCCGACAAGCGACAAGAAGGAGACTCCATGCCATCCCACCACCGTTTCTGGCCCCGGCGCCTGCCGCATACCATCCATCCGCCGTGCACCTCGCTGTGGGACAACCTGGCGATCAGTGCGCTGCGTTACCCGCGCAAGCCGGCCATCGTGTTTTTCGGGCGGGTCTACACCTATGCCACGCTCCAGTCCCAGGCTGAGCGGCTGGCGGCGCGCCTGGTGGCGCTGGGCGTGGCGGCGGGTGACCGCGTGGTGGTCAACATGCAGAACTGCCCCCAGCTGGTGATTGCGCACTTTGCCATCCTGAGGGCCAATGCGGTGGTGGTGCCGGTCAACCCGATGAACCGCGCCGAAGAACTCAAGCATTACATCACCGACCCCGACACCCGGGTCGCCATCACCACGGGCGATCTGGCGGCCGAATTCGCCCGCGCCAGCGACGCGTTGCCCGAAGGCCGGCGCCTGGCCCACCTCATCGTCACCCATTTCACCGACGCCTTCGACGGCAACATCGTCGGTGACGACGCCCCGCCCGAGGTCTGGACCGACTGGCTGCTGACCCACCACGCGCTGCCGCCGCTGGCCGGTGGCGCGGTGCTGTCTTGGAACGACGCGCTGGCCAACGACTTGCCGCTGCCGCCCGTCACCGCCGGCCCGGAGGATCTGTCCATCCTGCCCTACACCAGCGGCACCACCGGGCTGCCCAAGGGCTGCATGCACACCCATGCCAGCGTCATGCACAACGCCATGGCCTCCAGCCTGTGGGGCCAGGGCACGCCCGAGACCGTGTCGCTGGCCGTGGTGCCGATGTTCCACATCACCGGCATGGTGTCGGTAATGCACGCGGCCATCTACGGCAGCGCCACGCTGATCCTGATGCCGCGCTGGGAGCGCGACCTGGCCGGGCGTCTCATCTCCCGCTACCGGGTCACGCACTGGACCAACATTCCCACCATGGTCATCGACCTGCTGGCCAGCCCGCGCTTTGACCGCTACGACCTGTCCAGCCTGGTGCTGATCGGTGGCGGCGGCGCCGCCATGCCGCAGGCGGTGGCGCAGCGGCTGCAAGACCTGTTCGGCCTGAAATACGTCGAAGGCTACGGCCTGACCGAAACCGCGGCGCCCTCGCACCAGAACCCGCCCGACCGGCCCAAGCAGCAATGCCTGGGCATCCCGTACATGAGCACCGATGCCCGCGTGATCGACCCCGAAACGCTGCAGGAGCTGCCCCAGGGCGAATCGGGCGAGATCGTCATCCACGGACCCGAAGTGTTCAAGGGCTACTGGAAGCGGCCCGACGCCACCGCGCAGGCCTTCATCACCCTGGAGGGCAAGCGCTTCTTCCGGTCCGGTGACATGGGACGCATTGACGAAGACGGCTATTTCTTCATGACCGACCGGCTCAAACGCATGATCAACGCGTCGGGCTTCAAAGTCTGGCCGGCCGAGGTGGAGGCGCTGATGTTCCGCCACCCCGCCGTCCAGGAGGCCTGTGTCATCGCGACCCAGGACGCCTACCGGGGCGAATCGGTCAAGGCGGTGGTGGTATTGCGCGCCAGCCACCAGGGGCAGGTGAGCGAGCAGGACATCATCGACTGGTGCCGCGACAACATGGCCGTCTACAAGGTGCCGCGCGTGGTGCAGTTCGCCGACAGCCTGCCCAAGAGCGGCAGCGGCAAGGTGATGTGGCGCCTGCTGCAGGAGGCCGAAGGCGCTTGAGACCCCGCGCCGCCGCCGCCGGCGACCCCCAGGCCCTCGCCAAACCCGATTACAGGCCTTTTATGTCAATACCCAGCGCAAAAAGGTCGCCGAATGCTCACTTTTTCATAGTTTCGAGGTACTGGCCCGAGGTCACCCCCATGGAAACGTAGATGCTGGTCAGCGCCTCCATGCCCACGTCGGCCGGCACCACCCAATGGGCGGGCACATACATCAGGCCACCGCCGACCGGCACGGGCGCCGTCGGCACCAGAACGCCATGAAAGGCCTGCCCGCCGATCAGCACCGGCACCGGCGTCGACAGCAGGCCCAGCACCACGGTGCTGGCCGCCGGCTCACCCGGGGCCGGGGGGCCGCCGAAGTGCAGCCACACCGGCTTCATGGTGGGCATCCCGTCCCGTTTGCCCGGTCCCACCAGCGCCACCAGCTTCTGCGCCACGTCGTAGACCGTGCGCACCACCGGGATTTTCTGCATCACCGCATCGAAAGCGCGGGCAAGGCCGCGTTGCAGTTCGGTCTCCACCAGCAGCCCGAACAGATACACCCCCAGTGCCAGCAGCAGCACACCCAGGGCGTAACCGGCCGCATCCGAGCCGGTCAGGCCCAGGCCCAGCCGGGTCAGCAGCGAGCCGACCAGACTGTCGGGCCCCAGCCACGACGACAGGATGCGTGCCGTCCAGACCAGCAGCGCCAGCGTCGCCGCGAGCGGCAACAGGGCCAGCAGGCCGGCGACGAAGGTTCGTATCGGGTGTCGGGAACGCAGATGCATAAGGCTCCGCCGGACGCTTGCCGGCGCTTGGTCGCACAATGGCAGCGATGTTGCCATGAACCGGCGGCCCCGGCCGCCGCCCCACGGAGAAGTTACGGATGATCGCCAGCCACCTGCCCCTGCCCCAGGCCAACCCCGCCGATGTCGGCCTGTGTCCGCTGCGCGCGCAGCGCCTGCTCGACCGGCTGCAGGCCGATGTGGACCGCGGCCGCCTGCCCGGCGCGGTGGTGTTGGTCGCGCGGCGCGGCAAAGTGGCCCTGTTCGAGCACCTGGGCCGGCAGAACCCCGCCACTGGCAGCCGCATGGCGCGGGATTCGCTCTTTCGCATCTATTCGATGACCAAACCCCTGGTGTCGGTGGCGACGCTGATGCTGATGGAGCAGGGCCGCGTGTTGCTGAGTGACCCGATAGCGAAATACCTGCCCGAATTCGCCGGCCAGCCGGTGGCGGTGGAGCACGACGGCGTGCGCACGCTGGTGCCGGCGGCGCGGCCGGCGACGGTGCAGGACCTGCTGCGCCATACCGCCGGATTCACCTACGAATTCCTGGGTGTGGCCGGCGTGCAGCGCGAATATGCGCAGGCCCGGCTGGGCTCGCGCGAACGCAGCAATGCCGAGTTCTGCGCCGCGCTGGCCGCCATTCCGCTGATGTTCCAGCCCGGCAGCGTCTGGGAGTACAGCCGCGCCACCGACGTGCTCGGCCGACTCGTGGAGGTGGTCGCCGGACAAAGCCTGGGCACCTACCTGCGCGAGCATGTCTTCGAGCCGCTGGGCATGACCGACACCGGTTTCACGGTGCCCGAACAGCATCTGCCCCGCCTGGCCGAGCCCTTTGCCCACGACCCGGATGGCGGCGTGCCCATGCCCGTGACCGATTTTCGCCATCCCGGCCGCATGGAAGGCGGCGGCGGCGGGCTGGTGTCCACCGCCCGGGATTACGCCCGCTTCCTGCAGTTTCTGCTGAACAAGGGCGCACTCGATGGTGTGCGCCTGCTGGGTCCGCGCACCGTCGACTACATGACCGCCGACCACCTGGGCGACATTCCGGTGGCGCCCGGCGCCAGCGCGTCCCTGCTGCCGCCGGGCCACGGCTTCGGCCTGGGTTTTGCCGTACGCATCGCCGCCGGCGAGGCGCCCACCCCGGGCTCCGTGGGCATGTACTACTGGGGTGGCATCGCCGGCACCACATTTTTTGTCGATCCGGCCGAAGAGCTGTTTGCGATCCTGATGATCCAGGCACCCAACCAGCGGGAGTTCTACCGCCCGCTGCTGCGCGACATGGTCTACGCCATGCTGGTCGACTGAGTCGCGCGGTCCGTCTTTTTCACCCCGGAGCCCTGATGTCCCGAGTCCGCCCCCACCAACCCCTTGCCCTGGTCACGGGCGCATCCTCTGGAATTGGCGAGGCGCTGGCCGGCCAATTCGCGGCCGCCGGCCATGATCTGGTTCTCGTGGCCCGCAGCGCCGACAAGCTGCAGGCGCTGGCCGCGGCGCTGCGCACCCGCCACGGCGTTACCGTGCGGGTCGAGCCGGCCGACCTGGCGGTGCCGCACGCGGCCGCCGCACTGGCCGCCCGTCTTGACCGCGCCGGGTTGTCGGTGGATGTGCTGGTCAACAACGCCGGTGTGCTGGCCCAGGGCGCGTTTGTGCGTCAGGAGGCGTCGGTGCACCGGCAGATGATCGACCTCAACATCACGGCGCTCACGGCCCTGCTGTCGGCCTTTGTGCCCGCCATGGCGCAGCGGGGCGCCGGCCGGGTGCTGAACGTGGCTTCCATCGCCGCGTTCCAGCCGGTGCCCTCGCTGGCGACCTACGCCGCCACCAAGGCGTATGTACTGTCGTTGACCGAATCGCTGGCGGTCGAACTGCGTGACAGCGGCGTCACCGTGACGGCGTTGTGCCCCGGCATCACGGCCACGCCCATGCTCGATTCCGCTGCCGCGGCCAATGCCCAGGTTTCGCGCCTGCCCGGGATGCTGATCGGCCGCGTCGAGGAGGTGGCCCGCGAAGGTTTTGCGGCCTGCATGAACGGCGACGTCATCTGTGTGCCCGGCGCTGTCAACCAGGCGGCGGTTCTGGCCTCGCGCGGCACCCCCAAATGGCTGTTGCGTCGCGTCGCCGGCCTGTTCGGGCGCAAAACCGGGCAGTTTTGAAGAAAACAGGGCAATACCCAGCGAAAAGCAGTGCTTTCAAGCTATAAATTCGATAGTCGATGTGGGGTGTGACATGAGCAAGAGCCGGCCTTACGACGTGGTTCTCTATGGCGCCAGCGGCTTTGTCGGGCGCCAGACCGTGGCGTATTTCGCCGCGCACGGGGGCGGGCTGCGCTGGGCGCTGGCCGGACGCAACCGCGACAAGCTGGAGGCGGCCCGGCAGGCCGCCGGACCGGGCGCGGCCCATGCCGGCATTGTGGTGGCCGATGCGGCCGACGCGCGCGCACTCGCCGCGCTGGCGGGCGACACCCGCGTGGTGCTCAGCACGGCCGGGCCGTTTGCCCTGTTCGGCAGTGCCCTGGTCGCCGCCTGCGTGGCGCAGCGCACCCACTATGTGGACATCACCGGCGAGACCCCGTGGGTGCGCGGCCTGATCGACCGCCACCATGCGCAGGCAGCCGCCGATGGCACCCGCATCATCCCCTGCTGCGGTTTTGACTCCGTGCCATCCGATCTGGGTGCCGCGATGCTGGTGCAGCACTTCGCGGCCCAGGGCGAACCCTGCACGGGGGTGAAGGCCGCTTTCTCGCTGCGCGGGGGCTTCAATGGCGGCACGCTGGCGTCGGCGCTGAACATGCTCGACTCCGGCCAGGCCGATGCCCTGGCCGACCCGTGGCTGCTCAATCCCGCGGACACCCGACCCCCGGCCGGACCCACCGATGCGGACCCCGTGGCGCCGCATCGCGACGCCGATTTCAAGGCCTGGGTCGGCCCGTTTTTCATGGGCCCCGTCAATACCCGGGTGGTGCGGCGCAGTGCCGCGCTGCTGGATTACGGGCCCGGTTTCCACTACCAGGAATACCTGCGTTTCGGCTCCGGCACGGCGGCGGCGCTGATGGCGGCGGGGGTGAGCGCCGGGATGGGCGCCTCGCAGGCGGCGCTCCAGCTCGCCCCGGTGCGCGCGCTGGCGCGGCGGCTGGCGCCCGCGCCCGGTGAGGGGCCGTCCGAAGACAGCATGAACCGGGGCGGTTTCCGCTGCGAACTGGTGGGTTTCGGTGCGCGCGGCACGGTGGCCCGCGCGCGGGTGGCGGCGTCGGGTGACCCCGGCAACCGCGCCACGACGGTGATGGTGTGTGAGGCAGCGCTGGCCCTGGCGTTGGACGCCCGCGCATTGCCGGGCGGGAAGTCCGGCGGCGGGGTTCTGACGCCGGCCAGCGGGTTGGGGGTGGTGCTGGCCGACCGGCTGCGCCAGGCCGGTATGACACTGGCGCTGGTGGTCTGAACCGCCAGCGTCCCTTGCGGGCTTACTTGCCCGCCTTTTTCGCGTCTTCGTTTATCTTGTTCACGAAGTAACGCACGTACCAGACACCCATGCCCAAGGTAATGGCGATGACCACCAGGCTCATGAGGCCGTAGTCGGTGCCGATCAGATCGCTGAAGAGTTTCACGGTCAGTCTCCTGGAGCGCGGTGCGCCCGGTTGCAGTGACCGCTACTGTCCGCCCGGTTCGTCCGGACGGTTCTGATCTTTATCAATCGCCGGTTCGGCATCGGCGTTCTTGTTGAGGTAGATCATGTCCGACCAGGTTGCCAGCCATTGCGGGCGGAAGGCGACGAAGATGGCGGCCATCATGCCGGTCATGAAGGCATCGCCCCAGGCCATCAGCCAGCGGGCCACCAGGCCCAGGCCGGTGCTGACGTGTGCCAGTTCCTGACCGCTCCACTGCGCCAGCAAACCGGCGCCGAACACCGCCACGGCCGTGCCCAGAAAGCCGCGCCCGAGGATGTAGACAAAGGGGTGATGCCAGACCCAGCGGCGCAGCGCGCCGCCCAAGGCCAGGGCAATGGTGGCCGGCACGATGCCCAGCCAGACCGCGAGGTCTATGGTTTCCAGCAGCGGCAGCGGCGCCCACAGGGACGAAATGAAGGCGACCAGCAGCAGGACCGGCACCGCCAGCGGCCAGCCCAGGGTCAGCAGCACCATACAGGCTCCGGACCATTGCAGCTGCAAGGGCATGGCGTGCAGGCGCGGCAGGGCCCACAGCCAGGGCAGAACCACCAGCGCCGCCAGCAGCGGCGTGGCGAGTGTGCCGTCGCGCAGCATGCGCCAGGGCCGCATCAGCATTGCCGCTGCCAGTGCCACGGTGGCAACGATCAGGGTGGCGCTCATGCGGTGGTCCGCCGCGTCTCGGGCTCAGAATGCCACGTAGCGGCCGGGCCGGTGATTCACGGCCAGCGCCAGGTTGAGCACCACACCGCCCAGGACCGACAGCGCCACCCGCCCCGGATCGGCGATCCACAGCGCGGTCAGGACAATCAGCGAATCGAGCACCAGCTGCACGGACCCGGCCCGCCAGCCAAAACGCTCCTGCAGCAGCAGGACGACCACATTGAGTCCCCCCAGGCTGGCACGGTGGCGAAACAGGATCAGCATGCCCGCGCCGCACAGCAGCCCGCCGAGCACCGCCGCCAGGGGCGGTGCGACATGGCCGAAACTCAGTCCTTTGGGCAACAGCCAGGTGAACAGCGACAGCAGCGCCACGGCCACAAAGGTCTTGACCGTGAACGCCGGGCCCATGCGTTTCCAGGCCAGCAGGTAGAACGGCAGGTTGATCAGAAAAAACGCCAGGCCGAAGCTTGTTCCGGCGCCGTAATGCAGCAGGAAAGCGATGCCGGCGGTGCCGCCGGTGAGCAGCGAGGCCTGTGCAAACATCATCACGCCCAGCGCCACAAACATCGTACCCGTGAGCAGTGCCTGCACGTCTTCGTACAGGCGATGGCGCAAGGCCCCGGGCGCGGCGGGCGTTTTGGACGCTGCGGGCGCCGCCAGGGGCGCCTGGGCGGTACGGGCGCTCATGCCGGGGTGGCGACCGCCTCCGCCGGGGTCGCGGTGGCCGGCTCGGAACAGGTGTCACCGCCACAGCCGTGAATGACCTCCTGGGGCAGCGCCTGGGGCATCCTCACCACACCGGTTTCGGGGTCGTAGCCCACCCGGCGCAGGTGCAGCGCCAGGGCGGCATCCATGGCCTGCGCATGGTGCGGGAACCAGGCCGACAGTTCGCGGACCATCGCCCGGATGACGTCCAGTTCGCCGCGCTCGCCGCGCGCGAGTCCCTCGCGCAGAACCTGCAGCACCACCTTGTGCTGCGTGGTGTGGCAATTGGTCGAAGAGAACCGGGTGGCCGCCATCCACTGGTCTTCCTGGGCGAAATGGTCGTCGGTATGGGCCACCAGCGCACGCCAGCGGCCCAGCAACTGGTCGTCGGGCGCCATCTCGGCGGCGCCGAGCAGATCAATGAATTCACGGTGCGTCTGATCCATGACCGGCAGGTCCATGGCCAAGGCGTCCGACCACTCGAGATAAGGCATGATGAGGCTTTGCGAAAATCGAAGTGGCAAGCTTAGCCGCGCCGGTGTCGCGCTGGCTTGATCCAGGTCATGCCACGACGCCAGGTCCTTGCCATACTGAAACGCTTCTTCCGCCTCGTTCTTCCCGTCCCGCTGCCATGCCCCAAAGTCTTCTTGCCCCGCCCGTCACAGCTCCGGAGGCGCTTGCCGCGACGCTGAGGGATCAGGGCTACGGCGTGCTGTCGGCACAGGCAGTGCGGCAGGCTGCGGGCCTGTCGGAGCCGGCGCTGCACCAGCTGGCCGCCGACTGGGATCACCTGCCCCCGGACGCCTACCTGCGCGACGGCGGGCGCTACCGGCGCCGCCGGCACGAGAGCTTCATGATTCGTGACGCCCAGGTGGTACCGGTGTCGCACCGCGCCCACTGGCAGAGCGTGGACTACAACGCGCTGCATGGCGGCATGGCGCGCTGGTTTGAGCCGATTGCGCCGGACACCACCGCATCGGTGACCTGGCAGCGTTTGCTGTGCTGGCTGGGCACGGTGGCCGACGGGCTCTGGGGTGTGGAGCCCTGGTACGGCGAGGCGCATCAGTTCCGTATCGACACCACCGACGGCATCGGTCGCCCCACTCCCGAGGGCGCACACCGCGACGGCGTCGATCTGGTGGCGGTGTTTCTGGTGGCCCGCCAGGGCGTCAAGGGCGGCGAGACCCGGGTTTTTGATGCCGCTGGCCCCACCGGCCAACGGTTTACGCTCACCGAACCGTGGTCGGTGTTGCTGCTCGACGACCACCGGGTCATCCATGAATCCACACCGATTCAGCCGCTGGCCGGCTTTGGCTGGCGCGATACCCTGGTGGTGACACTGCGCGCGGTCGGTTTCCCGGATGCCGAAGTGGTGGACCCCTCAGGCGCTTGATCCGGGTCAAGAAGTGGCGTCGGGCCGGTCCCCATAATGGGGCACCACACCACAGAGGAGTCACCCATGTTCAAGCACATTCTGGTTCCGGTCGACGGCTCGGCCACGTCCTTCAAGGCCGTTGACAAGGCGGTTGATCTGGCCAAGGCCTTTGATGGCAAGGTCACGGTGATCTATGTCATCGACCCCTATCCGTTCACCGGCGTCGGCACCGACTTTGCCTACGGCCAGGCCACGTACCTGAGCGCGGCCAGCGCCGAGGCCAATGACTCGATCCGCGCGGCCCGCGAACGGATCGAAGCGGCCGGTGTGTCGCTGGAGTCCACCGTGGTGGAGAACCATACCCCGTGGCGCGGCATCATCGAGACCGCCAATGCCATCGAGGCCGACCTGATCGTGATGGGCTCGCATGGCCGGCGCGGACTGGAAAAAATGGTGCTCGGCAGTGTCGCGCAGCGGGTTCTGCAGCATGCCGACCAGCCAGTGCTGGTGGTTCGGGCTCCGGAATGAAGGTTTTGGGTCTTTTTGCCAGAAACCCATCGTAAAAAGGTCACTTTCAGCTACCGAAAAAGTAGCGTTTTTCGTACCCGTGGCCTTCAGTCACGCGGTCGAAAGCCCATCTCGATCACGGCGGGCACCCGCCCGTCGGTGTCGCGGGGCATTTTTTCGGTCTTGTCCAGCGCCCGCAGCACGGCGTCGTCCCATGCGCGCAGGCCGCTGGGGGTGATCAGCCGCCGGCTGGTGATGGTGCCATCGGGTGCGGTGCGGACCTCGACGATGGCGCGCGGATTGCCGGCCATCAGGTCCGGATAGACGATGTTGGGTTTGACGGCGGCCACCACCCGCCCGGCATACGTCGCCGAGGGGCCGGCGGCGCCGATGCTGGCCTGGGTCGCGCCGCCCGCGGCCAGTGCCGCCGCCGCAGCCGGGCTGGGCATTGCCGGGCTGGCGTTCGGGCTGGGGCTGGCTGCTCCGGCCAGGCGCATTGCCCGTTCGATCTGGTCTTTCTGGCGGGCATCCTGCTCGCGTTTTTCGGCCTGTTTGCGGGCCGCCTCGGCCTTTTGTTCCTGCTCGTGCCGCTTCGCTGCCTCGGCGGCCTGGCGGGTTTTGAGGGCTTCGGCGGCTTTTTGTTCGGCGAGTTTGCGTGCCGCTTCCGACGCGGCGCGCTGGCGCTCGGTGGCGATGGCCGCGTTACGGGTTTCCGGTGGCGAGGCGGCTTTCGGTGGGGCAGCCGGCGGCGGCGGGGCGGGGCGGGGCTGTGGCGCCGGTGCAGGAGGTGGTGGAGGCGCTGGCGCGGGCGCTGGCGTGGGCGCCAGGGTGGGCATGGCCGCCCACAGCTCGGCCTGTACCGTGGTGACCGGGGCGTCCCGCTGCCAGCGGGTGCCCCAGGCCAGCGCCAGCACCAGGACAACATGTACCGCCAGCGCCAGCCCGACCGACAGACCCTGGCCCGGCGGGGGGGCCGGCGCCCACAGCGCGGGGTCGTCAGGAATCCGGGTGACCGTGGCGGACATGGCAGGGGTTGTGATGGACGACAGGCGCTTGCGCGGGCTGAAGGCAGAGCCGCTCAGGGCGCCAGTTGCACGGCCAGACCGACCCGGCTGACGCCACCGCGCTGCAGCCGGTCCATGACTTTCACCACCACCTCATACTTCACCGCGCGGTCGGCGCTGATGACCACCGGCAGATCGGCCTGCCCGCCCTGCGCGGCCCGGACCTGCGCCAGCAGCTGGTCTGCCGCAACCGGCCGCTGGGAATCGCCGTGGCGCAGGCTCAGCGACTCGTCCCGCCCGATGGTGATCTGGATCAGCTGATCGGGCGTGCGTGCCGCCTTGCCGACGGAGGGCAGGTCGATCAGACTGGGGGTGATGAGCGGCGCGGTGACCATGAAGATGATCAGCAGCACCAGCATCACGTCAATGAAAGGCACCATGTTGATTTCGCTGATGGTGCGACGGCCCCGACCACGGCTGCGGGAAATGACGGCTGGCATGGCAGGCTCCGGTCCGCAGGGTTGACGGTCTCAGTGCCCCGAGGCCGAATGGGCCCCCAGGTTGCGCTGCAGGATGTTGGAAAACTCCTCGATGAAGGTCTCCAGCTTGTTGGCGACGCGATCAATGTCGTGTGCGAAGCGGTTGTAGGCCACCACCGCCGGGATGGCCGCGAACAGCCCGATGGCGGTAGCCACCAGCGCTTCGGCAATACCCGGTGCGACGGTTGCCAGGGTCACCTGTTGCAGGCTGGCCAGCCCGGTAAACGCATGCATGATGCCCCAGACCGTGCCGAACAGCCCCAGATACGGCGATACCGATCCGACCGAAGCCAGCAGTGACAGGTTCGATTCGATCGCGTCCAGCTCGCGCTGGTAACTGGCGCGCATGGCGCGCCGCGCGCCGTCAAGCACGGTGCCGGCGTCGGTGATGCCGCGCTCGCGCAGTTTCTGGAATTCGCGCATGCCGCTGGCGAAAATGCGTTCCATCGGGCCGGCGTTCTTGGCGTTCTGGGCGGCAGCGGCATAGAGGTCGTTCAGGCTGGTGCCGGACCAGAAATCGCGCTCGAAGCTGTCGTTGAGGGTGCGCACCCGCTTGAGCGTGAAAAACTTGCGAAAGATGGCGGCCCAGCTGGCGACCGACACCGCAACCAGCAGCAGCATGACCAGTTGCACGACCAGACTGGCATGCAACACAAGCTGGACGATGGACAGGTTCTGACTCATGAGCGCAGGGCCTCCAGGACAGGGGGGGGAATTCGGGTCGGCCGCAACGTCAGGGCATCGACCCAGCCGGCGCGCACCAGCGCCTCGCACAGCAGTTCGGCGGCACCGGTTGGCGGACGGCGCAGCGCGCGCTGGCGGATCAGCAGCGACGCGCGTCCGCCTTCAACCAGTTCGGCAGTCACCACCAGGCTGTCGTCCAGACGCGCCGGCCGGTGGTAACGCACCGACGCTTCGCTGACAACAAACTGGCCACCGGTCTGCTCCCGCAGCGCCTGCTGGTGCACCCCGCAGGCGCGCAGCCATTCGGTACGCGCACGCTCGAAAAACCGCAGGTAGTTGGCGTAGTACACGATGCCACCGGCGTCGGTGTCTTCCCAATACACCCGCACGGGCCATTCAAACACGGCTGCGGTCACGCCAGCACCGCATGCAGACGGTCGGCGGCGCACTGCAGGTGCTCCATCGAGCTGGCGGTGGAGAACCGCACGAAACGGCCCGTGGTGGCGTTGCCGAAATCGCGCCCGGGAGTCACGGCCACCCGGGCACTGCGCATCAGGGCAAAGGCAAAGTCCCAGCTGTCGCCCACGCCCAGCCGAGCGGCGGCCTGGCTGCAATCGGCCCAGGCGTAAAACGCACCATCCGGCATCACCGGCACGGCAAGGCCCGCTTTCGCCAGCGCCGGTACAAAAAAGTCGCGCCGGGCCCGAAACTGGGCGCGTCGCTGCTCGTATTCGGCCAGGCTTTCGGGCTCGAAACAGGCCAGCGCGGCATATTGCGAGACAGCGCTGGCACAGATGAACAGGTTCTGCGCCAGCCGCTCCACGGCCGGCACCAGCGAATCCGGCACCACCAGCCAGCCCAGGCGCCAGCCGGTCATGTTGAAGTATTTGGAAAAGCTGTTGATGCTCACCACATCGTCACCCAGAGCCAGCGCCGACTGCCCGAAGCGGCTGTCATAGGACAGGCCAAGGTAAATCTCGTCGACCAGCGTGAAGCCGTCGTGTTCGCGCACGCATTGGTGGATACGGGCAAGTTCCTGCGGGTCGATCGAGGTGCCGGTGGGGTTCGAGGGCGACGCCAGAAGCACCCCGCGGGTGCGGGCTCCCCAGGCGGCCCGGACGGTGTCGGCGCCCAGCTGGAAGCGGCCCGCGGCGTCGGCCGGTATCAGCACCGGGCGGCCGTCGGCTGCGGTCACGAAGTGGCGGTTGCAAGGGTAGCTGGGGTCGGGCATCAGCACCTCGTCTCCGGCATCGATCAGCGCCAGGCAGGCCAGCTGAAGGGCGGCGGAGGCCCCGGCGGTGATGACAATACGCCGGGCCGGCACGTCCAGCCCGAAACGGCTGGCATACCAGCCGCTGAGTTGTTCGCGCAAGGCCGGCAGGCCCAGGGCAGGCGTGTACTGGGTGATGCCGTCCCGGATGCAGCGGTGTGCCATTTCACGCACCAGCGCCGGAGCGGTGAAATCGGGCTCGCCAATGTTGAGAAAAATCATTGGTTCACCGCTGCCGGCGAACTCGCGGGCCATTTGTCCGGCGGCCTTGGCGACCTCCATGACATAAAAGGGCTCGATGTTTTGAGCGCGGCGAGACAGGCGCATGGTGCTCCCCGATCAACGCGGGGCGCGTTCGGATTTGGGATCGGCCGCCACCTCCGCCGGGCGCAAGCGTCGCGCCAGGCCATGCAGCACGCCGTTGACGTACTTGTGGCCATCGGTGCCGCCGAAGGACTTGGCCAGTTCGACACATTCGTTGATGATCACCCGCCAGGGCACATCGGGGCAATGCTGGAACTCGTAGCCACCGATCCACAGAACGGCCCGTTCAATCGGCGAAATCTCCGCCAGGCGCCGGTCCAGCAGCGGAACCAGAAGGGCGTCCAGTGCCTCGGCTTCGGCGATGCAGCCATGGAGCAACGCGTCAAAATGTACCGAGTCGGCCTTGTTGAATCCGCTCAGGTCCCGGGTGAAGGCGTCGATGGCAGTCGCCTCATTGCGGCCCACCAGATGCTGGTAGAGGGCCTGCACGGCGAACTCCCGGGCTCGCGAGCGGGCCGAGCGGGTTGGCGCTTTCGCACCGTCGGGTCTGGATTTGCCACCACGCCCGACCGCGCCGGCCGCGCTGCCCGGCAGGGGAGCCTGCGTACCGTCGGGCGTCATGCCAGATCCTCCAGCAGGTTGGCCATTTCGACGGCAACGCGGGCGGCGTCGCGTCCTTTTTCATGCTGGCGGGCCAAGGCCTGGGCCTCGTTCTCGGTGGTCAGGATGGCGTTGGCGACCGGCAGCTGGTAGTCCAGCGCAATGCGGCTGACACCGGCGCCGGATTCGTTGGCGACCAGTTCGAAATGGTAGGTCTCGCCGCGGATGATGCAGCCCAGGGCGATCAGCGCGTCGTACCGGTCGCGCTCTGCCAGTGCCTGCAGGGCCACCGGCACTTCCAGGGCGCCAGGCACCCGGACATGTTCGATGTGGCGGGGATTGACGCCAAGCGCCTGCAATTCCTGCAGGCAGGCCGAGGCCAGCGCGTCGGTGATTGATTCGTTGAAACGGGCCTGCACGATCCCGATGTGCAGCCTGCTGCCGTCCAGCTTGTCCGCTTTGCCTTTTTCTGCGCCAAACATCTGTGTTTATTCCTTGGGGATGTACCCGGTGATTTCGAGGCCATAACCGGTCATGCTGGGCATGCGACGGGGTTGCCCCATGAGTTTCATGCGCTGTACGCCGCAGATGCGCAAAATCTGCGCGCCGATGCCGTAAGTGCGAAGGTCCATGCGGCCTCGCTGTGGCGCCTGGCTGGCCTGCGCCCGTCCTTCAAACTGCGTCAGCAACTGCTCGGCGCTCTCGCCGGCGTTGAGCAGCACGGCCACTCCCTGGCCGCGTTGGGCCAGGTAGGCCAGGCTGCTGTCCAGATCCCAGGAGTGCATGGTGCGGCCGGTCTCCAGCAGATCGAGGACGGAAAGCGGTTCGTGCACCCGCACCGGCACCTCGTCGCCGCTGGCCCAGCGGCCGCGGACCAGGGCCAGATGCACACCCTGGCTGGGTTTGTCGCGAAATGCATGGGCGGTGAATTCGCCATGGGCGGTTGCCAGCACGCGCGAGCCAACTTTTTCGACCAGCGACTCGGTGCGGCTGCGGTGGTGAATCAGGTCGGCGATGGTGCCGATCTTCAGCCCATGTTCGGCGGCAAAACGCTGCAGGTCCGGCAGACGGGCCATGGTGCCGTCGTCGTTCATGATTTCGCAGATCACGGCGGCGGGCGCGCAGCCCGCCATGGCTGCCAGGTCGCAGCCGGCTTCGGTGTGTCCGGCCCGCATGAGCACACCACCATCCACCGCCTGCAGCGGGAAGACATGGCCGGGCTGCACCAGGTCGTCGGGCCGCGATCCGGTGGCCACCGCCACCTGTACGGTACGCGCCCGGTCGGCCGCGGAAATGCCGGTGGTGACGCCCTCGGCCGCCTCGATGGATACGGTGAAGGCCGTGCTGTAGACGGTTCCGTTGCGCGCCGCCATGGGCGGCAGGCGCAGGTATTCGCAGCGTTCGCGGGTGAGGGTCAGGCAGATCAGTCCCCGGCCGAAGCGGGCCATGAAGTTGATGGCTTCGGGGGTGACATGGTCGGCAGCCAGGACCAGATCGCCTTCGTTTTCCCGGTCTTCTTCGTCCACCAGAATGACCATCCGGCCGGCACGCAGATCGGCAACGATGTCATCGGTCGGGGAAATGGGTGCAGGGGGGCGTTCAGTCATGTCAGGGCTTTCGTCGGCAACTGCGGGTCGGTCGCGAGCATGCGTTCCACATAGCGCGCGATCAGGTCGATTTCGAGGTTCACCGGCGTGCCGGCCACCAGGCTGCCCAGTGCGGTGTTCTGCACGGTGTGGGGGATGAGGTTGATCCACACCTCGCAGCTGTCGGCGCTGTCAAGCACACGGTTGACCGTCAGGCTGACGCCGTTGACCGTGATCGAACCCTTGTAGGCAAGGAACCGGGCGAGCTCGCGCGGGGCGCGGATGCGCAGATCCCAGCTTTCGCCGATTTCGGCCATGGTGCTGACCACCCCGATCCCATCGACATGCCCGGAGACGATGTGGCCTCCCAGGCGGTCGTTGGCGCGCAGCGCTTTCTCCAGGTTGATCGGCCCGGGGCGGTCCAGCCCGGCGGTGCGGGCCAGGGACTCGGCCGATACGTCGACGGTGAACTCGCCGCCTTTGGCGTCGAAAGTGGTGACGGTCATGCACGCGCCGTTCAGGGCGATGCTGTCGCCCAGGCCCACGTCATCGAGGTAGCCAGCGGGCGCCTCGATGACAAGCCGCTTGCCGTGACTGAAAGAGCTGCCAAGGTCGTGGACGGCGGCGATGCGCCCCACGCCGGTAATGATTCCGGTGAACATGGCGCTATTCTCGCAGGGAAAACCCCAAGCCGCGCCGACCGGGCCGGCATGGACCGCCGTTCCGCGTGGCCACTGGCCCCCTTGTGGGCTTACAGCGCTGAAACGGCGGACAAAAAAGGGTCCGGCGCCCCGAATCGGGCCAGCACTCGAAGGTCATCGCCCACCCGGTCGATTTGCTCGAAGCGCAGGCGATGGCCGTCCTCCAGCCGCTCGATGCCTGGCAAGCGGACCAGCGGTTGCCCCGGGCCCAGCAGGCGCGGCGCCAGATACACCAGCAACTCGTCGACCAGGGCGGCAGCCAGCAACGCGCCGCTGAGGGTGGGGCCGGCTTCGACATGCAACTCGTTGGTCTCGGACTGGCCCATCAGCGCCATCAGCGCCGCCAGGTCAACCCGACCGGTACCATCGTCGGGCAAACGGGTAATCTGCGCGCCGCGTGCGGCCAATGCCTCGGTCGCCGTGCCGCAGGCTGCCGTGCCGACGATACGCACCGTGCGGGGCAGGCCGAAAACGGCGGCATCCGGGGGTGTCTGCCAGTGGCTGTCGGCGATGACCAGGCGCGGCTGGCGGGGTGTTGCGCAGTGGCGCACGTCCAGGCGAGGGTTGTCGGCGAGAACCGTGCCCACGCCCGTGAGCATCGCGCAGGCCCGGGCCCGCCAGGTGTGGCCGTCCGCCCGCGCTGCTTCGCCGGTAATCCACTGGCTTGCGCCGTTGGCCAGGGCCGACGTGCCGTCCAGCGAGGCGGCCATCTTGAGCCTCACCCACGGCCGGCGGCGGATCATGCGGCTGAAAAAGCCGATGTTCAGTTCGCGGCAGGATCGCGCTGCCGGGTGTTCGGGCGGCAGGACATCCACCACCACACCGGCACCACGCAGGCGCGCCACCCCCCGTCCGGCGACCAGGGGGTTGGGGTCCAGGCTGGCGACAACGACGCGCGCTACGCCGGCGGCGACCAGCGCATCACAGCATGGCGGCGTGCGGCCGTGGTGGGAGCAGGGCTCCAGCGTCACCCAGGCGGTGCAACCGGTGGTGTCGGCGTTGCGGTGGCGGGCGTCCCGAAGGGCCATGACCTCGGCGTGCGGCCCGCCCGCCTGCTGGGTAAAGCCCTCACCGATCACCGCCCCATACCGGTCGGTCAGCACACAGCCGACCCGCGGGTTGGGGCTGCTGAGGAGCAGGGCGCTTCTGGCCAGGACGCCGGCGCGTTCAAGGGCGGGCGACTCGCCCGATGCGGTAGGGCCGACCTCGCTCACGAGGTGGAAGTCGGGCAGGTGGTCGACGGATTGGGGTCGAAAATACGCACCCTGCCGGACCGCTCGATGTACATGCAGCGGATTCGACTGGTCTTGCTGGATGCAATTTTCCAGCGGGCATTGGACGATCCGCCGATGGACGCCAGAAACCCGCTGCCATCGTAGGCAAAGTAGTCGTTGGTACCCGACTCCTTGGTCACGGTGACGCCCGAAGGCGCTGCTGCCTCGGTTGCCACCAGGGTGTCGGTACCCGCCTGGTAGCTTTGATCCACGACGACGTCAACATACACCTGCCAGCCGTCGGCCCAGGCCGGTGGACTGGAGCAGCTGGCGGTGTCCGGATGGCAGAACGGCTGCACCATCACCCGCCGGTTGTCCTGCATCGCGCGGCTGCGAGCCTGCATGGCAGCCGTCTGCAGCGAGGTGGCCGTGGCCGCCACCTGCTGGCTGGCCATGAAATCCTGCATCGAAGGCACCGCCACCACCAAAAAAACGATGGCCAGCGCCATGGTCACGACCAGCTCGATGAGGGTAAAGCCGGCGTGGGCTGCCGACCGGCGCAAGGACCTCATGGCCAGCAGTCCTTGTTGCCGGTGACCCGTGAGCCGTTGCTGATCTTGCAGGCCTTGCCGCCGTTGCTGTCGAGCGAAAGGTGCGTGATGTTGGCCGGGTCGGCGTTGCGCATGCGTGCCTCCATCAGGACACAGTTGCCGATGCCACTGCCACAGGCTTCCGCAGAAAACTCGAAACACGCACTCGCGGCGGCCGTGTCGCCGGAAAACTTGCGGATGACGGCGCTCGACGCCGCACCGAAGGCCACGTACGCGTTGTACTGTGTGAAGTAGCGCTCCTGCTGCTGCAAGGCCTGCATCAGGCCCGAACGGCATTCGGCCCGGCGGCCTTTGGCGATCTGGTTGGTGTAGGCCGGATAGGCCACCGCCGCCAGGATACCGATGATCGCGACCGTGATCATCAGTTCAATCAGCGTGAAGCCGCGTGCGGACCGTTGGGGCATGGCAAAACTCCGAGGGATGATGCGGACCATCTTATCGTGAAGCGGCATCACTGGCGCAACTCCCGCCAGTTGACACGACCCGCTGGAATGATGATGGACTGAACGGAGTCCGTCGAAACCTGCACCGTGCCTGCGTCACTGAGTTTGGTACTGGAACCAATCACCTTCTGTTCGATGGATACGGTCCGCCGTCCGGTAGGTGAGCGCGCCGAATAGGACGTGTCATCGAGTTCCACCTGCAAGATCTTCACGACGCCAGGAATGCCGGGTTTCGCTTCGGGAGAACAACCGGGGACGGGCGCGCCAGTGACCGGATTGAGGCAATAGCGTCGTCCTGCGCCATCACCTGAACAGGTTCCCTCTGGAATTGCCGCGCTGAAAGCGATCAAGCCCAGCCCAAGGGTCGACTCGACGGCCACCCGTTCGCGGGTCTGAGGCAGGTTGAAATACCAGCCGCGGTACTTGCCCGTTCCCAGACCGAACGCGAACGTTGCCGAGCCCACCGTCACCGAGTTGCCGGTCAGGGTTGCCGTCCGCTGATACAGCTTGGCTTTGGGAACGGCAAAATCCGTCGCCGTGGTTTCCAGCGAATCCCAGACGCCGTAAATGGCCTGGGTCTGCACCGTGGTGGCGTCGGATGGCTCGACGAACTTGCCGGTGCCGAACAGAACCATCTGCCCCCGCTCATTGGCTTCGACAATGGCCGGTGGAATGGTGATCGGTTGCCTCGCACCCAGGCTGTCCGTGGCAACAAACAGCGGCGTCTTGACACTGCCGATCTTGAACACCGCATCGTTGAGGTTGCTGGTGCTCAGGCCCGCGGTGACGTCAAACTTCCACAGATTGCCCTGCAGGTCGCCCGCATAGATGATTTGCGCTTCGCCCAAGGCACCGTTCAGCGCCGCCGGGTTGGACAGCCCGTTGACGATGGAGCCGCTGGCATACGGCAGGCTCACCTTGAAATAGTTGGTGCCCAGCTGCCAGTTGGCATTGGCCGCCTTGTCCACACTCAGGAAGAACAAGGCCTGTTCCCCGTTGGTCTGGGTGTAGGAGTCGCTCTTGTAGTTGTTGTAGCCGCTGCCCACCACCACAAACCATTTGTAGGTGGCGGGTGTGCCGGCCACCTTCAGCTTCATCAGCTGCGGCTGGGTGACGATATTGCCCATCTGCGGGTCGTCCTGGTCGGTGAACTCCCACAACACATTGGTGGTGGTAAACGACGCCGGCGCCGTGACGTCGAGCGCAAACAATCCCTGCGCACCCCCGCCCATGCCCGAAATGGCCAGGGTGCGCCAGTTTGCACCTACTTGCGCTTCGCTCACCAGCGGGACTGCATCCACATAGGGCTGGTGGGTATAGCCGGGGCGGGTCAGCTTGTTCAGGTTGGTCGCCACGGCACGGGGAATGTAGGCAAACATCTCCTTGCCGTCACTGGCGCGGAACGCATGGAACATGCCGTCGTTGGCGCCCACGTACAACACAGCGGTGCGGCCGGATACCGACTGGGCGAAAGACAGATATCCCGGGCCGGTGATGGTCGGGTCCGCGCCCTGTTTGAACACCGGCCCGGAGTTGATGATGTCGCCCATGACGCTCTTGCGGGCGCGCAAGGTGCCACCGGTCTGGCCGATTTCGTTGCTCCGCACGCCGCGCAGCCAGTTGATGCGTTCATCGGCGAGGCTGTCAGTGGTACCCAGCCCGGGATTTGTGTTGAGCGAACTGAGCACGAGCGCATCCAGGTCGTTTTTGTCCGCCACAGTGAACGGAATACCCACCATGGACCCGCTGTCCCGCTTCATGGTCAGGATTTTGCGGTCGGCCGGCCTGACGTACGGGTCCGGCGGTGTAGTGGTGCTGGTGGTGGACGCGAGGGTCAGGATTTTGCCCGCGTCCCAGACTACGGCCGAAAGTGCCTCGATGTCACCGGTGGACGTATTGAGCACCAGGCGGGTACGCTCGATGGTGCCGGTCCAGTCGCCGGCCTCGAACTTGGGCGCGAAGAAGTCGCCATCCGGGGAGTTGGCGGTAAATCGCGCCGAGCTGACGGCCGAGGTGGATGCCGCACCCCGCACGTTGGACGCCGCCTCGAAGAACTTGCGGATACCCGCAATCATTTTTGCGGCCTGGCTGGCGATGACATAACCGTCCGGGGTATTGGGTGCGCTGGGGTCTTCCCACTCGGTGTTGTTGACCGCGCCGCCCTCGGTGCGGAACGGGTTGCCGTCGTCATTCTTGTCGACGAACCAGCCGTACTTGCCGGCCAGATAGGCCGCGCTGCGGCGGGGTTTGATGCCGCGGGGATTGGTGTCCTCAATGTCGCCGTTGCCGCCTTCGTCCACGTCAATGGTGAAGGTCTTGACCCGCACATCGCGCATGCTCATGCCGCCTTTGACATCGGCCCGTATGGACTGGGTGTTGGCCCAGTAGGCCGCCCCGGCCCAGTAGTAGGCGGAATTGTTGGAGCCCGTGGTCTTGGTGGCCAGGTTGGTGTTGTTACTGTTGGTATTGGGGTTGCCGGTCGTGTTCTGGGCCCGGCCTTTGGAGTCGACATAGGCGATGCTGGTGCCGGTTTCGAAGCCGGTCAGCAGGTTGGTCCAGTCGGTGGCGTCGAACAGCGTGGTGGTGCCGGGGATGGCCACCGCCGCACGGGTCAGGTCGGTGGTGGTTTCCATGGAGCTTCCGGATCGGCGATGGCCGGGCAGATGTTTGTCCCAGTGGGTGTTGACGTCGCCGATGTTCAGGATGAAGTTGCTGCGCTCGCAGGCGTTTTGCACCGGGTCCTGCCAGATGGCCGGTGCGGTCCCGCTGGTGGTGTAGTAGGGGAAACCGTCGGCCATGTCCGCAGTGGCCCCGTCAGTGGCCAGCGCCGTCGGCCCCAGACCCTGGAAATAGCGGATGGCCTCGTAGTACAGCTCACCCACCGGGTCCAGACCTTTGTAGTAGCCCAGCGTGCCGGTGCGGCCGAATTTGTTCAGGTAGTTGATCACACCACTGAATGCATAGGTGGGCGAGGCATTCAGGGGATCGGTGGCGAACACGCCGGTGTTGGCGTCCCATTCCGGGTTGGCGTTGGTCTGCAGCACACCGTCCTGGTCCAGGAATTTCGGGCCGGTAAATTTCATCGGTGCCCGCAGCACACCACCGTAGCGGGTATTGCTGTTGTCGGCCAGATAACCGAAGGCCGACACCCGGGCGCGGATGTTGTAGCGCTGGATTTCGCCGATGGGTTTGTAGTTGCCATTCGGAAAGCGCTCACACAGGTCGGTCCGGGAGGTCTTTTCGGTGTCATCGCACACTTTGACCCGGGCAAACATGGCCGCCGTGGTGGTGACGGTTGCCGTACCGCTGTTGGCCACGGACACCTGATACTGGTCCGACGGAATGTAGACGTGGTAGTCGGTGCGGATGGAGTACTCGCGGTAAACCGGCTGGGCGGTGTGTCGTGCATAGATGTTGATGACCTGCCACGGCTCCGCCACGGTGCGGTTGATCGTCGAGACGGATCGGCGAGTGTTGTGACCGGTGTAAACACCCGTGCCACAAACACCGCCGCCCACGGCCGTTGGTGCACCAGCTCCTGTGAGCAAGCCAACAAAGGAGGCAGGGGTGGTCGAATTGCTGCTTGTGCACACATTGATGTTCGCATTGAACGTGAAGGTGCGGCGCGGCAGGGTTGACGTGATGTTCGCGTTGGTGGTCGGAAAGAAAAAATTCCGGGTCGCAAATGTGGTAGTCATTGTGCCGACCACAACGGTCGGCGACGGCGCAAGCGGTGCCGTGGTGGTGGTTCCGCCGTTGATGACGTACTGCGTGGTGAGGTACGCCGTCGCCGTGGTGATGGGTGACGGTGGAAGAGAGGTGGTGGTGCCGCCGGTCAGTACCGGAACCCCGGTGGTCGTCAGCGGCGGATCCGAGGTGGCCACCGTGGGCGATTCCACCGCGCTGGCCGAACTGACGGTGACCAGCGGATTGCTGATGGCCCAGGTGGTGGTGATGAAGGTGACCGTGTTGCCTGTTGGTGCCGGCGCGCCATAGGGGACGGTCACGGTGTTGGTAACCACGGTCGTGACGGTGACCGTGGCCGTGGTCGGGTTCAGATTGCCCGAGGTGCCCGGTGTGGTGCAACTGGCGCCGGCGTTGGACGTGCCGAACCAGACCTTGTCCTGACAGCCGCCCCCGTAAACGTCGGAGCCCGTGATGAACGGCGGGATGACCCGGCCCACCATGGCCTGCGGAAAGCGCTTGGAGGGGAAATAGGTGCCGTTGTGCAGGTTCCAGCCGTTGTAGAGATAGGCGCGCTGCAGGATGGTGGTGTCAGCGGTGTCGACGGCCCGGTCCCCGCCGGTCAGTGCATAACGCAACAGGTCGATGGACGATGTGGTGACGTAGTTCAGCGCGTTGCCGCTGTAGCGCCCGCCGCCCGAGGCGGCGGTTTCGCAGTAGCCGTCGGTGTCGACGTTGCCGGTGCGCAGGAAATATTCGCCGTTGATCGGGGCGCCGACGGCGGTGTCCCGGTACTTGTAACAACCCTTGGGGTCGAAGTACCCCAGGTAGGTGGTGGCGTGGTTGTAATCCGCCTGCCGGTAGGCCGCGCCGACGGTCGGGAATTCGACCGACAGCGCCAGGGCGATGTTGATCGCCTGCGTGTTGACGGCTACCGGCCCGATGCTCAGGTCCACGGTCGGGAAGGACGGCGGGGTTTGTGCGGTGCTGCCGCCGATGACCAGCGCCGCCGCGCACACGATGCCCGGCGAGACTAGGGTTCGGAAGAATTGCAGGATGCGTCGCATGGGGGTCCCCGTTCAGTTGGTGGTGGCCACGGGTTTGGAAATCACCGCCTGCAACACCACCTGGGTTTCGGTACGCAGGCCATAGCCGATGGCGGTGACAATGTAGGCGTCATAGGGTTTGCCGGCGGTTGCCGACCGGTTGCGGAAGCTCAAAGCGGTTTTTTCGATGACGTACCGTGGCAGGCGCGAGGGCAAGGCGCCGCCGGTGGAGGTGGCGAACTGGCTGTCGGTGACGGCGCCGCCGCTGAAGGTGGTGCGGCCGGTGAACTCGCCGAAAATGCTGTAGGCCCGATCGGCACTGGTTTCAGCCGTCTCGAAAATCGGCCGGTACACCGACAGCAGCGAGGTGGAACCCGAGGCCGGGAACAGGCGGCCGCAGTAGCCGCGGGTGTCGGTTTCGGTGCTGCAGCCGTCGCCGGCCGGCAGCGTGCCGAACATGGCCACCCGGGTGCCCATGGAGGTGGGGCCCATGATGTCGATCTCGGCGTCGGACAAGGCCGCCTCGGCCGCCTGCAAGGCGGTCTGCCGGTCGCGGTCATTGCGGGCGGCGCGTTCACCCAGGGTCGCCACCCGCGAACTGACGGAGGCGATGACAAACACGATGCTCATCATGATCAGCACCATGACCAGCGCCATGCCACGCTGGCCGGCAGACCGGCTGCGCGGGTGGTGGGGGATGGGGTGTGCGACGCGGCTCATAAGGCGGTGTTGCGGACGTGAAACGTGGTGGTGAAAACGCGCCGCAAGCGGGTGTCGGCGGGCGCGGTGAATTTCAGCCCCGCTTCACTGGGACTGCAACTGGCGGTGGCGGTCGCGCTCTCGCAGGTAAAGGCGCGTCCCATGGGGTAATACTCGTTTTCCGCGCTGGTGGCGCTGGCCCCCTGGCCCGAGCCGACAGGGCCGCGCAGCACCATGCCCACCCGGATGGCAACCACGCGGTTCCAGTTGGGATTGAGTGCGGGGTCATCCCATGCCGCGTCGGCACTGACCCAGCGGTCGACCACTTCGTCGGGGGTCGTGTCGGTGTCCACACCGTACATGACCTGGAAAGAATCGATCCCCTTGATCAGTTGTGTGGTGCTGAATGTCCCGCCACCCTGGCGCATGCAATAGAGCTCCGACTCTCCGCTGGCGGAATTCACCCGCACGAAAAATCCGCTGTGCCCGATGTCAGTCACGCCACTGGGGTAGGGCACCGCGATTCCCGAGCAGTCGATCATGGTCCCGTCAGCAACGAAATTGCCGCCGCTGACCAGGCCGACGGCAGGGTTGGCGGGATCGGGCAGATTCGAGCCGAAGAACCGGATGATCAAGGCGTCGCTGCCATTGACCACGTTGCTGCCGGAGTAGCTGAGACTGCCGCCGCCGGTCAGTGTCTGCGCGTTGCGGCCTTCGATGCGCCAGGTGCCACCCGGCGGGCCGGTAAATACGCTGTCCGCCAGGAGGCCTGACGCCGAAGGCGGACCGGTACGCTCCTGAAAACCCGCCTGCCGGATGGCCTGGCCGATGATTTCGAAGGCAAAACGGGCGTTGTCCTCCAGTTCCTGGCCGGCGTCCACGGTCCGGTAGCTGGAACTGGTCACGGAAAACAGCGCCACCGTGGCCATGATGACCAGCAGCATGAGCACCATGCCAACGAGCATTTCCACCAGGGTCAGACCCTGCTGGCGCAGGCGGGTGGCGACGGAGCGGATGGGCAAGGCGTTCATATGCCGTCAATTTCCTGCTGGTTGCCGAACAGGGTGATGACCATTTTCGGGCGGACGTTGCTGTTGGCATCGGTGGCGGTCAAGGTGTCGTCGCCAGTGCCGGAGGGGCCGGTTTTGGCCTCCCAGCCGAACTTGATGACCATCAGATCCCCGGTGTCGTTGCATTCCCAGCGGTACAGGCCCGCGGCCGACCCGGTGGTCTCCCGGGGCTCGGTGTCTTTGCAGACCACCGCCCGTCCGCCAGGAAGCGAGCCGATCACCCGCCGGGACCAGTCCCACACGGCCATGTTGACCATCTGCGTGGGGGTGCAGTCGGACGTCTTGCAGCGATCGGTCGGCAGGGCGGGTGGACTGCCGGTGTCAATGGTGAAGGTGTTGGTTGCACCGCCTGCCGTGGCGATGACCGACGGTGGAACCATCTGCATGATGTCGCTGTAGTCGCGCGCCAGGCTGGTGGCGATCGAGGCATTGCGGGAGAATTGCCCGGAGCGCAAACTGGCCAGCATGAGGCCGCCGGCACCGAGCATGCCCAGCGCAAAGATGACCAGCGCCACCAGAACTTCGATCAGGGTCATGCCGACCGCAGCCGCGCGGCGGCTGCGCCGGGATGCAAGAAACGGTTTTTTTGCCATGGTGGCACTGTGCCGCAGGCGTTGCCGGCGGTCGACCGGGCTGCGACGGGCGGCGGAAGTCGGGCGACAGGCGGGAGGCCAGGCCAGGGCCTCCGCCGAGGTCAGCGTCGGACCTCGTCGACCAGCGCGCGGAAGTCGTCGATGTCTTCGAAGCTGCGGTAGACACTGGCAAAGCGGATGTAGGCCACTTTGTCCAGCTTTTTGAGCTCGCGCATCACCCATTCACCCAGGCGGCTCGACGGTAGTTCGCGGGCGCCCTGGCTGAGCATGCGTTCCTCAATGCGCTCGATGGCGCTGTCCACCTGTTCGGTGCTGACCGGCCGCTTGCGCAGCGCCAGATTGAAGGAGGCCCGCAGCTTTTCGCGTTCGTACTCGATGCGGCGACCGTCCTTCTTGACGATGGACGGGAAGTTCACTTCCGGGCGTTCATAGGTCGTGAAGCGCTTCTCGCAGGCGGCGCACTGCCGGCGGCGACGGATGGAATCGCCCTCTTCGGACACACGGGTTTCGACCACCTGGGTCTCCGCATGGCCGCAGAAAGGGCATTTCATGGCGTTCGCCCCGAGATTTCAGGCGTCTTTGGCAAAAACCCAGCGTAAAACAGTCGCAGACAGCTATGAAAAAAGGAGTGTCTGCGCATCATCCCGGCCTCAGCGGTAGACCGGGAAGCGGCTGGTCAGCGCATTCACCCGCGCGCGCACCGCGTCAATATGGGCCGCATCGCGGGGGTTATCGAGCACGTCGGCAATCAGGTGGGCGGTCAGGCGGGCCTCTTCTTCCTTGAAGCCCCGGGTGGTCATGGCCGGGGTGCCGATGCGCACACCGCTGGTGACCATGGGCTTTTCCGGGTCATTCGGGATGGCGTTCTTGTTGATCGTCATGTGGGCGCTGCCCAGCACGGCTTCGGCTTCCTTGCCGGTGATGCCCTTGGCGCGCAGATCGACCAGCATCACGTGGCTCTGGGTGCCGCCGCTGACGATGCGCAGGCCGCGCTGCGTCAGTGTCTCCGCCACCACGCGGGCATTGGTCACCACCTGCTGCTGGTACTGCGTGAACTCCGGCTGCAGCGCTTCCTTGAAGGCCACCGCCTTGGCCGCGATGACATGCATCAGCGGGCCGCCTTGCAGGCCGGGGAAGATGGCGCTGTTGATGGCCTTTTCGTGCTGGGCATTCATCAGGATGATGCCGCCGCGCGGGCCGCGCAGGCTCTTGTGGGTGGTGGAGGTCACCACATCGGCATGGGGCACCGGGTTGGGGTAGACGCCTGCGGCGATCAGGCCGGCGTAATGCGCCATGTCGACCATGAAGATGGCGCCGACGTCGCGCGCCACCTTGGCAAAGCGCTCGAAATCGATGTGCAGGCTGTAGGCCGAGGCGCCGGCGATGATGAGCTTCGGTTTCGTCTCGTGCGCCTTGCGCTCCATCGCGTCATAGTCGATGGCTTCGTTGGCATCCAGCCCGTAGGAGACCACGTTGAACCATTTGCCGGACATGTTCAGCGGCATGCCGTGCGTCAGGTGGCCGCCTTCGGCCAGACTCATGCCCATGATGGTGTCGCCGGGCTTCAGGAAAGCCAGAAACACGGCTTCGTTGGCGGACGCGCCGCAATGCGGTTGCACGTTGGCGCAATCGGCGCCAAAGAGCTGCTTGACGCGGTCGATGGCCAGCTGCTCGGCGATGTCGACGAATTCGCAGCCGCCGTAGTAACGCTTGCCCGGGTAGCCCTCGGCGTATTTGTTGGTCAGCTGGGTGCCCTGCGCGGCCATGACGGCGGGCGAAGCGTAGTTTTCGCTGGCAATCAGCTCGATGTGGTCTTCCTGGCGGCGGTTCTCGGCCTGGATGGCGCTCCACAGCTCAGGGTCGGTGTGCTCGATCAGAATGTTTCGGTTGTACATGGCAGTCCTTCAAGACGTGGTTCCTTGCGCGGTGACAAGGGCTGCCCAGGCGAACGGCGGAACGCGTCGGCCATTTCAGCCGGGCGGTGCGCTTCCCAGTGGTTTTCCGGCCGGTCGGGCCGGGAGTCCACGTCAGCGCCGGGCATCCATCCGATGGAATCCGGGCCTATCGCCAGTTGCGCACGGCCGCAAGTGTAACCGGCGTCGCCCATCGGGCGGGGCGGCGTTTCCGGTCAGCGCAGGTCCAGCGCGGCGACGCGCTCCGCGTCCGCTGGCGACTCCGCAGGCAATTTGGCCGGGATGGGCGCGGGCAGGTTCGGTGTCAGGGTGGTGGGGGCGGGGCGTCCTTTGGCGACGGCCTGCAGCCGGGTGTGTTCGGCCAGCACTTTGGCGGTGTAGCCGCCGTCGTGCTCCAGATTGGCCGCGCCGACATAGTATTTGAGGCCGCCCTCCAGCGAGCCGGCACGCGCAATGCACTCCTGCAGCACCTTGACGCCGACCCGCAGGTTGCTGACCGGGTCGAACGCGGCCAGCCGGCCACCGAAGTGTTCGTACTTGTCGGCATGCACACCGGTCATGACCTGCATCAGGCCCTGTGCGCCGACGGCACTTTGCGCGAAGGGGTTGAAGTTGGACTCCACCGCCATGATCGCAAGAATCAGGGTCGGGTCCAGCCGGGCGCGCGCACCGGCTTCGTACGCCGCGGCAACCAGGGCCGAGAGCGGTTCGGGCGCGACGCGGTATTTGCGCGCCAGCCAGTGGGCCACAGCGGCCTGCTCTTTGGGCAACTCGCGCGGATCGGTGGCGGTGGCCCGGCCAACGGCATCAGGCTCCGGTTCCAGGCCCAGCTGGGCGGTTTGCCGTGCGGTGAGCCAGTTCATCAGCTGGGTCTCGCCGGCGAGGCGCAAGTCGGGCCGCGCCACCAGGGCAATGGCGGCGAACACCACCAGCAAGCCAATCAAGGCAAAACTGTGGTGGGTCAAGGCAATGAAGCCTTTGTGGATCAATCCTGTCCAGCGCAGCTGGGGCAGGGGCATGGCGGTGTTTGACGCTGTCATAGCACTTCCTTTCTCGCATGGGGCCTGGCTCGGGGTCTGCTTTCGCAGGGGCCTGGCGCCTCGTGTGGATTGGTACGCTGTCGGCTGGGGCAACGGTTCCGGGTTCCGGATCCCGTGGATTTGCCCTTTCAGCCGACTCAGCCGGGGTCGGCAGCGGATACGGGTTGTCCCTAGGTTTTGAGGGACGGTTGGATTCTAGGCAGGGTTTTAATCACCGGTCAATAATATGAAAGCGCTCTCTAATATTAATAAATATATAAAAAAAGCCTGTTTGCGCAGTTTTTCGCGAAAGCGCCGTATTCGTCCACCGTCTGCGGGTGAAGCAGCGTCCGCCCGACAATCCGCCTTCGTGCCGCTATTGAAATTCCTTATTGGTAGACCTGGCGGTGATGGGCTAACCTGAGGTCGCTTGGCAATGTCCGAGCATTCGGGCCTGCGGTGCTGCGGTTTCCTCAACGAAACAGTGGCAACCGAGCCCACAGACGGAGGCAATCCGTTGCCTCCCCGGAATGGCGCCCGATACCCGCGCCGCTCCGAAACCCGACGGCAAGGACCTGCGGTTCGCCGTCAAGCCCGGGTGTTGGGTGGATAACCTGGCCCCCGGGCTTTTTCACGCCCTGGTGCCTGTGGGTGACTACCCGGATGAACCGTGCGGGCCGGTGGTGGCATGATGGTTCCATGTCCCCGTCCGTACCCTCGTCAGTGCCCTCGTCCGCTTTTTCGCACCGCCCCTCAGGCTCATCGCGGTGGCCGAGGCGGCTGGGTTGGCTGGCGGCTGGCTGGCTCCTGGTGTGGGCGCTGGGCTGGCTGGTGCTGCCGCCGGTGCTGCGTCACCAGGCCGAGAAGCACGCCAGTGAAGCCCTGGGTCGCGAGGTCCGCGTGGGACAGGTCGATTTCAGGCCCTGGTCGCTGGAGCTGGAAGTTCGTGACCTGTCTGTCGCCGCAGCGTCGGGAGGCGAGCCGCAGCTGCAGGTGGCGCGGATTCACGTCAATGCCGAGCTGGAGTCGCTGTTTCGCCTGGCGCCCGTGGTGCAGTCGGTCACCGTCGAATCGCCGACCGTGCGGCTGAAACGTCAGGGGGACGGGCGCTATGACGTGGACGACATGCTCAACCGCCTGCGGCGCGCGCCGGAGACCGCCGCCGCCGAGCCCGCGCGATTCGCGTTGTACAACCTGCGCCTGAGCGGCGGCACCGTCGTGTTTGACGACCAGCCGGTCGGCAAGGTCCACCGGGTCGACGCGCTGGAGGTTGCCGTGCCGTTCCTCAGCAATCTGGACGCTCACCGGGAGGTCCACACCGAGCCCTTGCTGGCCCTGCGCCTCAACGGGGTGGTTTTCGATACCCGGGCCCAATCCACACCATTCGCGCGCACCCAAAGGACCGACGCGACCCTCAGGTTCGCCGGTCTGGATCTGACACCTTACCTGGCGTATTTGCCGGCCGATCTGCCGGTCCGCCTCACCGGGGCGGTGGTGGATGCCGACCTGCGGGTGAACTTCGAGCAGGTCGACAAGCCGGTCGTGCGGATCACCGGGAAGGTCGCGGCCCGTGATGTGGCGCTGGTGGACCCCGGCCGACGGCCGCTGCTGGAGGTGGGTCGGATCGCCGTGAGCCTGTCCGACCTGCAACCGTTGGCCCGACAGGTCGATCTGGAGTCCGTGGAGGTCGAGGCCCCCAGCCTGACGCTGGCGCGTGCCCGGGACGGTCGCCTGCTCATGCCCGGAAATCGCAAGCCCGATCCGGAACCATCGAAAAAGATAGCAATAAGCGACGAAAATTCGATGGGTATCGGCCAAAAGTCCTCTGAAACGTCGAAAAACACCTGGAAAGCCGCCCTGCAGCGGCTTGCGCTGCGTGACGGCCGGGTGAACTGGACGGATGAGTCCACGGTGGTCACCCCGGGCCAGCCCTCCGCCCGCCTGCAGCTGCGTGAGGGGCGACTGGAGGTTTCGGCGCTGACCTGGCCTTTGCCGGACGGCACCGGCACCGCGGCGCGCTTTGACGGCAGTGCGGTCCTGGCCGGCCCGCCGGGGGGGAAAGCGGCTTCCGGCGCATCGGCGGGTGCGGCGCTGGCGTTCGCCGGCACGGTGTCTGCCACGGCGGTTCGGACGACGGCGACCTTGGCCGACTGGCAACTGGCCTGGATCGAGCCCTATGTCGCACAGGCGCTTGTGCCCCGCCTTGGCGGCAAGCTGGCGGTGGCTGTCGCGGCCACCGTGCCGCTGGCGGCAGACGGCGGCACGGCGGAAAAGCCGTCCCTGCGGGTGGACCGCTTGCGCGCGGAACGGCTGGAACTGGTTCGCGACGGCGCCGTGCTGGCCAGCGTGCGGCGGCTGGACCTGGCCGATGCCGCCATCGACCCGGTGGCGCGGTCCGTGTCGCTGGGGCGAGTGCTGGTCGATCAACCGCGGACGGTCGTCAGCCGGGATGCCCAGGGGGAGTGGATGGCGCAGCGCTGGCTGCGGGTGCCCGACACGCCCGCTGCCTCGTCGCTTGCGCCCAACGCATCAGCCACTGCGCCCGAGTGGAAGCTGGATGCGGGCGAGATTCGGGTCGTCGGCGGCGCCCTGCAATGGCGCGATGAGGCGGCGCGGTCCCCGGTCGCGGTGGATCTGTCAGGGTTGCAGGCGCAGTTGACGCAGTTTTCCCTGGGCGGCGCCCGGCCGGTGAAGGTGCAGCTGGCGGCCCGCGTGCATGCGCCCGACCGGGAAGGGGGCGCTGTCGACTTCCAGGGGCTGGCGACGCTGAGTCCGGTGACCAGTCAGGGCAAGCTGGTGGTGGAGCGTCTGCCGGTCCATCTCTTCGAGCCGTATTTCGGTGGGGCGCTCAATGTGGACATCCTCCGCGCGGACACCGGGTTTCGCGGACAGGTGGAGGTGGCGATGCTACCCGCCGGCCCCCGGGCGCGGGTGAGCGGCGATCTGCTGGTCGAAGATTTTCAGGCCCACAGCGCCGTGGCTGCGCTGGTCGGTGGCCCGGCGACCGGCGCGGCGACCGCAACGGCGCCAGCGGCCGTTCCGGCGCTGGGGGAGGATCTGCTGAGCTGGAAATTGCTCAGCGTCAGGGGTGTCGAGCTGTCGCTGGCGCCCGGCCAGGCCATGGACCTGGCGGTCGCCGAAACCGCCCTGGACGATTTTTATGCCCGGATGATCCTCAATGAACAGGGGCGGCTGAATCTGCAGGACATGGTCAGAACCCCAGCCGCGGCGAGTACGGCGACCGCAGCAACCATGGCGACGACTGCCACAACAGCAACGGTGGGGACTGCCGCGACGGGCGGGAGCACCGCAGCGGGCGAGCCGACCATACGGATCGGTCCAGTCAGCCTGGTTGGCGGGCGTGTGGCGTTCTCGGACCGGTTCATCAAACCCAACTACTCGGCGAATCTGACCGAGCTGACCGGTCGGCTTGGTGGTTTTTCCACCGCCGTCGCGGCAGGCACCCCCCAGCTGGCCGACCTGGAGTTGCGCGGCCGCGCGGAGGGAACGGCTGCCCTGGAGATTCTGGGCAAGGTCAATCCGCTCGCCCGGCCACTGGCGCTGGACATCCAGGGCAAGGTCCGTGACCTCGAACTGGCACCACTGTCGCCTTACTCGGTCAAATATGCCGGGCATGGCATCGAACGCGGCAAGCTCAGTGTGGACGTCGCTTACCGGGTGCAGCCCGACGGGCAGCTCACCGCGTCCAATGCCATTGTGCTCAACCAGCTGTCCTTCGGCGACAAGGTCGAGGGCGCGCCGGCCAGCCTGCCGGTGAAGCTGGCGGTGGCCTTGCTGGCCGACCGCAACGGGGTGATAGACATCAACCTTCCGGTCAGCGGCTCGCTCAATGACCCGCAGTTTCGTATCGGGCCGATCATTTTCAAACTGATCGTCAATCTCGTGGTCAAGGCGATCACTGCGCCGTTTTCGCTGCTGGCCGGGGCGCTGGGCGGTGGTGACGAACTGTCGCAGGTGAGTTTTGCGCCGGGCAGCGCCGCGCTGAGCGACAGCGCGCGTGCGGGCCTGGACAAAGTTGCGCAGGCGCTCGCGCAACGGCCCGGCCTGCGCATGACGGTGGTGGGCACGGCACGGCTGGACATCGAACGCGGCGGTTTGCAGCGCGAACGGCTGGACGCCATGGTGCGGGCCGAAAAGCGCCGGGCCCTGGTGGCTGCCGGTCTGCCGGCCGATATGTCGACGGCGGTGGTGACGCCGGCGGAGTATCCGCAATGGCTCAAGGCGGTCTATCGTCGAGCGGACATTCCCAAGCCCCGCAACCTGGTGGGCCTGGCGCGTGACCTGCCGGTCGCGGAAATGGAGGGGCTGTTGCTGGCCAGTCTTCCGGTCGAGGAGGAAATGGTGCGCGAGCTGGCCACGCGCCGCGGCGTTGTGGTGCGCGACTACCTGGCCAGTCGGCAGATTTCGCCGGATCGCCTTTTCCTGGGCGCGCCCAGGACGGCGGCCGCCGCCGACGGTGGTCTCGCGGGGCCTGCGGCGCCTGACGCCGCCGGCACGGCGTCAGGCAGCCGCAAACCCTGGAGCCCCCACGCCGAGTTGAGTCTGGGCACCCGCTGAGGCGCCGGGGGTTTCCGGCGCGGTCTGGCGGAACCCGATCGGAGACTCAGGAGCCCGATCCCGCGACTTCGGAGCGGATCAGCCAGCGCCCGTCGGGCGCGCGAACCAGTACCAGCGTCTTGGAGATCGTTTCGTCCATGCCACTGGCCTGGTAGCGCTGCTGGAATTGCACCCGCGCCGTATCCGGTCCCTGGGTGCTGATCACCATCCGGTCCAGGCTGACCTGGGGGTTGCGGGCCTTGCCGATGCGTTCACGGCGCTGTTGCACCCATTGGTCGCGGCGCACGCCCGATGCGGGCACGAAGTCCGGGCTGTAGGCCGCCAGATAGGCTTCCACGTTCTGCGCGGACCAGACGCTGGCCCAGGTGCGCACGGCCCGATCAATGTCACCCAGATCCGGGCTGGGGCCGGAGGGCCTGCCACCCCCCACGGCGGGTGCCGGGGGTGCAGCCACTGCCGCCGGCGCTGCGGCAGCCGCGGCAGCCGCGGCTGGCGTGGCCGGCGTGACCGGGACAGTGACGGTGGGTACCGGGACACTGGCGGTGGGCATGGGCAAAGGCAGGCGCGAGGCGGCGCTGGCCGCGCGTGCCGGCGCCGCTGCCGACCGGGGCAGTTCCGCCTGGCGGGTATCGGCATCGTCAGGCAGGAGCCAGACCCATGCGATCGCGCCGAGCAGCACGACTGCGCAGGCGGCGGCAAGCACCCGCGCGGGTGTGGTCTGCATCACGTAACGGATCCGGCGGTGCAGCGGTTTGACCCGTTGGCCGCGCTGGCGCGCTTTTTCCTGGGTGCGGATTTCGTCCATCGCGAACAGGAGCACAACCAGGCCGGCAATCAGCGCCAGGGCCAACGCGGCGGCACGCAGGTCGGACGGCACCAGCAACAGGATGAGTGCCAGAACCAGAAGGCCCCCCAGGGCCGCCAGAGTCAGGGGATTGGACCGGGTCGAATTCATACGGGTGCGGAAGATACACCTTGAAACCCCCTCCTTTGACCCCGGAAAGGAAAAAAACCGGCCCAGGCCGGCAGTTTTCCCGCCTGTGGCGGCGGGGCAGGGGGTCAACGGGCCGTTCAGGCCAGGCGTGCGGGTGACATTTCGACAACCCGGCCACGGGTTGCGGTGTCAACGTCAAGACCGACTTTTTCCGTCGCTGTCGGTGTGGTCAGCGAAGGCATCGGCCTCGGGGCTTCCCCGGCGGGTGCTTTCATCCACGCAGATGCTGCGGATGCCACAACGGCAGCAACACACAGACTGGCAATCACCCGAAACGGGGTGCCGCGCAGCAGTTGCCGGGCACGGTGTTTCCACGGCACCAGGCTTTGTCCGCGCTGACGGGCCTTCTCGATGGTTCGGACTTCGTCGAGGACAAACAGGCCGACCAGAATGCCGCCGATCACGGCCAGGGCGATGGTGGTTCCCAGGTATTCGCCCGGAACCGATGCGGCCACCAGACCCACAAGGGCGACGTAGACAGAGACAACAATGAGAACGAAAGCATTCAACTTCATGAATCCAAGCTTAGCAGATGCAACGCTTTGTTACGACATCGTGACGCACATCAATGGGGCGTTCGTAAGCATTAGTTCTCGGTTTCCCGCTTTTCGTTCCAGGTTTCCCGCGTCGGGCGCGGGTCGCAAGCGAAATCCGGCGCCCGGCGAAGCTGGGAGTTGCCGCTCACGGCAGGGGCTGTATCGCCTGTTCCACGACCGCTCGCACCATGTCGCAGGCCCGTCGCTGGGTCTCGGTGACCGGCCGCCGGCTGGAACGGACCAGGCTGAGCTGGCTCATCAGCTGCGGCGAGTGGATGCGTCGCAAACTCAGGCGCATCGGGTCGCTGAAGCCGGCGAGGGTGTAGGCCGGCAAAACGGCATGGCCCAGACCCTCGCGCACCAGACTCAGGATGGCGTTGAGCCCGTCGACTTCCATCGCGACATGCAGCGGGCAGCCGAGAGTGACCGCCTCGCCGTCCATCAGCAGCCGGAACGCGTTGGGGCGGCTGGGCAGGATCAGCGGCAGCGCAAGAACTTCGCGCAGGCTGATGGATTCGCTGGCCGCCAGGGCGGGAGCGACCCCGGGGGCGACTTCCGGTCGGTTGGAAATCAGCGCCAGTTCCTCCGTCCGCAAGATGGTCGCCTCCAGGTCGGGCGAGGGTGCCGGGTTGTACAGCACCGCCAGGTCCAGGTGACCCAGACGCAGGTTTTCGTTCATCTGCAGGGAAAAGCCCTCGGTCAGGGTCAGCTGGGCGTTGGGCAACTGGGACCGAAAGGCCTGCACCAGTGGCACCGTCATCAGCCGCGACAGGCTGGGTGGCAGCCCGATCGAGACATGGCCGGCGGCCTCGCCGCGCCGTGTGCGCATGTCCTCCCGGGCGGCGGCCACCTGGTGCAGGATGCCGCGGGCATGGTCCAGCAGCAATTTGCCGGCTTCGGTGGGCACTGCGCCGCGGCCGTTGCGGATCAGCAGGTTCTGCCGCAGTTCCACCTCCAGCAGACGGACCTGGCGGCTGAGAGCGGGTTGCGCAATGTCCAGCGCGATGGATGCCCGGGTAAAACTGCCCAGTTCCGCCACGCGGACGAAATACTCCAGTTGCTTCAGGTCCATGCCGAAATCTATTAAAAGTTGGGATAGCTGATAGATGGTACAGCGCCTTTTGGCATAACACACCGGCTTTCAGAATCGCACCATCATGACCTGCGCCTCATTGCATGCTCCGCCCGCCCCGCTACGGGCAATCTCTTCGATGGCAACGCGCGCGTTGCTGGCCGAACTGGCACATGCCGCGGCGCGCCAGGGGCTTGCGACGGCGCAGATCGAGTCCGTCGGTGGCGTTGACGCGGCACGCCGCGTGCAGGCCGGTGAAGCCTTTGACCTGGTCTTTCTGGCCGCTGATGCGATCGAGCTGCTGTTGGAGGCCGGCCATCTGCAGGCGGGCAGCCGGGTTGATCTGGTGCGATCTTCGGTGGCGGCAGCGGTGGCCAGCGGAGCGTCCGTGCCGGATATCGCCAGCGAGGACGCGTTGCGAGCGGCGGTTGTGGCGGCGCCCACCATCGGCTTTTCGACCGGTCCCAGCGGCACGGCCTTGCTGCGTCTGTTTGAGCGCTGGGGCCTGAAATCACAACTGGCTGAGCGGCTGCGCCAGGCCCCGGCCGGTGTGCCGGTTGCCCGGCTGGTGGCGACCGGCGAGGTGGCCCTGGGCTTTCAGCAGCGCAGCGAGCTGTTGGGGGCGGAGGGCATCCAGCTGGTTGGCGATCTGCCAGCGGCTGTTGCGATCACGACCGTTTTTTCCGCCGGCCTCGGGGCCGGTACCGTCCAGGGTGATGCCGCACGGGCATTACTGGCTTTTTTCAACTCGCCCCAAGCGGTCGCCGTCAAGCGCCGCCACGGCATGGAGCCCGCATGAGCCTGATCATCGACTGCCACGGCCACTACACCACCGCGCCCAAGGCGCTGGAAACCTGGCGCAACCGCCAGATTGCCGGCATCCAGGACCCGGTGGCCATGCCCCGGGCGTCCGAGCTGCAGATTTCCGACGACGAGCTGCGCGAGTCCATCGAAACCAACCAGCTGCGCCTGATGAAAGAGCGCGGCAGCGACCTCACGCTGTTTTCCCCGCGCGCCAGCTTCATGGCGCACCACATCGGTGACTTCAATGTGTCGAGCACCTGGGCCGCGATCTGCAACGAGCTGTGCTTTCGCGTCAGCCAGCTGTTCCCCGACCACTTCGTGCCGGTGGCCATGCTGCCGCAAAGCCCTGGCGTGGACCCGGCCACCTGCATCCCCGAGCTGGAAAAGTGTGTGAAGGAGTACGGCGCCGTCGGCATCAACCTGAACCCGGACCCGTCCGGCGGCCACTGGACCAGCCCGCCGCTGACCGACCGCCACTGGTACCCGATCTACGAAAAAATGGTGGAGTACGACCTGCCGGCGATGATCCACGTCAGCACCAGCTGCAACGCGTGTTTCCACACCACCGGTGCGCACTACCTGAACGCCGACACCACTGCCTTCATGCAGTGTGTGCAGGGCGACCTGTTCAAGGATTTCCCGACGCTGAAGTTCCTGATTCCGCACGGCGGCGGCGCCGTGCCCTACCACTGGGGCCGTTTCCGCGGCCTGGCGCAGGAGATGAAGAAGCCTTTGCTGAACGACCATGTGCTGAACAACATCTTCTTCGACACCTGTGTCTACCACCAGCCGGGCATCGACCTGCTCAACACCGTGATCCCGGTGAAGAACGTGCTGTTCGCCAGCGAGATGATCGGTGCGGTGCGCGGCATCGACCCGACCACCGGGCATTACTACGACGACACGAAGCGCTATATCGAGGCGTCCACCATCCTCAGCGCCGAGGACAAGCACCAGATCTACGAAGCCAACACGCGCCGCGTGTTTTCGCGCCTCGACGCGCGTCTGAAGGCCACAGGCAGGTAGTTCTTCCGGGGCAGTTCGTGGCGGCCGGACGTTTTGCTGCGTGTCCCCCGCCCTTCAGGCTCCTCCTTGACCTCCGCAAAACGCCCAACCACCACGAACCAACAGCATCTCGGAGAAAAAAATGTACGAACTAGGCGTTGTCTACAGAAACATCACCCGCGCCGACCGCGTCGCCGCCGACGGCCTGGCCGCGCTGGGCTCGGCCACCGTGCACGAGGCCATGGGCCGCGTGGGCCTGCTCAAACCTTACATGCGCCCGATCCAGACCGGCGTGCAGGTCTCCGGCACGGCGGTCACGGTGCTGCTGCAACCAGGCGACAACTGGATGATGCATGTCGTGGCCGAGCAGATCCGGCCGGGCGACATCGTGGTGGCGGCGGTCACCGCCGAATGCACCGACGGCTACTTCGGTGATCTGCTGGCCACCAGCTTCCAGGCCCGCGGTGCCCGCGCCCTCATCATCGACGCCGGTGTGCGCGACGTGAAGACACTGAAGGAAATGAACTTCCCCGTCTGGAGCAAGGCCATCAGCAGCAAGGGCACGATCAAGGCCACGCTGGGCTCGGTGAACATCCCCATCGTGTGCGCCGGCATGCTGGTCACGCCCGGCGACGTGATCGTGGCCGACGACGACGGCGTGGTCTGCGTGCCCGCCGCCCGCGCGGTGCAGACACTGGAGGCGGCCATCAAGCGCGAGAGTTTCGAGGGCGAAAAGCGCGCGAAGCTGGCGTCAGGCGTGCTGGGCCTGGACATGTACAAGATGCGTGAGCCGCTGGCGGCTGCGGGTCTGAAGTACATCGATTGAAGGCTCACCATGAGCAAACCCACCACTGGCGACTTCACCAAGACCCCCGGCTGGCTCGACTGGTACACCGGTCCGAGCAAGCCCCGATTCACGCTGCCGGCGGGCGCCGTCGACGCGCACTGCCACGTCTTCGGCCCCGGCGCCGAGTTTCCCTACGCGCCCGAGCGCAAGTACACGCCCTGCGACGCGAGCAAGCACGAGCTGTACGCGCTGCGCGACCACCTGGGCTTTGCCCGCAACGTCATCGTGCAGGCCACCTGCCACGGTGCCGACAACCGCGCCATGGTTGATGCCTGCCTGGCCAGCGGCGGCAAGGCGCGGGGCGTGGCCACCGTCAGGCGCTCCGTCACCGACGAAGAACTGCAGCAGCTGCACGCCGCCGGCGTGCGCGGCGTGCGCTTCAACTTCGTCAAGCGTCTGGTCGATTTCACGCCCAAGGACGAACTGATGGAGATTGCCGGCCGCATCGCGAAGCTGGGCTGGCATGTAGTGATCTACTTCGAAGCGGTGGACCTGCCCGAGCTGTGGGATTTCTTCACAGCACTGCCCACCACCGTGGTGGTGGACCACATGGGCCGCCCGGATGTCAGCAAGCCCATCGACGGCCCCGAGTTCGCGCTGTTCCTGAAGTTCATGCGCGAGCACCCCAACGTGTGGAGCAAGGTGAGTTGCCCCGAGCGCCTGTCGGTCAGCGGCCCCAAGGCGTTGAACGGCGAACAAGCCGCCTACCAGGACGTGGTGCCGTTTGCCCGCAAGGTGGTGCAGGAATTCCCGGACCGCGTGCTCTGGGGCACCGACTGGCCGCACCCCAACCTGAAGGACCACATGCCCGACGACGGCCTGCTGGTGGACTTCATCCCACAGATTGCACCGACGGCCGAGCTGCAACAGAAATTGCTGGTCACGAACCCGATGCGCCTGTACTGGCCTGAAGAAGTGAAAGGCTGACGATGTCCCTTGAGAAACCCTACCTCGATGTGCCCGGCACCATCATTTTTGATGCCGAGCAAAGCCGCAAAGGCTACTGGCTCAACCAGTTCTGCATGAGCCTGATGAAGGCCGCCAACCGCGAGCGTTTCAAGGCGGACGAACGCGCCTACCTGGATGAATGGCCGATGACCGAAGAGCAGAAACAGGCCGTGCTGGCGCGGGATCTGAACTGGTGCATGCGCACCGGCGGCAACATCTATTTCCTGGCCAAGATCGGCGCCACCGACGGCAAGAGCTTCCAGCAGATGGCCGGCTCCATGACCGGCATGACCGAGCAGGAATACCGCGACATGATGATCGGCGGCGGCCGCTCCATCGAAGGCAACCGCTTCCTCGGCGAGGACGGCGATGCGCAACCCCACCGCCAGCCGCAAGGCGCGGCGGGCCAACACAAGGCAGCCTGACCATGGCCAAGATCACCGCCTCCGTCTACACCTCCCATGTGCCCGCCATCGGCGCGGCCATGGACCTGGGCAAGACGAAAGAAGACTACTGGAAGCCGCTGTTCGCCGGCTACGACTTCTCCAAGCAATGGATGAAGGACCACAAGCCCGACGTCATCTTCCTCGTCTACAACGACCACGCCACGGCCTTCAGCCTGGAGATGATTCCAACCTTTGCCATCGGCACCGCGGCGCAGTTCCAGCCGGCCGACGAAGGCTGGGGCCCGCGCCCGGTGCCCCCGGTGATCGGCCACCCGGACCTGGCCTCGCACATCGCGCAGTCGGTCATCCAGCAGGACTTCGACTTGACAATCGTCAACAAGATGGACGTGGACCACGGCCTCACGGTGCCGTTGTCGCTGATGTGCGGCGAGCTGGACCCGACGAAGGACGCCTGGCCTTGCCCGGTGATCCCGTTTGCGGTCAACGTGGTGCAGTACCCCGTGCCGTCCGGCCGGCGCTGCTTCGCGCTGGGCCAGGCCATCCGCAAGGCGGTGGAGAGCTTCGACGAAGACCTGAACGTGCACATCTGGGGCACCGGCGGCATGAGCCACCAGCTGCAGGGCGCGCGCGCCGGGCTGATCAATCGCGAATGGGACAACGCCTGGCTGGACCAGATGATTGCCGACCCCGTGGCCTGCGCCGCCACGCCGCACATCGATTACGTGCGCGAGGCCGGCAGCGAAGGCATCGAGCTGGTGATGTGGCTGATCGCGCGCGGCGCAATGGCCGATGTCGCCGGCGGCAAGCCGCCGGTGGTCAGGCACCGCTTCTTCCATGTGCCGGCCAGCAACACGGCCGTCGGCCACCTGATTCTGGAGAACACCCTATGACGATCAAGGTCGCCCTCGCCGGAGCCGGCGCCTTCGGCATCAAGCATCTGGATGCGATCAAGCTGATCGACGGCGTCGAGGTGGTCTCGCTGGTCAGCCGCGAACTCGCCAAGACGCAGGAGGTGGCCGACAAGTACGGCATCCAGCACGTCACCACCGACCTG
>JAEUOU010000022.1 GCA_016790575.1 Burkholderiaceae bacterium | reverse complement strand
GTCTGGAACGGGTAGGCCAGCTTCAACGCGCCTCAGCGCATCCATGATCTGGCTGTCGGAAAACTTGGACTTCTTCATGTAGAAATTCTCTTCGAGAAATTTCTACTTCTCAGCCCCGTGGTTTTTCGGGGGGATTACCCTGGCAGGCCAGGGCACTGGCCGTCAGGAAAGTAACCGAAAACCAAGGGAAGCGAACGAGTGGCATCGATTGCGTCCTATGGGATACGCCAACGAAGAAATGGAATGCGATTGGTTGTCTGAACACCAATGGGTATCGGGCTCGCCCCCTAAGGCGGGTCTACATCCCAAAAACGAACGGGAAGGAAAGGCCATTGGGCATACCGACCATGAAAGACAGAGCGATGCAGGCACTCCACCTGCTGGCGCTGGAACCGGCTGCTGAATGTACGTCCGATCCGAATAGCTACGGCTTCAGGAAAGGGCGATCAACACATGACGCGCGGAGCCAGTTATTTGTTTCATTGTCTAAGAAGGCCTCGGCCTCTTGGGTGCTCGATGCGGACATCTTGGGGTTCTTTGACAACATCAACCATGACTGGCTGCTGCGCCACGTCCATATGGACAAGGTGACGTTGCGAAAGTGGTTGAAATCTGGAGTCGTTGACGCGGGTCAACTCCAACGCACGGATGAAGGCACGCCGCAGGGCGGCATCATCTCGCCCTTGCTAGCGAACATCACGCTGAACGGGCTCGAAACAGGCTTGATGCGATTCCTCCGGGAACAGCTGAAAGTCCGGGGGGCCGCAGCGGGTAAGGTGAACTTGGTCAGATACGCAGATGATTTCGTGGTGACGGGCAGCTCGAAAGAATTGCTTGAAACCGTGGTCCGACCGTGGATCGTGCAATTCCTGCGAGAGCGGGGTTTGACACTGTCCGAGGAAAAGACACGCATCGTGCATATCGACCAGGGATTTGATTTTCTAGGGTGGAACTTCCGCAAGTACGGGGGAAAACTGCTGATCAAGCCAAGCCGGAAAAACGTGAAAGCGCTCTACGGCAAGGTCAAGGAGATCATCGCCAGTTCGCTATCGGTTCCCACAGAAACGCTTATACAGCGCCTGAACCCAGTTCTCAAAGGCTGGGCTCAGTACCACCGCGGAACGGTTGCAAAGCAGACCTTCAGCAAAGCCGATCATCTGATTTATTGGAGATTGGTGCGCTGGGGTATGCGCAGGCACCCTCGCAAATCCCGGAAATGGGTTTACGCCCATTACTGGAAGCTGTGCGGCTCGCGCCGCCGGTTTGCGGGGCTGCAAGACGACCCATTGGGGGGGAATGAAAGAATACCGCTACCGCTGTATTCCCTGTCTGACATGAAAATTGTTCGGCACATCAAAGTGAGAGGGGAGTACAACCCTTTCCACCCCGACTGGGTTGCCTACGGCGAAAAACTTCGCGTGCAACGGATGGGTGAAACCATCTGGAATGCGCAAAGGGCCTCGCTGTGGTTCGACCAAGGTGGTAAATGCGCTCTCTGTGAGCAAGAAATAGACATAGCTGATGAAAACATGGACGACCACCATATCGTCTATCGGCAGCTCGGAGGGAGTGATGCTCTCTCCAATCGGGTGCTGTTACACCCGATCTGTCACAGGCGTGTCCACGCCCTGGGTTTGAAGGTTATCAAGCCGGTCCCCAGTACGGGGGACTTTAATCTGGCGAAACAGTCGAAGGTTATGCAACCTGTTGACGCTGTGTAGCCAGTGGTCGTATGTGAGCCGTGTGCGGTGAAAATCGCACGCACGGTTCGATGGGGGGGATATCATCGCGAGATGATGTCCCTACCCTCCACAAAAGACTTCCAGGTTGAACGTTTGGACGTTCCCGCTTTTGCGGCAGCAGGCGCCACCCTGACGGGGCAGGTGCCAATGGCACGATTGGACCGTTTGGCAGCCGAGTGCGAAACGGGGGCATCGAGTGCCGTGGATTGGGAAGCCGCCGGGGAATTGCGCGACATGAACTCGCCGAGCCCCCAACAATGGGTGCGTTTGCGTGCGCGTGCCGAGCTTGCGAGAACTTGCCAGCGTTGTCTGCGACCCATGATGGTCGAGTTGATGGTCGATCGGTGGTTCCGTTTCGTCGCCGATGAGGCCACCGCCAGCGCCCTTGACGATGAAATGGAGGAGGACGTACTGGTAAGCAGCCGAAGCCTTGACCTGATCGAATTGCTGGAAGATGAATTGCTGCTTGCGATGCCACTGGTGCCTCGCCATGATGTGTGCCCTGAGCCGGCGGCGGGCCTCTCAGCGGGATCTGCCCAGGGTGCAGCAGATGAGCGACCCCACCCGTTCGCCGCGTTGGCGAAAATGCGGCTGAATCAGTAGTGAGGTCCTCGTAGCTTAATCGACTATAATGTCAGGCTTCGCCCGCAGTACCTTTGGCTGTGGGGTCAAATTCCCATCCGATCAGGCGGTCGCTCCGGTGAAAACCGAGCGGTTGCAGTTACAGAGTGAAGGAGCCGCCATGGCCGTCCAGCAAAACAAAAAATCTCCGTCGAAGCGCGGTATGCACCGTTCGCACAACGCGCTCAACGTTCCTGGAATCGCCGTCGAGCCGACGACGGGTGAGACCCATCTGCGCCACCACATCAGCCCGAATGGTTTCTACCGCGGGCGTCAGGTTCTGAAGAACAAATCCGAAGCCTGAACTTTCTGGTTCCATGAGCCCGGTGCGACGGTTGAATCCGTTCGCAGCGGGCTTTTCGTTTTCTGGCCGAGCTGATTGGCCGGCAATCCTCGGATCGAACTGATGTGGTCCAAATGACATGACTACTGTTGCCGTCGACTGTATGGGGGGCGACTACGGGCCCTCAATTACCCTGCCAGCCTGCCGCGAGTTTCTGCATCGTCACCCGGATGTCCGATTGATTTTGGTTGGATTGCCGGACGCGTTCAAAGAGTTCTCCCACGATCGCGCCGTCTTTGTGACAGCGACCGAGGTGGTGGGTATGGACGATCCGGTTGAAGTCGCGTTGCGTCGAAAAAAAGATTCGTCGATGCGGGTCGCGATCAATCTGGTCAAGGACGGGCGTGCTGACGCAGCGGTTTCTGCGGGTAATACCGGTGCCCTGATGGCAATCGCGCGGTATGTGCTCAAGACCGTCGAGGGCATTGATCGCCCGGCAATAGCATCCTTTCTCCCCAACGCGCGCGGGGGCGCAACCACGGTTCTTGATCTGGGAGCTAACGTCGACTGCAGTGCCGCGCACCTGCTGCAGTTTGCGGTCATGGGCTCGGCTTTGGTTTCGGTGACTCAGTCGGAGCAGGCCCCTTCGGTCGGGCTGCTTAACATCGGTGAGGAGACCATCAAAGGGAGTGAGGTCATAAAGCAGGCAGGTGAATTGCTTCGAATGGCAGGAAATGCAGGTGATCTCAACTTCTTCGGGAATGTCGAAGGCAACGACATATTCAAAGGGACAACCGACATTGTTGTTTGCGACGGTTTTGTCGGGAATGTGGCCCTGAAAGCCAGCGAGGGTTTGGCGACCATGGTCGGCGCCATGCTCAAAGAGGAGTTTTCTCGCAGTATCTGGACAAAAATTGCCGCTATCGTCTCTTATCCGGTTCTAAAGGGGTTCAAGAATAGGGTGGACCATCGTCGCTACAACGGGGCGGCCTTGCTCGGGCTGAAGGGCTTGGTATTCAAGAGCCATGGATCGGCCGATGTCCTGGCATTCGGTTTCGCGCTTGACCGCGCGTATGATGCCTCGCGAAATCAACTACTCGACAAGGTCCGCAAGCGTATCGCCCACGCTGCGCCGCTCATGGCCCAAAGTGAAGCCGAACCTGTCTCGACCATGGGTGCATAAGTCTGATGAACCGTTTTTCATGTGTCCGGGGAACCGGCAGTTACCTTCCGCCGAATCGGGTGTCCAACGCCGAACTGGTGGCTGAACTTGCGCGCCGTGGGGTTGAAAGCTCGGACGAGTGGATCGTCGAGCGAACCGGTATCCGCGCACGGCACTTTGTTGCGGATGGCGTGTTTTCGAGCGACCTCGCGCTGGAGGCATCGAAGAGAGCGCTGGTTGCTGCCGGGATGGACGCCGCATCGTTGGATTTGATTGTCGTGGCGACGTCTACGCCGGATATGGTTTTTCCGTCAACGGCGGCAATTCTCCAACACAAGTTGGGCGTTGCCGGATGTCCGGCGTTTGACGTACAGGCAGTGTGTAGCGGTTTCGTCTATGCAATGACAGTCGCTGATTCCATGATACGCAGTGGCAGCGCGAACCGCGTGTTGGTTGTCGGCGCGGAGGTTTTTTCGCGTTTGTTGGATTTCAACGACCGCACCACTTGCGTTTTGTTCGGTGATGGGGCCGGGGCAGTTGTGATGGAGGCTTCGGAGCAGCCCGGGGTTCTTGCAACGGATCTGCATGCGGATGGACGACATGTAGGGATTCTGTGTGTTCCCGGACATGTGTCCGGAGGTGCAATTCTGGGTGATCCGATGCTGAAGATGGATGGGCAGGCTGTGTTCAAGCTTGCAGTCGGGGTACTGGAAGACTCCGCCCGGACGGTTCTTGCGCGGGCTGGCTTGGACAGTGACGACGTGGACTGGCTGATCCCGCACCAGGCGAATATTCGGATCATGCAGAGTACCGCGCGCAAGTTGCGAATTTCCATGGATAAGGTGGTTGTCACGGTGGATCAGCATGGCAATACTTCCGCAGCATCAATCCCATTGGCGCTGGACTGCGCGGTGCGCGACGGTCGAGTCCATGGCGGTGATCGGGTGCTGCTTGAGGGTGTTGGCGGCGGGTTTACCTGGGGTTCGGTGCTTTTGCAGATGTAACTGCCGGTTTGTCTTCCGTAACGCGGAGCGATTCCCTTCAAATTGGTTGACGAGTACGAGATGAACAAACGTTTTGCCATAGTTTTCCCTGGCCAGGGGTCGCAGGCCGTCGGTATGCTGGACGGGTGGGGTAGTCATCCGGTGGTCGCGCAGGCGGTCGAAGAGGCATCCGACGCGCTCGGGGAGGACCTGGGTCGGTTGATCCATGAGGGCCCGAAGGAGATTCTCGCGCTGACCACCAATACCCAGCCGGTGATGTTGCTTGCGGGCGTTGCTGCCTGGAGGGTCTGGTGTGCCGAGGGGGGAGCGACTCCGGAGGTCATGGCAGGTCATTCACTCGGCGAGTATTCAGCGTTGGTGGCCGCTGGAGCGCTCAGTCTCGCGCAGGCGATCCCCTTGGTCCGTCTTCGTGCAACGGCAATGCAGGAGGCGGTTCCTGCTGGCCGTGGTGCGATGGCCGCGATTTTGGGCATGGATGCCCAACGGGTCATTGCCGGCTGTCGCGAGGCGACGGAAGCGTTTGGCACGGCAAGCCACGAGGTCGTAGAGGCGGTTAATTTCAATGACCCTGTCCAGACGGTCATTGCCGGTACCCGCATGGCCGTGGAAAAGGCCTGTGAAATCCTGAAATCCGGTGGCGCGAAGAGGGCTTTGCCTCTGCCGGTTTCAGCGCCTTTTCACTCGAGTTTGATGAAACCTGCAGCGGAAAAGCTCAAGGAACGGCTTTCGCGGACTGAACTCGCAACCCCCATGATTCCCGTGCTGAACAACATTGACGTCATGGTTGAACATGATCCCGGGCGCATCCGCGACGCACTTTACCGGCAAGCCTTCGGGCCGGTGCGCTGGGTCCAGACCATAGAGGCGATTCGTGCACGGGGTGTTGAGACCGTTGTCGAAAGTGGGCCGGGCAAAGTTCTCACCGGTATGGTCCGTCGAATTGACGCTGGAATGAGTGGACTCGCAGTTCATGACAGTGTGAGCCTCACCGAGGTTTTGGCGCATTTGCGCAGCTGACGGGATGCATCCCTGCTGCATAAGGAATCATCAGAATGAATACAAGCAACGAGGCAGGCAAAATCGCCCTGGTTACAGGCGCTTCACGTGGGATTGGGGCGGCAATCGCATTGGAGTTGGCGCGTTCCGGATTTAAAGTTGTCGGCACAGCCACCACGGATGAAGGCGCTCAACGAATCAGCAGCACCCTTTCGGTTCATGAAGGATGTCGGGGCGCACGACTCGACGTCAACGATCCAAACGCGGCAGAGGCATTGATTGACGAGATGGTTCGTGAATTCGGATCACTGAACGTGCTGGTGAACAATGCGGGCATAACCCGCGACATGCTCGCCATGCGCTTGCGCGACGCTGACTGGACCGCTGTTGTTGACACCAACCTCAATGCGGTTTTCCGGCTCAGCCGTGCCGTTATTCGCCCCATGATGAAACAGCGACATGGCCGCATCATCAACATCACCAGTGTCGTAGGTGCGTCAGGCAACCCGGGGCAGGCAAACTATGCTGCGGCGAAAGCGGGCGTTGCCGGTATGACCCGCGCTTTGGCGCGTGAGCTTGGCAGTCGTCGCATCACTGTGAACTGTGTGGCGCCGGGATTCATTGAAACCGATATGACAGCGGCGTTGCCGCCTGAGCAGCAAAAGGCGCTCTTGGACCAGATACCGCTTGGGCATCTGGGCAAGCCCGCTGATGTGGCCCATTTGGTGGCTTTTCTGGCGGGCCCCGGCGCGGCGTACATCACAGGGCAAGAGATCCATGTCAATGGCGGCATGTTCATGGCCTGATCTGGCGAGCCTGTCCGCTAGGGCGATCTCCCTAGCATGAGTAAAATCCACTTTTTTCACAACCCTCAGAGGGAACCATGAGTGATATTGAAGCACGAGTCAAACGAATCATCGCCGAACAACTCGGTGTTGAAGAATCCCAGGTGACAAATGAAAAGGCGTTTGTTGCCGATCTGGGCGCTGACTCGCTGGATACCGTTGAACTGGTCATGGCGCTCGAAGATGAGTTTGGGATCGAGATCCCTGACGAAGACGCGGAAAAGATCACGACGGTCCAGGCCGCTATCGATTACGCCCTGTCCAAGCAGGCTTGATTGTTGATGACCCGTCGTCGCGTTGTCGTCACGGGTTTGGGCTGCATCAGCCCCGTGGGCAACACGGTGGGGGAGGCGTGGTCCAACCTGTTGGCGGGTCGATCCGGAATCGACCATATTTCAAAGTTCGATGCTTCTGCCTTCTCCAGTCGCATTGCCGGTGAGGTTCGCGGATTCGACGTGGAGAGTTACATGTCTGCGAAAGAAGCGCGGACTATGGATACGTTTATCCACTACGGCATTGCCGCTGCGGATCAGGCGGTTCGGGATGCCGGAATCCGCTTCGGTGACCAACTGGATGAGGATTCCGCGAGTCGTGTAGGTTGTGTGATCGGTTCGGGAATTGGCGGATTGCCCCTTATCGAGAACACGCAGGCCGAACTGGTGGCTCGTGGTCCACGACGGATCACTCCGTTTTTTGTTCCGGCTTCGATCATCAACATGATTTCAGGTCATGTGTCGATGCGTTTCGGTTTCAAAGGTCCGAACCTTGCCATTGTCACGGCTTGTACAACCGGCCTGCACTGCATTGGGGAAGCGGGCCGCCTGATCGAGTATGGTGATGCCGACGTCGTAGTCGCTGGTGGCGCGGAGGCAACAGTCTCTCCCTTGGGGATAGGGGGATTTGCGGCCATGCGGGCGCTTTCGACACGAAACGACGACCCCAAAGCCGCATCCCGCCCATGGGACAAAGACAGGGATGGGTTTGTTCTGGGCGAAGGTGCCGGGGTATTGGTGCTTGAAGAGATGGAGCACGCCAAAGCCCGCGGCGCCCGCATTTACGCAGAACTGGCGGGCTTCGGCATGAGTGCAGATGCTGGGCATATGACGGCTCCGAACATGGACGGCCCCCGGAGGGCCATGGTTGCTGCGATGCGTAATGCCGGCATCAACCCAGACCAGATCGACTACGTTAACGCACACGGCACGTCGACCCCCTTGGGTGATGTCAACGAGTCCAACGCGATCAAGGCGGCGTTGGGTGATCATGCAGCACAAACCGTGATCAGTTCCACGAAATCAATGACCGGTCACTTGCTGGGTGGGGCGGGTGGCCTGGAAAGCCTTTTTACCGTGCTGGCGATCCACCATCAAATCTGTCCTCCCACGATCAATATAGCCAACCAGGATCCGGAGTGCGATCTGGATTACTGCGCCAACCAAGCACGTCACCGGCCTTTGAATTTTGCCCTGAAGAACAATTTCGGATTTGGCGGAACCAACGGCAGCTTGGTGTTTCGGCGCGTCTGACCAGGTGAGCCGGTACGCCCCGTCGGTGCAATACCCGGTGGGGCGTTCGCGCCTTTTAGGTCACTTCATTGCGGGCCTTTGCCTTGCGACTGCAGTCCTCCTGGCGTGGATGGTGTTTTTGGTCCGTCCGGGGCTACCGGCGACAGTGGCATCTGGCGTGGCGATGGGTATTCAATGGCTTCTTGCATGGCAGGCATGGGTGCAACTGGGGCGACCGGGAGAGCTCGTGTGGTCCGCATCGGGATGGCTATGGATACACGCGGAAGCTTCGCAGCCGCTTTTTCAGCCCCAGGTTCGGATCGACCTGGGGACCCATTTGCTGATCTGCTTTACCGGAGATGACGAACCCGGCGCGCAGGCCAGGTGGCCCACAAATACACGCTGGTTCTGGCTGGATTCCGGCTCGGACTCGGGGAAATGGCATTTGCTGCGTTGTGCGGTATATTCGGCGCCGCCCAGTTCTCTGGCGGATCACGGGGGCCAGATCAAGGCGTAGCGGCGGGCCCGCCGATCTGGAAAGCCTTTGAGAACTCAGTCCATCCGTTGACAATCGAAACACCTAGCCCCAATCTGACCGATACCGACACGCGTCTGGTTGAGTTGGCCATGGCCGGGGATACCCGGGCGTTCGATCTGCTGGTCGTCAAGTACGAGAGGCGCATCCACCGGCTGATAGGGCGGTTTGTGCGTGACGCCGAACTTGTGGAAGACATCGCCCAGGAAACCTTCGTTCGGGCCTGGCGGGCATTGCATCAGTTTCGCGGCGATGCACAGTTCTATACGTGGCTCTACCGAATTGCCGTCAACACAGCGAAAAAGTCACTGATGGATTTGCGGCGGGATCCGGTCGTATTCGAGAGCACGCTCCACAAAGCGGACGAAGAAAGTGAAACTTCTTCGCCCCAGGAAGAACAAAGCACCCAGGAGACGCCAGAAACCGAGTATGCCGCACGAGAAATTGCGCGACACGTACAAAAAGCACTTGATGCTCTACCCGAGGATATTCGTCAAGCCATTGTGCTCCGTGAAATGGAAGGCTTAACTTACGAGGAGATAGCTGTCGCGATGAATTGTCCGATCGGAACCGTTCGATCGCGGATTTTCCGTGCCCGCGAAGCGATTTCGCAGCAGATTCGTCCGCTATTGGAAAGCCAAGGGGGAAAAAGATGGTAGTTGGTATTGAGGAATTATCTGGAGCGTCCCCGAATGCAGACCCGGGGCAGATGGTGTCCGACCTGATGGACGGTCGCGTCTTGCCTGCCGAGTTGGACGATGCGCTCCTTGGTCTTTGTGCTGACGAAAGGGCGCTCGTGTCATGGAAGGCGTACCACGTGATCGGCGACACCTTGAAATCGGGAAACCAGCCCTTGCCACTTGTCACCCCGCAGTTCGTTTCAAAGGTTCGGGCTCGTATCGATGTCGAGATCATGTCGGGTGGCCAAAGTGCGCGACAGGAATTGGAGCAAAGGTCTGCCGGGCGTCCGGATAAGGCCGGCAGGAATCGGCAAGCGGACGCAGCGAATGAATCGTTGTTTCTTTGGCGGGCTGTGGCGGGAGTGGCTGTGTTTGTGGCAGTTGGTGCGTTGGCGTGGTCCGCGATAGAAAATCCGGGTTTACGCGAAGGCGCGCAAATAGCTGCACGCAGCCAAGGCAACCCGTCGTCGTCACTTGGATCGGGTGGCACGGTGATATTGCGCGATCCGGTCCTTGATGAAATGCTGGCCGCTCATCGTCAGGTCAGCGGGGCTTCGGCACTTCAGATGCCGGCGGGCTTTGTTCGTAATGCCGCCTTTGACTCGACGCATCGGTGAAACGGGTAGCAGCAGTTTCTGCAGGTGAAATGACGCCGATTTATTACTACCAGTGGACCAGCAGTCGTTTCCTTCGGCTTTCGATGGTGCTGTTGTGGATGCTGGCGGGTGCTCTGACGCTGCCTGCCCTTGCCGTACAGGCTGCTGAACCGGCGCCTCAAGGTGATCGCTCAATTGGAGAGTGGTTGCTTCGTTTGCATGAAGCAGCACGGCAGCGCAGCTTCGTCGGAACGGTTGTGGTGACGCAGTCTGGGGGCGGTTCTTCGGCAGCAAAGGTTTGGCATGTCTGCGACGGGCGCCAACAGATCGAGAAGATCGAATCGTTGACGGGAGCGCCGCGGACGACGATAAGGAGAAATGAACAGGTTGTCACGTTTCTGCAGGACTCGCGGGTTGTACGTAACGAGCAGCGGCAGGGGCTCGCCACTTTCCCGGGCTTGCTGCGAAGCGGAAATCACACAATTGCGGACCATTACCTGCTTCGGTCGGATGGGTCCGAGCGGGTTGCCGGGCACGATGCGGAGCGATTTCGTATCGTCCCGAAAGACACGCTACGGTATGGCTACCGAATCTGGAGCGAACGAACCACCGGTTTGATGCTCCGGATAGAAACACTCGATGGCGACGGTAAGGCATTGGAACAGGTCGCGTTTACGGAGTTGCAAATCAACGCTCCGGTCCGTATGGAACACCTGTCACGCGAAATGACCCAGACAGATGGATATCGTCAGGAGAGATTGGCGCAAACTCCAACCACCGCGGCCGAAGAAGGTTGGCATCTGCGCACACCCGTCGCGGGATTTCGTCCGGTCAGCTGCTATCGACGCGGCTCTGTCCCGAGTGGCGCCGCAATTGTTCAGTGGACCTTCTCGGATGGGCTGGCGACGGTCTCGCTCTTCATGGAGCCCCATGATCGCCAGCGCCACCAGACCGAAGGAGCGCGGGTCATGGGCGCAACCGGTAGTTGGGGACAGCGCACCGATGACTGGTGGATCACGGCCGTAGGTGAAGTGCCGCTGTCGACTCTGCAACTATTTGCAAAGGCTCTTGTGCGCAGGCCCTGAGTCCCCATCTTCTTGCTCTGCATCCTCGTTTCCCAATGAGACTGAAAGGTTGACGATGAAACTGTCGAAAAGAAATCTGGTATCCGTTTTTCTTCTTGCTTTGTCAGTCGGTACTGCCAATCTGGCATTGGGCTTGGCGTCGGCGCATGCCCAATCGGGTGTGGCCAGTGCGCGGGCACTGCCTGACTTTGCTGATTTGGTGGAACAGGTCGGTCCTTCCGTGGTGAATATCCGAACCCTGGAGAAGTCCCGCTCGGCGTCGGGTGGCGGCGCGGCGGAAGATGAAATGCAGGAGTTCTTCCGCCGCTTTTTTGGTGTGCCGTTGCCCAATGCGCCCCGCCAGCCCGGCCCGCGATCGGGTCGCCCACAGGAGGAGGACGCGAGACCACGCGGCGTTGGCTCAGGATTCATACTCTCAGCCGATGGCTACATCATGACGAACGCGCACGTTGTCGAAGATGCGGATGAAGTGCTGGTGACCTTGACGGACAAACGGGAGTTCAAAGCGCGAATCGTCGGAGCGGACAAGCGGACCGATGTGGCGCTTGTAAAAATCGAATCGAGCGGGTTGCCCGCCGTCAAGATCGGCGACGTTGGTCGATTGAGGGCTGGTGAATGGGTGGTGGCCATTGGCTCTCCTTTTGGTTTGGACAACACCGTTACTGCAGGTATCGTCAGCGCGAAACAACGAGATACCGGCGAATACCTCCCCTTCATTCAGACCGATGTAGCGATCAATCCGGGAAACTCCGGAGGGCCTTTGATCAATCTCCGCGGAGAAGTGGTTGGTATCAACAGCCAGATTTACTCCCGATCGGGCGGTTACATGGGCATTGCCTTCGCGATCCCGATTGACGAAGCGATGCGTGTGGGCGAACAGCTCAAGTCCAGTGGGAGGGTGACCCGCGGACGCATCGGTGTTCAGATTGACCAGGTGTCCAAAGACATCGCCGAATCCATAGGGCTCGGGCGTCCGCATGGTGCGCTGGTCCGGGGTGTCGAAAGCGGCTCGCCGGCTGAAAAGGGCGGCCTCGAGGCTGGTGACATCATCACCAAACTGGATGGTCGAAACATTGAAAAAGCTTCCGATCTTCCGCGCCTCGTCGGCAACACCAAACCCGGAACCCGCAGTACTCTTACCGTGTTCCGCCGCGGCAAGACGCAGGAACTGGTGGTGACCATCGGCGAAGTGGAGGGTGAGAAGCAGGCGCGAAAGGTCCCGGAACGGGATGACAAGAACCGCCCGAATCCAACCGGCCAGGCGTGGGGGCTGACCTTGAGTGACCTGAGCGACACGCAGAAAAAGGAACTGCGAATCAAAGGCGGCGTTCGCATTGAGGCGGTGTCCGATATCGCAGCGCGTTCCGGTCTGCGTGAGGGTGATGTGATTGTCCAAGTGGCCAATAACGAAATAGGCAGCTTGAAGGACTTCGAAGCGATTGCATCCCGGCTCGATCGAGGCAAGCCCGTCCACCTGCTGATCCGCCGAGGCGAATGGGCTCAGTTCATCCTTCTGAAGCCTGGGCGTTGAATTCGGGGACTCATCCACTTCAAATTGGTGCGACCTCCTTGCGGGGGGGGGCGTGACCCCCTCCGCAACAGAGCGCCGCCGGCGCACGGGTTCGAAACTGCTATCACGAGCGGGACACCTTTTTTTGCCTACAATGCGGTCCCAACCTTCGCAGTTGCCAAAGATTGTTGGTTCAGGGCGCGTCTCAAGCTGGCGCGCCCTTTTTTCGTTTCCCGTTACCGTACACACGTCGCCCCGCGCGCAGGTTTGATGAAGCACATCCGGAACTTTTCGATCATTGCCCATATTGATCACGGCAAATCCACCTTGGCCGATCGCCTGATCCAGCGGTGCGGCGGGCTGGAGGAGCGTGAAATGCAGGCCCAGGTCCTCGATTCCATGGATATCGAGAAAGAGCGCGGGATCACCATTAAGGCCCAGACCGCATCCCTCCAGTACCGTGCTCGTGATGGGGGGGTCTACAACCTCAATTTGATCGACACCCCCGGCCATGTCGATTTCTCCTATGAGGTGAGCCGTTCGCTATCGGCCTGTGAGGGAGCTTTGCTTGTCGTCGACGCTTCGCAAGGTGTCGAGGCCCAGACCGTAGCCAATTGCTACACGGCGCTGGATCTCGGCGTAGAGGTGTTGCCGGTACTGAACAAAATGGATTTGCCGCAGGCCGATCCGGAAAACGCCAAGTCCGAAGTGGAAGACGTGATCGGAATTGACGCCTCGGAGGCGATCCCGTGTTCGGCCAAAACTGGAATGGGTATCGACGATATTCTGGAATCCATTGTCGCCAAGGTGCCCGCGCCGAGGGGAAATCCCGATGGCCCTCTGCGCGCCATGATTATCGACAGCTGGTTCGACACCTACGTGGGTGTGGTGATGCTGGTGCGGGTGGTCGATGGACGACTGCTCAAAGGTGAGCGCATCAAGCTGATGGCGACCGGTGCCGCCTACGAGGCGGGGAGTCTCGGCGTGTTTACCCCGGCGAATCAACCCCGGGACAACCTCTCGGCCGGAGAGGTGGGGTACATCGTCGCCGGTATCAAGGAGCTCCAGGCGGCCAAAGTTGGCGACACGGTGACACTGGAGAAAAAGCTGCCGAATAACGCGGGGCCTGCAACCGAGCCGCTTGCCGGATTCAAGGAGATACAGCCACAGGTTTTCGCCGGCTTGTACCCCACCGAAGCCAACCAGTACGACGCGTTGCGTGACAGCCTTGAGAAACTCAAGCTGAACGACGCATCGCTGCATTTCGAGCCCGAGGTTTCACAGGCTTTGGGGTTCGGATTCCGTTGTGGCTTTCTTGGCTTGCTCCACATGGAAATCGTGCAGGAGCGTCTCGAACGGGAGTTCGACCAGGACCTCATTACCACGGCACCGAGTGTGGTCTACCAGGTTGTCAAAGGCGACGGCGAAGTCATCATGGTCGAGAACCCCTCCAAAATGCCGGAACAGGGACGCATCCAGGAAATCCGCGAGCCTATTGTGACGGTGCACCTGTACATGCCGCAGGAATACGTGGGCCCGGTGATGACGCTGGCAAATCAGAAACGCGGCGTGCAGCTCAATATGGCCTACCACGGTCGGCAGGTGATGCTCACCTACGAACTGCCGCTAGGCGAAATCGTGCTCGATTTTTTTGACAAGCTCAAGTCGGTCAGCCGCGGCTATGCCTCTATGGATTATGAGTTCAAGGAGTACCGCGCCTCCGACGTCGTCAAGGTGGATATCCTGCTCAACGGCGAAAAGGTCGACGCGCTTTCGATCATCGTGCATCGCAGCCAGTCGCAGTACCGGGGGCGGGCCGTTGCCGCCAAGATGCGCGAGATCATCAGCCGCCAGATGTTCGACGTGGCAATCCAGGCGGCGATCGGTGCCAACATCATTGCCCGGGAAACGATCAAGGCGCTGCGCAAGAACGTGCTGGCGAAATGCTACGGCGGCGACATCACCCGCAAGCGAAAGTTGCTTGAAAAGCAGAAGGCGGGCAAAAAGCGCATGAAACAGATCGGCTCGGTAGAGGTCCCGCAAGAGGCATTCCTCGCCATACTGCAAGTGGAGGACTGATGCAAGTTTTGACCGCGATGATCCTGGCGGGATTTGTCGGCTACGCCGGCTCATGGTACCTGGGATTTCTGGAGGGCAATTTCGCCCTGCTGTTGTTTCTGGCGACGGTTGTCACCGGTCTTTATTGGCTCGCCGAGCGTCTTTACTTTCTGCCCCAACGCCGGCGTGCTGCTGACACGCTGCTGGCAGAAGATACGCGGCGTCGCGAAGAGCTTTCCCGCATGGGAATAACCCAGGTTGATGGGGATGTCACGCAGGCAAGCAACGCCATTTTGGCGCAGCCCTGGTGGCTGGACTGGACTGCGGGGCTGTTTCCGGTGATCGTGGCAGTATTCCTGCTGCGATCGTTTCTGTTCGAGCCGTTCAAAATTCCGTCCGGCTCGATGATTCCCACGCTGGAAATCGGCGACCTGATTCTGGTGAACAAGTTCACTTACGGCATTCGCCTGCCGGTCATCAATACCAAAATCACCGGTGGCACCCCTCCGCAGCGGGGTGACGTGATGGTCTTTCGATACCCGCCGCGCCCCAGCATGGATTACATCAAGCGGGTCGTAGGGGTCCCCGGCGATGAGGTTGCCTACCTGAACAAGCGCCTGTCGGTCAATGGCAAGGAGGTTCCGGTTCATGTCCTACCGGAGTACTTCGACGAATCCGTTATGCGCTACTTCCAGCATGGGCAGGAGGCCCTCGGTCCGACGGCGCACAGGTTCATCCTGGACAAGGAACGTCCGGCCTTTATCCAGGGTACCGATGACTTTCCGTACCGGCAGAACTGCCGCTACAGTATCGAAGGGGTTGTCTGCAAGGTGCCCGAGGGCCACTACTTCATGATGGGCGACAACCGCGATAATTCGCTCGATTCGCGTTACTGGGGTTTTGTCCCGGACCGCAATATCGTCGGCAAGGCGTTTTTTGTCTGGATGAACTTCAGCAACCTGGGCCGGATCGGCTCCTTCAACTGACCACATTCACCGGGATGGATTGCAAAATGACCACAGCCTCGCGCGCAGCCCAAAGGGGCATCACTTTCCTCGGCTTGCTGTTTGTGGCGGCCGTGCTGGGCGTTCTGGCCGTAGTCGGTGCCCAAGTTGTGCCAACGGCCATCGAATACCAGTCAGTACTCAAGGCCGTGCGCAAAGCATCTGAGGGAACGACCGTGGCCGAGGTGCGCAACCTGTTTGACCGGACGGCCGCCGTGGACAACATCACGTCGATCAAGGCACAGGACCTGGAGATCACCAAGGAAGGTGACAAGGTGGTGGTGGCGTTCGAGTACACCCGTGAGATCCATCTGGTCGGACCGGCTTACCTGCTGATGAAGTACGCCGGTCGGTCCAAGTGACCGCGGACGCTTCTCTGGCGGGTTTGCAAGCCCGTATCGGACACCGTTTCGGTCACCCGGGCTTGCTGATACAGGCATTGACCCACCGGAGCTTCAGCGCAGATCACAATGAACGCTTGGAGTTCCTGGGCGATGCGGTCCTCAATCTCGGTGTTGCCAGCCTTTTGTTTCAGCGGCTTCAGAGTCTGCCTGAAGGGGACCTCTCGCGCGTGCGCGCGAAACTGGTGCGCCAGGATACCTTGCACCAGCTGGCGCTTGACTTTGGCTTGCCGACCCATTTGCGCCTGGGTGAGGGTGAGCTGCGGTCGGGCGGGCAGGCGCGCGCCTCCATCTTGGCGGATGCCCTGGAGGCCGTCATCGGCGCGGTGTATCTGGATGCCGGCTTTGACGCCGCGAGTGCCCTGGTCCATCGGCTGTACGAGCGGGTTGACATCACCCCGCGCATGAGCGCTGCAGCCAAGGATGCGAAGACCGGACTGCAGGAGTGGTTGCAGGCGCGCAGAATGCAATTGCCGGTCTATCGTGTCGCCGCGACCCGGGGCGCCGCGCACCAGCAGGTGTTTGATGTGCATTGCGAGGTGAAGGAATGGGCTTTGTCCGCGCCGGGCAGCGGGCCTACCCGGCGCGCGGCCGAACAGGCGGCCGCTGAAGCGATGCTTGTGCAACTGCACCAGCGGGGTGAGCGATGAACGATCCTGAAAATATAGCAACAGGAGACGATTTGACGAAGGATATCGACCGAAAAGGTTCTCATTCCATCATTGGGGAGCCCGAGGGTGGATCCGACGCCAACGCGAACCAACGGTGTGGGCTGGTGGCCATTGTCGGCAGACCCAATGTGGGCAAGTCGACCCTGATGAATGCGCTGGTGGGGCAGAAGGTCAGCATTACGTCGCGCAAAGCGCAGACCACTCGGCATCGCATTACCGGAATTCGCACGCTGGCCGACGCCGAAGGGGGTGGACCCCAATTCGTTTTTGTTGATACGCCGGGCTTTCAGACCCGGCATGCCACCGCCCTCAACCGATCGCTGAACCGCACGGTACTGGGTGCGGTGGGAGATGTCGATCTGGTGCTATTTGTGGTCGAGGCGGGACACTTCGGCCCGGCCGATGCGCAAGTGCTGTCACTGCTCAAGCCCGGGACTCCCGTGGTGCTGCTTGCCAACAAGCTCGATACCGTGCATCGCCGTGCCGATGTGGCACCCTGGTTGCGCCAGATGCAGGATCGCCATCCGTTCACCGAATTTGTTCCGATGTCGGCGAAGAACAAGGGTGATATCGAACGGTTGCTGGCTATCTGCGCCAAATACCTGCCCCAGCAACCGTGGTGGTACGCCGAAGACGAACTGACCGACCGCAGCGAGAAATTCCTGGCCAGCGAACTGGTTCGCGAGAAGCTGTTTCGCTTGACCGGTGACGAACTGCCCTACACCTCCACGGTGATCATTGACCGTTTCGATGAGGAAAAAAGCAAGGCACACGGGCGGCTGTTGCGTATCGCAGCCACCATTGTGGTCGAACGGGATGGTCACAAAGCGATGGTGATCGGCGAGAAGGGTGAACGGCTCAAGCGTATCGGGACCGAGGCGCGCCAGGATCTGGAGAAACTGCTTGAGTGCAAAGTGTTCCTTGAGTTGTGGGTCAAGGTTCGCTCGGGATGGGCCGATGATGATGCCCGGGTTCGCAGCTTTGGCTACGAGTGAATGCCGGGGTCCGCGACGACCCTGACCAGGCACCCATGAAGCGGATTTCCGACGAGCCGTCCTATGTGTTGCACCGCTACGACTGGAGCGAGTCCAGCCTTATTCTGGAAGTGTTCACACGCGAACACGGACGCATTGCCCTCGTGGCCAAAGGTGCCAAACGTCCCAGCTCCAGCTATCGCCCGGTGCTGCTGCCCTTGCAGCCGCTTCGGATCAGCTTCGGCGGCGATGCGGAGATTCGCACCCTGAAATCGGTCGAATGGGGGGGCGGCCAGGTGATGCCAACCGGTGCCAACCTGCTTTCAGGCTACTACCTCAACGAATTGCTGATGCGACTGCTGGCCCGGGATGACCCACATCCAGCCCTGTTCGACGTGTACGGCGCGGCCGTTCAGCTGCTTGCCCGTGGGGGCGATGATCTGATGCATACCGCGCTGCGTGCGTTCGAGTTGCTTTTGCTGCGCGAAATTGGCCTCCTGCCCCAGCTCGATTCCCAGACCTTGACCTTGGCGCCATTGAACGATGGGGCGCGCTATTGCCTGGTCCCCGAGGGGGGGCTGCGCGAGGCCCACGCGGATGATTCCGCCACGCTGAGCGGCACCGATTGGCGCGCCTTGCAGACTGCGCTGGACGACAGCGCGCCCTACACGGCAACTTTGCGTGCGTGTTCTGCGTGCGGCGCCGGTCTTCGCCCCCAGTTGCGCACGCTGCTGAACTACCATTGCGGCACCGGCACGCTGCGCACCCGCCAGATGATGATCGACCTGCAGAACCTGTGATGGCCACCACAACCGCCCTTTCCGTCAACGTCAACAAGGTTGCGCTGGTGCGCAACACCCGGCATCTGGGCATCCCGTCCGTCACCCGCGCGGCGACGCAGTGCCTGCAGGCCGGTGCGCACGGCATCACCGTGCATCCCCGGCCGGACGAGCGGCACATCCGGGCGCAGGACGTGTTCGATCTCGCCACGCTGATGCAGGACTGGCCGGACCGGGAATACAACATCGAGGGCAATCCCTTCCACAACCTGATGGACTTTGTGCGCCGGGTGCGCCCGCACCAGGTGACCTTTGTGCCGGACAGCCAGGGCCAGTTCACCAGCGACCACGGCTGGAGTTTTCCGGACGATGCCGCGCGTCTGCGTCCGGTGATACATGAGTGCCGCGCGCTGGGGGTGCGCGTGAGCCTGTTCATGGATCCGGTGCCCGAACAGATGGCGGCGGCCCGCGCGGTCGGTGCCGACCGGGTGGAGCTGTACACCGAGCCCTATGCCGCCGCGTGGGGGCATGCGGGACAGGCCACACAGCTTGCGCGCTATGCGGCCGCCGCCGCCGCCGCGCGCGAGGCCGGCCTGGGGGTGAACGCCGGACACGATCTGAGCCAGGACAACCTGACCGATTTCCTGCGCGCCGTGCCCGGTGTGGCGGAAGTGTCGATCGGCCATGCCCTGATCGCCGACGCGCTGGAACAGGGCTATGCGGCCACCGTCCGCGGTTATCTGGCCTGCATCGACGCGGCGGGCCGATGATCTACGGCATCGGCACCGACATCTGCGATGTACGCCGCATCCGCGCCAGCCTGGAGCGGCACGGCGACCGTTTCCCCCGCAAAGTGCTCAGCGACGGCGAACTGGCGGTGTGGCAGGCGCGCAGCGTGCGCTGGCCGGAGCGGGGTGTGCGATACCTGGCCACGCGGTTTTCGGCCAAGGAGGCGTTTTCCAAGGCGATTGGCCTGGGCATGCGTTTGCCCATGAGCTGGCGCCTGTGCGAAATCACCAAAGAGGTCAGTGGCAAGCCGGCCATCGTGCTGCATGGCGGTTTGAAGACCTGGTTCGAGGCCCGCAACCTGGTGGCGCACGTCAGCGTGACCGACGAGACCGACTACGCAGCCAGTTTCTGCGTGGTGGAACAAAAATAGTGATAAAAATGGCCATTACCCAGCGTCAAATGGTCATTGTTTGCTATCAAAAATGACATCATTATCGTTCTGAATCCCCATGAACCCGCACGCTCCCCTGATTCTGGACATCGCCGGCACGGCGTTGAACGCCGACGATCGGCGCCGTCTGGCCCACCCGTTGACCGGTGGACTGATCCTGTTTGCCCGCAACTGGCACCACCGTGCCCAGCTGGCCGAGCTGTGCGCCCAGATCAAGGCGGTGCGGGAGGATCTGCTGATCTGCGTCGACCATGAAGGCGGTCGGGTGCAGCGCTTTCGCACCGACGGCTTCACCCACCTGCCGCCGATGCGGGCTTTCGGACAGATGTGGATGGACGATGGCAAAGGGGCGGCCGGCTCGGGCGCCCTGCGGGCGCAGAACGCGGCCAGCGCCGCCGGCTACGTGCTCGCGGCCGAACTGCGCGCCTGTGGCGTGGATTTCAGCTTCACCCCGGTGCTGGACCTGGACTGGGCCGACACCGACCAGTCCCGCAGCAGCGTGATCGGTGACCGGGCCTTTCATGCCGACCCGCGGGTCGTCACCGTGCTGGCCAAAAGCCTGATGCACGGGCTGCTGCGCGCCGGCATGGCGGCCTGCGGCAAACATTTCCCGGGGCATGGCTTTGTGCGCGCCGACTCCCACATCGAGATTCCGGTCGACCGGCGCAGCCTCAAGGCCATCCTCGCCGATGATGCGGCACCGTATGGCTGGCTCAGTTCGGTGCTGACCAGTGTCATGCCCGCGCATGTGGTGTATCCACGGGTGGACAGCCGCCCGGCGGGTTTCTCGCGCCGTTGGCTGGAGGACATCCTGCGCCGGCAGCTGGGTTTTGACGGGGCCATCTTCAGTGACGACCTGTCGATGGCCGGCGCGCGGCGGATCGACGGCCGGGAGGTGGGCTACACCGAAGCGGCGGTGGCGGCACTGGACGCAGGCTGCGACCTGGTGCTGCTGTGCAACCAGAGCCTGGACGGCGGCCAGGCGGTGGACGAACTGCTGGACGGCCTGGCGGAAGCCCAGCTCAAAGGCCGCTGGCAAGCGCGCGAAGCCAGCGAGCTGCGGCGCCTGTCGCTGCTGCCGGCCGGCATCCCGGCGCCGTGGGATGCGCTGATGTGCAGCACCACCTACCAGCAGGCGCTGGCGTTGTTGCCCTGAGGAGCAGATTTTTTGGGGGCAGGGGTGACGCCGGGGCTGGTCATTCGCGGCGCAGTCCCCATCTGCAGACCTTGTTCACCGAGGCGCGCGCTTTCGCGCCGGAAGGGATGATCCTGATGTCCACACTCCTGCAGCGCACCCTGTCGCTGTTGCTGAGATTCCTGCTGGCTGCCCTGGCGGCTGTTTTTGCGCTCAGCCTGCTGGCGGCGGGGGTGGTGGTGGCATTGTTCGTCGTGTTGCGGGCGCTGCTCACCGGCCGGCGCCCCGCGCTGTGGGAAACCTGGCGTGTGGTGCGAAGCCGGCAAGGCCGGTGGCGCCCGACGGCTGCGGCCGACGGGGCGGCGGCCCGAACCGGTGTCCGCCGGCCCGCCGCGGACGATGTGACCGACGTCGAAGCCCGCGACATTCCCCGGTCCTGACGCCCCCCAAGGGCGGGGAAGGGGCGTTCAGGCCTCGCGTCGGGGCGCCGGCGTGTCGTGCTCGCGGCGCAGCGCCGGGAACAGGATGACGTCCCGGATGCTGGGGCTGTCGGTCAGCAGCATCATCAGGCGGTCGATGCCGATGCCGCAGCCGCCGGTGGGCGGCATGCCGTATTCCAGCGCGCGGACAAAGTCGTGGTCGTAGAACATGGCTTCGTCGTCACCACCGTCCTTGGCCGCCACCTGGGCGTGGAAACGGGCGGCCTGGTCTTCGGCGTCATTGAGCTCGGAAAAACCATTGCCGAATTCGCGGCCGGTGATGTAGAGCTCAAAGCGTTCGGTCACCTCGGGGCGGGCGTCGTTGGCGCGCGCCAGCGGGGAAATCTCGGTGGGGTGCTCCATGATGAAGGTCGGCTGCCAGAGCTTGTCTTCCACGGTTTCTTCAAAGTAAAGCACCTGCAGGCTGGCCAGGCTGCGGGTGGACAGCTTGTCCTTCTCGTCGGTTTTGCCCAGCTTCTTGAGGGCGCTGATCAGCCAGGCGGTGTCGTCCACATGGGCGCCGGCTTCGGTGTACTGGAAGATGGCCTCGCGGATGGTCAGGCGCGCAAAGGGTTGGGACAGATCGACCCCGCGACCCTGGTAACTCAGCTGCAGCGTACCCACGGCCTTGAGTGCTGCATCGCGGATGAGTTGCTCGGTAAACCCCATGAGATCACGATAGTTCCAGTACGCCGCATAGAACTCCATCATGGTGAATTCCGGGTTGTGCCGGACCGAGATGCCCTCGTTGCGGAAGTTGCGGTTGATCTCGAACACGCGCTCGAAGCCGCCCACGATCAGGCGCTTGAGGTAGAGCTCGGGTGCAATGCGCAGGAACATCTCCTGCTCCAGCGCATTGTGGTGGGTCACGAAGGGCCTGGCATTGGCCCCGCCCGGGATCGGGTGCAGCATGGGTGTTTCAACTTCCAGAAACTCATGCGCGACCATGAATTCGCGGATGCCACTGACGGCTTTGCTGCGAGCGACAAAGCGCTTGCGGGCCGCCTCGTCGGTCATCAGATCCACGTAGCGCTGGCGGTACTTGACCTCCTGGTCGTGGATGCCGTGAAACTTGTCCGGCATGGGACGCAGGCTTTTTGTCAGGAGCCTGATGTGGGTCGTCTGTACCGACAACTCGCCGGTACGGGTCTTGAACAGGGTGCCTTCTGCCGCCACGATGTCACCCAGGTCCCAGTGCTTGAAGGCCGTGTAGGCTTCTTCGCCGACGCCATCACGGGTGACGTAAATCTGAAAGCGTCCGGTGGCGTCTTGGAGCGTCGCGAAACTGGCCTTGCCCATCACCCGTTTGAGCATCATCCGGCCGGCGATCTTGGCGGTAACTGTGATCGCATTGTCGCCGGTGAATGCCTCTGCCGGTTTGTCCCCATGCGCCACCAGCAATGCGGCGGCATGGTCTTCGGGCTTGAAATCGTTCGGGAATGCGACGCCTTTGCCTTGGGCCTGAGCCTCGCGCAGTGCCTTGAGCTTTTCGCGGCGTTCGGCGATCAGCTGGTTTTCATCCTGGGGGGCTGGGGTAGGGGTGGTCTCGGACATGGGCAGGCTGGGTAAGGGGCGCGGCGGGCGCCAGCAGAAGGCGGTGCCACAGGCACTATTCGCCGAAACAGGAGATTTTAGTTTTTTCGGCTCCCCGATTCTGAAGAGGGATCCTTTGGCTGAATCCATAATCGGCGCCATGTTGCTGCGCGCCGGTTTGCTGTCCCTGTCCCTGTTGCTGGCGAGTCGCATTCTCGGTCTCGCGCGCGAATCGGCCCAGGCTGCTGCATTTGGCGCAACGGGCCTGGGCGACGTGGTGGTGCTGATGTTGACCCTGCCCGACTGGGTGGCCGGATTATTGGCCAGCGGCGCGCTGGCCTATGTGTTGTTGCCACATTGGGCGCGCCAGACACCGGACGCACAGGCGGCAACCCAGCGCAGGCTGGCGCGCTCACTGCTGCTGTTGGGCGCCGGGCTGGGGCTTTTGCTGGGATTTGGCCGTGACCCAGCGCTGTCGATTCTGGCGGTGGGTGTCCCGCAACCTCTGCGTGAAACGGCCTCTGAGGCCATGATCTGGAGCGCCTTGGCGCTTCCGCTGGCGTTATTGGCTGCCCTGTGGTCCACCCGGCTGCAGCATCTTCGCGACTTTGCCGGCATGTACGGCGCCAACCTGGTGGTCAACGGGGTGTTGATCGGTGCAATGCTTTGGATAGCGATAGGGCACCAAAATACGTGGGCTTTTCGGGTTTTTTGTCTCTTTTTCCTGCTGGCCATGGGCCTGCGCCTGCTCTGGCAGGCGTGGCGCTTGCGGCGCGGTGTCTTTCCGGGCGATGGGACCGATGCGATCCGGGTACCGGCGTCAGGGGACGGGCCCGCCTCGCCCGCCGCATCGGTGTGGCTTTGGGCGGGGCTGTCGGCGGGCCTGCCGCTGGCGCTGCCTTTCGTCGCGCGATCATTGGCTTCCCAGTCGGGCGAAGGGGCATTGGCGACCTTCAACTACGCGTGGAAACTGATCGAGTTGCCGCTGGTCCTGGCCATTCAGCTGGTCGCCACACTCGCGTTTCCCGCCATCGCACGGGCATTGGCGGACCGCACTGACACGGGACACCGGTCTGCGGCGGCCGATACCGCCATCCGGGCTGCCATGGCGCTGGCCTGGACTTTGGCCTGCGCCGCGGCCGCAGGACTTTTTTTGGGCGCACCGTCGCTGGCTGCGCTTTTGTTCGGCTGGGGCCGCATGGATCCGCCAGCGCTGAGCCGGGTTGCCCTTTGGGGCGCAAGTGGTGCGTGGAGTTTGTTGCCCCAGGCAGTCACCGCGGTGGGGCTGACCGTATTGGCGGTGCAGGGCAAGATGCGGCTTGCCGCTCTGGCCTATGGAGCCGTATTGACCGGGCTGTTGGGCGCCGGCAACTGGGCCGGCGGTGACGGTGAACGTCTGATGGTGATGCTGAACCTGGCCTACGTGACGGTCGCTGCGGTGGTACTGGTCGCCCTGGGTTCCGCAGCGAAACGCTGGCTGCCGCTTCGTTTGATGGCAGCGACCTTGTCGGGCGTCATGCTTGCCGCCTGGATAAGGCACGCCTTGCCGGCCGTCGACACGCCAACGGGACTCACCTTGGCGGTCACTGGCGCATTCGCCGTGGTGTTCATCGGCCTGCTTTCCGGTCCCGACTTGCGCCATGCGCTGCGGCGATAATCCGGCACAGCCATGCTTGACCTCATACTGATCACGAACGACACCGAATTTGCGCGCCGTGGCGACGCTCTTGAGGGTGTTCGACTATGGGTTGACCTGGAGCGATTGGGTAAAGCTGAGCGTCAGGCAGGGCTGAACAGTTTCATCAGCGCGCACGCCCTCGAAGACGTGGGGCGAATCAAGTCGGTGTTGCGTCGTGCCCGCCTGATGGTCCGGGTGAATCCCTTGAATGAGGACAGTGCGGCCGAAATTGATGCCGTGTTGGAACAAGGCGCGGATCTGTTGATGCTTCCCATGTTCTCCGGTGCCACTGCTGTGCGCGATTTCTGTGGCCTGGTGGCGGGTCGTGTTCCGGTCGTGCCTTTGCTGGAAACCGGCGGCGCCCTGGCAACGATGGACGAGTGGATCGACACCCCGGGAATCGAGGAAGTGTATGTGGGGCTGAACGATTTGCACCTGTCTCAAGGGGATCGATTCATGTTCGAACCGTTGGCGAGGGGCGATGTTGACCGTGTTGCTGCGGCGGCGAAGGCACGCGGGCTTCGCTTCGGATTCGGCGGTATTGCAAGGTTGAATGAAGGCTTGCTGCCCGGTCGTGACGTTATGGCTGAACATGTCCGCCTGGGTTCTGGCGCCGTCATTTTGTCGCGCACTTTCCATCGCGCCGACTCAGCGGCCGCATTCGAGTCGGAGATCATGGCGCTCAGGCAGGCAGAAACCAATGCGTCGACCCGTTCGGCCGCACAAATGGAGTCTGACCGGCACCGCATTGCCGAGCAGATTCGCGCAATTTCTCAGCGGATGACGATCCTCCGTAAAGAACTGTGATGAAGCGTGTCCTGGATATTGCTGCGGCGCTGATTGCGCTGCTGTCGCTGAGCCCCCTGCTGGTGCTGACGGCGTTGTTCATTGCGTCCGAATCCGGCCTGCCCGTGCTGTTCCGTCAGACCCGCGTGGGTCGGGGCGGGCGGGAATTTGGCATGTACAAGTTCCGCAGCATGGTGAAGAACGCGGCCGCGATCGGCCCCTACTTCACGGCCGACAATGACCCGCGCATCACCCGCGTCGGCCGCTTCATCCGGCGCACCAGCATCGACGAGCTGCCGCAATTGATCAACGTGCTGCTGGGCGACATGAGCCTGGTCGGGCCGCGCCCCGATGTGCCGGCGCAGCGCAGCCTGTATTCCGAAGCGGACTGGGCCTTGCGTTGCAGCGTGCGCCCGGGCATCACCGGACTGGCCCAGGCGCTGTACCGCTCAGACGCGCAAGGCACACAGCGGCTGGATGCCGACCTGCGCTACGCCCGCGAGCATTCTCTCTGGCTGGACGCCCGGATCATCTGGTGGACGCTGGGCCGCCTGAGCGGGCAGGGGGCCAACTGAGATGTGTGGCATCTTCGGCTACTGGGATCGCCGCGGCAACGAGCTGCCGGCCGACGACCTGCGCGCCATGGCCCGCAGCCTGGTGCACCGCGGGCCGGACGACGAAGGCGTCCACCACGCCCCGGCACGCGGCGTGGCGGTGGGCAACCGGCGCCTGTCCATCATCGACATCGGGGGCGGCCACCAGCCCTTCGTGAGCGACGACGGACAGATCGCCGTGGTGCAGAACGGCGAAATCTTCAACCACGTCGAACTGGCGGCCGAACTGCGGCAGCAAGGCGTGCGGCTGGACACGCATTCGGACACCGAGGTCATCCTGCGCCTGTACGAGCGCGAAGGCATTGCCTGCCTGAAACGACTGAACGGCATGTTCGCGATCGCCATCGACGACGCCCGCGAAGACGCGCTGTACCTGGCGCGCGACCGCATCGGCGTGAAGCCGCTGTACGTGGCCGATGACGGCCAGCGCATGCTATTCGCGTCGGAAATCAAGGCTTTTTGGGCCATACCCAGCGTCAAACGGTCACAGTCTGCTATTGATCTGGAAGCGATTCACCACTACCTGAGCTTCAATTACGTCCCCGTTCCGTGGACCGCGTACCAAGGCGTTCGTCATGTGTTGCCCGGCACCTGGATGCGGTTCGGGCGAGGCAACTCGGTGCAGACCCGGCGTTGGTGGCGCCTGGCCGACCAACGCGAGCGGGACTTCGCGTTCGACGAATGGGCGGAGGAGTTCCTGGCGCTGCTCGACGACGCCACCCGCATTCGCCTGCGCGCCGATGTTCCTTTTGGTGCCTTTCTGTCGGGCGGCGTCGATTCCAGCACCATCGTCGGCCTGATGGCGCGCCATGTGGACCGGCCGGTCAGAACCTTCTGCATCGGCTTTGAAGACCCGCGCTATGACGAGTCGGCCTTTGCCTTGGAGGCGGCGCGGCGCTTCGGCTGCGACCACACGAGCGAGGTGGCCGAACTCAACATGCTGGACCGGTGGCCGTTGGTGTTGCACCACCTGGACCAGCCGCACGGCGATGCCTCGTTCATGCCCACGTTGCGGGTCAGTGAGCTGGCTGCGAAGCACGTCAAGGTGGTGCTGACCGGCGATGGCGGCGACGAGTTGTTTGCCGGGTACGACAAATACGCCGCCTTTTTCGGGCGGCCGGACGCGCTCACACTGTCGGATGCTGACTTCCAGCGGCATTACTTTGATGCCATTTCGCTGTTCGCACCGGCAGCGAAGACCGCGCTGTACCGGCCGGAGCTTCGGGCGCGGCTGGATGGCATCGACAGTTTCTCGGTCGCGGCCAAGCCCTGGTTCGAGGAAGCCGCTCACTTCGACCGGGTGAATCAGGCGCTGTACCTCGACATGCAACTGCTGCTGAGCGGCAACAACCTGGTCAAGCCCGACCGCATGGGCATGGCCGTCAGCATCGAGGCGCGCACGCCGTTCCTGGACTGGCGCATGATGGAATTCGCCTTCCGTTCCCGCGGCGCGACCAAACTGTCGGCGCAGGGTGACAAGAAACACTGGTTCAAGCGCGCCGCCGTGCCGCTGATCGGCGAAGACCTGGCTTACCGCAAGAAGCAGATGTTCACCGTGCCCATCGGCGACTGGTTCAAGGGCGAATTGCACGACTGGTTGCGCCGGACGCTTGCACAGAGCCCGCTGATCGATCAGATGTTCGAGCCGGCCGTGGTCGCCACCATGCTGGACCGTCACCGCGATGGGCGAGGCAATTTCACGCGGGAACTGCGGGCGCTGGCGGCGCTGGCGGTGTGGGGTCAAAGGAGCGCTTTCTGAGCCGATCTGCGCGAATCCTGTTTGTTTCCTACGGGGGAGGCCATATCAGCATGGTCATCCCGGTAGCGCAGGAATGTATCCGTCGAGGCTTGGCCGAAGTGGAGGTGCTTGCCCTCACAAGTGCCGCAGCAACGGCGCGTGCGGCTGGGTTGAAAGTCCGACAGTTTAGGGATTTCGTCAGAGGCGACGATGCACCGGCACTCCGTTGGGGTGAAGAATTGGCTCGCACGATGGAGTCTGGAGGGTCCGTCGAGCCGGAGGAAACGCGCGCCTATCTGGGCCTCTCATTTGCCGATATGGTCAGTGATGTTGGTGAGGAAGAGGCTTGGAGGCGCTATCGCGCTTATGGCAGGCACCAATTTTTCCCCGTTCGAACGATGGAGCGGATATTGGCCCAGGTGGAGCCTTCGTTAGTTGTCATAACCAATTCCCCGCGCGCTGAGCGTGCGGCCGGCGTAGCTGCGCGCCGACTTGGCGTACCAGCGTTGTGTATCAACAGCATGTTCGCCATCGACGAAATCGCATGGCTCAGCGAAAGTGGCTTCTGTAGCAGACTGTGTGTGCTGAATGAAGAAGTTCGTCGACGCTTCATTGACGCGGGACGAAGGGCCGAGGAAGTTGTGGTGACGGGCAACCCATCTTTCGATGCCTTGGTTCAGCCGAGATTTAGGGCGACCGGTGAAACACTGCGTTTGCAATTCCCCTCAGGAACTCGCGAGATCGTGTTGTGGGCATCTCAGCCCGAGTACCGGTCCCATCCGACGGCGCCTGGACTTGTGGGTGATCCCTTGCTCCCTGCCTATATCCTCACGGAAATGTTGACTTGGGCGGACGCTGCACCGGGGCGGCACCTCATTATCAGACCTCATCCCAACGAGAGTATCGATGACCCAAGCCGCGCAAATGCTACGCTCCTAACTACCCGTGACTGCGACATCGCCGTCGCGTTGAACGCGTGCGACGTCGTCGCAACAATGACATCGACCGTTGCATTGCAAGCGCACGCACTCGGGCTGCCGGTTGTGCAGGTGAGGGGTTCGATATTTGATCATTCGATGCCGCTTGCTGCTATGGGTATTGCCGCAGAGTGCCGCGTTTCCGAGGTTCTCCCAACACTTGAGTCTGTCTTTGCGAGACGAAGTCAAGCTCAAGCGGGTGATCGAATCGGATTAGGCGGAGCAACTGCGGCCGTTGTCGACCAGATCTCTGCTTTGCTGGCACCGGGCGTTTCGTGATCTGCTAGGCTCCAAGTAACCCCCTTTCCTCATCCTAGGGTCCTGATTTCATGAGTTCATATCTCGAAAAACTTCGCTGGTGCTCCAATTGCCTGGCCATGTCAACCCGACCACGCATCTCTTATGACAGTCGTGGGTTATGCAACGCCTGTGTCTGGGCGGAAAAAAAGAAATCTTTGGACTGGCCCGCGCGTCATCGAGAATTGGAGCGTTTGCTTGACAAGCACCGGGGAAGAGGTCCTTTCGACTGTCTCGTCCCCGTGAGCGGTGGCAAGGACGGATCGTACGTTGCTTGGAACCTGCGACACAAATACGGCATGAATCCTTTAGCCGTTACGGTGACACCCGCATTGTCTCTTCCGTTGGGAGACCGAAATCTGCGCGCGTTCGTTGAAAGTGGCTACAACCACATCTCGATTAATCCCGCCCATGAGGCGATGCGCCAGTTGAACCGCCTGGGACTGGTGGAGATGGGTTTCCCCTATTACGGTTGGCTGATTGCTATACAGGCCGGCGTGGTGCGAATGGCGCAGAAGATGGGGATTGGTCTGATTTTCTACGGTGAGGATGGGGAGGTCGAGTACGGCGGAACTACCGAAACCGACAAAAATCCCATCTACGATACACAGTACATGCGCCGTATCTATCTTGAGGGGGGGTATGACAAAGTATTGGATGCCAGTGGTTTGTCCGAGAGCGATCTCTTCTTTTTTCGCTTTCCCTCTGACGAGGACTTGCAAAAGCAACCCATCGAGATTACCCACTGGTCGTATTTCGAAAATTGGGATCCATACCGAAACTATCTCATTGCCAAAGAACACTGCGGACTGCAGGAAGCGGAGTCGACGAATCCGGGAACGTTTACCAACTTTGCACAAAACGATCAAGCACTTTACGCTCTCCACACGTATCTCATGTACCTGAAGTTCGGATTTGGACGAGCGAACCAGGACGCTTCGATTGAGGTGCGCCGCGGCGCGATGGACCGTGATCAGGCGCTCAATCTGGTCCGTTTGTACGACGGACAGTATCCGCACGAGTTTCTGGAAACGTATCTTGACTATTATCAGATGGACCGATCGTCCTTTGACGCGGCTCTGGACCGCTGGGCGAATCCTGAGCTTTTCGTTAAAAAAGACGGGTATTGGGTTCCTCGTTTCGCCGTGAAGTAGTCTTATGAGCGGAGTATCGAAAGTCACCATCGTGGACTACGGGATGGGCAACCTTTGGTCCGTTGCCAGCGGGTTGCGCTATCTCGGCTATGAGCCACAGATTTCCGAAGACCCCGACCACGTACTTGTTTCCCCGGTCATTGTTCTTCCAGGGGTTGGCTCCTTTCGTCGGGCGATGCAGGCGCTTGACGGTCGTGGACTGAGTGATGCGCTACGCGAAGCAGTACGCAAGCGAGGTGCAAAATTGCTGGGAGTGTGTTTGGGAATGCAACTGCTTGCCGAAAGTGGTAGCGAGGACGGTTTCAGTGTGGGCTTGGGGCTGATCCCAGGGCAAGTTGATCGCTTTCAAGGGCTTGGGATTAAAGTACCGCACATTGGTTTCAATAGCGTGCGTCATGAGACGGGTTCACGTCTATTTTCAGGTTTATGTTCGCCGACGGACTTCTATTTTGTCCATTCTTACAGGTTGTGTGATACCAGCGGTCCCGGACTGTATGCACGAACTGACCACGGGGTAGAGTTTGTTGCCGCTTATGAGCACGAAAACGTGTTTGGTACCCAGTTTCACCCAGAGAAAAGCCAAACGAATGGGCTCCGCGTGTTGCTCAACTTTCTCAAAACTTAGCAACTGCAACTCTGAAAATGCTTAAGAAGCGCCTGATTTTCACGTTGTTGTACGACAGCGGTTCGTTCATGCTGAGTCGAAACTTTCGGCTGCAAAAGGTGGGAGATCTTCGCTGGTTGCAAAAGCACTACGATTTCTCCCGAATCGCCTTTTTCATCGATGAACTGATCGTTCTGGATGTAACTCGCAATCGACGGGACGAGAGCCGATTCTGTGACACTTTGCAGGCGCTGACTGCAGGCTGCTTTGTTCCGATTGCAGCCGGCGGCGGTGTGCGTACGCCAGAGTACGCCCGACGCTTGTTGCGTAGTGGGGCGGACAAGGTCGTTATCAATTCGGCACTGTATGACCAGCAGACATTGGCTGCGAGACTCGCTGAAGACTTTGGGCAGCAATGCGTCGTTGGCGCCGTCGACTTGCGCCGTGATAGCGATGGATTCGCGCGCGTTTGGGTCGAAAACGGATCTCGCCGTTTGGATTCGGATGCTCGAGATTTTCTGAGTTGGGTGCGCGAATCGAATGTTGGCGAGATCTACCTCAATTCGATGGACCGTGATGGAACTGGCCAAGGATACGATTTGAGTTTGCTCGATTTGGTTCCGCCTGATTGTGATGTTCCCATTATCTTGGCGGGCGGCGTGGGCAATGCCACCCACCTGTTGGCGGGGCTTGCCGACAAACGGGTAGACGCTGTCGCGACGGCACACTTGTTCAATTTCATTGGTGATGGCTTGGCCCGCGCACGCGAGCAAATTGTTTCTGCTGGGACCGTGATGGCCCAATGGCCTGCTCCGGTGACCTTGGGCCTGGCTTTATGAAGCGCGTTCTTGTTCACGGTTTTGGCAGCATAGGCCAGCGTCATCTACGGGTTATTCGGGAACAGGATCCGGGTTTGAGTCTCGCCGTTCTGAGCGAACACGGTACTCACCGGTTTGCCGGTGATTCCGACGTGCAGGTGTTTACCAATATGTTGGAGGCACAGAGTTTTCAACCCGATGCGGTCGTGGTAGCTAATGCGGCTGTCGCACATGTTGCATCTGCAAAGGCGTGGTTGCAGACCGGCGCCCATGTGTTGGTGGAGAAGCCTGTCTCCGTCGACCTTGATGGGGTGGATGAACTGACGCAATTGGCCCAGACCAACCGCTGCACCTTTCAGGTCGGTTACAACCTTCGCTATGCCCCGGGCTTGCGCTTGTTACATAGTTGGTGCCTACAGCGCAGGCTTGGCCGAATTCACTCGGCCCGCATTGAGGTAGGGCAACATCTTGCCTCGTGGCGAAAGAACATTGACCCGTTGCGCAGTGTTTCGGCGCAGCGCTCACTCGGTGGCGGTGTATTGCTGGAGTTAAGTCATGAAATCGACTACTTGCAGTGGATGCTCGGTCCGGTGAAGTGGGTTTCCTCTCATTTGCTCCGACAGGGCTCCTGGCAAATTGACGTGGAAGACACGGCGTTGCTTGTTTTGGGGCTGAGTGGTCCTGAGCATTGTGTTGCGTCTGTTCAGTTGGATTTTGTTCGGCACGACGCAACTCGAACCTGTACCCTTATTGGGGAAATGGGCAGTCTGCGGTGGAATGGTTTGACCGGGCACGTACAGTTTTTTCGGCAAGACGCTGATGCTTGGGAAACCTTGGAGCATGTGCCACCGGAACGAGACGCCACCTACCGAATTCAATGGGATGGATTTGCATTGGCATGTCGAACCGGTGCAGTCCCAGAGGTAACCTTGCGCGACGGCGCTTGTGTTCTGCGGGTGGTCGACGCTGCACGGCGGTCCGCTTCGGCCGGAGGAACTCGAGTCGATGTGGAGTCATTCGCATGACCGTGGAGACCGTTGCGTTCATTTTTGCGCGTGGTGGATCCAAAGGCCTACCCGGTAAGAATATTCGACCGTTTAGCGGAAAGCCGTTGTTGGCATGGTCTATCGGTCACGCACAGGCGTGTGCGGGCGTACGGCGTGTCATCGTTTCTACGGATGACCAGTCTATTGCAGAAGTCGCGCGCGCCTATGGGGGTGAGGTGCCTTTCATTCGGCCGGCGCATTTGGCGACGGATGGCGCTCCAGAATGGTTCGCGTGGCAGCACGCACTTCGCTGGCTGCAGGATGATGAAAAGCGACTGCCTGCTGCCATGCTTTCGGTTCCTGCTACGGCACCTTTGCGCGAGTCCGGCGATCTGGAGTTATGTCTTCAGCGGCTTGCGATCGGCGATGTCGATGGGGTGTTGACGGTGAGCGAGGCGCACCGCAACCCCTATTTCAATATGGTGACTCGCGATAAGGATGGACTGGTTCGCTTGATCATCGCGCCGCCCGATGACGTGACTCGGCGGCAAGATGCTCCCGCTGTATTCGACATCGCAACCGTTGCCTATGCCGTCCGCCCGGAATTCGTTCTCCGTGCTGAGCGCCTATTCGATGGCCGCCTGGCGGCTGTTGAGCTGCCCCGCGATCACTGCGTCGATATCGATAGCCTGGAAGACTTCGAATGGGCGGAGTATCTGATGCGCCGTAGACAGGAGAAGTCCCGTGAAATGGATTGAGGAGATGAGTTTTACGGGCGGCCGAGTCCTCATCACGGGTGCTGCAGGAGGAATTGGCCGTAAGCTTGCTGCCGGATTTGCCGAACTTGATGCCGAACTGGTTCTGGTTGATCGGGCCGGGAGTGATTGGGCCCCAGTTCGGGAGGAGATGCGGGGTGCAAACGGACGTCCTGTCTGTTTTATGGAATGTGACCTGGAGGATCAACCTTCGCGCCAGTGCTTGATCGATCAACTGGTGGCTGCAGGACAACCGATCCAAGTCCTGGTAAACAATGCTGCCTTTGTCGGCACGTCAGGTCTGACCGGGTGGGCAGTGCCTTTTGATCAGCAAAGTGTCGATACATTCCGACGCGCGTTGGAGGTCAACCTCATTGCGGTTTTCCATCTGTGCCAAGGCTTGGCACCTTCATTGGCACGAAGTCCGTCCGGGGGTGCGATCGTGAACATTGGTTCGATCTACGGGGCACTTGGCCCTGACTGGAGTCTCTACGACGGAACCTCGATGAGCAACCCCGCGGCTTACGGTGCATCAAAGGGCGGGGTCATTCAACTGACCCGATGGCTTGCAACGACGATGGCGCCCGCAGTGCGAGTCAACGCGGTATCTCCCGGTGGAATTTCGCGCGGGCAACCCGAGAGTTTTGTGCGTCGGTACGAGCAGCGAACTCCACTGGGACGTATGGGTACCGAGGAAGACATCGTTGGTGCTGTACTGTATCTGGCCAGTCGTTGGGCCCGCTACACAACTGGCCAGCATTTGCTAGTAGATGGCGGATGGAGCGCATGGTGAGTCGTCTTTTTTAACTTATCAAATAAAGAAAATTTACATGAACCGAATTGATACTGAAAATGCCGCTGCTTTGCACCAGCAACGTCAACACATGTACGATGAAACGGATCGATACCGCAAGTCATTTATCGATCCTGCAACAGGGCAGCTAAGAGAAAATCTTTTGGAGCTGCGAGTTTGTCCCGTATGTGGAAGTAGTTCCCAGCATGGACTGTTCAGCAAGAACGGGGGTCACTATGTGCGCTGCGATGACTGCTCGATGGTATACCTTAACCCGGTTTTCACTGATAGTGCACTGACGGATTATTACCGGCACAACACCGGGGTACAGGCTATGGCCCATGAATCCGAAGCGGATTTTTACCGGCGCATCTATTCAGCGGGAATGGATATGGTGCAGCGCCACGTTCATGGAGGGAACGTTCTCGATATCGGATGCTCCAGTGGATTGTTTCTTGATGTCGCTCGGGAACGTGGTTGGGGAACTTATGGGGTCGAGCTTAACGAACAAGAGGTGGGGATCGCACAACGTAAAGGGCATCAGGTATGGAATGGGACGATTGATGAAATACCAGAGACCGCCAAATTTTCACTGATCAGCCTTTGGGACGTATTCGAGCATATCAAGGATGGTGTCGCCTATTTGCAGAACCTCTCTAAGCGACTTGACCGCGGGGGTATGATTTTTCTGCAAATCCCCAGCGCCGACGCTCTCGCAGCCCGAATAATGCGTGACCAATGCAATATGTTTGACGGACTCGAACATGTGAATCTATATGGTGAATCCACGATCCAGCGTGCTTCTGCTCGTGCTGGTTTTGACCTCGTCGCGGTGGACTCGGTGATAGACGAGCTCAAGCCCTTGTTGAATTTCCTCGATTACGAACATCCTTATCAAGGCTCCTTCCGCTCGCAACTGAACCTCGATTTCCTGACTCCACAGCTAATACACGAACGTAAGCTGGGTTACAAACTTCAGGTTCTTCTGCGTCATCGCTGACCATCGTTCTTGGAGCATATAGAGTGCAACCGGTTTTTTTGATCGCGGAGGCTGGGGTTAATCACAACGGGGATATTGATTTGGCGCTTGCGCTTTGCGACGCTGCGAAGGCTGCAGGCGCCGATGCTGTGAAGTTTCAAACGTTCCGTGCGATTGATTTGGTTTTACAGGGCGCGCCGACGGCCGAATATCAGTCAAAACAAACCGGTGAGCATAACCAATTTGCCATGTTGGCAAAACTTGAGCTCAGCGAGGAGCAACACAAGCGGATTGTCGAGCACTGCGATCACATTGGCATTGAATTCTTTTCCACCCCATTCTCTCTGCCGGCTGTCGATCTTTTGCTTCGTATGGGCGTGCGACGATTAAAGCTGTCCTCCGGTGAACTTACGCACCGCCAGCTGGTTGAGTATGCCGCCGCGACTCGTTTGCCTCTATTGCTTTCCACGGGCATGGCCACTCTGGAAGAGATCGCCGAGGCATTGGGTTGGGTTCGCGGCGTCCGGGGGAATTTGAAAGACATTACGGTTCTGCACTGTACTTCTGCATACCCTGCAGAAGATGCAAGTTTGAATCTGCGCGCTATGCGACAGATGCAGGAAGTTCTCGGTGTGCCGATTGGCTATTCGGATCACAGTCTGGGTATTGACGCCGCTCTTGCGGCCGTCGCTTTGGGCGCCTGCGTGATTGAGAAACACCTGACTTTGGATCGCGGGCTACCAGGACCGGACCATGCAGCGTCGCTCGACCCGGAAGGGTTCTTGCAATTGACGCAAGGCATACGTCGGGTAGAGTCCATGCTTGGCGACGGCATTAAGCGGCCCCGCCCTGAGGAACGCGATACCGCTCGCGTTGCCCGGCGCAGCGTAGTTGCCCTGGTCGATATTCCAGAAGGGGTACCTCTTGGTCCGGAGCATCTGGGTTGCCGACGACCCGGAACGGGCGTCGCTCCTCGAGACCTTGACGCACTCTTGGGGCGTCGATTGCGCCGGGCTGTGCCCGGTGGATCAATATTGCAGTGGTCCGATATTGAGCCGGAGGCCAAGGGATGAGCGCGCATGTCGGACCGCAGCGACGCCGAATTTGTTATCTGAGTGGCACCCGGGCCGACTTTGGGCTGATGCGTGAGGCTTTGCGCCGGATTGACGCTGATCCGGAACTGGATTTGTCGATTATCGTGACGGGCACTCATCTGAGTGAGATTCATGGTCACACGGTAGACGAGATTACTGGCTCTGGCCTGAACGTAGTCGCAAAGATCCCGGTAGACGTTCAGGCTTGTACTCCTGCGAGCATGTCCAAGGGCATAGCGGACTGCTTATGGCATACGGCAAGATTACTGGAGTCAACGCGCCCGGACATGCTGCTGTTGCTTGGCGACCGGGGCGAGATGTTGGCGGGAGCCGTCGCGGCCCTCAATCAAGGAATTGCGACGGTGCATGTACATGGTGGCGAGTTGTCAGGAACTGTTGACGAACCGGTCCGGCACGCCATCAGCAAACTTTGCAGTTATCACCTCGTCGCCACCGAAGGCGCTCGCGATCGGCTGATTCGGATGGGCGAAGCAGGCAATCGTATCCACGTTGTTGGCGCGCCCGGCTTGGACGGTTTGACAGCAATGGCCGAGCGGGATCGTTCCGTCGCCTTGAAGGATTTGGGACTTCCCAATGAAGCCAGCTTTCTCCTTGCAGCCTTTCACCCAGTTGTGCAACAGGCAGATCAAGCCCGAGAACAGACACTTGCGTTGCTCGGTGCTTTGCGGCGAGTTGGGCTCCCGGTTATTTGGCTTGAGCCGAACGCAGACGCCGGTGCCAGAGGCGTTATTGAAGCGCTGGACATAATGGCTCTTCCGGCTGGGTCTCGCAGGGTCGCTCACCTCCCGCGACAGCTGTTCGCGACCGCCATGCTGCATGCGTCGGCGATGGTCGGCAACTCATCTGCGGGCATTATTGAGGCCGCGAGTTTTGGAACACCCGTAGTTAATGTGGGTGCCCGGCAGCACCTTCGGGAACGGAACCCAAATACGGTTGATGTCTTACCTCAGACCAACGCAATCTCAGACGCGTTGCTGTGTTGTCTTGATAGAGGCGGTTGTGCGCCGTTCAATCGGTACGGTGATGGTCATAGCGCGCCTCGCATTGCGCAACTGATGCGCGAGTTGCCGCTATCGCCCGCTGTGCTGGAGAAAACGAATGCCTACTGATAATGGCAAGTCAGGCGATATGCCGGGCCTGCTGTTGTTTGGGGCGGGTGGCCACGCTCGCGTCGTTGCTGATGCGGTGCTTCGAGCACCATTGGCCCGAGCGATCTTCGCCTCGGACCGAAATGACGCTGTGTGCACTGGGGAACTGCTGCCAGGAATTCCAATGGTGCCCGTGGCGAAGGCACTTTTGCTGGGGCGCTTTCATTTGCATGTAGCGATTGGCGATAACGCATCTCGAGAACGGGAATGCCGTGCGTTTGGTTCTGAACGAATGCAAAGTATCCACCACCCTGCGGCCGTGGTATCGCCGTGGGCGCATATCGGCGCCGGATCATTTATCGCGGCAAATGCGATAGTGGCTCCTGGCGCCCGGTTGGGGCGGGGGGTAATCGTCAACCACGGTGCTATTGTGGATCATGATGTGGAGATTGGTGATTTCGCCCACATTGCGCCAGCGGCAGTGCTCGGCGGGGGCTCTCGCATTGGGCGCGCAGTTTTGGTCGGCTCTGGTGCAGTGGTGCAGCCAAGGCTGGTGGTGACTGCCGATGTGATTATCGGATCGGGATCCGTCGTGTGCCGCCAAATTGATATGCCGGGCACTTGGGTGGGCGTGCCAGCACGGAGGATTCTATGAACACAGCTGATTTCAGGGCGCTGCTTGTTGCGCCAGGTACGAGTTTGCAGGTTGCATTGAAGCAGATTGATCTCACCGGCCTCGGGCTGTTGCTTGTAGTTGACAGTGATGGCCGACTACTTCGCACGGTCACGGATGGAGACCTTCGTCGTGCCCGCATCCGCGGCTTGCTCGATTGCGTCACGTTGGGGGAGCTTCCTGGTCGCAGCCCGATCGTGGTGCATGAGGACGCGACTGCATCCAATGTGCTTGCCCTGATGGATGAGCACCAGATAGACCATATACCGGTTCTTGATCCCGCCGGGAGGCCAGTAGACCTGATATTTCGGCGCGAATTGAGTCAGCGTATCTGGCTGTCTTCGCCCCACCTGGGCGAAGAGGAGACGGCGTTTGTTGAAGAAGCGTTCCGAACCAATTGGATTGCACCTTTGGGTCCTCACGTCGACGCCTTCGAGCGAGAGCTTTCTTCCTTGGTGGGTGTCGGACATGCGGCTGCGCTCAGTTCGGGAACTGCGGCTATTCATTTGGGTTTGCTCTTGCTGGGTGTCCAATCGGGGGATACCGTTTTCTGTTCATCGCTTACTTTTGTCGGTAGTTGCAATCCAGTCCGTTACTGTGGTGCGCAGCCGGTGTTCATTGATTCGGAGCCGGAGACATGGAATATGTCACCGGCAGCACTTGAACGCGCCTTCTCGTGGGCCAAAGCCCATGGCCGGATGCCGAGATGCGTGATCATTGTCAATTTGTATGGCCAGAGTGCCGACATGGACGCATTGCTGCCGATTTGTGATCACTTTGGAGTTCCCGTACTGGAAGACGCCGCCGAATCTCTGGGCGCACAGTACAAAGGCCGCAACAGTGGAACGTTTGGAAGATTGGCAGTCTTCTCGTTCAATGGAAACAAGATCATCACGACCTCGGGTGGTGGGATGTTGGTTTCCGACGATCCCGAACTGATTGGGCGCGCGCGCAAATTCGCTACTCAGTCTCGCGAGCCAGCCCGTCATTACGAACATACCGAGGTTGGCTACAACTATCGCATGAGCAATGTCCTGGCCGGAATCGGTCGTGGGCAGTTGCGGGTATTGCTTGAACGCGTGGCACAGCGTCGTGCGGTGTTTGAGCGGTATCGTGCAGCGCTTTCAGAAGTTGCCGCCGTCCGCTGGATGGGCGAGCCCCGCGGGTACTGCTCGACACGGTGGTTGACCTGTTTCACGCTTGCGGGACCGGAAGCTCCTAATCGCTGCGAAGGATTGATGCGCGCACTGGAGCGACACCAAATAGAGGCACGCCCGGTTTGGAAGCCGATGCATTTGCAACCCTTGTTCTCCGGAGCTCCGTACTTTCAGCACGCTGAAAACCACGATGTTTCTCGTCAGCTATTTGAAACGGGTATCTGTCTGCCGTCGGGTTCTAACCTGAGCCAAGACCAGCAGGACAGGGTTATCTCGCATTTGCGTCTGGCCCTTGACGCGGGAGAGGTGTTCTTTGGTTCCACTTAGGCAAACGCTGGCGTCTGCTTCACTTGACCTGCTGCTGGTCGCTTTCACCTGGTGGCTTGCCTACTGGTTGCGCTTCAACCTGGAAACTCCAGACGAGTTCGAGCAGATCATGCTGCAGACTTTGCCTTGGGCGTTGGTTGCCTACGGCTCCAGCCTGTTGGCTTGGCGGCTCTACCGCCATATCTGGCGATACACCAGCTTGGCCGAAGTCACCCGGCTGTTTTACGGTGTCGCGACCGGCGGACTCCTGACGACTGCTGCGGTGTTGATGCTGCGTGTGCCGTACTTTCCTCGTTCTGTCCTGCTGCTCCACCCCATGCTCGTCTTGCTCGCCCTGGTGGGTGTGCGGGCGTTGGCCCGCCTGATGCAAAAGGACGTCGAGTCGGGCGCGGGCGAAGGCAGGCCGTTGCTCCTGGTTGGGACAATTCAGGAGGCTGCTGCCGCGCTGCCGACCTTGCGGGGTGCCCGCCAATGGTCACCAGTCGGGCTGCTCAGTCCCATCCCCGGCGAGCGCGGTCGTTCCATCCAGGGACTTGACGTGCTCGGTCATATCGAAGATTTGCCGCGCATCGCCGGCAATTCCAACGCCGCAGCGGCCTTGCTCCTTAGTCCCCCTGGCTCTGACGCCCGCCATCGCGCCTTGATCGGTGCCAGCGACGCGGGATTGCCCTTGCTGACCATGCCTCGGCCGGACGAATGGCTGCGGTCCGAACCCGGTGTGCTGCGCAAAGTGGAGCTTAACGATTTGCTTGGTCGCCCCGCGGTCGCATTGGACGAGCATGGTCTCTCGGACCTGATTGCGGGCCAGACTGTGCTGGTTACCGGTGCGGGTGGATCGATCGGCTCCGAGCTTTGTCGCCAGATCGCCCGATTTGGCGTCTCCCGGTTGGTGTGTGTCGACGTGTCGGAATTCGCGATTTACCAACTGGAACAGGAACTCAGAACGTCACACCCGCAAATGCAGGGCCTGTATTACACCGCCAATGTGCGCGAGGCCGAGCGACTGCTGGCGATTTCGTCGCAACACAAGCCGGCGGTAGTCTTCCATGCGGCTGCCTACAAACATGTGCCGCTGATGGAGGAGCGCAATGAAATTGAAGCGATTCGCACCAATGTTCTGGGCACGTTGAATGCGGCGCGTGTGGCGGGACAGGTTGGCGCGAAGCGATTTGTGCTCATCTCGACCGACAAGGCGGTCAATCCCACCAACGTCATGGGCGCCAGCAAACGCATGGCGGAGCTGGTCGTGCAATCGGTCACACGGGAATTTGCCAATACGCAGTTCGTTGCGGTCCGATTCGGGAACGTGCTGGGTTCAAGTGGCTCGGTGGTGCCGCTTTTTACGGCACAGATCGAACGCGGCGGGCCGGTCACCGTCACGCACCCGGATATCGTTCGCTATTTCATGACCATTCCCGAGGCGGCTCAACTGGTGCTCCAGGCGGGTTTGATGGGTCAGTCAGGGCAAATCTTCGTGCTGGACATGGGTGAACCGGTCCGAATTGTGGAGTTGGCGCGGATGCTGATCCGCCTGTCAGGCAAGACCGAGCAGGAAATTCCTATTGTGTTCACCGGCCTGCGGCCGGGTGAAAAGCTGTATGAGGAGTTGTTGGCTGACGACGAGTCTACTGACCGAACGCCCCACCCCAAACTGCGCATAGCCCGCACCGCGGGCCAGCAGGCTGCAGACCTGGCCGCAGTGATTCGTTGGGTTTCTGCGGCCGGCCCAGCCCCGGAAGCAGCCGAAATCCGGCTGTGGATCAAGGGATACGTCCCGGAATACACGACGAGCGGCTGAACATCGGTGTAATGTGCCCATACCCAACGTAAAAAGGTCACCTTATGCTATTGTTTTCGATAGTTCTTGCCGTAAGGAGCGGATTTCGATCGCCGCGTTCCAGCGCGTCAGCAGTGCTTTCAGCTTCTTCCCGCACTCCCATCTGTCCTCGCACTGATCTGGCAGCGGGCTGATGATGTTGTTGCAAATTCTCGCCTTGATCCTCGACACAGCCACCAGCCTGGTCGGCGGTGCTTGCCTGCTTCGGCTGTTCATGCAGCACCAGCGTGTACCGTTCTCCAATCCTGTGGGGCGATTTGTCTTCGCGGTCAGTGATTGGCTGGTGCTACCGATGCGCAAAATCGTCCCGGCAATCGGTCGCTGGGATACGGCCAGCCTTCTGGCGACGTGGGTGCTCAAACTTGCGCAGATCGTTGTGTTGAGTGTGCTTTCCACGGGAGTCCGCAACGCCCCTGCCTGGCCCATTCTGGCAACTTTGGCGGTTGCCCAGTTGATGATTCTCGCCGCCACGGTATTGCTGATTGCGCACGTGGTGCTTTCCTGGGTACAGCCGCGCACGCCGGTGGCTGATTTGTTGACGCGGCTGGTTGCACCGGTCCTGCATCCGCTGCGGCGGCTTCTTCCGCCGTTGGGAGGCGTGGACCTCTCCCCCCTGTTGGCTGTGCTGCTGTTGCAGATCGGGTCCCTGGTTCTGGACGGCGTCGCCAGATCGCTTGCTGCCTGAGACGGGCCCGGGGTTACGTCGCGTCATCGCCAATGGGTGTCAGCGTCCCTGGGTATTGATCAACGTCCCCCTTATCGGAGCGCAACTGGCGCAATCGCTGAGAGCGCGAAGCGCCGGACAACTCAGTTGGTCAGGACAATACCGCGTCCGCAGGCTGACGCTGTAGCATCGCCAGTATGCGAGCAATCGTCGGCCGCAACTCCCGACGGTCGCAGATGAAATCGACCGCGCCTTTTTGTTGAAGAAATTCGGCCCGCTGGAAGCCGTCCGGCAAGGTAACTCGAACCGTCGATTCTATGACGCGCGGCCCGGCGAAACCAATCAGAGCCTTGGGCTCGGCAATGACGACGTCACCGACAAAAGCAAAGCCGGCACTGACACCGCCCATGGTGGGATCCGTCAGTACGCTGACATAGGGAAGCCCTTTTTGAGCAAGGCGGGTCAGAGCTGCGTTGGTCTTGGCCATTTGCATGAGGGAGAGCAGTCCCTCCTGCATACGCGCTCCGCCGGTGGCCGTGAAGCACAGGAACGGGACTTTCTGATCCACCGCCGCTTCCACGCCCCGGACGAATCGTTCGCCGACGACGGATCCCATGCTCCCACCCATAAACTCGAACTCGAAACAGGCGGCGACCAGACCCACCCCCTGCACGGCCCCACCCATGACGATCAGTGCGTCAGTCTCACCGGTGGATTCCAGGGCTTCTTTCAGCCTCTCGGGGTACTTTCGGCTGTCCTTGAACTTGAGAGCATCAACGGGAATGACCTCCTGCCCCAATTCGTAACGCCCCTCGGCATCTAGAAAGGCGTTCAGCCGCGCGCGGGCACCGATGCGGTGGTGGTGCCCACATTGCGGACACACATTCTGGTTGTTCTCCAGATCGTTTCGATAAAGCACCGCTTCGCAGCTGGGGCACTTGATCCATAGCCCCTCGGGAACCGTACGCCGCTCGGCAGGGTCGGTTTTTTGGATTTTCGGGGGCAACAGTTTCTCGAGCCAGCTCATGAAACCTCTCCAGTCAGAAAGAAATACGGATGACCATGGTCAGCGGGGCCTGATTATGCGCCGTCCAACGCCGCCCGGATTGGTCGCAAGAAGCATGTGGCGGCCTCGGCCAGAGATTCAGCCGGTTCGGTTGACAGGATCTGCAGCAGTCGGCTGCCGATGACCACCGCGTCAGACACTTGGCCGATGGCACGGGCGGTTTGGGCATCACGGATGCCAAATCCAACACCGACCGGTATCGATACGAACTGGCGAATTCGGGGCAGGGCCGCTGCGACGCTGCCCACATCCAGCGCGCCAGAGCCGGTCACCCCTTTGAGGGAGACGTAGTAGACGTAGCCGCTGGCAACGGCGGCAACCTGTCCCATTCGTTCGTCCGTGCTGGTCGGCGCCAGCAGAAAAATCAGATCCATGTTGTGGGCGCGCAGCTTGCGAGAAAAAGCGCCGCATTCCTCTGGTGGATAGTCCACGACCAAAACGCCATCAACACCGGCCGCCGCCGCATCCCGGACAAACGAATCGGAGCCATGGACCTGGTCATAGCGTTCCAGCGGGTTGGCATAACCCATCAGCACGACAGGTGTTATGCCGTTGGTCTGGCGGAACTGGGCGACCATGTGCAATACATCCAGCGTGCCGACTCCAAGCGCCAAGGCTTTCTCCCCCGCTGCCTGGATGACGGGGCCGTCGGCAGAAGGATCGCTAAAGGGTATCCCCAGTTCGATAATGTCGGCGCCAGCGTCGACGAGGGCATGCATCAAGTCTGGGGTGCAGTCCCGGTAGGGATAGCCTGCCATGACATAGGGAATCAGTGCCGTTCGTTTTGCCGCCTGCAAAGTGGAAAAGGTTTGGGCGATTCGGCTCATGCCTGGCCTCCGGCAACAGGGATACTCCCCTTCACGGCCTGCCCGCGGCAGCTTGGCCGGCAGTAGAAGTCGGCATGACTCAGATCGGCGACAGTGCCGATGTCCTTGTCGCCCCGCCCCGACAGATTGACCAGGATCGATTGATCGGGACGCATCGTCGAGGCCAGTTTCATGGCGTAGGCAATCGCGTGACTTGACTCCAGTGCCGGAATGATGCCTTCCGTGCGGCACAGGTAGTGAAAAGCGCTCAAGGCTTCGGCGTCGGTGATGCCGACATATTCCGCCCTTCCGATATCCTTCAGCCAGGCATGCTCGGGTCCCACACCGGGATAGTCAAGTCCCGCGCTGACACTGTGGGTCTCGGTGATTTGTCCATTGTCATCTTGAAGGACGTAGGTCCGGTTGCCATGGAGGACACCAGCACTGCCGCGCTGCAGTGAGGCGGAATGCCGTCCGCTGTCCAGCCCTTCGCCGGCCGCTTCGACACCGATCAGCCGGACTTCGTCCAAGCCAATGTAAGGGTAGAAAATCCCCATGGCATTGCTGCCTCCGCCGACGCAGGCAATCACTGCATCCGGTTGTGATGACGTCAGTCCGAGTTTTGCCAGCATGACGGGCATCTGGCTGCGACACTCGGTTCCGATCACACTCTGAAAATCGCGAACCATCATCGGGTAGGGGTGTGGGCCGGCGACGGTCCCGATGATGTAGAAGGTCGTATCGACGTTTGCGACCCAGTCCCGCATGGCTTCATTCAACGCGTCTTTGAGGGTCCGGCTGCCGCTCTCCACCGGTACCACGGTTGCCCCCAGAAGTTTCATGCGGTACACATTGGGGCTTTGGCGCTTGACATCTTCGGCGCCCATGTAAACCACACATTCGAGCCCGTAGCGCGCGCAGATGGTTGCCGTTGCCACACCATGCTGACCGGCACCGGTCTCGGCGATGATGCGCTGCTTTCCCATTCTCCGGGCCAGCATGGCTTGCCCGATGGTGTTGTTGATCTTGTGCGCTCCGGTGTGATTGAGGTCCTCGCGTTTGAGGAATATCTGCGCACCACCCTGTTCGCGGCTCATCCGGGCGGCATGGTAGACAGGTGACGGACGGCCGACGAAATGGCTGAGCTCCGACTGGAACTCTGCGAGGAAGGCCGGATCGTCCTTGAACTGCTCGTATGCCGCCCGCAGCTGATTGATTGCATGGGTCAGTGTCTCACTGACGAAGCTGCCGCCGTAGATGCCGAAGTGGCCGGAAGCATCCGGCTTGTCGTAGTGGGTCATATTGGAAACTGGGTCAAACAGCCGAGGCGTCCGCGCTTCGAACTGCCTCGACAAAACGCTGAATGGCAATTGGATCCTTGATGCCTTTGGACGCTTCCACGCCCGAACTGACATCAACGGACAACGACCGCCCCCGGGAGCGGAAAGCCCGGATGCCATCGCCCACGTTTGCAGGTGTGAGTCCACCAGACAAAACGAGGTGAGAGTCGACGCTTGGAGGAACGAGTGACCAATCGAAGGTTTTGCCGCTGCCACCGTACGCGTCAACAAGGGTGTCGAGCAGGATGGCACTGGCTGCTTTGTATTGAGCGGCAAATTCTAGCAAGTCAAAGGCCGCGCCATTTTTCTGCGGGATTCGTGCCGCTTTGATCCAGCGACGTGAGGCCAGTTTTGCCAGTTCGGCGCAGCGTTCCGGTGTCTCGTCACCATGAAACTGAACCAATGCGCTGTCGACCAATCTGCACGCCGACATGAACCATTCGTTGGTCGGGTTCACGAACAACAATACCGGCTGTACGAACGCTGGCAAAGGGCGGGCAAGTTCGGCGGCTCTTGCCGGTGCGACAAAACGCGGACTGCGCTCGTAAAGGACGAACCCGATCGTATCGACCCCGGCAATACAAGCGGTCTCAACGTCATGTTCCCGGGTCAGGCCGCAGACTTTGATACGGGTTCTGGTCGGGTAGTCTGGTTTGCTCACGGATTTGGGATCCAGTCGAACGCGGGTGTCCGATCGGGCAGCCCCCATTGGGGTGCGTAAACCGGGCCCGCAAAATACAGCCCGTCAGGCGGGAACGTGGGGGCTGCGGCATCGCGGTTGCGTGCTGCGAGAACTTCGCCGACCCATTCTGGACTGCGCTGGCCACTGCCGACCGCGATCAGGCAGCCCATGATGTTCCGGATCATGTGATGCAGGAATGCGTCAGCCTGAAACTCAAAGCGCCAATACGCGCCCTGTCGACTGATTCTCGTTGCCGACATGGTCTTGATCGGGCTGGGTGATTGGCAACCACTGGCCCGAAAGGAAGTGAAATCATGTTTGCCAACAAGGTGCATTGCTGCGGCCAACATCGCGTCCCGGTCAAGCGGGCGAAAAACCCACCCGACAAGACCCGATTCCAAAGCTGGGCGAACGGCGGCTTCCTTCAGAACATAGATGTATCGACGAGCCAATGCGCTGGCGCGGGCGTGAAACTGATCGGGGACTGGTTTCGCCCACTCCACCGCAATATCCTTCGGCAGAAAGGCATTCGTTCCCCGGACCCATGAGAAACTGTCACGCGAAACGGGCGAATCCAGGTGAACTACCTGCATCAGCGCATGGACTCCCGCATCGGTTCTTCCGGCGCAGTTGACGCGCATCGAGCTTCCGACGAAAAGCGTCAACGCTGTTTCCAGCCGATCCTGGATGGTCAAGCCCGAAGGCTGGCTCTGCCAGCCCTGATAGGCTCCACCGTGGTAGGAAATACCCAGCGCGATACGCGCCACGGAGTCAGCCACTGCTGGCGAGCACCCGTCGATATTCAACCTAAGTCTGCGAGGAAGCGCTGGGCTTTGGCCTTCACCGAGCCACTTGACTCGGCAATGACCTCACGCACCAGTGCCTTGGCCGCGTCGGTGTCCCCTATCGCGTGGAACTCTTGGGCAAGTGACAGTTTGGTCTCCATGGCATCGCCACCGATATCAATTGGCGTGGTTGGCGCGGCTGCGGCAGGGGCGCGAGTCGGCGCAGTGGTCGGAGCGACCGCCTCTGACGCCGGTGAATCAAGGTCCAAAGACAAACCGCCCAAGTCAAACTCGAGCATGCCATCATTGGTCGAGGTTGCAGGAGCCGGCTTCGACGGAGGGGCGGAGGCGACCCCAAGATCGGGGATCTCAATGGAGTTGCCAATGTCCAGCGATCCGACATCAGCAACAGCCAGCGGTTGGATGGCCTGTACATTCAGGCTGACCGTCGGCGGCTGTTCGCTGCGGACAGGAGCTTCCGACGCCGCGAACGAATGCTCACCTGAGAAATCAAGGTCGCCCAGGTCGAGGTCAATTGAATCATTGGTCGTTGCAATCGGCTGCGTTTGCACTGCGACTGGAATGGTGCTGGACGCAAACGAAGATTCAACGTCCACGGCAGTCTCTGCGGGCCCAACCGGTTTGCCTCCTGGACGATACAGCGGGTTGGATGAATCGACTTCCAGCCCCAAGGCCGCAATACGTTCCCAGTCTGGCCCCGTGCCATTGGTGCTCTTGTAGACATCGACTGCGAGGGCTTCGAAGGCCTTGAGGTCGCGGCGTTTCGCGTAAATGTCCAGCAACTTCCCGTGAATAGCCAATCGTGTCGGGTGCAGCTTGAGCGCTTCTTTCAGGATTTCCTCAGCCTGCAGGTCTCTGCCGTAGGCGAGGTAGACATCGGCTTCAGCGACTGGGTCCACATCCCCCGCAGCGTCCAATTGGCTGGGGGAATAGGCCATTGAGGAGGCGGCCGTTGCTGCCTCGTTGGTGTCAATGCGTTGCCCGCCACTGGAGCCGAAAAAAGAGTCAGGTTGGAGACGGCTTTCGAGGAATGAACTGTCGACGGCACCGGTTTTCCTGGTTTGTCGCCAGCGGTAAAAACCGAAACCGCCAAGCAAAGCGATGAGCCCACCGCCCAAAGGTGCCAAGAAGGGGTTGTCAAGCAGACTCTCGAGGAAAGTCGGCTCTGGCGGAGGGGGTGGGGGCGGCGGCGCGGGTTTCTTGATCGGGGCTGGAGCCGGCGCAGAAGCAGCCGGGGCGGGCGCTGCAGATGTGGGCGTCCCTGTGGCAATACTGGAGGACGTGCTGGTCGCCGACGATGCAAGAGCCGTGGGTGTAACGGACGGGGTTCCGGCGTTCAGGCCGGTAGTTGCAGTTGCTGCCGCAGTCGTCGCCGCCGGGGTCGAAGCGGCGCCGACAGCTACCGAAGCTGCGGCACTGGCCTTCGGTGCGGCAACTGAGGCTGCCGGTGCAGCCGGAGTGCTGGCCGATGCGGCGGATGCCGGCTTCGAAACCGCAACAGCCGAAGCGGCGGGTGTGGGAGAAGATGCTCCCGCAATAGCGGGTTTGCTCGCCGGGGCCGCTGCTGGAACGGCCGCGGCCAAGGGTACCGCCGGACCTTTCCCGGCCGACGCAGGGCCCGAGGCCGAAGGCGAAGCGGCAGTGGCAGTGGAGGCCTTCAGTCGGGACAGTTCACCAATGTTCCGATTCAGTTCGGCCGCACGTTCGCTGGCTTCTTTGGCCTGTCGGGCACTGGCAATTTCGGCCTCTGCACTTTTGCCTTGAACATTGCCTTTGGAGAGCGTCAGCTTGTCCGCAGCGGGGGCTACCGATTTCTTGTCGTCGACCTGAGTTTGCACCGCCCCTGCCGCAGTGCGGGCTGCGGCTTCAACCGCTGTTACCGGTGTGCGCTCGGCCAACGTTCGCCGGAAATCATTGAAGCTACGTGCTTGAAGGCTGACTGTGCGCCTTGCCTCGGACGTTTGTATCGCAGTGACCTGTTCACTGGAAGGTACATCCAGTACTGCGCCCGCCCGGATACGGTTGACATTGCCACCTATGAATGCCTGCGGATTGGCTCGCAGCAGCGCTACCAGCATCTGGTCGAGCGACGCGCCCTCCGGCTTGACTCGCGCTGCAATCTTCCCGGCGGTGTCGCCGCGGTTGACCGTCACAGTGCTCTCAGTGGCTGAAGCACCCGCTTTCGGTTTGTCGTTTTCTGCCTTTTTCGTAGCACTCGCTGCGCCAGCGATCGGGCGCGCCGCAGTGGTTGTCTGAGGCGCAGTCTGCGTCAGGGAGGATGGTGTTGCCACTGCGGGCGTTTGCCCCGTTACGGCTGTCGTCGACAGATCGGACCCGGATTGTCGGGCCGCTGGCGGATCAATCAGCAAGGTGTAGTCCCGCACGATACGGCCGGTCGCCCACGTCGACTCAAGGATCAGATCGACGAATGGCTCGTTGACCGGACGCTCACTTTGGACCCGAATGAACCAGCGCCCATCAGAGCGGCGTGCCAGACTGGTTTGTGTATTGGCCAGGGCACTGTTGAAATCCACGCCGGCCGCCCGGAAAGCACTTGCAGCAGCAATACCGACTTTCAGAGAAGAGGCTTCTTCATCACTGATCTGTGTAATCTCGACCTCGGCACGCAGCGGCTCGCCCAAGGAGGAGAGGACACGCGCCTGCCCCAGCGCAAGGGCTTGAGCTCCGGTGGACAGCGCAGCCAGCGAGCAGGCCAGCGCGATCGCGTGGAGGGACCACGGGTTCCGTAGTCTGAAGGGTTCGAAATCCGCCCCTGCCTCCGTGGTCATTGTTTGTGAATTCATTTTTTGGAGCAAACGCCTTACCGCAATATCTGGATTCAGATATTTGACATTAACATCAATGCCTTGGCGTGACAAGCTGAGGTGAGTTTTCAATCTGCCCAGTCATCGCTTGCCCGCTTTCGGCAAGGGGCGTTGTTGCCTTGCGGCAACGGGCTGTCACCCCCTGTTACGCGGCGACAGCCCGCTGCAGGGGGCGGCGGGTTGTTCAAGCGTCCAGCAGGATACGCAGCATCCGACGCAGCGGCTCGGCGGCGCCCCAGAGCAATTGGTCGCCGATGGTGAAGGCGCCGACATACTCCGGCCCCATCGCCAGCTTGCGGATGCGGCCCACCGGGATGGTCATCGTGCCGGTCACAGCGACTGGCGTCAGGTTATGGATGGTGGCTTCGCGCGTGTTCGGGACGACTTTGGCCCACGGGTTGTCGGCGGCGATCATGGCCTCGATATCGGCCGCCGGCACATCCTTCTTCAGCTTGAATGTCAGGGCCTGGCTGTGGCAGCGCATCGCGCCCACGCGGACGCAGAAACCATCCACCGGAATGGCAGGGGTACCGAAGCCTTCGCCCATGCCGAGGATCTTGTTGGTTTCGGCCATGCCCTTCCACTCTTCTTTGGACATGCCGTTGCCCAGATCCTTGTCGATCCAGGGAATCAGGCTGCCGCCGAGCGGCACGCCGAAGTTGGCGGTCTCGGCGCCGGACAGGCTGCGTTGCCTGGCGATCACCTTCCGGTCGATCTCCAGAATGGCGCTCTTCGGGTCGTCCAGCAGCGCCTTCACCTCGGCGTTCAAGGTGCCGTACTGCGTCAGGAGCTCGCGCATGTGCTGCGCACCACCGCCGGAAGCGGCCTGGTAGGTCTGGGTGGACATCCATTCAACCAGGCCAGCCTTGTACAGCGCGCCCACACCCATCAGCATGCAGGAGACGGTGCAGTTGCCGCCGATCCATTCCTTGCCGCCTTTGGTGAGGGCATTCTTGATGACCGGCATGTTGACCGGGTCCAGGATGATGACGGCGTCCTTGTGCATGCGAAGGGCCGACGCGGCGTCGATCCAGTGGCCCGTCCAGCCGGCGGCGCGCAGCTTGGGGTAGACCTCGTTGGTGTAGTCCCCGCCCTGGCAGGTGATGATGATCTCGCAGCGCTTGAGTGCGTCGATGTTGTTCGCGTCCTGCAGCGTGGTTTCGTTCTTCGCCATCGCCGGGGCCTTGCCACCGGCGTTGGAGGTGGAGAAGAACAACGGCTCGATCAGGTCGAAGTCTTTTTCCTCGACCATGCGATCCATCAACACCGAGCCGACCATGCCGCGCCAGCCGACCAGACCTACCAACTTGCTCATTTCAAACGCCCTTTCAGAAGATAAACAGTGCCAGACCAGACTGTTTGCCCGGCTCGTCAGGCCGGGGAGGGCGCACGACGAACCAGGCCGGATCAGCCCTTAATGGTCGTGGTTTTGGTGGAGATTGCGCGCACAGCCACACCGGCCATGGCGGCGGGTGCTGGATTCAGGGTGAACAGGCAGGCGGCAAACATGGGCAGGATTTTAGCGCATGGAGCCTTTGGCAAGGCTTACAACAACGGAGCCACGGTGTTGCGCCTGTGCGCAACGCGCAACAATCCAATCGTCACAGCCGCTTCTCCCCGCGCCTGCTGCGTGGGGTCAGCCCAGAGCCTTCACCACCGCGTCGCCCATCTGGGTTGTACCGACCTGGGTTGTGCCCTCGCTCCAGATGTCCGGGGTGCGCAGCCCTTGGGCGAGCACCTTCTGCACAGCCGCTTCAATGCGCTGGGCGGCTTCCTCCTGGTTCAGGCTGAAACGCAGCATCATGGCGGCCGACAGGATGGTGGCAAGCGGGTTGGCGATGCCCTTGCCGGCGATGTCGGGCGCGCTGCCGTGGCTGGGTTCGTACAGGCCCTGGTTCCTGCTGTTCAGGCTGGCCGACGGCAACATGCCGATGGAGCCGGTCAGCATGGAGGCTTCGTCCGACAGGATGTCACCGAACATGTTGCCGGTGACCACGACGTCAAATGCCTTCGGCTTCTTGACCAGTTGCATGGCCGCGTTGTCGACGTACATGTGCTCCAGATGGACGTCCGGGTACTGGGCATGCACCTCGGTCACGACATCCTTCCAGAACTGGAAGGTCTCCAGCACATTGGCTTTGTCGACGCTGGTGACTTTTTTGTTGCGCTTGCGTGCCGCCTGGAAGGCGACATGGGCGATGCGCTCGATCTCCGGCTTGCTGTAGCGCATGGTGTCGAAGGCTTCCTCGGCGCCCGGGAAATGACCGTCCACCGCGGTGCGGCGGCCGCGGGGTTGGCCGAAGTAGATGTCGCCGGTCAACTCGCGGATGATCAGGATGTCCAGGCCGGCGATCAATTCGGGTTTGAGGCTGGATGCGCCCACCAGCTGTTCGTAACAGATGGCCGGGCGGAAATTGGCGAACAGGCCGAGGTTCTTGCGCAGGCCCAGGATGGCCTGCTCCGGGCGCAGGGGGCGGTCCAGCTTGTCGTATTTCCAGTCGCCCACGGCGCCGAACAGCACCGCGTCGGCTGCCTTGGCCAGATTGAGGGTCGATTCGGGCAGGGGATGGCCGTGCGCCTCGTAGGCGGCGCCGCCGACCAGGGCGGATTCGGTTTCGAAACGCAGGTCCAGTGCATTCAGGACCTTGACCGCTTCCGCGACAATTTCGGTGCCGATGCCGTCACCCGGGAGAATTGCGATTTTCATGAAAAGTATCTATTTGATAGCGAAAAGTGACCTTCTCACGCTGGGTATTGGCACTTTTTGCTTGAAGAATGGCCGAAAGTCGGTTCAAAAGGTCGCGGTATGGGCCAGCCAAGGTTTGGTGGCAAGACGTTCTGTCTCAAAGGCCTTGATTTTGTCGGCGTGGCGTAGTGTCAGCCCGATGTCGTCCAGGCCGTTGAGCAGGCAGTAGCGGCGGAAGGGCTGGACCTCGAAAGGAATTTCTTCACCCTGCGATTGAATGACCAACTGGCGTTCGAGGTCAATTGTGAGCTGGTACCCCGGGAAGGCATGAACATCGTCGAACAGTCGGGCGATGGTGGCCTCGGGCAGGACAATGGGCAAAAGGCCGTTCTTGAAGCAGTTGTTGAAGAAAATGTCAGCAAAGCTGGGCGCCAGGATGGCGCGGAAGCCGTATTGGTCGATGGCCCACGGTGCGTGTTCGCGGCTGGAGCCACAGCCGAAATTCTTGCGTGCCAGCAGAATCGAGGCGCCCTGGTAGCGCGGCTGGTTGAGGACAAAATCCGCATTGGGGCGCCGTGAGGCGGGATCCTGACCCGGGAAGCCAGCATCGTGGTAGCGCCATTCATCAAAGAGATTGGGGCCGAAACCGGTCTTGCGGATGGATTTCAGGAACTGTTTGGGAATGATGGCGTCGGTGTCGACATTCTCGCGGTCCATGGGCGCCACCAAGCCCTGGTGCACGGTAAAGGTTCTCATCGGTTCACTTCTTTCTGGCGGCGTCTTCGAGCTTCTCGCCGGCCTTTTGAATGTCCTGTCCGACCCCCTTGACCGTGTTGCAACCGGCCAGCAACGTGATGGTGGCAAGGGCAAGAATGGCAACGATCCTGTTCATGGCAACACTCCTTCAGGTGAATTGACGGATATCGACAAAATGGCCGTGCACGGCAGCGGCAGCGGCCATGGCCGGGGAGACCAGATGGGTTCGTCCGCCCGCGCCCTGGCGGCCTTCGAAGTTTCGGTTGCTCGTCGAGGCGCATCGTTCGCCGGGCTCCAGGCGGTCGGCGTTCATGGCCAGGCACATCGAACAACCGGGCTCGCGCCACTCGAAACCTGCGGCTTTGAAGACTGTATCCAGACCCTCTCGCTCGGCTTGTTCTTTCACCAGACCGGAGCCAGGGACGACCAGTGCCAGTTTGACATTGCGTGCGACTTTGCGGCCCAGTTTTCGCACCACGGCCGCGGCTTCGCGCATGTCTTCAATGCGGCTGTTGGTGCAGGAGCCGATGAATACCTTGTCGACGGCAATGTCGTTGAGGGGTTTTCCCGGCTGCAGGCCCATGTAGGTCAGCGCCCGCTCCATCGCACCACGCTTGTTGGCGTCTTTTTCTTTGTCTGGGTCGGGGACCCGGTCGTCGATACCCAGAACCATCTCGGGCGAGGTTCCCCAGGTGACCTGCGGCACGATCTGCGATGCGTCCAACTCGACCAGGGCGTCGAAGCGTGCGTCGGCATCGGAATGCAGTGTTTTCCAGTAGGCGACAGCCTGGTCCCATTCCACCCCGGTGGGCGACAGCAAACGGCCGCGCACGTAGTCGATGGTCTTTTCGTCCACTGCAACCAAGCCGGCCCGGGCGCCGGCTTCGATGGCCATGTTGCAGACCGTCATGCGTCCTTCCATGGACAAGGCGCGAATGGCCGCACCGCCAAACTCGATGGTGTAGCCGGTGCCGCCGGCGGTGCCAATCTTGCCGATGATGGCCAGAACGATGTCTTTTGCGGTAACGCCGGGCGATGTCTGGCCCTCAACGCGAACCAGCATGTTCTTCGCCTTCTTGGCCAGCAGGGTTTGCGAGGCGAGTACGTGCTCCACCTCGCTGGTACCGATGCCGTGGGCCAGTGCGCCGAACGCGCCGTGGGTGGAGGTGTGGCTGTCACCGCAGACGACCGTCATGCCGGGCAGGGTGGCCCCGTTCTCCGGTCCGATGACATGCACGATACCCTGGCGTTTGTTGAGGAACGGGAAAAACGCCGCAGCACCGAATTCCCGGATATTGGTGTCCAGCGTCGTGACCTGTTCCTTGCTGATGGGGTCGGAAATGCCGTCGTAGCCGAGTTCCCACCCGGTCGTGGGCGTGTTGTGATCTGCCGTCGCCACCACGGAGCTGACACGCCAGACTTTGCGTCCGGCCTGACGCAGCCCCTCAAAAGCCTGGGGGCTGGTGACCTCGTGGACGAGGTGACGATCAATGTAGAGGATCGCGGTGCCATCCTCCTCCGTGTGAACGACGTGTTCGTCCCAGATTTTTTCGTAGAGGGTGCGTCCCATTCTGGTTTCCTTGCTGTGGAGCGAATTTTATTCGCCGCCGGGTTTCAGACGCTCCTCCGGGGCTGTGGCGTATTCCCGGGGCGGCGTATCTTTGTGGGGGCGGCGACCGCGCATCGCCATTTTCCAACAAGTTTTGGCGAAAAAGGGCAATACCCAGCGATATATGGTCGTTTATCGCTATATTTAATATAGCTATCGATGAGCCCGTACCAAGAAAAAACCCGCCGGGAGAGACCGGCGGGTGGGTCATAGCGGTGGCAAACCGGCTTACAGCGGTTTGACGTCGCGACGGGGCGAGCCGGTGAACAGCTGACGCGGACGGCCGATCTTGTATTCCGGATCGGCGATCATTTCATTGAGCTGGGCAATCCAGCCCACCGTGCGGGCCAGCGCGAAGATGCCGGTGAACAAGTTGACCGGGATACCAATCGCACGTTGAACAATGCCGGAATAGAAGTCTACGTTCGGGTAGAGCTTGCGCTGGACGAAATAGTCATCTTCCAGGGCGATCTTCTCCAGCTCTTTGGCCAGTTTGAACAGCGGGTCGTTTTCAAGGCCCAGTTCACTCAGCACTTCATTGCAGGTTTCTTGCATGAGTTTGGCGCGGGGGTCGTAGTTCTTGTAGACCCGGTGCCCGAAGCCCATCAGTTTGACGCCGGAGTTCTTGTCCTTGACCTTCTCCATGAACTCGCCGACTTTGGCAACGCCGCCATTGCGCTGGATGTCTTCGAGCATATTCAGGCAGGCCTCGTTGGCGCCGCCGTGGGCGGGGCCCCACAGACAGGCCACGCCCGCAGCGATGGCCGCAAACGGGTTGGTGCCGGAAGAGCCGCACAGGCGAACCGTCGAGGTCGAAGCATTCTGTTCGTGATCGGCGTGCAGGATGAAAATGCGGTCCATGGCCTTTTCCAGGACCGGATTGACCTTGTATTCTTCGCACGGAGTGCCGAACATCATGCGCAGGAAGTTGCCGGCGTAGCTCAGGTCATTCTTCGGGTACATGAAAGGCTGGCCTACCCCGTATTTGTAGGCCATGGCCACCAGGGTCGGCATCTTGGAAATGAGGCGGATTGCCGCAATTTCCCGATGCTCGGGGTTATTGATGTCCGTGCTGTCGTGATAGAAGGCCGACAGGGCGCCGACCAGGCCGGTCAGCACCGCCATCGGGTGGGCGTCCCGGCGGAAGCCGCGCAGGAAGAACTGCATCTGCTCGTTGACCATTGTGTGATTGAGCACGCGCTTGTGGAAGTCGTCGCGTTGGCCCTTGTTGGGCAGTTCGCCCTTGAGCAGAAGGTAGCAGGTATCCAGGTAGTCGCAGTGGGTGGCCAACTGCTCGATCGGGTATCCGCGATACAGCAACTCGCCTTTGTCGCCGTCGATGTAGGTGATGGTCGACTGGCACGAAGCGGTCGACAGGAAACCGGGGTCGTAGGTGAACATGCCGGTCTGCGCGTACAGCTTGCGGATGTCGATGACGTCCGGGCCGATGGTGCCTTGGTAGACAGGCATCTCGACACTGGGGCTGCCGTTGCTGAACGACAGGGTGGCTTTGTTGTCAGCGAGTTTCATTTCATGGTTTCCTTAGGTTAAGCCTCTTACCGGTCGACCGCCGCTTTGATACCTTTCGGCATCAGCCGCGCAGCATCGCCAATACGTCCTTTGCCGAAGCCGACTGCGCCGAATCGGAAGGCGCCGTTCGGCCCAGCAACAAGTCCAGGAGATCGTTGTCGGACAAGTCCATCAGTTCGGTCAATCCCTGCGCCTGCTCCGCGGTCAAGCCAGATTCATGCCTGGCAAAGAACCGTTCAATGAACAGATCGTTCTCCAGCAGGCCGCGGCGACAACGCCAGCGAAGCTTGCTCAGGGCGCGTTCGTCCAGCAGGATCTGACCGGATTCACTGGGCATTGCTGCAATTCCGTCAGACGGCCCGCCGGACCATCAACTCCTTGATCTTGCCAATCGCCTTGGTCGGGTTCAGCCCCTTGGGGCAGACGTCGACACAGTTCATGATGGTGTGGCACCGGAACAGGCGATAGGGATCCTCCAGGTTGTCCAGCCGCTCTCCGGTAGCCTGGTCGCGGCTGTCGGCAATAAAACGGTAGGCCTGCAGCAATCCGGCCGGGCCGACAAACTTGTCTGGGTTCCACCAGAAGCTGGGGCAGCTGGTCGAACAACTGGCGCAGAGGATGCACTCATACAGCCCGTTGAGCTCATCACGTTCTTCCGGCGACTGCAGACGCTCGCGTTCCGGCGCCGGGGTGGTGTTGATCAAGTAGGGTTTGACACTGTGGTATTGCTTGAAAAACAGCGTCATGTCGACGATCAGGTCACGTACCACCGGCAGGCCTGGCAGCGGTTTGAGAACAATCTCGCCTTTGAGTGTGTTCAGGTTGGTCAGGCAGGCGAGGCCGTTTTTGCCGTTGATGTTCATCGCATCAGATCCACACACCCCTTCGCGACAGGAGCGGCGGAATGACAGTGTCGGATCGACAGCCTTGAGTTTGACCAGGGCGTCCAGCAACATGCGCTCGGTGCCATCCAGCTCGACCTGAAGGGTCTGCATGTAAGGCTTGGCGTCCTTGTCCGGATCGTAGCGGTAGATCTTGAATGTGCGTTGTGCCATTTTCAGGTTCCTTTTGGTCGCGCGAGCCGGTCAGAAAGTACGGGGCTTGGGAGGGACAGTCTCCACTGTCAGTGGCTGGGTGCGCACCGCCTTGTAATCGAGGCGATTGCCATCCGTGAACCACAGGGTGTGTTTCATCCACTCGGCATCGTTGCGGCCCAGCGGGCAGGTCGGGTGCGTGACGTCGTGTTCGTAGTCGCGCACCAGATGGGCGCCGCGGCACTCCTTGCGGGCTGCCGCACTGGTCATGGTGGCTTGGGCAGCCTCCATCAGGTTCTCAACTTCCAGGGCCTCGATTCGCGCCGTATTGAAGACCTTGGAGTTATCCTTGAGGCCAATCCGGTTGACCCGATCGCGCAATGCATTGATCTTGGTCACGCCCTCATCCATGGATTCCTGGCTTCGGAACACCCCGGCGTGCGTCTGCATGATGGAACGCATGTCATTGGCGACGTCCTGGGAATACTCACCATCCTTGCAGCTGTCGAGGCGGCTCAGACGTGCGAGGGTGCGATCGGTGGCATCTGCGGGCAGGGGCTTGTGTTCCTGCTTGGGATTGACGTTGGCAACGATGTGGTTTCCAGCGGCCTTGCCGAAAACCAGCAGGTCCAGCAGGGAGTTGGTGCCCAGGCGGTTGGCACCGTGCACCGACACGCAGGAGCATTCGCCCACCGCATACAGGCCGTTGATCGGTCGGTCCTGTCCGTGGACTGTTTCGACAACCTGGCCATTGATGTTGGTCGGGATGCCGCCCATCTGGTAGTGGATGGTCGGTACCACCGGGATGGGCTCGCGCGTGATGTCAACGTTGGCGAAATTGACGCCAATTTCGTACACCGAGGGAAGCCGCTTGTGGATGGTTTCGGCGCCCAGGTGGTCCAGCTTCATGTGGATGTAGTCCTTGTTCGGCCCGCAACCACGCCCTTCCAGGATTTCCTGGCCCATGCAACGCGAAACAAAGTCGCGGGGAGCCAGGTCTTTCAGGGTCGGGGCATAGCGTTCCATGAAACGTTCGCCGTTGCTGTTGAGCAAAATCGCGCCTTCGCCCCGGCAACCTTCCGTCAGCAAGACGCCCGCTCCTGCGACACCGGTGGGGTGAAACTGCCAGAATTCCATGTCCTGCAGGGCGATGCCTGCGCGGGCAGCCATGCCCAGACCGTCACCGGTGTTGATGAAGGCGTTGGTTGAGGACTGATAGATCCGGCCGGCGCCCCCGGTGGCGAGCAAAACGGTCTTTGCCTCAAGGACGTACAGGTCGCCGGTTTCCATCTCCAGTGCGGATACGCCGACGCAATCACCCGAGGCATCCCGGATCAGGTCCAGCGCCATCCATTCGACGAAAAAAGTCGTTCGGGCGGACACATTGGCCTGGTATAAGGTGTGCAGCATGGCATGACCGGTACGGTCGGCTGCAGCGCAAGCCCTCTGCACGGGCTTTTCGCCGAAATTGGCGGTGTGACCACCGAACGGCCGCTGGTAGATCGTGCCGTCCGGATTCCGGTCGAAGGGCATGCCCATGTGCTCCAGGTCGTACACGACCTTGGGAGCTTCACGGCACATGAACTCGATGGCATCCTGATCGCCAAGCCAGTCGGAACCCTTGACGGTATCGTAGAAGTGGAACTCCCAGCTATCTTCGCTCATGTTGCCGAGCGAAGCCGAGACGCCGCCTTGTGCAGCGACCGTGTGCGACCGGGTGGGAAAGACTTTTGAAAGCACGGCCACGTTCAGTCCGGCGCGGGCCAGTTGCAGCGAAGCGCGCATGCCAGAGCCGCCGGCGCCGACGATCACCACGTCAAAACGCCGCCGGGCAATATCTTTTTTTGTATAGCTCATGGTTCTAGTTCTCTTGAGGGGCGTATCAGAGGCGCCACAGCACCTGGACGGCCCAACCGGCACAGCCGACAAGCCAGACGATGGAGAAGACCTGGAGGATCAAGCGGATTGCGACAGGTTTGACGTAGTCCATCCAGATATCACGCACACCAACCCACGCGTGATAGGCCAAGGAGATGATGACGGTAAAAGTCAGGACCTTCATCCATTGAGCGGCAAATATGCCGGCCCAGAGGTCATAGCCGATCGGTCCCTTGGTAAACACCACTTGCGCGAGTAGCAGCACGGTGAAAAGGGCCATCAGCACTGCCGTTACCCGTTGGGCCAGCCAGTCGCGCAGCCCATAGTGGGCGCCGACCACGACGCGTTTGGAACCGTAGTTGACGGACATATTGTGTTTTCCTTGTCGATCAGTAGAGCCCAAAGAGCTTGGCGCCCAGGACAGCGGTCAGGCCAACGCCAAGTACCAGGGTGACGATCGCCGATGAGCGACCGAACTCCTTGGTAACTGAGTGGGTGGCGTCCATGTAAAGATGGCGGACGCCGGCAACAAAATGGTGCAAGTAAGCCCAGATCAGTGCAAGTGCAACCAGTTTCACGAACCATCCAGGCACAAAACCCAGACCTGCGCCGAATGCGGAACTGAACCGGGCGAACGATATTTCGGAGGTGACTGACGTGTCGAACAACCAGATGATGAAGGGGAGCAACAAGAACAGAATCGCTCCGCTGACCCGGTGCAGTATTGAAACCCAACCTGCCGGAGGCAAGCGGTAGGTGGTCAGATCCGTGATGGCATTGATATTGCGGAACTCAGGCCGCTGTTTGGCAATTTCGGTCATGGTTAGTCTTTCGTGGATGTAACTGCCTTGTAATTCGAGATTGACGGACCGCGAAATTCTATTGCAACGCAACAAACTGACACGAGCATTTCAGCCCCTTGACCCTGATGGCAACATGATCAGTTCAGTTCGTTGCGGTAGTGGTGGGTATCAGTCCGATACAAGCCGTGGCGAAGTTCCATGGGGATGTCGTTGTAGGTGTAAGCGATTCGTTGCACGCTCAGCAAAGGAGTGCTCTCGTCAACCGCCAAAAGGCGAGCCTGTTCCCCATCGGGGCGGACAGCCCGGATTTTTTCCGCTGCCCGGACCATCCGGATACCGAACTCGGTTTCGAACATTTCGTACATTGGCCCGTGGTAGTCGGTCAGACGCTCTGCTGTCAGGCCTTTGAAGGGGCCGCCCGGAAGCCAAATATCGTCCAGAATGGTCGGTACCCCCGAAAATGCCAGCAAACGGCGGACGTGGAGCACCGGATCGCCCGGTTTCAGGGCCAAGAGACGGGCAACATCGGCATTGGCCCGTGTGCGGCGGCAGTCGACGATGTTGCGCTGGGCCGGGCCCTCGCTGTTTACATCGCCGCTATCCGGAACCAGTTTCAGGAACCGGTACTGCACCAGTTGTTCGGCGTGGGTTGCGACAAAGGTACCTCGACCTTGCCGCCGCACCAGCAGGTTCTCGGCCGCCAGTTCGTCGATCGCCTTGCGGACTGTGCCTTGACTGACACGAAAACGGGTGGCCAGATCGACCTCGCTTGGAATGGTCTCCCCGGGACGCCATTCGCCCGCTTGCAGGCTCTTCAGCAGCAGCGCCTTGATTTGCTGATACAGCGGACTGAAGGCCGGCGTGGCAACCGATACACCGTCGGTCTGGACAGGCGGTGTGGGGCTGTTGGGGGCGGTAGACATGATGAGCGAGCGGCCGGAACGGTCAGGGTCGCGGAAAGACCTTGATCATATCTTATATAAGACATAAGACAAGTTGACATATCAGGGTTTGTGCGGATAAACTGCCGCTGATTTGCGAGCTGAAAGTCGTCTGCGGCCTTGGTTCGCGCCCCCTGCTTCCCTTTCCTTTGGAGATCCTTTCATGAGCAAGACACCCGTTCGCGTTGCCGTTACCGGCGCAGCCGGCCAGATTGGCTACGCCCTCCTGTTCCGTATTGCTTCCGGCGAAATGCTGGGCAAGGATCAGCCCGTCATCCTGCAATTGCTGGAGATCCCGGACGAGAAGGCACAGAACGCCCTCAAGGGAGTCATCATGGAGTTGGAAGACTGCGCGTTCCCGTTGCTGGCCGGTATCGAAGCCCATGCTGACCCGATGACCGCCTTCAAGGACACCGATTACGCCCTGCTCGTGGGGGCGCGTCCCCGCGGCCCGGGCATGGAGCGCGCCGATCTGCTCGCTGCCAATGCCCAGATTTTTACCGCCCAAGGCAAAGCGCTCAATGCTGTTGCCTCACGCAACGTCAGGGTGTTGGTCGTCGGAAACCCTGCCAACACCAACGCCTACATCGCCATGAAGTCGGCGCCCGATCTGCCGGCGAAGAACTTCACCGCCATGCTGCGCCTGGACCACAACCGTGCCGCCAGCCAGATCGCGGCCAAGATAGGCATCGCTGTTGGCGACATCGAGAAACTGGCCGTCTGGGGTAACCATTCGCCCACCATGTACGCCGACTACCGTTTCGCCACCGTGAACGGCCAATCCGTCAAGGACACCATCAACGATCACGATTGGAACGCCAATACTTTCCTGCCCACCGTGGGCAAGCGCGGCGCGGCCATCATTGCCGCCCGCGGTCTGTCGTCGGCCGCCTCGGCTGCAAACGCCGCCATCGACCACATGCGCGACTGGGCCCTGGGCACCAATGGCAAGTGGGTCACCATGGGCGTGCCGTCCAACGGCGAATACGGCATTCCCAAGGAAGTCATGTTCGGCTATCCGGTCACCTGTGAAGGTGGTGAGTACAAGATCGTGGAAGGGTTGCCGATTGACGCTTTCTCGCAGGAATGCATCAACAAGACCCTGAAGGAATTGCAAGACGAGCAGGCCGGCGTCGCCCACCTCCTGTAAGTGCCCGGCAATCGCCATGGCCGATCCCGGGCATCCCCGACACGTCCTGCTGGGTGCCCAGGCCGGCGCGGCTTCCCTGCCGGTCTGTGATCATTACAGCGGTGTTGAGGCACGGATGCGCAAGAGCCTGGATCTCCAGGCTCAGATGGCTGCGGAATTCGGTACCTGCGTTTTTGACGTCACGCTGGATTGCGAGGATGGCGCTCCCGTAGGGGCCGAGGCGGCTCACGCGAAACTGGTGGCGGATCTGGTGGAAGGTGCGCGTGCGGGCGCTCGTGTGGCCGTGCGAATCCACCCGGTCGACCATCCCTGCTTCGACGCAGACATAGATCTGATCGCGGGCAGGGTGGGGGATCGCTTGTGTCACATCATGATTCCCAAGGTCGAATCACGGTTGGACGTTGACAGAGCCGTGGCAGCCCTGGCAAGGGCCGGCGCCGAGACGCCGTTGCAGGTACTCATCGAATCGCCGGCAGCGGTGCACGCAGCATTCGACATTGCCGCTCATCCGCAGGTTCAGTCGCTCAGTTTCGGGCTGATGGATTTTGTTTCTGCCCATGCGGGCGCCATTCCAGCCAGCGCGATGGGCGCCGCAGGTCAGTTCAGCCACCCTTTGGTGGTGCGAGCCAAGCTGGAAATTGCTTCAGCCTGTCATGCACACGGCAAGGTGCCTTCGCATTGCGTGGTGACCGAGTTTGCGGATGGCAGCGCCATGCGGTCCGCTGCCCAGCGGGCCTACCGTGAGTTGGGCTATACCCGCATGTGGAGCATCCACCCAGCCCAGATCCGTCCCATCGTCGAGGCGATGGCGCCTGATCCACAGGAAATTGCCACTGCGGCAGATATCATCACGGCGGCAATCGCGGAGAACTGGGCACCGATCTCGTTCCGGGGCAACCTGCACGACCGCGCGAGTTACCGCTACTACTGGCACGTGATCGAGCGCGCCTACCGTACAGGGCGTTCCGTTCCTGACGCGATTCGGATCTTTTGCGACTGAGCCCAGGCAAACTTCTAACCATCGGAGATACCAATGTCACGTAGCGCCCTCGCAGTTCTGGCTCTGGTATTGCCGGTCGCCGCCTTGGCACAGGCAGGCAGTTCCACCCCGGCAAAATTGCCGGCAGCCGAGAAGCAAACCGCAGTGTCTGCGAAGTCAAGCACGCCTTCCGGGTCAAATGCGGCTGCGTCGAAAACCACCAAGATCGCATCGAGCGGAAAGAAGACCTTGCCGTCCGCCGCGCCTGTCTCGTCGACCTCCAGTCGTACCCAACTGCACAGCGCAGCGGTGCAAGTGGCGGCAGGCATTCGCGCTGCTGAGGCCGCGTTGACACCGGGTGAACTGGCCATTGCCCAGCAGGTTCATCGGGGTGTTCTGCCCTGCGAACTGGGTGCATCCGTTACCGTCGATGCGGACGAACGCGTGCCGGGGTACTTTACGGTCAGCGGTAAAGGCTTCCGCTACCGCATGCATCCGGTCGAAACCAGTACGGGTGCCATTCGTCTGGAAGACAAGCAGGCGGGGGCCGTCTGGCTGCAACTGGCCAACAAGTCCATGCTGATGAATCAGAAGCAAGGACGCCGAATTGCCGACGAATGTGCCAATGCCGAACAGGTTGCGACAGCAACCGCGCTAAAAAACAATCCGCCGCCGGCATTGATTGATGTCAGCGAACCCGTCAAACGATGAATCCCCCGGAGACCTTGCCGGCTCCGTAAATTTTTTTTTGAGACAGGAGAAACCACCATGTTGAAAGCCTACCGTGAACATGCCGCCGAACGCGCGGCCCTTGGCATTCCCCCGCTGCCGCTTGATGCCAAGCAAGTGGAAGCACTGATCGAACTGATCAAGAACCCGCCCGCCGGCGAAGAGGCCTTCCTGATGGACCTCTTGACGCACCGCGTGCCCCCGGGTGTGGACGATGCCGCCAAAGTCAAGGCCTCGTTCCTGGCCGCCGTGGCCCACGGAGATCTCCAGGTCGGCCTGATCTCCAAGGCCAAGGCCACCGAACTGCTGGGCACCATGGTGGGCGGCTACAACGTCCACCCCCTGATCGAACTGCTGGACGACGCCGAGGTGGCGGCCGTAGCCGGCGCTGCGCTGAAAAAGACGCTGCTGATGTTCGACTACTTCAACGACGTCGCCGAGAAGGCCAAGGCCGGCAATGCGGTGGCCAAGGACGTGATGCAGAGCTGGGCTGACGCCGAATGGTTCACCAGCCGCCCCGAAGTCGAAAAGAAGATCACGGTCACCGTGTTCAAGGTGCCCGGTGAGACCAATACCGACGACCTGTCGCCCGCGCCGGATGCCACCACACGCCCGGACATCCCGATGCACTACCTGGCGATGCTGAAGAACACCCGCCCCGACGCGGCCTTCAAGCCCGAGGAAGACGGCAAGCGCGGCCCGATGCAGTTCATCGAAGACCTGAAGAAGAAGGGCCACCTGGTCGCTTACGTGGGCGACGTGGTCGGTACCGGTTCTTCGCGCAAGTCCGCCACCAACAGCGTGATCTGGGCCACCGGTCAGGACATCCCGTTCGTGCCGAACAAGCGTTTTGGTGGTGTGACCCTGGGCGGCAAGATCGCCCCCATCTTTTTCAACACGCAGGAAGACTCCGGCTCGTTGCCGATCGAAGTGGACGTGTCCAAGCTGGAAATGGGTGACGTGATCGACGTGCTGCCCTACGACGGCAAGCTGGTCAAGAACGGCGAGACCGTGGCCGAGTTCAAGCTCAAGAGCGACGTGCTTTTCGACGAAGTGCGCGCCGGCGGCCGCATCAACCTGATCATCGGCCGCTCGCTGACCGCCAAGGCACGCGAGTTCCTGGGCCTGCCCGCTTCCACGCTGTTCCGGCTGCCCAGCGTGCCGGCTGAAACCAAGGCCGGCTTCACGCTGGCGCAGAAGATGGTCGGTCGCGCCGTCGGTCTGCCCGAAGGCCAGGGCGTGCGTCCCGGCACCTATTGCGAGCCCAAGATGACCACCGTGGGGTCGCAGGACACGACGGGCCCGATGACCCGCGACGAGCTCAAGGACCTGGCTTGCCTGGGCTTCTCGGCTGATCTGGTGATGCAGTCCTTCTGCCACACCGCGGCCTACCCCAAGCCGGTGGACGTGAAGACGCACCGCGAACTGCCCAAGTTCATCAGCAGCCGCGGCGGCGTGTCCCTGCGTCCGGGCGACGGCGTGATCCACAGCTGGCTTAACCGCCTGCTGCTGCCCGACACCGTGGGCACCGGCGGTGACTCCCACACCCGCTTCCCGATCGGCATCTCCTTCCCCGCCGGTTCCGGACTGGTGGCCTTCGGCGCCGCCACCGGCGTCATGCCGCTGGACATGCCCGAGTCGGTGCTGGTGCGCTTCAAGGGCCAGATGCAGCCGGGCGTGACCCTGCGCGACCTGGTGCATGCGATCCCGCTGTACGCGATCAAGGCCGGTCTGCTGACCGTGGCCAAGGCCGGCAAGAAGAACATCTTCTCGGGCCGCATCCTGGAAATCGAAGGCCTGCCGGACCTGAAGGTGGAACAGGCGTTCGAGCTGTCCGACGCCTCGGCCGAGCGCTCGGCCGCCGGCTGCACCATCAAGCTCAACCCCGAGCCGATCAAGGAATACCTCACCAGCAACATCGTGCTGATGAAAAACATGATCGCCGACGGCTACCAGGACGCGCGCACCCTGCAGCGCCGCATCGAGAAGGTTGAGGCCTGGCTGGCCAACCCGCAGCTGCTGGAGGCCGACAAGGACGCCGAGTACGCCGCCGTCATCGAGATCGACCTGGCCGACATCAAGGAACCCATCCTGTGCTGCCCCAACGATCCGGACGACGCCAAGACCCTGTCCGAAGTCGCCGGCACCAAGATCGACGAGGCCTTCATCGGTTCGTGCATGACCAACATCGGTCACTTCCGCGCCGCGGCCAAGTTGCTGGGTGGCAGCCGCGACATCCCGGTCAAGCTGTGGGTCGCGCCGCCGACCAAGATGGACGAGAGCGAACTGATCAAGGAAGGCCACTACGCCAGCTTCGGCGCCGCCGGTGCACGCACTGAGATGCCCGGCTGCAGCCTGTGCATGGGCAACCAGGCCCAGGTGCGCGAAGGCGCCACCGTGGTCTCCACCTCCACCCGCAACTTCCCCAACCGCCTGGGCAAGAACACCAACGTGTTCCTGGCCTCGGCCGAGCTGGCGGCGATTGCGTCCAAACTGGGCAAGATCCCCACCGTGGCGGAATACCACGAAGCCATGGGCATCGTGAACAAGGACGGCGCGGCGATCTACAAGTACCTGAACTTCGACCAGATCGAGGAGTACGTGGAGAACGCGAAGGAAGCGACGGCCTGAGCGGCTTCTCGCTGAGTGAATAGAAACGGCCCAGGGAGCGATCACTGGGCCGTTTCGCGTGAGGTGCCGCAAACGGGGCGATGTCAGGCGCTAGTGGCAGCCGCAGGATACGGTGCTTTTTCCCGGCATCCCTGCCCACCTCAGGAAAACTCGCATGCTGCAGTCAGCACAGCCCTGTGCGTACGTTGCCCTACCAAAGCGGTGCCTGAACCCGGGTCGGTGCTGATGGATGGATCGGGGTGCCTACTTCACAGACAGCAGGGCACCGTCTTTCATCCGGTCACGGGCCAGCGCCTCCTCGTTGCTCTTGCGGCGGAAAAACACGGTCACGATGCTTGACGTGATGACGATGAAGAGCGAATACAGCACCGGAATCAGCAGCACTTCTTGCTGCATTTCCCCAGTGAACGTGAGTGTGACGATCAGCACCGCCAGCGGGCCGTTCTGAATGCCGGTCTCCAGCGCGATGGTTCGGCTGCGGTTCGGGTCTTGCTTTAGAACACGGGCCAGAAAGTAACCCAACGCCATTCCGAATACCCCGAGCCCGATGGCGGCAAAGAATACGTACCACGGCGTGTTGGCCAGCAGCATGTGGTTGCGCGGAATCCAGGTGAACACCAGGAACAGAATCACACCGATCCCCAACATGCCGCCCAGCAGCTCAACGCTGGCACCAATATTGGGGTTGAACTTGCGCAACACCATGCCAATGACGGTGGGCACCAGCAGGACGAACAGCACCTGTGCCACGTTACCTGCCGGAATCTTGAACTCACCCGTCAAGCCCGCCAGTTGCGAGTAAAACTCCAGCAGCGCAGGCACCATGCCCAGCGCAATCAGAGACGACACCGACGTCATCATGATCGACAACGCCAGCACAGCCTTGCTGAAGTACGTGAAGATGTTGGAAGTGGTGCCGCCCGGCATGCAGCCCATCAGAATCAGCCCCACTGTCAAGCCTGGAGACAAGCCCAGTGCCTTGGCCAGCAAGAACGCCAGCAACGGCATGATGCCGTATTGGCACAGAAGGCCCACCAGCACGCCCTTGGGTTTTCGAAAGGCAATCAGAAAATCGCGCCACGTCAGTGACGCGCCCATGCCGAGCATGATGACGATCATCATGATGCCCAGCAGCTTGGTTTCGAGTTCGGAAATCATGTGCAGCTTCTCTGGTTGTGTCTGTGAAGGGGGCTCAAGCGCGCTTCATTTCTTCGGCCACGGCCTTGCGCAGGTCTTTGCGCAGCACCTTGCCAATAGGGCTCTTGGGCAGTTCGTCGCGCACCACCACAAGTTTTGGCACCTTGTAGGCCGCCAGGTGTTTGCGGCAGTGTTCCAGCACGTCGGCGGGCATCACCTCTTTGCTGTGGTCAGGGTTCTGCACCACATAGGCGCGAACGGCCTCGCCGGTTTTTGCATCGGGCACGCCGATCACGGCTACCTCCAGCACATGGTCCATGTCGGCAATAACGTCTTCCACCTCGTTCGGGTACACGTTGAAGCCCGACACCAGGATCATGTCCTTCTTTCGGTCGACGATGCGCATGAACCCGGTTTCATCCATCACGGCAATGTCACCCGTGGCAAACCAGCCGTCGTGCATGACCTTGGAGGTTTCTTCGGCGGTTTGCCAGTAGCCCTTCATCACCTGAGGGCCGCGCACCCAGATTTCGCCGGGCGTTCCGGGGGCCACGTCTTGCCCCTCGTCGTTGGTAAGTCGCACGTCGGTGCCGGGGGCGGGAATGCCAATGCTGCCGTCACGTGGCGTGCCTGTCAGTGGGTTGAAGCTCACCACCGGCGCGGTTTCGGTCAGGCCGTAGCCTTCCGCAATCGGGGTTTTGGTGACATCACGCCAGCGCTGGGCTACCGCCGTGTGCAACGCAGTGCCGCCTGAAATTGACGCCTTGAGGGTTTTCGGCGGGTAGGCCACAAACCATTCTTCGTTCAGCAGGCCGTTGAACAGGGTGTTGACCCCGGTCATCCAGGTGATGGGGAAGTTCTCCATGGCACGTTGCAGGTTTTGCACCGGCCGTGGGTTGGGAATCAGCACGTTGTGTCCACCAATGGTCATGTAGCCCAACAAATTGGCCGTGAACGCGAAGATGTGGTAGAGCGGCAGCGCCGTCATGACACATTCATTGCCGGGTGTCATGTGGCTTTGACCCATGGCATGTGTCTGGCAAATGTTGTTGAGCAAATTGCCGTGCGTCAGCATGGCCCCTTTGCTCACACCCGTGGTGCCGCCGGTGTACTGCAGCAGCGCCAGGTCATCGCGGCCCACGCCTTGCCAATATTGCTTGGCGGGTGTTTTTGCCAGGGTGGCACGGCCAGCGGTCAACGCATCCTTCAGGCGGATGTGTGGTGACGTGACCGGGGGCAGCACACGGTTCCAGTACTTTTGCACGCCCTTGACGATGATTCCCGGCACCGTCGGGAAAAACTCGGACACCGATGCCAGCACCACCTGCTTGATGCCGGTTTTTGACAGCACTGCGGGTAACTTGTCGGCAAACATGTCCACCAGCACCAGCACCCTTGCGCCGCTGTTGTTGAACTGATGGATCATTTCGGTTTCGGTGTACAGCGGGTTGGTGTTGACCAGCACACACCCGGCCTTGAACACACCCAGCGCCGCCACCGGGTAGCCCAGGCTGTTGGGCAACTGCACCGCCACTCGGTCGCCCGCATTCAGACCCAACACGGCGCGCAAGTAGCCGGCAAATGCGTCTGACAGTTCGTCTACCTCGGCGAAGCTCAGGCGGCCATTCATGCCGTTGGGTACCACACAGCTGAAGGCTGCTTTGGCTTTGCTTTCGGTTTGCCACTTTCTGCAGCTTTCGTGGGTCAGTTCCGCCAGGTTACGGTAAGGCAACTGCGCCAGGACAGGGGCGATTCCCACCTGTCGGTAGGTGGCATGCCAAGGAGGTGTGGTGTTGTCAGACATGGGGGTGAGAAATAAAAGAACGATCGTGCTGGTTTTAAAGTTCGTGGATGCTAGTCAGCTTCGAGTCAAGTTTGTGGGTAGCCGACTCAGTTTTTAGCTGGTGTTTACCCCGGTGAAGGCCGCCTCGCAGCGTTTCGTCCCTACGTCGATGGCGGGCATTGCCCTGCAACTTTGCCCCAGCGAAAGCATCGTTTTGCTGCGCTAACAAAGCAGCCATTGCTTTCATCGGCTCTTGCCTGCCCAGCCACGGTCACTCCGCGTCACCGGTGAACGCACAGAAACGCCCGGCTTTGCTTGGGCATGGGGGCGCCAGTTCCGGCGGCGTGCGCGTGCGACGGGCGTCGAGGAAACGCGCCTCCGTCGTCACGGGGCCGGCCGGGCTACCGGGTCGCCGTCTCGTTGGCCGGGGTGGATTCGGCTGGCCCCGCAGCCGGTGCGGTGATCTGGGCGGGAGTCAGGGCAAGCGGCTGGCCCTGGAGTGCGGCAACGTACTGAGCCTGCGTCAAGTGCTGGTACAAGGGCCGAAAGACCAATTCGAACTCGAGCTGACCACTCGGCAAGACCTTGGGCGGAGCCATTTTCTCCGGCTTGCATTGGCTACCACAAGCATTCGCAAGCCCGCGCTGAACCGATCGGGCCGCGGTCGTCGCGGAGCGTTGTGCCTCCTGGGTGGTGAACGTGGCGCCGGTCGTAAAGACAAGGCGCCCGAGTCCATCGCGCGCGCTGTGTTGCACGCCCATCGCCCCGGTGAGCAGGGAAACGTTGGCTGGCCCCGGCGTTGCCGGTTTTTTTTTCGGTGCAGAAGCGGGCCGAGCCGGCGCCGACTCCGCGGCGAGCGGCCTCAGTGTGGGCACACCAGGTACGGCGGGCTCTTGCGCGAACGCGCTGCAGGTGACCGAGGTCAGGATGGCTGCGCGTGCGGAACAAGCAAGCAGACGTTTGGATTTCATGGGGGCATCTTCGCATGAACCTCCCGCTGTGTTCCAAATACCGAAGGCCACTTCGAATCGGCCAAGCCATGCGTGTCGGCGCCAGGGATCGCCAGAGCGCAGTGCTTGCCATGGTAACTGTATTTATATACAGTTTCTGGATGCCCGCCATCCCCCATCCACCCACGCTGGTTCTTAAAGGCCGTGGAACCTTGCTGAATGTGGCGCATCGGTTCACCCGCGAAGACCGGCAGCCGTTCGACGACGGCTGGTCATCGACTGACGCCCCCGCCCCCGTGACGGTGCCCACCGAAGTGCGCTGGGAAGACATCGGTCAGGCGATTACTCGCAACCATTCGCCCGACATCAGTTTTGAGCTGGGTCTGAACCCTTATCGCGGCTGCGAACACGGCTGCAGCTACTGTTACGCGCGCCCCAGTCACAGCTATCTGGGCCTCAGCCCCGGACTGGACTTCGAGACCCGGCTGATCGCGCGGCGCAATATCGCCGAGCGCCTGCGGGCCGAACTGGTGCGCCCAGGTTTTGTGGCCCAAGTACTGGCGCTGGGCACCGTGACCGATGCCTATCAGCCCGTCGAGCGGCGGCTGCGCCTGACCCGCTCGGTGCTGGAGGTGCTTGCGCAAGCCCGTCTGCCGGTGGTCATTGTCACCAAGGGCAGCGGGATCGAGCGCGACCTCGATCTGCTGGCCCCCATGGCCGCGCAGGGATTGGTGGCGGTGTACGTCAGCATCACGACCCTGAAGGACGCCCTGGCGCGCCAGATGGAGCCCCGCGCCGCCGCACCGTACCGAAGGTTGCGTACCCTGGAGACTTTGGCCGCCGCCGGGATTCCCGTGGGCGTGAGCCTATCGCCGCAGATTCCGTTCCTGAACGACGATATGGAGCAGGTACTGGACGCCGCCCATGCCGCAGGAGCGCGCCGCGCGTTCTATCAGGTGTTGCGGCTGCCGTGGGAACTCAAACCATTGTTCGAAGACTGGCTGCAGCGGTGTTTTCCGGACCGCGCCGAACGTGTCATGGCCCGGGTCATGGAACTGCACGGCGGAAAGCGCTATGACCCCCGATTCGGGCTGCGCATGAAAGGGCAGGGCGTCTGGTCGCAGTTGTTGCAGCAGCGCTTCAACCAGCGATGCCAAAGGCTCGGAATGAACGAGTCTGCCGTGCCACTGACCACTGCGTTGTTCTCGCCCTCGGCGCTACACGGTCAGGCGAGTCTTTTCGACGCATGATGACGTCGAACGTACGCTAATAAATATAGCGTGAAGCGACCTTTTTACGATGGGTATCGGCCGCTTTTGTGCAAAAGATCAGTGTCAGGCGGTCGCGGCGCTGCCTTCGAGCATCCTGGCCACCAGCGCGCCGGCGGCGGGCAGGCCCAGCGGCACCCACACCCGCAACGGGTTGCCGGCCGCCACGGTGATCGGGCTGCCGTCCTGCGCCTGCATCGCGGCCAGCGGAACGCGCCGGTTGCCAGAGGGGTGGATCACCTCCAGCGTGTCGCCCACCGCAAAGCGGTTTTTGGTCTCGACCTCGGCCCAGCCGTCGTCCCGCACCTGCAACACTTCGCCGACAAACTGGCTGCGCTGGCTTTCGCTGTGGCCGGCCAGATAGTTCTGGTAGTCCTGGCTCGGGCGGCGCTCCAGCAGACCGCCGGTGTAGCCGCGGTTGGACAGGCCTTCCAGCTCCAGCAGCAGTTCAGGATTGAAAGGTTTGCCGGCGACCGCGTCGTCGATGGCGCGGCGGTAGACCTGCGCGGTGCGTGCCACGTAATAGTGGCTCTTGGTCCGGCCCTCGATCTTGAGTGAATCGATCCCCATCGCTGCGAGCTTGCCCACATGCTCTACCGCACGCAAGTCCTTGCTGTTCATGATGTAGGTGCCGTGCTCGTCTTCCATGACGGGCATCAGCTCGCCGGGGCGACCGGCTTCCTCGATCAGCCAGACCTTGTTGGCCTCGGGGTGGCGCTGGCCGCTGCCGGTGGTGGAGAAGGCGCTGGCCGCGTCCTCATCTTCATTTGCGAAATTGAAACCATCAAGGCGCTGCAGCGGCATGGCATCGCCGGTATCGGTCTCGGTGGTTGCGGCCTGTGTCTTGTATTCCCATCGGCAGGCGTTGGTGCAGGTGCCCTGGTTGGGGTCGCGCCGGTTGAAATAGCCTGACAGCAGGCAGCGGCCGGAGTAGGCGATGCACAGTGCTCCGTGCACAAAAACTTCCAGCTCGATGTCCGGGCAGTCGTTGCGGATGGCCTGCACTTCGTCCAGGCTCAGCTCGCGCGAGAGGATGATGCGGCTCACGCCCTGCCGCTGCCAGAACTTCACCGCCGCGCTGTTGGTGGTGTTGGCCTGTACCGACAGGTGGATCGGCACCTCGGGCCACAGGCCCTTTTCCATCTGCTCGCGCACCAGCATGATCAGCCCGGCGTCGGCCATGATGAGCGCGTCGGGCCGCAGTTCCACTACGGGTTGCAGGTCGCGCAAGTAGGTACGCAGCTTGTCGTTGTGGGCGATCAGGTTGCTGGTGACAAAAAACTTCTTGCCACGCTCGTGGGCCTCCGCGATGCCCTGGGCAATCTGCTCAAGGCGGAATTCGTTGTTGCGCGCACGCAGGCTGTAGCGCGGCTGGCCGGCATAGACCGCGTCGGCGCCGAAATCGTAGGCCGCGCGCATGCGTTGCAGCGTACCGGCGGGCAGCAGGAGTTCAGGCGCTTTCATCGGCGGCATTCCTTAGCGGTGGTGTGACTGGCCGGGCAAATGGGCATGGGCGCGCCGGATCAGCCGCGCGCGACGGGCAGTCCGGGAGTATTGCACCACTCGCTCCAGCTGCCCGCGTACAGGGGCATTCGCCCCAGCCCGGCAACTTCCATGGCGAGCAGATTGGGTACCGCGCTCACGCCGCTGCCGCAATGGTGCACCACGGTGGCTGGATCGCGACCGGCGAGCAAGGCGTCAAACTCGGCGCGCAACACGGCGGCACTCTTGAAGCGGCCGTCGGATCCCAGGTTCTCGCCGAACGGGCGGTTCAGCGCGCCGGGAATATGGCCGGCCACCGGGTCCAGGGGCTCGATCTCGCCGCGAAAGCGCGCGCCGGCGCGGGCGTCGATGATCGTCTGCCCGGGGCGGCCAAGTGCGCGGGCCAGGTCCTGGGTGGTCACCAGAACGGCCTTTTCGTCCGACAGCTGGAAATCGCCGGCCGGTTGTGGTGTCGCCGGGCCGCTTTCAAGCGGGCCGCCAATGGCCTGCCAGGCCTGAAGCCCACCGTCGAGCACCGCCACCGCTTCGTGGCCCGCCCATTTCAGCATCCACCATAGCCGACCGCAGTAGTTGGCGCCGTTGCGGTCATAAACCACCACCTGGTCGGTCTGGTTCAGGCCGGCTTCGCGCAGCCAGCGGGCAAACCACTCCCGCCGGGGCAGCGGATGGCGCCCGCCGTTGATGGCCTGGTCGGGCGAACTCGCGCTCAGGTGGCGTTCGAGATGGGCCTGGATGGCGCCGGCGATGCGCCCCGTTGTGAACAGGCGGTCGGCTGCCGCGGGATCCATCAACTCGAAACTGCAGTCGAAGACCAACAGCGGCGCCTGAGCCGTTTTCAGTGACTGCAACTCGGATGCCGAAATCAGGGTGGTGTAGGGGGCCGTCATGATGGTTCAATGCTCCTCGGCTGGGGGGTTGGCGATCGCTCGGGCGCGCAGGAATGTGGCGGCGATGCCGCTGGAAATGATCAGGGCCATGCCCGCCCAGCCGATCCACGGAATCTGGTCGCCGAACAGGAACAGGCCGAACAAGGCCGAAAAAACGATTCCGGAATATTGCAGGTTGGCCACCACCAACGTGGCGCCATGGGTATAGGCCTTGGTCATGCACAGCTGGCCCAGCGCCGCCAGCAGGCCGATCGGCAACAGCCACAGCGCATGCGGCCAGGTCCAGGGCGACATGCCGGTAAACAGCATGCCCACCGCGCCGGCGACCGCCGCGCCCATGGAGAAATAGAACACGGTGCGCGCCTCGGGCTCGCCCACGCGCCCGAGGGCCGCGACTTGCAGATAGGCGAACGCCGCCCCCAGGCCCGACAGCAGACCGATCAGCCCGGCAAACAGCTGGTCCTGCGCGATGGTGGGTTGCAACATCAGCACCACCCCGACAAACCCGGACATCACGGTCAGCACAATGGGGCCCTGGCGTCCGATATCCTGCAGCCGACCCATGACCAGGGTGCCGCCCACCAGGAAAGCGGCCACCCAGACGCCGCTCATGTAGTTGAGTGTCATGGCCGTGGCCAGCGGCAGATGGGCGATGGCGTAGAACCAGGTGGCCAGCGAGGCGACACCAATGACGCTGCGCCACAGATGCATCATCGGAACGGCCGTGCGCAGTGATACGCCCTGGGCCTGGCACAAGGCCGCCAGAAACACCATCCCGATAGCCCCGCGCCAGCACACCATCTCCAGGGTATTGAAGTGGGCCGACGCGAACTTGATACACACGCTCATGCTCGCGAAAAACAGCGAGGCGAGGACCATCCACAAGGCTTGCATGCCGGATTTTCAGTAAAAACCGGCAATAGCCAGCGTGAAAAGGTCGCTCTTTGCTATCAAAAAAAGGAACTTATCGGGACCCTGCCGGAAGACCCATGGCCGTGCGGTACCACTCATGGAAATGCTGCATCCCGTCTTCCATGGGGCTTTGGTAGGGGCCGACCTCGTTGTCACCCCGATCAAACAGGGCCTTGCGCCCGGCGTCCATGCGCTCGCCGATTTCATCGTCCTCGATGCAGGTTTCCATGTAGGCGGCCTGCTGGGCTTCGACGAACTCGCGCTCGAAGGCGACGATCTCCTCAGGGTAATAGAACTCCACCATGTTCATGGTCTTCGTCGGTCCCTTGGGGTGCAAGGTTGACACGGTGAGAACATGTGGATACCACTCCACCATGATGTGGGGGTAATAGGTGAGCCAGATCGCTCCGCGCTCGGGCCGCTGGCCGTTACGGTATTTGAGCAGCTGCTGGTGCCAGCGCTGGTACACCCCGGAGCCGGGTCGGTCGAACAGGCTGGAAACCCCCACGGTCTGGACCGAATACTCCCGGCTGAATTCCCAGCGCAGGTCATCACAGGTGACGAAATGGCCCAGGCCGGGGTGGAACGGGCCGACGTGGTAGTCCTCCAGATAGACCTCGATGAAGGTCTTCCAGTTGTAGTTGCATTCGTGCAGTTCAACCCGGTCTAGGGCGTAGCCGGTGAAATCCAGCTGGGCGCGCGGGCCCATGCCGGCCAGATCGGCTTCAATGTCCCGGCCGTTGTCCTCGAACAACAGGCCATTCCACTCGCGCAACGGGTAATTCGCCAGGTCCAGGCAAGGGTCGTGCGAAAAATGCGGCGCGCCCAGCAGTTGACCGCCGGGTGCATAGGTCCAGCGGTGCAGCGGGCAGACGATATTGCCGCCGGCATGCCCCTTTCCTTGACCTTGCAGGTTGCCGCGGCCCTTGAGCATGACCGCTTGCCGGTGACGGCAGACATTGGAAAGCAGCTCGACCTTGCCACCGTTGCTGCGCACCAGTGCGCGGCCCTCGCCCTCCTGCGGCAGAGCGTAGTAATCGCCAGTCTGGGGAACGGCCAATTGGTGCCCCACGTAGCGGGGCCCCGACTGGAAGATGCGCTCCATCTCGCGCTGATACAGCGCCTCGTCGAAGTAGCTGGAAACGGGTAGTTGGCTTGCGGCCTGCTGCAATTGAAGACTTAAATCAGACATGGGTGACCTGACCTAGAGACTCCCCCTATGAAGGGGCAGGTAAGCGCTTGATCCGGAGATTGGCGCGGGACACCCGCCGTCCGCAGACGTTCGGGCGAGGCGCGATTGTACCCTCGGGGGGTGAAGGCCCGATGGCCTGGACTGGAATGGGCTCCCCAATTCCGCGATGTGGCAGGGGGCTTGCGGGTCAAGCGCCTAAAATCGGCGGTTTACCCTGACCCGTTGTCGCATGCCCAAGGCACCGCAAACCCCCGCAGCTCCGGCCTCCTACGAGGCGGCACTGGAAGAACTCGAACAACTGGTCGCCCGCCTCGAAACCGGCCAGTTGCCATTGGAACAGTTGCTCAGCGGGTATCAGCGCGGCGCGCAACTCTTGGCCTATTGCCAGGCCCGCCTGGAAGCGGTCGAGCAGCAGATCAAGGTGCTGGACGGCAACGGCATCAAGCCGGAGACGGCATGACCGCCAACGCGCAAGAATCCTTTGCCGCCTGGTGCATCCGCCAGCAGGGGCGCCTGGAAGTGGCGCTGACCGATGCCATTCCGGTCTCGGGTCCGACCCGCCTGGGCGAAGCCATGCGGCATGCCACCTTGGGCGGCGGCAAGCGGCTGCGGGCACTCCTTGCGCTCGCCGCTGCCGAGGCGGTGGCCGGTGGCGCCGACGGCCTGCAAACTGCCGAGGCCGCCGCCGCACTGCGCGCGGCCTGTGCTCTGGAGTTGATCCATGCCTACTCGCTGGTCCATGACGACATGCCGTGCATGGACAACGATGTGCTGCGGCGTGGCAAGCCCACCGTTCATGTGGCCTATGGTGAAGCGATGGCCTTGCTGGCCGGCGATGCCCTGCAGACCCTGGCTTTCGAAACCTTGACTCCGCCCGATGGGAGTGTGAACCCTTGCGTGCAGGCTGCCCTTTGCGGTCTGCTGGCCCGGGCCAGTGGCCATCAGGGGATGGCGGGGGGGCAGGCGCTTGACCTGGCCAGTGTGGGTGTCCGTCTGGACGAAAAACAGCTGCGGCTGATGCACCGCCTGAAAACCGGTGCATTGCTGGCGGCCAGCGTCACCATGGGCGCGGCCTGTGTGCCCGACCGCCCGGCCAGCGCTCGCGATGCCCTGGCGCGTTTCGGCGAAGCGGTAGGCCTGGCGTTTCAGGTCGTCGATGACATCCTGGACGTCACCGCCGATACCGCGACCCTGGGCAAGACTGTGGGCAAAGATGCCGCCGACGACAAGCCCACCTATGTTTCCGTCCTCGGACTGCAACGATCCCGCGCCTATGCGCACACCCTGCACCAACAGGCACTGGATGCCCTTGACGCCAGTGGCCTCAGCTTCACAACACGTCTGCGCGATCTGACCGCCTTGGTCGTTCAGAGGGAGAAATGACACCCATGACTGCGTTGCTCGAATCGATTTCCAGCCCGGCGGATCTGCGCCGCCTGCCGCGGTCCCAACTGCGTGCCCTGGCGGACGAGTTGCGGCAATGTGTCCTGCACAACGTCGCCCGGACCGGCGGACATCTCAGCTCCAACCTGGGCACGGTGGAACTGACCGTGGCCCTGCACTATGTGTTCAACACGCCGCATGACCGGCTGGTCTGGGATGTTGGTCACCAGACCTACCCGCACAAAATCCTGACCGGTCGGCGCGAGCGGATGCCCACGCTACGCCAGCTGGGTGGGCTCAGTGGCTTCCCGCAACGGTCTGAGAGCGAATACGACAGTTTCGGAACGGCGCATTCGTCCACCAGCATTTCGGCGGCATTGGGCATGGCCCTGGCCGCGCGGACCAAAGGGGAAGAGCGGCATGCGGTGGCCATCATCGGGGACGGCGCCATGACGGCGGGCATGGCCTTCGAGGCACTCAATAACGCGGGCGTCCAGGACTGCAGGTTGCTAGTGGTTCTCAACGACAACGACATGTCGATCAGCCCTCCCGTTGGCGCCCTCAATCGCTATCTGGCCCAGCTGATGAGTGGCCAGTTCTATGCCGCTGCCAAGAATGTCGGCAAGAGTGTGCTCAAGCCCATGCCACCGTTGTTCGAGCTGGCCAAGCGGCTGGAAGAGCACGCCAAAGGCATGGTGGTGCCGGCCACGTTGTTCGAAAAATTCGGTTTCAACTATGTTGGCCCCATCGACGGGCATGATCTGGAGTCGCTGATTCCGACGCTGGAGAACCTGCGGCACCTGCAGGGGCCGCAGTTCCTGCATGTGGTGACGCGCAAGGGCCAGGGTTACAAACTCGCCGAAGCCGATCCGGTCACCTATCATGGGCCCGGCAGATTTGACCCGGCGGTCGGTATTGTTGCGCCCGCCGCGCCACCCAGGCCCAGCTTTACCCAGGTTTTCGGGCAGTGGCTGTGTGACATGGGTGCCAAGGACACCCGCCTGGTCGGCATCACGCCGGCCATGCGCGAAGGCTCTGGTCTGGTGGAATTCGAAAAGCGCTTCCCCGGACGCTATTACGACGTGGGCATTGCCGAACAGCATGCGGTCACTTTCGCGGCCGGGCTTGCCTGTGAGGGGCTCAAACCGGTGGTAGCCATCTATTCCACCTTCCTGCAGCGGGCCTACGACCAGCTCATTCATGACGTGGCCCTGCAGAACCTCCCGGTGGTGTTCGCGCTCGATCGCGCCGGCCTGGTCGGAGCCGATGGCGCGACCCATGCCGGCGCATACGACATTGCCTATCTGCGCTGCATCCCCAACGTGAGTCTGGCTTGCCCCGCCGATGAACGCGAATGCCGCCAGCTGCTGACCAGCGCGTTTCAGCAGGACCACCCCGTGGCCGTGCGGTACCCGCGCGGGGCCGGGGTTGGCGTTGCCGCCGGAACCGATCTGGAACCCCTGCCATTCGGGCGCGGTGAAGTGCGGCGCAAGGGGCACCGAATCGCCGTGCTGGCATTCGGCACCCTGTTGTACCCGGCACTGGAAGTGGCCGATGCATTGGACGCGACCGTGGTGAACATGCGCTGGGCCAAGCCGCTGGACACCGAACTGCTGCTGGACATCGCACGCAGCCACGAGGCGCTGGTCACGGTGGAAGAGGGTTGCCTGCCCGGAGGCGCCGGCAGTGCGGTTTCGGAGGCGCTGGCTGCAGCGGGCGTCTTGCGCCCGGTGTTGCACCTGGGCCTGCCCGATGCCTTCATCGAGCATGGCGATCCGGCCCGGCTGCTGGCCTTGCAGGGGCTGGATGTGGCGGGCATTCGCGCTGCGATCGAAGCGCGTTTCGTGCGCAACGCACCGTCCGCGCCGGTTACGCTCAAGGCGGTGGCCTGAAAAAATTTCACGCGCAGCGTGAACATCGGGTGCCTGGCGCGTTTTCGGCCCGGAAACACCGGCTTTTTCGGCGGTCGAACGGGGTATTCGCCTGAAGTCCGCGCGTACGTAGGACTACGGGAGGGAAAACCCCGGGCGCCGAGCCGGGCGCTATTCCTACAATCGACGTCGACCATTGGCGTCAGCGGTTTTGCGCGGCAAGGCCGTCTCGTTCAACTTTTATCAGGAGTCAATCCTATGGATCGTCGTTCCGTCATCAAACATGCTGGTATTGCCGGCGTGCTCGCCGCTGGCGCAGCACCTGCGGTACATGCCCAGGCCGCCATTCGCTGGCGCCTGACCTCCGCCTTCCCCAAGGCGCTGGACACCATTTACGGCGCCGCCGAAGTGTTCTCCAAGCAGGTCAATGCCATGTCCGGTGGCAAGTTCCAGATTTCCGTCCATCCGTCCGGGGAACTGGTCGGCGGCTTCGGCCAGGTCGATGCCGTGCAGAACGGCACGGTCGAAATGACGCACACCGCTCCTTATTACTACTTCGGCAAGGACGTGACCTTTGCGCTGGGCTGCGCCATTCCGTTCGGCCTGAACAGCCGCCAGATGACGGCCTGGATGCTCGAAGGCAACGGCATGAAGCTGATGCGCGAGTTCTACGCCAACTACAACATCATCAACTTCATCGGTGGCAACACGGGTGCCCAGATGGGGGGATGGTGGCGCAAGGAGATCAAGTCCGTGGCCGACCTCAAGGGCCAGAAGTTCCGCACCGGCGGCTTCAGCGGCGTGATCTTCGAAAAGCTTGGCGGTATTGCGCAGAGCATTCCGGGTGGCGAGATTTACCAGGCGCTGGAAAAAGGCACCATTGACGCGGCGGAGTGGGTCGGCCCCTACGATGACGAGAAGCTGGGCTTCAACAAGGTCGCACCGTTCTATGCCTACCCTGGCTACTGGGAAGGCGGTCCGCAGCTGGACTTCTTCATCAACACCAAAGCGTTCAACGGTCTGTCGGCCGAGAACAAGGCCATCGTCGAAACGGCGGCATCTTTTGCCCATGCGGAAATGCAGGCGCGCTATGACGCCCGCAACCCGGCTGCACTCAAGCGCCTGGTGGCCGGCGGCACCAAGCTGTTCCGTTTCCCCAAAGACGTGCTGGACACGGCCTTCAAGGCGTCGATGGACACGTATACCGAGCTGAGCGGAAAGAACCCGGCCTGGAAGAAAATCTACGACGACTACGCCAACTTCCGCCGCGACCAGAACCTCTGGTTCCGTTTTGCCGAAGCTGGTTTCGACGACTTCATGCAGCAGCAACGCCTGTAATCAGGTACCGCGCTGCTTCCCAAACCGCGCTTCGGCGCGGTTTTTTTTGTGCTCGCCCGCCGGGTGCAGTGACCATCCCGCGTGTGTGGGCCGTGCGGACACACAATAAAGAAAGCCCGGCATCGCCGGGCTTTCTTGCGGTGCACGCCACTGTCGCGCCGGCTACTTCTTCTTGTCGCGCTCGGCCGCCTCCAGAAGCGCTTTCATCGGGTCGTCTTTGGGGCTGTCCGACGACGTTGGCGCGGCGGGGGACGGGGCGGCGGCGCCGCCGCTCTGGCCGCCAGGGGCGGCGGCTGGCTCCAGCCCGCTCATGGGGTTGCTGCTGTCGCGCGGGATGCCTTGGTCGAGCTGCTGCATGATCGCGCTTTCGTCCAGGGTTTTGCCCTTGTCGATGTTGCCGGTCACCAGATTGGGGTAGGCAATGACCACACCCACCATGAACAACTGGACGATGATGAACGCGATGGACCCTTTGTAGATTTCGGTGGTCGTCACCGCCTTGATGTTCTCGCCGGTCACGCGGTCCTTGTAGTCATTGCGGGGCGCCACGCTGCGCAGGTAGAACAGGGCAAAGCCGAACGGCGGCGTCAGGAACGAGGTCTGCAGGTTCATCGCGATGATCACGCCGAACCAGATCAGGTCAATGCCCATTTTTTCGGCCACCGGCGCCAGCAGCGGAATCACGATGAACGCGATTTCGAAGAAGTCGATGAAACAGCCCAGGATGAACACCAGGATGTTCACCACGATCAGGAAGCCGAGCTGCCCGCCCGGGATCTTGTCGAACAGGTGCTCCACCCAGATGTGGCCGTCGGCCGCGTTGAAGGTGAAGCTGAACACCGTCGAGCCGATCAGGATGAACAGCACGAACGACGCCAGTTTGGCGGTGCTGTCCATCGCCTCATGGGTCAGCGCCCAGCTCAGCCGCTTCTTGATCATCGCCAGAATCAGCGCGCCTACAGCACCCATGGCGCCGCCTTCGGTCGGCGTGGCCACACCCAGGAAAATCGTGCCCAGCACCAGAAAGATCAGGATCAGCGGCGGCATCAGCACAAAGGTCACCTGCTCGGCCAGGCGCGACAGCAGGCCCATCTTCGTGACATGGTTGATGACCGACAAGGCCAGCGCGGTCAGCGAGGCCAGGGTCATCGACAGGATGATGATCTCGTCTTTGGGTGCCGCGTTCGGGCGCTCGAGGAGCTGTTTCAACATGCCGTCGTGGACCTGGGCCCAGCTGACGCCCACCGCGGTGCAGATGACCAGCAGCACCAGGAGCGATTTGTGACCGGAACTGCCGTTGGGCTCGCGGTAGATGCGTGCTTCCATCGGCAAGGCGGGCGCCATCTTCGGGAAGAAAATCGCCACCGCCACGACGAACAGCAGGTACAGGCCCACCAGCATCAGCCCGGGAATCAGAGCACCGGCATACATGTCGCCCACCGAACGGCCCAGCTGGTCGGCCAGCACAATCAGCACCAGGGACGGTGGAATCGCCTGCGCCAGTGTCCCGGATGCGGTAATGGTGCCGGTGGCGATGACACGGCTGTAGCCGTAACGCAGCATGATGGGCAGGGAGATCAGGCCCATGGAAATCACGGCCGCGGCAACCACGCCCGTGGTAGCCGCCAGCAGCGCGCCCACCAGAATCACCGCGATGGCCACGCCGCCGCGCACCGGGCCGAACACCTGGCCCACGGTTTCCAGCAGGTCTTCGGCCATGCCGGATTTCTGCAGGATGATGCCCATGAAGGTGAAGAACGGGATCGCCAGCAGCGTGTCGTT
>JAEUOU010000020.1 GCA_016790575.1 Burkholderiaceae bacterium | reverse complement strand
TACTGCTCTTTGACTTCCAGCGGTTTGGTGCGCAGCGCGTTCTCCATGCCGCGCTTGCCTTCGTCGACCCATTGCTCAACCTCGGAAGGGTTGAGATCGAAGGCTCTGCTGGCCTCCGAGATCGTGGTCTTGCCTTGAATGATGTCCAAAACCAAGGCCGTCTTGCGCCTGGCCGTCCAGCGTTTGATGTCGTCTTCCATCAGGGTGCTCATCGTCGTTTCCTTCAACGTTAACACCTGTGCAGGAATTCACTGGGTCAATACACGCCGGCGGCTGGCAGCAAAGCCATCTGTTTGCGGGGGAGTATTGGGATCAGGACAGCCAGCTGCTGTACCTGCGCGCGCGCTGGTACGATCCGCAGATCGGGAGATTCATCAGCGCGGATCCGTTCGAGGGGAGGCAGAGGGATCCGCGGTCGTTGAATCGGTATGGGTATGCGCATGGCGATCCGGTGCAAGGACGTGATCCGACCGGCAGGATGACGTTGATGGACAGCGGCATGGCGAATGCGGCCTTCGCTACTCTTGCGATGACCCCAATACTGGTTGTGGAAAACCAGATCGCTCATTCGCAAAATAAGAGCAGCGTTTGGGATGCGGTTGTTGCAACGCTAGTGAGAGCTGCCAGCGACGCCTACAGCCGAGCACTGCCGCCGGAGGATCACCACACGATTCCAATTTATCTATGCGGTAGCGTGGCTCAGAGGACGTCGGAGATCACATGGAGGCAACATAAACTGATCCATTGGGGACTTGGGTTGATCTGGGTGCGAGTCACAGTTGCCGAGGAAATGGCTGACCGCATGATTCCGTTTGGCCGACGCACGAATCCAGAGATGATGAGATTTGCGGAAACCCCGATGGGACGTGGCGCCATCGCCGGATTGATTGGCGAGTTTTACGAAGAAGGCGAGTTCATGGAGCTTGGCATCCCCACTATTCGCACTGCCTTCAATTTGGAAAAGCCTCTCTATATCGGCGGCAAGACATCGTTGCCGGGCTGCAAGAGGCCGAGGTAATGGCTAAGAGCTTCGAGTTAATCGAGATCGGGATGCGCGACATTGCGATTGCAAACGCGCAAGAGTTCTTCCAGTTGGGTTACCGTCGGACTGTGCCTGTGGTCCTGCTTTGCAGGTTGCCGACAGTGAAGCATACGAGTGCAATTCGATGCGCCCCAGTCGACCACTACTTCCGCGCGGTCACCGACTACCCCGTCTTCTCGTCCTCGTTGTATTCGCATACATCAGCGCACCTCATTCCGAGCGATTCTTTCTACGAGGGGTTTCTTGAGGAAATGCGAAGCGCTGGGGTCAACAAGAAGGCGTTGCCTCGTGCTTTATTCGCTCCCTACGCTCAATGGGGCGCGTACGGCGAGCGAATGAGGCCTGCACTAGGCGGGGAGTTCGCTAGCGCTGCTCTGGATGGTCGGGCTGCAAGTGCATTCGTTCCCGACGAATTGGTAGAGAGGTTGATTCGACATTGGGAGCGCCAATTCGAGCAGTTTGACTTTCGCGCGCTACAACCGGCGCCCGAGGCTCTCAATGACATAGTGGGCAACCCGCGATTCGATCTCGTTCCTGGAAGGTCAGGGGTGACGTATCAAAGCCCTGACTATGAAGCGTTTGCCGCGAACACGTTTGCGAGTGAGCGCGCGGAGGAAAAAGCATCGATTCGGCTGAAGCAATTGGTTGCTGAGCTTGAATCCGGGCAACCTGCTGCTCCCGAGCTGTTTCCTTTGCACAGAGTCAAGCTCGTACCGAGTATCTTCCTCAAGACGAGTCATCCATATCCGTCACCGCCATGGGAGCGAGCACAGTTGCGAGCCAGACTTATTCGGTCGCTTGGCTATGTCTGGCATTACCCAGCAGTGTTGGGCATGTTCGAAGACTTAAAAAACAAGCCGTTGCGCGCCGGGGACAAGCGGGACTTGGCACTCGATCAGATTCTGTCTGATCTAGGCGCATATCTTGCCGACATGAGGAGAGCCTATCCTGTGATCGAAGAGGACCCCTTCACAAGTCAAGAAAGCCCTTCGGCAACCTCTTAGCCGCTGACGGCTGGAGTTCAAGCAGCGCGTTTGCGCTGAGCGCTTGTTTCGCCAGGACGCCTTCAGCGCCCGATCTCGATCAGCTCGATATCCTTCTTCAGCAGCTCGTTGATCAAGGTGGTGGAGTTGACCCTATTCCGTGGACACCTCATTCTTTGTGTTCAAGGAGTCGCAAATGTCCAAAGTACGACCGCCATATCCGGCGGAATTCCGCCAGCAGATGGTCGAGCTGGTTCGAGCGGGTCGCTCACCAGCGCAGCTCTCGCGTGAGTTCGGTGTCACAGCCCAGTCCATCACCAACTGGGTTGGCCAAGCCGCCATCGATGACGGCAAACCGCTGCCTGGCAAGGAAGGCCTGACCACGGCCGAGCGGGAAGAGCTCGTTCGCCTGCGTCGGCAGTTGCGACAGGTCCAGATGGAGCGCGACATATTGGCAAAGGCTACGGCCTGGTTTGCCGGTCGCAGCGATGCGACTTCAACGAAGTCTTCGGACTCGTGATGGCGAACCAGGCCGACCTCCCTGTGCGCACCATGTGCCGCGTGCTCGGTGTCTCAGCCAGCGGCTTCTATGCCTGGCGAGACCGTGCCCCTTCACAGCGCAGCATCGCCAACGCGGTGATGACCGAGCGCATCCGCCAGATACACCAGGACTCCTACGAGTCCTACGGCATGCCGCGCGTGAGAGCCGAGCTCATCGAGCAAGGCGTGTGCATCAGCCGCCAGCGTGTGGCCCGCCTCATGCGCGAAGCCGGTATCCACGGCGTCAGCAAGCGCCGAGGCTTCACTGTCACCACCCGTCGCGACAAGCGTCAGACCCCGGCCAGCGACCTGGTCAACCGGCGTTTCCACGCCCCAGGTCCGAACCAGCTGTGGGTGGCTGACATGACGTACGTGCCGACCTGGATGGGCTTCCTCTATCTGGCTGTGGTCATCGATGTCTGGAGCCGGCGCGTGGTGGGCTGGGCCATGGGAGAGCGCATGACGAGCGACCTGGTGCTGACAGCCTTGAACATGGCGTTGGAGCAACGCAAACCCAAGGGTGTCATTCACCATTCGGACCAGGGCAGCCAGCCCAGGTTCAACTGGCCGTCGCAACACCGAGTTACGCAGCGTATCAGCTTTGGTTTCGGCTGTTCGGGCTCTTCTTCATTCCAGTTCCCCGCAGGGGCCGCCGGAGGCGCCCCGGTTGGACCATGTACCCATGGTTCAACCCCCCTGGGTCTGTAATGCTGCTCGGGACAGACCGCATCATGATGCCGTGCAAAGCAGTTCGTTCAACGCTTCTGCGGGCGTACGCCAGCCGAGTGTCTTTCGCGGTCGCGTGTTCAAAGCAAGTGCCACCGCTTCCAGGTCGCTGACCCGATGAATGCTCAGATCAGTTCCCTTGGGGAAATACTGCCGCAGCAGTCCATTGGTATTCTCGTTCGTGCCCCGCTGCCAGGGACTGCGCGGATCGCAGAAATACACCTGCAGGCCGGTATCGATCGAGAGCTGCGCATGTTGGCTCATCTCGGAACCTTGGTCCCATGTCAACGATTGACGGAGTAGATCAGGCAATGACGCGATCACGCGGGTAATTGCCTGACGCACCGCCTCCGCGCCGTGTCCGGCCAGAGCCGGACCACTCTTCTCGCGTTCCTGTTGACGATGACCAGGCTGCGGGGGAAGGTGCAGCAGGATTGTGAACCTCGTCGTTCGCTCGACCAGCGTTCCGATCGCTGAGCTGGCTGTCCCGAGAATCAGATCGCCTTCCCAGTGCCCGGGCACTGCGCGATCCTCCACGCAAGCCGGTCTCTCGCTGATCAGGATATCCGGTGTCACAAAGGACTTACCCCGACCACGAGCACGCTCTCTGGGCTCGCGCAGTGCACGGCCCGTACGCAGACAGGCGGTCAGTTCCCGACGAAGCGCACCGCGTCCCTGCACGTACAGCGCTTGGTAGATCGCCTCGTGGATGATGCGCATGGATTCATCCTCCGGGAAATCAATCAGCAGTCGGCGCGCGATCTGTTCCGGACTCCATGCACGAGCCCATCGCCGAGACTGTCTGCGGCCATGACGACGACCCTTCCACGGCACCTGAGGTCCCGCAATCGTTCTTCCTCCCGGCGTCGCAATGTTGCCGGCAAGCCTGTCCCGGACATACTTTTGCAGCGTAGCGTTCGTCTGGAGTTTCGCAGGCTTCGGTCTTCTTGCCGAGCGATCGGCGTGCCACTGCGCGGTCGCGGCCCGATACTCGAAGCCGCCACTGCGCGTCGAAGCATTGCGCCGCAGTTCACGCGAAATCGTCGAGGGTGCACGTCCAAGTTGCCGGGCAATCTCTCGAACGCCGTCACCCCGCGCGCGGGCCAGCGCCAGATGCTCTCGTTCAGCAAACGCAAGGTACCGTCCCGTCGGTGCTGCTGCCGACGGTGAAAGATGTGATGGAGGCATACCCCCACATTCTCGGAACCATCTGGCGCCAACTGCGGGTGACACCCCAGCAAATTGGCCAGCTTCCTCACTCGAACATCCGGCGGCGATCGCTTCCCAAAATGGGCGTCTCTCCGCTCTGTGCAACACAGGGGGACGCCCTGGCGAGCGCATCTTCGCTCGCCCTGCAACATCCGCCTTCCGTCTCTTGGCCTTCATAAACACCTCCAATCAGAAGGTGTTGCGTCGACGGATTGAATTCACCCATCGAGGCGCTGCAGGAGATGAACATCACCCCTCACGTGGCCCGCAACACGATAGGGCGCAGTTCGGCGGTGGCGGATGCGGTGGCCGAAAGCGCCGCCCACGCCATCTCGCAGGATATGCGCAAGCTCATCGAGCAGGGTTTTGGTTGGGCCAAGACGATCGGGGCATGGCCCAGGTGATGGTGCGCGGTCTCAAGAAGGTCGATCAGCTCTATGTGCTGACCATGACGGGCTACAACCTCACGCACATGCGCACGTTGGGGCAAATCCGTGTGCAGGGGGCGTAAGAGGTCGAAAGAGCGCAGAAAAACGCCTCAAACGCCAGAAAACGGGTCCGAATACCCGCGAAATTTCAACATGCGCAAGTCGAATGCTGAAAATCAACCAACCCAAACAGGTCTTCTCTCTTGCGCGGGGGGTATTTCAGCAGCCTGCTAAGCGCTCGGCGTCTGTGCCAGACGTGCCGTCGATCGCTGAAATCATCCCGGGCTTTGATTTTTCAGTCAGCGTTGGGGCGCTTGCTCGCACCGGCACGCCGCCAGAAATTTCGAAACGGATCGCAGATGAAATTGCTCAGGTCGTGAAATTGCCGGATGTCTGGAGCCCTTCCGGCCGAGTGGGCCAAGGGAGGCGATGCTAAACTTGCCAGAGGAGTCATGTCGCTGTAAATTTACACAGTAAATGTATGAATCCACAGCATCGAGAGTAAAGGGGAAAAATCGTGCACGCTTTAGAGCTTTTCGCTCGGCCGGCCGTGTCCCCAGTCATGGAACTGGGTGCATACGAAGAGTTGTGGGCTCAAGATGGCCAGAGTTTCAAGGCCCTTGCAGAACTGTTCGGCAGGAGCCACAACGATCTGCCGTCTTGCTTTGTTTCTGCAGGAGCCGCACGTGCCAGAGCCGTAGAGGTGCTGCGAATCTTTCAGAAGAAGCACGTCGAGGACGCCGGATTTGTGGTCCATGGAACCATGGACTATCCAGAGGCGTTGCGCGACGCGCGGCACCCTGTCCAGTTCCTCTACTACCGTGGTGAGCTGGACCTGTTGTCCATGCCGATGCGAGTGGCTGTCGTTGGCAGTCGAGAGGCATCCGAGGACGGTGTCAGGCGCGCCAGAAAGCTTGCCAAGTGCCTGGTCGAGGACGGAGTCGTCGTGGTTTCAGGCTTAGCCAAGGGCATCGATACTGCGGCCCATACGGCAGCACTCGAGGCTGGTGGCAAAACCATCGGCGTCATTGGCACCCCGATCAGCGAGTCCTATCCAAAAGAGAACTCGGATTTGCAGGAGCGCATTGCGCGAGAGCACCTGTTGGTAAGCCAGGTCCCAGTCATTCGCTACTCTCGTCAGACGCCCTACTGGAACAAGCTGTTTTTTCCTGAGCGCAACGCAACGATGTCCGCCCTTTCGCAGGCCACGGTCATCGTGGAAGCAGGAGAGACATCTGGGAGCCTGACACAGGCGCGCGCTGCGCTACAGCAGGGTCGCAAGCTGTTCATTCTGGACAACTGCTTCAGGCGGGGATTGAAATGGCCTGAGCGCCTGCATGCGCAAGGAGCGATCCGCGTGACAGACTACAGCGAGATCAGGGACCATCTTGAGTTTCCGTCTAGTCAAAATTGATGAGGCGCTCAGGCAAGAGCATTGCCACTTGACTGCTGATGATGACTGCTACTTTTTCGGGGAGTACCAGTCAAGAGCGGGCTACGCTGCGAGCCCGACCAACGGGTTGATCACCAACTTCAAGAAGCCGGTCACTCGACGCGGACTCGCGGAATATCGGTACAAAGAACAGAGCATTGTTGAAGTCGGTCAACTCATCCGCACCTCCATTGCGCCAGCGGCACTGAGGACATCGACCTTTGTCCCTATTCCTCCCTCCAGGTCCAAGGGGGATCCGCTGTATGACGACCGGTTGGTGAGGGCTCTGGGATCTGGCGACCTGCAGCTGGATGTTCGAGAGGTCTTGGTCAAAACTCAGTCAACCCGTGCGCATCATGAGTACGCAGACGGTGAGAGGCGGCCGACGCCCGACGAGCTTTATGAGCTCCTGGCCCTTGACGAAACGCAACTGCTGCATCCCTTGAGGCCGTTGATCATCTTGTTCGATGATGTGCTGACCAACGGAACGCACTTCAAGGCATGCAAGCGTCGCCTGGTTGAACGCGTGCCCGATGCCAAGGTGATCGGCCTATTCATCGGCCGGCGCAAGGCGCTTACTCGTGCAGAATTTGATCTTTCAGCTTTTCTCGCAGACCTCTGACCGCCGAGCCAAGGGAGCGGTTTGAGACAAGGACGGCAGTACCCTGGGCGCGCAGGCTGGCGAAGAAGGCGGCAAGCTCGCTTTGCACGCTGGCGCCACGAAAGCTCAGCAAGGCGCCTAGGTGCCTATTCCGGTGAACGTGACCGATGATTCCGGTCCATCGTGACCGGTCGCACCGCGTGAAGTGTTTGCCCGGGATCATTTCTTGTGTAGGTCTGAATCCGGCGAATATCTCATCGCTTCTGCAAAGCTTGCCTGGCCACCATGATGGCGATCCTGACGATGTTCATCCATGGCTTTTCTGCCCTCGCCGTGGCGTCTACCGGGGGTTTCGACTTATCGTGTTCCCATGCGCCGCCGACCCACCGCAGGGCCGTCGGCGCATTTCCCGATTGGGCGGTTTGTGCCACTTCAACGCCGAGTGCGATGCGCCGTTGGCCCCCGACGACCAAGCGGGTCATGTCGTGGTTCTGCCTTTCGGGTGGCGGTTTGGCGTTCATTGGCGGTGCAAATCAGAGGGCGGCTGCGCAGGCATTCACCATACCGTCTGGGCCTGGTGTTCCGCACTCTGTAACGACGGCACAAACGGTCGTTGCTGGGTGTCCGGTTCCGTTATCGTTGTGGTTGGGCTTTCCTTCAGTCGCGGCGGCAATCATTGTGGCGAGCGACATGGTGGGCGTTGGCGCTTGCGGCTTTCCCTGGAGGGTTGGCGTGGCTTCGGTGGCTGGTTCCCGCGCTGCTTCCAACGGCTGATCGTAGAAGACCCGCACGACATCCCATTCATCCGCGGCGGGCTCGTCCTGGGCGGCACCGGCGAAGCCGAAGGGATCGTCGGCAAACTCGGCCAGCGCATCCTGACGGGCTTGCAACGCGGCTTTTTCGCTCTGGACCCCCAGCGTCAGCCGCATCGCATGGAACACCTTGTAATGGCTGGCGGCTGAACTCATGGCCCAGGTGCGCAGTTGCAGCGGAATGTGGCGCAGACCGCCGAAGCGCTTTTCCATGTAGGTCAGCTGGCCGAGCAATGCCTTGTAGGTGTTGAGCGAGCCGCTGCGCACCTCGAAGATCGACCAGGGGTCATCCTGTCCGGCGATCTGGACCGGCAGCCGCACCTGGCTCTTGCACCGCACCAGGCCGCCGAGAACCTTGGGGCACAGTTGGGGGCCGGCGCAGGCAATGCTCGCCCTGCTCTCGCCGCCGGCATCGGTGCGGATCTCGATGGCCTGGCGTCCGTCGCCGGTACAGACCGGGCGCGGGTTGTCGGGGTCGTTGGTGAAGGCCTGGTAGTGGGCGCGTAGCGCGGTGCTGGTCTTTTCCATGGCGATGGTGATCGGGATCACGCGCACGGCGCCGGTGTCGTCGGCCAGCCGGGCGCTGTGGGCGATCGGGTGCGACGCGCGGGCCGGTGCGCCGCCGTCGACTGGCACGGCGCCCTCCTGGCAATGGACCCGGTCGAGGATTTCGAAGCTGTCGGTTGTCCGGCTCGCGCCGCTGCCGTCATCGCTGGGGGCGGTGGCGATGCGGATGAAGCCTTGGACATGGGGCCAGGCGGCGATCGGGATGTTGACAACGGACATGGCGGTTATTCGGTGGTTGGTTTCATTCATCTCAGCACAAAAGCGCAGGCTGTCAATGCCGGGTGTTGAACGATTCATGGCCGCGTGTTTCGCGATCCAGTGCGGGCGCGATGCCGGCCAGGTGCTGCAGGATGGCGGTGACGCCGTCGTCGCTGATCTGGTGCGCGCGGACGACGAACTGCAGGTAGAAGTCCTGCCCGACATCCAGGCGCAAACTGATCCGCACGGCGTCCGGGTTCGGATCGAGGGACGTCATCCAGCCGGTGATCGGGCTGAAGTCATGCAAGGCGGTGAGCCAGGCCATGACCCCCTTGCGCAGGGCGAACTGCGCCCGTTGCGGCGTGTGAAAGCGCAACTGCGCCTCGCGAGAGGCCTGGAACGCGAACTCGCATTGCTCGCGCAGCGCGGTATCGCGCGCCACGTCGGGCGGTGGCAGCTCCAGCCAGCCGGTCGTGCTGGACGCAATGAAGCGGACGAAGCCCAGTCGGGGCGCATCAGGGGGCAAGTCCAGCGGCTGATCGATCACGCTGACCCGGCCGACCCGGTAACCGGGAATGCTGCTGTGCAAATGCCGACGGATCACAACCGGCGACCACGCGGCGATGTGGTGGTATCCGAGGACGGACTGGAACATCACGAGGCGGGTGGTCGGCGGCATCCACTGGCGCAGCGCGTCCTCGATCACCAGATGGGCCGGCTGCCATTTGTGGTCGTCTTCAATCAGCGACCGGGCGCCGTGCTGGATCACCGGCATCATCATCAATTCCGCAAAGGTGCGATCGCCGCGGGCCGTGCCGTAGACGATGCGGGCGAGCTCGTTGGTGATGACGGCTGAAGCCTCCGCATTGCCGCGGGTTTTCCGGATGAGATCCAGGTACCGTTCGTCGTCCTCCTCGCGCAAGGCTTCGCGCAATGCGCTGGCCCAGGCGGGTGGGCGCTCGGTCGGGTCGTCGTAGTAGTTGGTGGGGTTCATCAGATGCCTTTGCGTTCAAATGCTTGCCACGGCTGGATTTCCGCGACCACGTCCTCGTCGGTGGCGGGCCAGTGCTCGGTCTGGCGGCAGGCGGCGTACAGGCTCAGGCAGCGCTGGAGCTTGGCGGCGCCGTTGTGAAGGAAGGTTTCGCCGGCTGTGACCAGCGAGACACTGTGCGGCGCATCGGTTTCAATGGCCGCAAAGACAAACGGGGCCGGCTTGGTGCTGCCCTCCCACAGGGCACGCGCAGCGCTGTAGAGGAAGGCCTGCAGGTCATAGTGCAGGTCCACGGCGTCGCGGATGAAGGCGCCGGCGAACTGGTGGCGGGTGGTCTTGAGGTCCAGCGACAGATCGGGATGCAGCGCGTCCAGGCGCACCCGCAGCCGCACTCCGGTCGTTGGCTCCGTGAAGTAGATGCTGACTTCGCGCAGCGATTCCGCCAGAAAGTCCCCCAGCGCCCGGCCCTTGTAGGGGCGCTCCTGGATGCGCGTTGCCATCGTGCGGATGGTGCGCAACGTGGGCTCGTCGATCAGGATCCGGTCCGCGTTGTCCGTGGCCCACTGCTTGTAGGCGCCGTCGCGTCCGTCTTTGATGCCGGGAAATACCGCAACGTCCCGGGCGAAGTGATGCGGCTCCAGCACCATGAGGTGTACCGCCGTTCCCAACTGCATCGCTTCGCTCGGGGGCGTGTACTGGCGCATCGCCACCTGGAAATGCGCGGGCGAGACCAGCAGCGGCTTGAGCATCGAGCAGCTCAGTACCGCGCGGTCCGCGTGGTATTGCGCTGCCGGCTGATCCGGGATCAGGACGCTGGCGGCCAACTTGCCGGGCTGGTGGTTGTCGCTGCCCTCCAGGAATGCCAGCGCCTGGGCGGTCGTGAAGATGGTTTGTTCCATGGTTTCTTCCTTTCTGAAACCATGAAAGCACGAAATGCGACGGCGTCAAGTGCTGGGTTGGGCGGTCTTCCGGGCACCTGGGGGCTGTGGTTCTTGGGTCGTGGAGTTGCGGGTGGTCAACGTTTCCGGAGTTGCCGTCCTCCTGATCGGGCAGAGCATTGAGGTTGTACACGCTGCCCAAACTGTGGGAGTCGTGGTGCTAGATTTCATCTCGGACGGTTGAATTTCCTATCCGCAGCTGAATGTCCTATCCGCTAGTGCCTCGCATCTCCCCGGGTTGACGATTAGGGCTTCAGCACGTCGCGCAGGAAGCCCTCCGCCGGGTGGCGGGCGGCGGGCAAGTTCAGCAGGGTGTGCGGGGCACCGGGAATCAGCACTACGCTGGCCTGCTTGTTGGCCTTGAGTGCCGCACCACAGTGCCCGGTGGCAGTGGCGTTGCCCAGCCAGCTGTTGCTGGGCGAAAAGAAGGCGTCGGTCGAGCTCATCACGTTCAGCACCGGCCGATCGTCGGGCAGCGCGGTGGCGTGGGCCTGCACAAAGTAGTTGTCTTCGCAGCTCCACGAGTAAATGATGCGCCCGGCAAACTCCCGCCCGGTGTAGCGGGCCACGGCGGTGGCGCCTTCGCTGGTGCCCGCCAGCATCACGCGGGCGGTGTCGGCCCAGGGCTGGCCCGGCAGGGCCTGGGCCGCCAGCGCGATTTCAGACACGCGCAGCGCATGCACCTTTTCGTAAGTGGCCTTGTCCACCGGGGACTTGTAGGTCAGGCGGTTGGGCAGGGCAAACGAGTCAGGCGCCAGGCTGGCAATGCCCATGCTTGCAAGCCACTGCTGCCATTCGCCAATGGCCTTGAGCGCCAGGCCCGACGAGCCGTGCATGAACACGACCACCGGCACGCGCTGGCGCGCCTCCTTCGGGGCGCCGCGCAGCGGGCCCAGGTAGGGTGCACCGCCGGTCACGCTTGCGGGCAGCGCCACCTGCGCGCCAGCGATCACGTCCAGTGCCGACGCGGCGGTGTGCACCACCGCATCGCCCTTGATCTCGCCCTGCGGTGCTTGGGCCCAGGCGCTGGCGGCCAGCAGCATGCTGGTCAAAAGAATGGTGTATTTCATGGTTTTGGTTCCTTTGGCCCGCACTCTAGGCGCCAAGGCAGGGTCTGTCCAAATGCATGTGTGGGCTGATTCATAATCAAAAGCTATGAATATCAGCCAACGGCAGCTGCGCATGTTTGTGGTGACGGCGCGGCTGGGCAACATCTCGCGTGCCAGCGAGGAACTGCACATCAGCCAGCCCGCGCTCACGCGGGCGCTGAAGGAGTTTGAATCACAGATCAGCACGGCGCTTTTCGAGCGCACCACGCGGCGGCTGGCGCTCACGCCCGAGGGCGAGCGCTTTCTGCCCACGGCCCAGCGCCTGCTGAATGACCTGACCGAAGCCGCTGGGCGGCTGCGTGCGCAGGCCAGCGACGTGCAGGGTACCGTCACGCTGGCGGTAGGCACGGCCTTTGGCGCGCTGGTGCTGCCCCATGTGCTGCGGCCGCTGGCCGCACGCTACCCCGGCATGCGCCTGCGCCTGCTGGACGACACCAGCGCCGGCATCACGCGCCGGGTGGTACATGCCGAGGCGGACCTCGGCATTGGCTCGTTGTCGGGCGACACCAGTGCCCTGCTCTGCCAGAAGCTGCTGACAGCGCCGCTGGGCGTGCTTGCCAACCCGGCACACTTTGCGCTGAAGGCATCGGCCGCCGCGCGCGACCTGGCGGCGCTGCCGTTGCTGAAGGAAGGTCCGGACACCAGCATCATGCAGTTGCTGCGGCTGCACGGCTCCAGCTTGGTGGCGCAGATGGATGGCGGCGTCGAGGTGTCTAGCCTGTCCATCCAGCTGGCCATGGCGCAGGCGGGTGTGGGCGTAGCGGTGCTGTCGGCGCTGGGTGCCAGCCACCCGCAGGCCCGTGGCATGCGCTTTGTTCCGCTGCGCCCCGCCGTGCGACGTGACGTGTTTTTGCAGCAGCGCCGCGACCGGCCGCTGTCAGCCACCGCCCGCGTGTTGCGCGATGCACTGCTCGCCCCGCTACAGGTGCCCGAGGCAAACCCGTCGATTCGCTTTGTAGCCAAGGGATGAGGCAACGCTTCGGAAGTGGAATTCACTGGGTCAATGCAGCAGCACCTTCCAGAGCAAGGCTCAGGCCCGCATGGCGGTCTTCACCTGGATTGAAGGCTGGTACAACCCCCGGCGCCGCCACAGCGGCCTGGGCTACCTCTCACCGCTGAACTTTGAAAGGAGCAAGCTGGCCTTGTTTGATGTTGTCGATGATGCCAACGTGCATGAGCAGACAATGTCTGAAACGGTTTGAGAATCAAACCACTACCCGTCCACCGAAGTGGGTCAACTCCAACTCCACTGGTCGAAACGTCGACGTCTAGACGGCGCGGCCTTTCGGCGCTTTCCAGTTTCCAACTCGTGAACACAACATGCTGACTGTTCCGTCTCCGCGTGCCAACTGCAGGTCCCAAAGCACCTTGTATGGGCGATGGTCTCCTCGGTTGTTCCCGATCGCTGGAGTGTTGATCGCGGGCCTTTTTACGACCTTCGCTGCAGCACAAGCCTTGCACGGGCGGGTGGTCGGCGTCACGGATGGCGACACAATTGCTGTGCAGGATTCCGACAGGCTGACCCACAAGGTGCGCCTGTCCGGCATCGATGCACCGGAGAGTCGCCAGGCCTTCGGGAAGCGGTCCAAGGAGAGTCTCTCCAGATTGGTTTTCGGCAAGCCGGTACGGGTGGCCTGGACCAAGAAGGACCGCTATGGCCGTATCGTCGGACAGGTCTGGGTCCAGCCGCTTGACTGCCCTACCTGCGGTCTGACACTGGATGCCAATCGAACACAACTCGCTGTTGGCATGGCCTGGTGGTTCAAGCGCTATGCCGATGAGCAGCCCTTGCCAGAGCGGTTGGCCTATGAACAAGAAGAGCTGGACGCGCGGGCACGCCGCGTGGGGCTATGGTCAGACCCGGCGCCCATCGCCCCATGGGACTGGCGATCAGGGGTCCGCACCGGCAACTGAAAGCAACCGGTGGACGAGGTTTGCCCGCGCGGCTTTCTCGTCCAGCGGACGCGCAACGTCGGGATGTGCTTTCGGGGGCAGTTCGCAAAGCCCTCTCGGCAGCGTTTTTGGTTGGGATATGCCAGCGCTGAATGTAGCGATCTTCAAAGGGCCTGCGACGGCGGTTGTTCGCCTTCGTTCTTGCTGTGGTGGTAGTAGAGGAACCCGAGGCCGATAGGTGCCACGACCAATGCGAGACTCCAGCAGATCGTCATAGTGACGAACTTTACGAACAGCATGATGCTTGCGCGGACGTAAAAAACGTTGTCGCCCATGATGAATCCCACGACGCTCTCGTAAACGAACCTGGCGTACGGGTAGAGCAAGGTGTTGATGACAATGAAAAGCAGCCCTCCAATCGTGATCGAGGCCCCGCCTCGGGTTTGCGCGAAGAACGCGAGGACCGCCATGCACAAACTGAAGAACAGGTGGCGAAAGTAATACTGCCCCGAAAGGCCTCCGAATGTTTTGCTGAAAACTGTATGCACTGGTTCACTCCTTTTCAATTTCGATTTTGGTCTGGCGCTGGCTCCACGATATTAGAAACCGGTCTCCAGCATCGTTCTCATCCCGAAGTCCAGATCGTCCTTGCCAAGACGCACCGGCGTTACCCGGCGCGATACGGCCCTGTTCAGCGCCGCCTGAATGATCGCCTCCGCATTGGCAATGCTTTGCATGCCGATAGTTTGTCCGATGCTCTGCGCGCTCAGTCCGTCCACAAGTACTGTTTTGCGGGCGGCCAGCCACTTTCCGATGTGCTCACCCAACTGGGCGGCGCTGGGCAGCTCGAAGACCACCTTTTCCGCGAAGCGCCCGCCTCTCAGCAGCGCCGGATCAATGGTCTCGGGATGGTTGGTCGCTGCGATCCATACCACGTCGCGCACCCGATCATGCGCGCCGTCCATCAAGGTCAGCAGCTTGTTCGTTGCTTCGGTGGACGACGAATGGTTTCGGGCTCGCAGAAGTTCGTCGGCCTCATCAATGAAAACCACGGTCGGTCGCAATTCCTTGGCCTTGGCGTACAGCTTGTCCAGCTCGCCCGGCGTGCGCGCGAGGTCCGCTCCCGTTGTGGGCAAGAAGGCCCACTCGATGTGCTTGGCCAATGCCTTGCACGTGGCGGTCTTGCCCGTACCCGCCGGGCCGTAGAACAGCACGCCGGTGGGGAGTGTCCCGCCGTGGCGCTCGGTGTGCTCCGGGTCCGCCATCCGGCCGGCGATCAGGTCGATGGCTTCGCGGGTCCGCGGCGATAGCACCAGGTCTTCCAGCGGCTTGACGTTTTCCAGCGTGACGCCGCGTCTTCCCTGGACCGCCCGCAAAGCACCCATGAAGTCCTCGAAAACCAAAGGGGTTGCCCGCGTACGCCGCTGACGCTCCAGATACGACGGGAGTTCTTCGGTCGTGGCAAGAATGCGTTTGACGCTGAAGCCGTTCCACCGGCGCGCGACACTCTCGACCACTGCCGGATCGACTTTCCAGCCTTTGACGTTGTTGCGCAGGCCGGTGTTGAGCAGGCCGATACGGGCCGCCTCATCCGGTGGCGTGATTTCCACCTTGAAATCGAAGCGGCCCTCACGGATGCCTGCGGAGTCGAGCCGGTCCAGGTGATTCGTGGCGGCGATGAGAATGACCCGCGACCGACGGATCTCCACCATCAGGGTGAGCATGGCGTTGACCGCGTCGCGGTCGTCCTTGATCCCGTCATCACGCCCTGTCCTGCTTTCGAGAAAGCTATCGATTTCGTCGACAAAGAACACACACGGTTGGCATCGCTGGGCGTACTCGAAAGCGGCTTTGATTCGTATCGTTCTTTCGCCGACCCACATGGAGGCTGTTTCGGCGTAGGTCATGACCAACATCGGCAGTCCCAGTGTCCCCGCAAGGGCTTCGGCAAAGACGGTCTTGCCATTGCCGGGCTCGCCGAACAACAAAATCCCGTTGCGTGATTGCCGGCCTGCCTCGGGCTGGACGATCGCTTGTGCGGCGGCCTGGAGACGGGCCTTGATCGCCTCATTGCCGTGGAGGTCGCGGAAGGTAATTGCCGGAACCAGCTCTTTCGCGGTCGACCAGGTGGGTGGCTGGACGTGTGCGATGGACGGTTGGGGCAAGGCCGGGGCCGGTGCGACTGTCTGGGACGCTTCCGGCTTCGACTCCCGTGGCGCGATCCACTGACGGGAAATGGCCCAGGGGGTGTAGCGCGTGAACCAGACGCTGTACGAGGCGAGCGCGAGCAAAATCAGTGGGGCGAGTATCGGCGCGTCGGGATAGGCTTGTCCGCGCAGGTAGGGCATGCCGGCAACCAATACGGCAAAGGCCAGGATGTATGGCGCGACCACAGTCAATGACCATGGCCTGTGCAAGGACCCGCGCCAGACGTGTATCCAGGCCCATGCCAGATTCATGGCGAGCGTAACGGAAACAGTGTAGAGAGGTGCCTGGTTGGTGAACGATGAGAATATCCAGGCAAGTGCATAGACAAGACTGCTGGTGGCGGTCAGATAAAAAATGACGAATTCGAGCCCACGCAGGGCTTGGCTTAAAAGCTTCTTCAAAGGGTCCTCCTGATAGCGACTTCAATTCACGCTATCACCGATCACCTTGCTGTCAACCGCCGTTTCGTGACTCCGGCTGCGGGGCGTTCAGGTACGCCGGCAGCTCGCCCTCGCCAGGTTGAAGTGGCCGTAGGTCCGCTGCAGCTCGGCGAACTTCGGTGCGTTTGGTGACCCTGTACGCGCGTTGGGCCAAGGCTTACGGGGTGGCCAGTATCGACACCGGCCAGATTTCGGCACCATGAATGGGATGTCACCGCGTCGCCTCACTGAAGGACGGGGACTGCCGCGCCGCTGGGTAATCGGCCGGCATCGAAACCAATCGGCGCGCTACCCCGGAACACGAGATGGTGCTGCGTGGCGCGGCCGGCTGTCGCTGGTCGCGCTGAACCATGATGCAGTGCGCAAAACTCTACAGGCGATCCCTCCTGGCTCGCCGACCAGCACCTTAAGTTCATTGCGAAAAAGCCTCTATGAACCTCCGACGATCCGCGACGAATATCTCCTCACTCATGTCGGCAAGTCATCCCTTCGGTGTCACCGCTTGATGAACCTGATTCGCGGTTTCGCCGGCGGCGGCGGGCGCAATTTCACCTTGCGGCCATGTGTCCAGTCGTCCCGCTGTTGCTCATCGGGCAATTGGCCGTATTCGCGCAGGAACGCCTGGTCTTGTTCCGTGGCCACGAGCGCCGGACTCACATTGCCTTCGTTGTCGAACTTCAACACGCGGCAGGCAAGCGCCATGATGTTTGCTCCTGGCGCCGCCTCAGCTTCGTAGGTCGCGGCGGCCAGGTCGCACATTGCGTTGAACTCTGCTTCTGTTCGCGGCTTCCAGACTGCGCCTTTGCCGAGGATCTGCTGGAACCGGTCCCATTCGTGAGAATTGAGGATCAGGTCGCCGTCCACCGTCATGTCCATGTCGAGCTCCTCATGTGTTGGTCCCTGATTTCGCCGCGCAAGCCCGGTCAGTTCACGGCCGGGATAGCGGCGGGTATTTAACTGCCCTGATCCTCGATGTACTGGCGCACGATCTCGATGGGTGCGCCACCACAGCCGACGGCGAAGTAACTCGGGCTCCAAAGGTGGTCGCCCCACAAACGCTGCTGGACCTCGGGAAACGCCTTGCTTCTCAGCATCCGACTGCTCACGCCCTTCAAGCTGCTGACCAATTTGAACAGCGGTACCGTCGGCGGGTATTCCACCAAGAGGTGCACATGGTCATCCTCGCCGCTGAGTTCAACCAGCTTGGCATCGAAGCCACTGCACACACCCTGGCAGGCTTCGCGAATCACCTCAATGGCCCGTTCTCTGAGGACATCACGAGGGTATTTTGTGACAAAGACCAAATGAACGTGAAGCAGACTGACGACGGTACGTCCTTTACGGTAGTCCGTGCGTAGCCCACCCGATTTGTAGCGCACCCAGCGGATCGCCTGCCAGAAACGATACCTGGAGAACGTGGGCTAAATGTTTCGTTTTATCTTCCAGAAGTTGCATTCGACGAAATAACGGAACATACTCCACCCATGCTCTCTAGCACCCACAATCAGCGCGTCCTCGATCTGGCCAGCCAGAAGGGGCTACTGCGTGCCAGCCATCTGGACGCCATCAGTGCGCCTCGGGTCGTTCTGACGCGTCTGACCGCTGCGGGTCTACTAGAGAAGGTGGGGCGTGGCCTGTACCGTCTGCCGGATGCACAGACTTCGGAATTCGAGAGCCTAGGCACCATCGCCACCAAGGTACCCCAAGCGGTGTTCTGCCTGCTTACAGCGCTGCAGTTTCATGAGCTGACCACGCAGCTGCCGCGTCAGATCTGGATCGCCATGCCTCGGGGCAGCCACCCGCCACGCGTCGACTACCCGCCCGTCAAGATGGTGCAGTTCACGGGTGATGCCTACTCGGCAGGGATTGAGGAAGTCGAACGCGACGGTGTCAGGCTCCGGGTGTACAGCGCGGCCAAGACCGTGGCGGACTGCTTCAAACACCGTAACAAGATCGGGCTGGATGTGGCGCTGGAGGCGCTGAAAGACGCCCGGGCGCGCAGCAAGGCCTCCGTCGACGACATCTGGCGTTTCGCCAAGATATGTCGCGTGGCCAATGTGATGCGCCCCTACCTGGAGAGCGTCGGATGAGTGCGGCCACCCCAAATGTCGCGGCATCCGTCCGTGCGCGTCTGCTCAATGTCGCCAAGGCGCAAGGCGTCGATTTCAATCAGGTGCTGGTGCGCTTTGCCTTGGAGCGCATCCTCTATCGGTTGACCCAGTCGCCGCACGCGGATCGCTTTCTGCTCAAAGGTGCGCTGATGTTCACGCTCGGGTACGACATGCCACACCGGGCTACACGCGATGCCGACCTCTTGGGCTTCGGTGCCAGTGATCTGGAGTCAGTGGCCCAAGTGTTCCGGGACATCGCAGCTGTACCGGTCGATGACGGCATCGTGTTCAACCCTGCCACCGTCACGGTCGAGGAGATCCGCAAGGAAGCTGGCTATGGCGGCGTTCGTGTAGTCATTGAGGTCGATCTGGCCAGGGCATGTTGAAAAACCAAAATCGACGTCGGCTTCGGCAACTCCAGATTAGTCATTCAGCACGATCGCCCCGATGCTTGCGGCGCATATGTGCAGGCGGCCTGCCCTGCCCTTTGTGCTGAATGACTAAACCCAGGGGCCGTCTGGCGTGGTTTTGCCCCGGCGCCGCGTCTGGTCACGCCCTCGCCGCCCTCCCATTTAGTCATTCAGCACGATCACCCGGCTTCGGGGCGTCCGGGCGGGCGGCCTGCCCTTCGTGCTGAATGACTAAAGCCGCAGGTCGCCTGGCGTGGTTTTGCCCCGGCGCCGCGTCTGGTCACGCCCTCGCCGCCCTCCCATTTAGTCATTCAGCACGATCACCCGGCTTCGGGGCGTCTGGGCGGGCGGCCTGCCCTTCGTGCTGAATGACTGATAGCCGACCGATGTCGGCCTGTGTATTTGGTGTGGATAACATCTGTGGATAACTGGTCGTGGCATAGTCATAACGCACGCTTATTAGTCATTCGGCACGCGAATCGGCCGCTAGCCCGCGTCAATGCTTGCTTTCGAGCAAGCCAATTCTTCGTTTAATCTTTCTTTAATCAAATAGTCAACTCCAAAATCGCGTCTCGCAGCTTGAACGGACTTTGAGCGTGTTCCTCACCCTGGTCACTGGCATGGTGCATTGCAAGCGTTCCGTCTCGTCCAGATGGGCCGTACCTCCAGCGCATTCGGGTGACTCGCATCACAGTCGCCGACGTGATGCACCCATCTTGGCAAGCTATGGGCTGAAATCCGTCTGCGCGAGACCGCCACAAAGGGCCGCAACATACCTTTGACGTCTGTGCTTTGTAACGTTACACTGTACGTCAATGATCAAGACCTTCGCACACAAGGGCATTGAGGCCTTCTTCAGAAAAGGAACGAAAGCCGGTATTCAGGCGATGCACGCCCCCAGGCTATCCAGGCAGTTGGCACAGTTGAATCAGGCTCAGGCGCCAAGGGACATGAACCTACCTGGCTGGAAGCTGCATGCACTGTCTGGTGAGCTTGAGGGGCACTGGGCTGTAACGGTTAGCGGCAATTGGCGGCTGACGTTCCGGTTTGCCGATGGCGATGCGATCCTGGTGGATTACCAAGACTATCACTGAGGAACCAGATGAGCAGGATGCACAACCCCCCCCACCCTGGGCTGACGTTGCGAGACGACGTTCTGCCCGCCTTGGGCTTGAACGTCACGGACGCGGCAGAAGCCTTGGGCGTAACCCGCCCTACGCTATCGCGTGTGCTGAATGGTGCGGCAGCGGTATCGCCCGAGATGGCTTTGCGCCTAGAGCGCTGGCTGGGGGTGGAACATGGAGGGCGTGCCGATGTGTGGTTGGGCCTGCAGGCTGCCTACGACCTGTGGGCTGCGGAGCAGAAAGCCAAAGCACTCATCCGCAAGGTGAAACCACTGTCGGCGGCGGCATTGGCTGGCACTTAAGTTTTCAAGGAAAGACCATGTTGATCGACTTAAAGGTGTCGCGCCACGCCAGCGGGAACCGCCTACATGGTCCGCGCAAGGAAAACAAGTTTTCGGCGTTGTGATTCCACACGCTGTTGCGCCGTTGTCTCTCCTGACGGCGGGGGCCATGTGTCAATCAGTCCTTGCTTAAAAATTTTTCCACGGCGCTTGTAGGCGCGCTGGCGCGGTTTGCGCTGGGTGAGCAACGAACTGGAAGAACGGTCGGGTTGATCGCGACTG
>JAEUOU010000013.1 GCA_016790575.1 Burkholderiaceae bacterium | reverse complement strand
CCTTAGCCTGACCCCCGAACTTGGACGCCAGCACGGTGGTGATCGCCGCCGTCAGCGTCGTCTTGCCGTGATCCACGTGACCAATGGTGCCCACGTTCACGTGTGGCTTGGTACGTTCAAATTTCTCTTTTGCCATTTTTTCGACTCCGAAAAAAACAGATTTTCAACTACGCAAACACAGGCACACGACCGCCGTACGCCAGCCATTGATGGTGCCCTTGGCGGGAATCGGACCCGCGACCTCTCCCTTACCAAGGGAGTGCTCTACCACTGAGCCACAAGGGCGACACAAAAAACCGGAACTGACAAGCATCTGGAGCGGGAGACGGGAATCGAACCCGCGTCATTAGCTTGGAAGGCTAAGGTTCTACCATTGAACTACTCCCGCCTGAGGCTCGGGAGGGACGCAGAACACCCGCCCATCTCACCAAGCAATGGACACGTGATTCGTATCCAACCCCATTGCTGTCAATTCGCTTCAAACTTCTGGTGGAGGAGGCTGGATTCGAACCAGCGTAGGCGTAAGCCAACAGATTTACAGTCTGCCCCCTTTAGCCACTCGGGCACCCCTCCACGAAGAACACAGGATTATGCCAGCTTTTTGCTGCGCGGCGCAAGGCGGGAACAAAAAGCTTGTCTACCAGTTCAGGCTCCCTGCGCCGTGCTGTTCGAGATATCGCGTCGCCTGCCCGAAATGGCCGCAGCCGATAAATGGCTTCGGCGGGCGCCGCGCCGACAGTGGCGACGGATGATTGCAGGTCAAGATCAGGCGGCAACCATCCCCGGCATCCACAATGGGTCGCCACGACTGGGCGTGTGCGCCCCAGAGCATGAAAACGGTCGGATGACTCCGAGCGACGATGGCGTGCAGAATTCGCCCGATCAGCACAGCCCAGCCCTTGCCCGCATGGCTGGCGGGCCTTCCTTCTTCCACGGTCAGACAAGTGTTCAGCAACAGAACACCCTGTTTCGCCCACGTTTCCAGTGAGCCGCTTCGTCGCATCGGGACGCCGAGATCACGCTGCAGTTCCGCAAGGATGTTTCGCAAACTCGGCGGAATCGGCACCCCGTCGGGCACCGAGAAGGCCAGGCCGTGTGCCTGACCGGGGCCGTGATATGGGTCCTGCCCAAGGATGACAATGCGCACCGATTCCAGAGGGGTAAGCTCCAGCGCTCGAAAAGGGCCAGGCGGGAAGATAGTGGCGCCTTGTTTGATTCGTTCAGCCAGAAAGCCCCCAAGGCGCTGGCCCTCGACCGACAAGAGGAAAGCATCCAACTCGTGCCGCAAGGATCCGGTTGCTTCGGTACTCGGCGGCCATGACGAAAGTCGCTCTACCGTAAGCCGGCCAGGCACAGGGGCCGCTGCGACCGATTCCTTCAATGGCATATCGAATAGTTCTCCGTCACGGCTCGGCCGGCCGGATTTGGTGCGACTCGCACTCAAGCCGATGCCTCTTACGCTGCACCGAACAATTGCGACAAGGCGGTGCCGGGATCGCGCGCCCGCATGAAAGCTTCGCCAACCAGGAAGGCATGGACGCCCGCGTCGCGCATGCACTGAACGTCTCTGGTCGTCAGGATGCCGCTTTCGGTGACCAGAATACGATCAGGAGGGACATCGGCGATCATGGACAGTGTGGTTTCCAGAGAGACCTCGAAACTGCGCAGATTGCGGTTGTTGATGCCGACCAGAGGTGTCTTCAGGCGCAAGGCACGGTCCAGTTCGGCCCTGTCATGGACCTCGACCAGCACCGCCATGTCGAGGCCGCGGGCGACGGCTTCCAGGTCAGCCATCTGCGCATCATCCAGGCAGGCAGCGATCAACAAAATCGCATCGGCCCCGATGACCCGCGCCTCGTACACCTGGTAGGCGTCGACCATGAAGTCCTTGCGCAGCACCGGCAACATGCAACTGGCCCGCGCCTGTTTGAGATAGTCAACCCCGCCCTGAAAGAATTGACGGTCGGTCAGGACCGACAGGCAGGCGGCACCTGCCTCGGCGTAACTTTGGGCGATGTCGGCCGGAATGAACTCCTCGCGCAACACGCCCTTGGATGGACTGGCCTTCTTGATTTCGGCGATCACGGCCGACTGACCCGCGGCGATCTTCTTTCGAATTGCCCCTTCGAAATCGCGGGTCAAGACCCGGCTTTCCGCGTCCTGGCGCATCGCCGCAAGTGACCGCTTCGTCAGCCCGGCAGCAATTTCCTCGCGCTTGACGGCGACGATGCGGTTGAGAATGTCACTCATGGGTATCCTTGCTCGGAGGCGGTGCAGCCTGGGGCGCCGAAGGTGTGGTTTCGCTTTTGAGGATACGCACGAACACCCGGTGCATGACGAGGCCAGCCAACAAAAACAGTGCTGACACGCCCAGGGCAATCCAGGTCCCCGGGTCCTGCAACAGGGTGCTCATGCGGCGGACTTGGTAAACGCGACGAAATCGCGCAGACGCTGGCGCGCCGAGCCCGACGCAAGCGTGGCGCGTGCCAGGGCAATACCGTCGGCGATGGAATCCGCCACATTGGCCGCGTACAAGGCGACGCCGGCGTTGAGCAAAACAATGTCTCGCGCAGCCCCCGACTGGTTTTCAAGTACCCCAAGCAGCATCGCCTGTGACTGTTCAGGCGTTTCGACCCGCAAGGCACGGGCGCTCGCCATGGGCAGACCGAAGTCTTCCGGATGGATCTCGTATTCCGTGATCTCTCCATTGCGCAATTCACCCACCAGGGTTGCGGCACCCAGGCTGACTTCGTCCATGCCATCACGGCCGTAGACCACAACCGCATGTTCCGTGCCCAAACGCTGCAATGCCCGAACCTGTATACCGACCAGATCCGGGTGAAAAACACCCATCAGGATGTTGGGCGCAGCGGCGGGGTTGGTCAGCGGGCCCAGGATGTTGAATATGGTCTTGATCCCCAACTCCTTGCGCACCGGCGCGACATTCTTCATGGCGGGATGATGGTTCGGTGCGAACATGAAGCCAATGCCGGTCGCCGCGATGCAGCGTGCAATCGCGTCCGGCGGCAAATTGATGTTGGCGCCCAGGGCTTCGAGCACATCGGCACTGCCACTCTTGCTGCTGACACTTCGGCCTCCGTGTTTGGCCGTCTTGGCGCCGGCCGCAGCAGCGACAAACATGGAACACGTCGAAATATTGAAGGTATGGGCACCGTCCCCGCCAGTTCCCACGATATCGACCAGGTGGGTGGTGTCGGCCACATGAACCTTGGTGGAGAACTCACGCATCACCTGCGCGGCAGCGGTGATCTCGCCAATGGTCTCCTTCTTCACGCGCAGACCGGTGATCAGCGCCGCCATCAGCACCGGCGACACCTCCCCTTTCATGATCAGGCGCATGAGGTGCAGCATCTCGTCGTGAAAGATTTCGCGATGCTCGATGGTGCGCTGCAGCGCTTCCTGCGGGGTAATCTTGTGGGTATGGGGCATGGGCGTCTCCGGTTTCAGCGGTTGGGATTGTCCGACAGGGCGAGCTTGAGGCCGAAGCCAATGAACATCAGCCCGGCGGCGCGGTCCATCCAGTGCATGGCGCGCTGCATGGTGCCGACCCGGCGTGAAGCCCAGCCGGCGAGCCAGGCATAGCCGAAATTGATGGGCAGCGAGTTCAGGTTGAACAGCAGTCCCAGCAGCAGGAAGGCAGTCACCTTGTCGTCGGTACCTGGGGCGATGAACTGCGGCACGAAGGCCAGAAAGAAAAGTGCCACCTTGGGATTGAGTACGTTGGTCAGGAACCCTTGACGGAAGATACGCCGCAGATCGGCCGGCTCGCGGCTCGCCCCTACGGAAGATGGCACAACATAGGAGCCGCCCTTTGTCCGCAACAGCTTCACACCCATCCACATCAGGTAGGCGGCGCCTGCCCACTTGAGCACGGAGAAGGCGGTGGTGGATGTGGCCAGCAATGCGCCCACGCCCAAGGCGGCCGCAAACACATGCACGAAGCAGCCGCTGACGATACCCAGTGCCGCGACGATGCCGGCGCGCGCGCCGCTCCTGAGCGCGCTGCTCACGATGTAGAGCACGTCGGGGCCTGGCGTGAGGTTGAGCAGCCACCCGGCTGCGATGAACATCAGAAGCTGTGTTGTGTCAGGCATGGGCGTCTCATCGGGTCGGCTCAATAAAGGCCGATGCGCACGGCTGCGGTCGATGGCGTGGGCGCTTCTGCAAAGAATCGCCGCACGGTGGCGATGGTGTGGTCGATGCCTGCCGTGTCCACATCGAGGTGAGTGACAAACCGCAGGCCGATGAGGCCGGTCGCCAGCACACCATTCGCCTTGAGGAAATCCAGCAGCGCCGGACCGCGCGCGTCGGCCACATCGACGAACACGATGTTGGTCTCGGCCGACTTCACCGCAAGGCCGTCTATGCCCTGCAGGCCGTCTGCCAGACGACGCGCGTGGGCGTGGTCATCGGCCAGGCGGGCCACATGATGGTCCAGTGCGTGCAGCGCGCAAGCGGCCAGCATCCCAGCCTGCCGCAGGCCGCCGCCGGCCATCTTGCGGATGCGGCGCCCGCGTTGGATCAGTTCGTGCGAGCCGCACAGGGCCGACCCTACAGGCGCACCCAGGCCCTTGCTGAAGCAGACCGACAGGCTGTCGAAGTGGTCTGCGATCTCGCGCAGGCGGGCGCGCGCGCCCTGCCCCGGTGCTGCCGAAGCGACCGCCGCGTTGAACACGCGTGCGCCATCGAGGTGGGTGTTCAAACCTTTTTCGCGCGCCAGCGCAGTGGCACTGCGCAGGTAGTCGTCGGGCATCACGTGGCCGTTCCAGGTGTTCTCCAGGCACAGCAGGCGGGTGCGCGCGAAGTGCGGGTCGTCCGGCTTGATCGCCGCCGCAATGTCGGCGATCTGCATGCGGCCTTGCGCGTCCTGCGTCAGCGGTTGCGGCTGCACACTGCCGAACACCGCCGCGCCACCGCCTTCGTAGCGGTAGGTATGGGCCAGTTGGCCGACGATGTACTCGTCGCCACGACCGCAGTGCGCCAGGATTCCGCACAGGTTGCTCTGCGTGCCCGATGGCATGAACAGCGCGGCCTGCTTGCCGGTGAGCGCGGCGATGCGCTCCTGCAGCGCGTTGACGGTAGGGTCGTCGCCGAACACGTCGTCGCCCAGCGGGGCGGCCATCATCGCGGCCCGCATGGCGGTGGTGGGCTGCGTGACGGTGTCGCTGCGCAGGTCCACCGCGCTGCGCGAGGGATTTTCAGACATTTTCGGCCATTACCCAGCGTAAAAAGGTCATTGTTTGCTACGAATTCAGGACTGCTTTTCGATCGTTCGGCGCGAGGAAGTTGCGCAGCATCGCATGCCCGTGTTCGGTCAGGATGCTTTCCGGGTGGAACTGCACACCTTCGATGTCGAGCGCGCGGTGGCGCACCCCCATGATCTCGCCGTCGTCGGTCCAGGCCGTCACCTTCAGCACCTCGGGGCAGGTGGCGCGTTCGATCGCCAGCGAGTGGTAGCGGTTGACGGTGAACTGCGCCGGCAGACCGGCGAACACGCCCTCCTGGGTGGTGGTGATCACGCTGGTCTTGCCGTGCATGAGCTGCTGCGCTCGCACGATGGTGCCGCCAAAGGCCGCGCCGATGCTCTGGTGGCCCAGGCACACGCCCAGGATCGGCAGCTTGCCCGCGAAGTGGCGGATCGCCGCCACCGAAATGCCGGCCTCCGCCGGCGAACAAGGGCCGGGTGAAATGACCAGCCGGTCGGGCGCCCGGGCGGCGATGCCTTCCAGTGTGATCTCGTCGTTGCGGAACACCTCGACATCGGCGCCGAGTTCGCCGAAGTACTGCACGATGTTGTAGGTGAACGAGTCGTAGTTGTCCACCATCAGGAGCTTGATGCGGTCCGTCATGCTGATCACTCCAGGCCTTCTTCCACCAGCTCGCTCGCCCGCAGCAGGGCGCGCGCCTTGTGTTCGGTTTCCCTCCACTCCATCTCGGGCACCGAATCCGCCACCACGCCGGCCGCCGCCTGCACATAGAGCTGGCCGTCCTTGACGATGCCGGTGCGGATCGCGATGGCCACGTCCATGTCGCCCGCGTAGCTGAGGTAGCCGCAGGCGCCGCCGTACAGGCCACGCTTGACGGGCTCGAGCTGGTCGATCAGCTCCATCGCGTGCACCTTGGGCGCACCGGTCAGGGTGCCGGCCGGGAAGGTGGCCTTGAGCACGTCCATGCTGGTCATGCCGTCCTTCAGGATGCCTTCCACGTTGCTCACGATATGCATCACGTGGCTGTAGCGCTCAACGACAAAAGCCTCCGTCACCTTGACGCTGCCGGTTTTCGCGATGCGGCCGATGTCGTTGCGCGCCAGGTCGATCAGCATCACGTGCTCGGCGCGTTCCTTGGGGTCGTTGACCAGCTCGACTTCGGCCGCCTTGTCTCTTTCGGGCGTCGCGCCGCGCGGGCGGGTGCCGGCCAACGGGCGGATCGTGACTTTTCGCGCCCCCACGCTCCCCGCTGCGCGTGGTTCGCTGCCCCCCGAGGGAGCGCTCGCGCCTTGGGACGGCCCGGCGCCGCTCGGCCCTTCCTCGGTCTGTTCCAGCCGCACCAGGATCTCCGGCGAGGCGCCCACCACATGGAAATCCCCGAAGTGGTAGTAATACATGTAGGGGCTGGGGTTGAGCGAGCGCAGCGCCCGGTACAGCGACAGCGGGCTTTCGGTGTAGCGCTTCTTGATGCACTGCCCCACCTGCACCTGCATGAAGTCACCGGCGGCGATCAGTTCCTTGGCGCGCTCCACCGCGGCCAGGTAATCGGCCTTGGCAAAGTCGCGTTCGGCCGGATAGCCCTGCGTGGGCTTCACCACCGGCGCGCTGACCGAATACTTCAGCTGCTCCTTCAGGTCGCGCAGCCGCTTCTTGGCGTTGGCATAGGCCTCGGGCTGGCCGGGGTCGGCGTAGACGATCAGGTACAGCTTGCCCGAGAGGTTGTCGATGACCGCCAGTTCCTCACATTGCAGCAGCAGGATGTCGGGCAGGCCGATCTGGTCCGACGGGCAGGTCTTTTCCAGCTTCTTTTCGATGTAGCGCACCGTGTCGTAGCCGAAATAGCCGGCCAAGCCGCCGCAGAAGCGCGGCAGCCCCGGCCGCAGCGCGACCTTGAAGCGCTGCTGGTAGGCGGCGATGAAATCCAGCGGGTTGCCGGCGGCGGTTTCCACCACCACGCCGTCGCGCACCACTTCGACCTTCGTGTCGGCGCCAAACCCGCTGGCGCGCACCAGCGTGCGCGCGGGCAGGCCGATGAAGCTGTAGCGGCCGAAGCGCTCGCCGCCGACGACGGATTCGAGCAGGAAGCTGTATTTGCCGCCGCCCTGGCTGTGCGCCAGTTTCAGGTACAGCGACAGCGGGGTTTCCAGGTCCGCAAAGGCCTCGGCCATCAGCGGGATGCGGTTGTAGCCTTGGCCAGCCAGGCTTTTGAATTCAAGTTCGGTGATCACGGTGTCGATTCTCCATGGTCGGCATAGCGATGAATGGCGTGAGGAGCTATGCCAGCTGATTTTTTGGGGGCCTTCACCGACTGCAAGTCGGTGAACGCGCTGGCGCGGGCGTGATGCCGCGCAGAAAAATATGCGTTTACTGTGGCGTACGCCAGGGCCAAGCTCCCCGGTCACAAGGACCTGGGCAGTGGGCAACCATCAAACAGAAACACTTTTCAGCCATGGAGTTTGCAGTGTAACAAAGGAATTCCGCGGGTAAACACCAAGCCCCTGCGTCCCCGGTTATCCGGCAAAACCCTCTTGTTGCGCCGCATTTCACAGCGCAAAATCTCCATTAATCGAACGATCGTACTATTTTTAGGAGAACCCCATGAAAAAGTGCATCCCTTGGTTGTTGGCGGCAGTTCTCGGCTTTGGCGGAGCGACGGCTTTCGCGGCGACAGTAGACGCTGGTGGCGTCAAGTTTGAAGACGTCATGGACATTCGTGGCACCAAATTGGTGCTGAATGGCGCAGGCGTGCGGTACAGAGCCGTGTTCAAGGTCTACTCGGCCGGTCTGTACCTCAGCAAGAAAGCGGGAACGCCGGAGGAAGCTTTTGCCTTGCCGGGGCCCAAACGCATCAGCATCACCATGCTGCGGGACATCGATTCCGGCGAACTGGGCAAATTGTTCACCCGCAGCGTGGAAGACAATGCACCCAAAGCCCAGATGTCCCGTCTGGTGCCGGGCCTGATCCGCATGGGCCAAATCTTTTCGGACCAGAAAAAGCTGCTGACCGGAGAGTCATTCCTCATTGAATGGGTACCGGGTACAGGCACCGTGATCACGGTGAAAGGCAAGGTGCAAGGCGAACCGTTCAAGGAGCCCGAATTTTTCAATGCCCTGCTGAGCATCTGGCTGGGACCGAATCCGGCCGACCATCGCCTCAAGGACGCGTTGCTGGGCAAGGCCCCCGGCAACTGAGGGTTACTTTTCCGGATTGACGGCTGGTGAAGCGGCCGCTAGGCTGCCAGCTTAACCTCTACCGAACAGCGACCCAAATCAATCATGAAACGACTCCTCTCCACTCTGTTGGCTTTTCTGGCACTCGGCCTGTGGGGCGCTGCGGCATTCGCACAGACGCCGATCAAGGTGGTCTACCATTTGAGCGAAGGGATTCCGCAGGCCTCGCGCGCCATCGGCAACATCCGCAACCACCTGGCTGCTGACCCCACGGCCCGGATTGTCGTTGTCACTCACGGCCTGGGCATCGACTTCCTGATCGACGGCGCAACCAACCAGATGGAGCAACCCTTCGCCGGTTCGGTGGCGGATCTGGCCGGCAAAGGGGTCGAATTCCGCGTCTGCAACAACACGCTTGTCGCGCGCAAGATCGACGCGAGCCGGCTGCTCATGGAGTCCAAGGTCGTGCCTTCGGGCGTGGCCGAGGTGGCCAAACTGCAGGCCCGCGAGGGTTTCGTCTACCTGCGTCCCTGACGCGACCAGGCGGCCTCGGCCGGGCGATCAAAGGGTGCCAGCAGGCACCCTTTCCTTTTCAGCGAGCCAGTTCGGCCCGCATGGCATCAATCACCGCCTTGTAGTCGGGTTTGCCAAAAATGGCGCTGCCCGCCACAAAGGTGTCAGCGCCGGCATCCGCCACCCGGCGGATGTTGTCGGTCTTGATGCCGCCGTCCACCTCCAGCCGAATATCCTTGCCGCTGGACTCGATTCGCCGCCGGGCTTGCTCGATCTTGCGAAGCGCCGAATCGATGAAGCTTTGCCCACCGAACCCGGGGTTGACGCTCATGATCAGGATCAGATCGATGTCCTCGATAACCCAGTCCAGCACGTCCAGCGACTGTGCAGGATTGAAGGTCAGTCCGGCTTTGGCACCCTTGGCCCGAATGGCCTGGATGCTACGGTGCACATGGGCACTGGCGTCGGGGTGAAAACTCACCAGGTCGGCGCCCGCATCAATAAAGGCACCCGCCAGCGCATCGACCGGCTGGATCATCAGGTGGACGTCGATCGGAACCGGCGTGCCGGCGGGGGTCTTCGCGTGCGGCCTGAGCGCCTGGCAAACCATGGGGCCGAAGGTCAGATTGGGCACGTAATGGTTGTCCATGACGTCGAAATGGATCCAGTCGGCGCCTGCGGCGATCACGGCGCGAACTTCCTCGCCCAGGCGGGCAAAATCGGCAGACAGGATCGAAGGGGCTATACGGTACGGGCTGTTCATCGCGCCATTCTCGCAGTTACCATCCGGACATGTCCAAACCCGAGATTCGCATCCGAGTCCTTCCCCGGTACCTGCCGGACCAGTCGTCGCCGCTGGAAGAGGTCTACGGCTTCGCCTACACCATTGCCATCACCAACAAAGGCGACGCCGCCGCGCAGCTGATCTCACGCCGCTGGATCATTGTGGACGCCGACGGTCACCAGGAGGAGGTCCGCGGCCTCGGTGTCGTCGGACATCAGCCCTTGCTGCAGCCGGGCGAGTCCTTCGAATACACCAGCGGCTGTCGCCTGCGCACGCCGACGGGCAGCATGGAGGGCCATTACCGGTTTGTCTCGACCGAAGGCGAGCCTTTTGATGTGCCGATTGCCCGGTTTGAACTGGACGCCACAGGCCATGGACGAACCGTGCACTGAACCCAGCTGCGGTTCCGCGCTCTTTTCATGATGCCTGCACCTGCCGGTCTGCCGGAACTGCTCGACACCCTCGATCCTGGGGCGTCCCGGCCACACCGCCACCTTTGGCTGATCGGTCTTTTCGACTGGATTCGCGCCGGTGTGGTCGGTGATGCGCCCCAAGGAGCCGTCAGCCGGGTCCATCTGGTCCTGGATGCTGCCAGTGTGCGCCCCGACTTCCAACCACGCTGGCAACGATGGTGGGCGCAGTTCACCACCGACCTGGATTGCGCCTTGCTGCTGTCCGACTACGGTCTTGCGCCCCGGACCGCGTTTCTGAGCGCCCTGGGCGACCGGCTGCGCCGGCGCCTGCTGCCGGCAACGCCCGACACCGACGATGCCGGCGAACTGCTGGATTTGCTGCTCAGCGATCCGCGCGACGCAGTTTGGGTCGCCGCACTGGACGAGGCCACCTGGCAACGGATAACCGACCTGCTGCGACCATCCCAATCCGGCGCCTGGGGCCCGCAAAGCCTTTTGGATGCTGTCGCCTTCGGTGTCGGGCAGGTTGCGGCGACCGGATTTGCCGCCGAAATACGCTCACGCATGGCACCCGCCGCACGCGAGGAGCGGCCCTTTCTGACCTTGACCCGGCGCCACAGCCACTTCACGCAGGTGGTCGGCGTCCACGGCGTCCACAGCGAAGCGGGGCGTGAGGCGACAGAGCAACTCCTGGCCCAGCTTGACCGCTGCCGGGAAGCGGCCGACACGGTCTACCAGCACCTGGAGGAACACGGCATTTCCGTCGGCATCGTGTTTCGAGTGCGTCAATTGCGCCAGCGCGTGCGCCGCATCCGCCTCTTGCTGCAGGTTCTCGGCACCGAGAGGCCGGCCGCTGCAGCCGGACAGTTGCTGACTCACCTGGCCATGGCCGCGCGCGACCGGCGCAGCGTCCGCGCACTGATTGCCGAAAACACGCAGCTGACTGCGGCCAAAGTCGCTGAACGTAGCGCCGAGACGGGCGAGCACTACATCACCCGCAATCGCACGGAGTACCGCCACATGCTGGCGACCGCAGGCGGCGGCGGTGCGGTGCTCGCTTTCACCACCTGGGCCAAGTTTGCAATCTACGGCCTTGGACTGCCCGCATTCTGGGCCGGACTGGGTTTCGGCCTGAACTACGCCATCTCGTTTGTGATCGTGATGTTGCTGCACTGGACCGTGGCGACCAAACAGCCGGCCGTTACCGCCCCCGCCATGGCCGGCAAACTGCGGCATATGGACGCGCCCGACGCTGTCGAGCGGTTTGTCGACGAAATGGCACACCTTCTGCGATCCCAGGTTGCCGCGATCGCCGGCAACCTGGGAGTGGTCGTTCCCGTGGTGCTGGTGCTGTGCGGCGCCCTGCACGTGTCCGGAGCAGGTCCCATGGTCGATGCTGAACATGCCCACCATGTACTGCATGAGCAAAGCCTGCTCGGCCCGAGTGCCTTGTTCGCTGCCTTCACGGGGGTGCTGCTGTTTGCATCCAGCATCATTGCCGGCTGGACCGAAAACGCGTTCGTGTTGCACCGCCTGGATTCGGCGATCACCTGGAACCCCCGGATTACCCGGGTACTCGGCGGCGAACGTGCTGCGCGCTGGGCCCGCTGGCTGCGCGCCAATGTCTCGGGACTGGCCGCCAACGTCTCCCTGGGCCTGATGCTGGGACTGGTGCCCGCATTTGCGGCTTTCTTCGGACTCGGCCTGGAGGTGCGCCACGTCACCCTGTCGACCGGACAGGTCGCTGCCGCGATGGCGACCCTCGGGCTTCCGGCGCTGCAGACACCCGAGTTCTGGTGGGCCGTGGCCGGACTCGCGATCATCGGCCCGTTGAATCTGGCGGTCAGTTTTTTCCTGGCCTTCCGCGTGGCGCTGGCAGCGCACGGCATCACCGACATTGACCGCCAGCGGATCTACCGGGCGGTTCGCCAGCGCCTGCGTACCGAGCCCGCCAGTTTTCTGGTGCCGCCACCCGATGCGCCCGCCCCGACCCGCCCGAGTCATGGGTGAATTTGAGCTGATCGACCGTTATTTCCGCCGCCCCGCCACCCGCGCCCCGCTGGGAGTGGGCGACGATTGCGCCCTGCTGGCGCCCGCACCGGGCAGCCACCTGGCGGTGTCCAGCGACATGCTGGTCGAGGGCCGGCATTTCCTGTCCACGGTCGATCCGGCGCGGCTGGGCCACAAGGCGCTGGCGGTCAACCTCTCGGACCTGGCGGCCTGTGGCGCCCGGCCATTGGCCTTCACGCTGGCTTTGGCGCTGCCGCGCGCGGACACCACATGGCTGGAAGGCTTTTCCCGCGGCCTGTTTGCGCTGGCCGACGCCCACGGCTGCGAACTGGTCGGGGGGGACACCACCCAGGGCCCGCTGAACATCTGCATCACCGTTTTCGGTGAGGTGCCACCCGGCCAGGCGCTGTTGCGCGGTGGCGCGCGCGCCGGTGACGACCTGTGGGTCAGTGGAACACTGGGCGATGCGCGGCTGGCGCTGGAAGTGTTCCGCGGCCGACCGGTACCACCGGGCGGCTTCGAGGCAGCGCGCGCCCGCATGGAAACTCCGACCCCACGCGTGGCGCTGGGCCTGGCGCTGCGGGGTATCGCCACTGCTGCCGCCGATGTCAGCGACGGGCTGGTCGGTGACCTGGGCCACATCCTGACGGCCAGCGGCGCAGGCGCCACCATCGACACGTCGGTCGCTCTACAAACAATAGCTGAAAGCAACCATTTCACCATGGGTAATGGCAATTTCGATGCAAGTTTTGCGCTGGAGTGCGTGCTGGCGGGCGGCGACGACTACGAACTCGTCTTTACCGCCCCGCCCGCGGCACGGGACGCGGTTCGGGCGGCCGGACAGGCGGCCGACACGCCCGTCACCCGCATCGGCTGCATCGACCGCGCGCCGGGCCTGCGCCTGATTGATGGCGCCGGGCAGCCGGTGCCTCGGCACTTCGCGGCGTTCGACCATTTCGCCTGAGCCCGGCGTTGACCGGTCACCCGCCTTGGGCGCCTGGGCAGAACATCTGCCGATAATGCCGGTATGCCCCCCGTCGACAGCGCTTCCGGACCCGACCTGCACCCACCGCTTCCACCGTCACCACGGCGCGCGGGGGTTCGTTTTTTGCTCAGCCATCCCGCCCACCTGATTGCCCTGGGGTTTGGTGCCGGTCTGTCGCCGGTCGCACCCGGAACGGTGGGAACCCTGTGGGCGTGGCTGGCCTGGGTGCTGCTGGCCGGCTGGCTGACGCCGCTGCAGCAGGGGCTTCTGATCGCCGCGTCGATCCTGATCGGCTGGTGGGCCTGCACCGTGGCGGCCCGCAACCTGGCCGTGCTCGACCCCGGCGCCATCGTCTGGGACGAGGTGGTGGCGTTCTGGCTGGTGCTGTGGCTGGTGCTGCCGGCGGGTTTCGGCGCCCAACTGACGGCTTTCCTTTTGTTCCGCTTCTTCGACGCGGTCAAGCCCGGCCCGGTCGGCTGGGCCGACAACCGGTTCCACGGTTTTGGCTGGGCCGGCGGCTGGGGCATCCTGTTCGACGATCTGGTCGCCGCTTTTTGTACGCTGCTGGTGATCGCCGCCTGGCACGCCTGGCAATAATCCTGTTTTCATAGCAATAAATGACCAATTTACGCTGGGTATTGGCCGATAAGCTGCAAAATCTCGGCTGGATGATGGTCACCGCGGAAAGCTGTACGGGGGGGCTGATTGCTGGCGCCTGCACCGACCTGCCCGGCTCCAGCGTCTGGTTCGAGCGCGGTTTTGTCACCTATTCCAACGCGGCCAAGACCGAGCTGCTGGGCGTGCCGGCCGCGCTGATCGCCGCCCACGGGGCCGTCAGTGAACCGGTGGCCCGCGCCATGGCTGAGGGGGCGGTGCGCCACGCGCCAGCGCAGGTAGCCGTGGCTGTGACCGGCGTCGCCGGCCCGACCGGCGGGAGCCCGGAGAAGCCGGTGGGCACCGTCTGGTTCGGCTGGCATGTCGCCGGTCACACCGACGCGGAATGTGTTCATTTTGCCGGCGACCGTGCGGCCGTTCGGGCCGCTGCCGTCGCCCATGCCCTGACCGGAATGGAAGCACGCCTGCCCCCAACCCGAAAAGGCCCGCCCACGGCGCAAGGCCACGTTCCCCCGAAAGGCTTTTCATGACTCCACGCCCCCCGTCGCGCCGACACATTCACCCCTTTCCGATCCTGCTCCTGGGGGCACTGTGGCTGTTGACCGGCTGTGTGGCCACTACGGAACCCATACGTTCCGCGCCCCAGCCCGCTGCGGCGGTTACCCACTGGCGCTGTGGCGCTTACCCGGTGGAGACCCGCCCGGCCGGGGCCGGAATGCGTCTGGTGTTCAACGGCCGTGCGCACCACCTGCACCCCACGCCGGCTGCTTCAGGCGCCCGCTACGAAGGCCGTGACAGTGCCGGTCAGGCCATGGTGTTCTGGGACAAGGCGGGCGTCGCCTCACTGCAGATCGGCGGGTGGATGCATCCGACCTGCCGGCACGAGCATCCCCAGCTGCGCCCGCCAAGCCCGCCTCTGCCACCGCCTGCACCCCCCACAGTTCCCGCTCCGGCACCGGTCGGCGTCCCTGCCTTGACCGGGGGCGAATGGCACATCGAGCGGATTCAGGGGCTGGCGCCGGCCGCCGGCATCCGCCCCAGTGTGGCCTTCTCCCCGGACGGACGGGTCAGCGGCCATTCGGGTTGCAACCGTTTCATGGGGCGTTACACACTGGAGCCTTCCGGGCTGCGTCTGTCGGCCATGGCGGGCACCCGCATGGCCTGCCCGGATCCCTTGATGAAACAGGAGGATCAGCTCTTGCAGCTGCTTTCGTCGGTGTCCCAACACCTGTTCGACGCCAGCGGCGCTCTGATTCTGCGCACATCGGACGGACGGACCCTGAGCGCCAGGCGGCCCTGACCCGCACGCTTGGCTGGGGCCCGATCGGGCCGGGGTTTGAGCAGGGTCAAAGCGGAGGCAGTCCGACGAAGCAAGAATCGCCCGGACCTGCCTCCTTGTTTCGCGATCGACTGAGCCATGAAAACCGCCGCACTTCCCTCCGATCCGGTGCTGCGGCAGGCCATTGTCGAAACCCTCGCAGCGTGCGGGGTGGCACTGGACGCCGCACATCTGCGGGACAACCGTCCGCTGCAGCTGCAAGCTGCCATTACCGAGACCGCCTGGGAATCCTTTCTTGCTGCGCTGCAGGCGCGGTTCAGGATTCGAATTCCGGCCCGTGAGCGCGACCAGCTGGTCACCCTCGATGACGTCCGCGCCTGCCTGCGCGCCCACGGTGGCGGCGCCGTGGGCCGCTGACGGTCCGCAGCGGCCGCTTCTGCAACAATCGACGCCTCACGATACGAATCGGGCGCCCCGCCGGCGCCCTGCTGCAATGAGTACTCAAGAAACCGTGCGGGCGATGGGGCAACGCGCCCGCGCAGCCGCCTGCATCATGGCGAAATCAAGCGCTGCGGCCCGCAACCTGGCGCTGCGCGAACTGGCGGGTCTGCTGCGCACCCATACCGCGGCGCTGCAAGTGGACAACGCACGCGATCTGGAACGCGCTGTTGCGTCCGGCCTCGATGCGCCCATGGTCGACCGTCTCAAACTCGGAGCCAAAGCGCTGGAAACCTGCGCCCTGGGTTGCGAACAGCTCGCCGCGATGCCGGACATCATCGGCGAGATCACTGGCATGAGACAGCAGCCCAGTGGCATCCGTGTCGGGCAGATGCGTGTGCCGATCGGCGTTTTCGGGATGATCTACGAAAGCCGACCGAACGTCACCATCGAAGCAGCCAGCCTGTCCATCAAGAGCGGCAACGCCTGCATTTTGCGTGGCGGCTCGGAAGCCATCGAATCCAACCGCGCTCTGGCCGCATTGGTCCAACAGGCTCTGGTGGTCGCCGGTCTGCCGGCCGACGCTGTACAGCTGGTGCCCACCACCGACCGCGCGGCCGTGGGCGAACTGATCGCGATGCCGGAATTTGTCGACGTCATCATCCCGCGCGGCGGCAAAGGCCTGATCGAACGCATTGCTTCCTCTGCCAGGGTACCGGTAATCAAGCACCTGGACGGCAACTGCCATACCTACGTGGACGATCCGTGTGACCTGGATATGGCGGTACACGTGGCCGACAACGCGAAAACCCAGAAGTACAGTCCCTGCAATGCCAGCGAAGGCTTGCTGGTGGCCCGCGGGGTCGCGGGAGCGTTTCTGCCGCGGATTGGTGCGGTCTACGCCGCCAAGGGCGTGGAAATGCGCTGTGACGCCGAGGCACGTGCCATCCTCGCGGCTGTGCCGCAGGCGCATCTGACCGACGCGACCGAGCAGGACTGGTATGAGGAATACCTGGCGCCGATCATCAGCATCAAGGTGGTTGCGGGGCTGGACGAAGCGATTGCCCACATCAACCGCTACGGCAGCCACCACACCGACGCCATTCTGACCCGGGACCACCAGCACGCCCAGCGCTTCCTGCGCGAGGTCGATTCGGCGAGCGTCATGGTGAATGCGAGCACCCGCTTCGCCGACGGCTTCGAATACGGCCTGGGGGCCGAGATCGGCATCAGCACCGACAAATTCCATGCGCGAGGCCCGGTGGGCATTGAAGGACTGACCTCGCTCAAATACGTTGTGCTCGGACAGGGCGAGGTACGGACATGACAGGCACCCGCCCGCGCGGCAAGAGGGCCATCCTTGCGCTGGCCGCGCTGATGCCGGTCGCGGCGGCTGCCCAGTCGGATCCCCCGCTGTGGGAGGCAGGCATTGCCGCCGGATGGGGTTCGAGCCCCGCCTATCCGGGCTCCGAGCACCGGGTTTCACGCGCGGTGGCAGCGCCCTGGCTGGTCTACCGCGGGCCGCTTTTCCGCATCGAAGACAACAATATCGGGGCGCGACTGCTGAAAACCCCTCGGGTCGAACTGGATGTGGGCATTGGTGGCGCGCTGCCCGCAAGCTCGCGCGATGTGCAGCTTCGCGCCGGAATGCCCGACCTCGGCACCCTGATTGAACTGGGCCCGCGCCTGAAGGTGCGGCTGACCGATCCGGAGGCGAAGGACCAGTGGCGGCTGGACCTGCCGCTGAGAGCTGTCATCGAGTTTCAGGGGGGCGCCCAGGGCCGTGGCACCATCATCGAGCCGGAAATCAAATGGGGCCGCCGGATCGCGCCGGGCTGGGATGTTTCCGCCAGCGTGGGAGCGCTGTGGGCAAGCCGGCGGCTGAACAGCCATCTCTACAGCGTGGCACCGGCCTACGCGACCGCCAGCCGACCGGCCTATCAGGCGCAGGCCGGCTCTCTGGGGTCCCGGCTGGGTCTGGGCGTGCGCTACCAGATCAATCCCGACCTGTGGCTCCGCGCCGGCTTCCGTCTGGACCACTACGGCAACCATGCCAACCGGGCCAGTCCGCTGTTCGAGAGCCGTACTGGCGTGTCGGTCGGTATCGGGCTGTCATGGACTTTCGCACGCTCCGGTCGTGCCGGCGAGCGGTGACAAGCCGCTGGCCGGTCACCGTCGATTCCGGCAGGTGCCGGCGCTCCCTTGCGATCCGGGCTTGTGCCCCCAGATCGTGATCAACCCTTTTTCGAGGTTCCCATGGTCCCGCATCTAGTCACCGCCCTTACCGGCCCCATCAACGAACTTGAACAACGCATTCTCGATTCCATGCCCGCCATCGAACGCTGGTTCCGGCTGGAGTGGATGGAGCACACCCCGCCGTTTTACACCTCGGTGGACGTTCGCAACGCCGGCTTCAAGCTCGCACCGGTGGACACCAATCTGTTCCCTGGCGGATGGAACAATCTGACCCCCGAAATGCTGCCGCTGGCGGTACAGGCCGCGCAGGCGGCCATCGAAAAGATCTGCCCCGAGGCAAAGAACCTGCTGATCGTGCCGGAGAACCACACCCGCAACACCTTCTACCTGGCCAACGTCGCCCAATTGCGCCGCATCTTCCACATGGCGGGACTGAACGTGCGCATAGGCTCGATCAACCCCGAGATCAGGGAAGTTACCACCATCGATCTGCCCGGTGGCGACCAGGTGGTGCTGGAGCCAGTGATCCGTAGCAAACGGCGCCTGGGCCTGAAGAACTTCGATCCCTGCACCATCCTGCTCAATAACGATCTGTCGGCCGGCCCGCCGGGAATTCTGGAAGATCTGCCTGAGCAATGGCTGCTGCCGCCGCTTCATGCCGGATGGAGCGTACGCCGAAAGAGCAAGCATTTTCAGAGCTACGAAGAGGTATCCAAACGGTTCGGCAAACTGCTGGGCATAGACCCCTGGCTGATCAATCCATTGTTCAACCAGTGCGGCGAAGTCAATTTCGGTGAAGGGACCGGCATGGAATGCCTGCGCAGCAATGTCGACGCGTTACTGACCAAAATCCGGCGCAAGTACAAGGAATACGGAATCCCCGAGAAGCCCTTCGTGATCGTCAAGGCCGACAACGGCACGTATGGCATGGGCATCATGACCGTACGCGACGTCAAGGACCTGGAAGCCCTCAATCGCAAAACCCGCAACAAGATGAGCGTCATCAAGGACGGCCAGACGGTCAATGACGTCATCATCCAGGAGGGGGTATTGACCAACGAGCGCATGAACGATGCGGTGGCCGAGCCCGTGGTCTACATGATGGACCGCTATGTCGTGGGCGGTTTCTACCGGGTCCATGCCGAGCGCGGCGTCGATGAAAACCTCAATGCCCCGGGCGCCAGTTTCGTTCCGCTGGCCTTCGAGCAAAGTGCCCACCTGCCGCAGCCGGGCATGAAGCCGGGCGCCAGCGTGCCCAACCGCTTTTACATGTACGGCGTGGTCGGCCGCCTGGCGATGCTGGCCGCCAGCTACGAACTCGAAGCCACCGACCCCGACGCAGAAATCTACGACTGATCGGATTGCTGGCGGTTGCCGCACCGCAACATCGGCTGCGAACCCGCGCTGTTTGGTCTCATGCGTGGTTTACCCGCCCGGGCAGACAGCGCACAATAGCCCCAATTCAGCTACAAAGCGCGGCCATTGCGGCGGCGCCGTCGTGTGTCCACATCCAAGTCATCCCTCGCGGCGCTCACGTTGGGCGCCCTCGGAGTCGTTTACGGCGACATCGGCACCAGCGTCCTCTATGCCGTCAAGGAAGTGTTTGGCTCGGGTCATGTCGAGTTCACGCACGAGAACGTCTACGGCATTCTCTCCATCCTGTTCTGGACCCTCACCACCATCGTCTCGCTGAAATATGTGACGCTGGTGCTGCGGGCCGATAACCACGGCGAAGGTGGCCTGGTGGCGATGCTGGCGCTGGCCTCGCAATCTGTCAAAGACAAGCCGGCTTTGCGCCGCTGGCTGCTGGGAGTGGGTATCTTCGGCACCTGCCTGTTTTACGGCGACGGGGTCATCACTCCGGCCATATCGGTGCTGTCGGCCGTCGAAGGCCTGGAGGTGGTGTCGCCCGCCTTCAAGAAGGCGGTGATTCCGCTCACGCTGATCATCCTGTTCGGCCTCTTCGCCGTGCAGAAGCACGGAACGGCGGGCATCGGCAAGTTCTTCGGCCCGCTGACGCTGGTCTGGTTCGCCGTGATTGCGCTGCTGGGGCTCAGCCACATCGTTGCGCATCCCGAAATCCTGTGGGCCGTCAGCCCGCACTACGCACTGGGGTTCATGCTCGACAACCCGGGCACGACCTTCATCATTCTGGGCGCTGTCGTGCTGTGTGTCACCGGCGGCGAGGCGCTGTACGCCGACATGGGGCATTTCGGCAAGAAACCGATCCGCCTGGCCTGGTTCTCCGTCGTCATGCCCGCGCTTACGCTGAACTACTTCGGCCAGGGGGCGCTGCTGCTCGCCAACCCGGCTGCGGTGAAAAACCCGTTTTTCATGATGGCGCCCGACTGGGCATTGCTGCCGCTGGTGGGACTGGCCACGGCAGCCACGGTGATCGCTTCGCAAGCGCTGATCTCGGGGGCCTTCAGCGTGACCAAACAGGTCATCCAGCTCGGCTACCTGCCCCGCCTGCGGGTGCAACACACCAGCGTCAAGGACACCGGCCAGATTTACATGCCCTTCGTCAACTGGGGCCTGTTTGTCATGATCGCACTGGCTGTCGTGCTGTTTCGCTCGTCCAGCAATCTGGCAGCCGCCTACGGCATTGCGGTCACGCTGGACATGCTGATCACCACGGTGCTGACGTTTTTTGTCATACGCTATGGCTGGAAGTACCCATTGTGGCTGTGCGTCGGGGCAACGGGCTTTTTCTTCGTGGTGGATCTGGCGTTTTTCAGTTCCAACCTGCTCAAGTTGTTCGATGGCGGCTGGTTCCCGCTGCTGATCGGCGGAGTGGTGTTCCTCCTGATGACCACCTGGAAAGAAGGGCGCGCGCTGCTCAACACTTCCCTGCGTGCCGATGCGCTGGACCTGCCCAGCTTTCTGGAGGCCGTGTTCGTCGCACCACCGACCCGTGTCGCAGGGACCGCGGTATTCCTGACCGCCGAACCCGGACTGGTGCCCAACGCGCTGATGCACAACCTCAAACACAACAAGGTGCTGCACGAAAACAACCTGTTTGTGACCGTTCGCAACCACGAAATTCCGTGGGTTGGTCTCAACAAGCGGGTTGAAATCGAGTCGCTGGGTCACGACTGCTGGCAGGTCATCGTCAACTACGGCTTCAAGAACGACCCGGACCTGCCCAAAGCACTGGAGCAGATCAAGGGCCGAGGCTGCAACCTCGACCCCATGCTCACCAGCTACTTCCTGTCGCGGGACATCGTCATTCCGACTGTGCACGGCGGCATGGCGCTTTGGCGTGAGAAGCTCTTTTCGCAGATGCACCATAACGCCAGCGGTGCGGCCGAGTTCCTCAACCTGCCCAGCAACGCAGTGGTCGAACTCGGCTCCAAGATAGAAATCTGATCTTTTGCGACGGTTTCTGCCGATACCCGTCGTATTTCGGTCGTTTTCAGCTATTGTTTTCGAACTTCCCAGCTCCCGCTTCCTGGCCTGCCAGAATCGGGGCATGCGGTTCTTTTCTGATCTGAGCCTATCGGCGGCCGCTGCCGGCTTTGTGGCGGTGCTGGTGGGCTTCACCAGTTCCGTCGCCATCGTCTTCCAGGCCGCACAGGCCTTTGGTGCCACGCCGGCCCAGCTGACCTCCTGGATGTGGGCGCTGGGGCTGGGCATGGGCCTGTGCTCGGCCGTGCCCTCGCTGGTGCTGCGCAAACCGGTCATGGTGGCCTGGTCCACCCCGGGGGCGGCGGTGCTGGCCACCGCCGGGCTGGCGGGGGGCTTTTCGATGGCGGAGGCGGTGGGCGCCTTCATGGCCAGTGCGGTGCTGATCGTGCTGGCCGGCGCCACGGGCTGGTTCGAGCGCGTCATGGCGCGCATTCCGATGGCGCTGGCCTCGGCGCTGCTGGCCGGGGTGCTGGCCCGCTTCGGGCTGCAGGCGTTCACGGCGGCGCAGACCGCGCTGCCGCTGGTGCTGGCCATGCTGGCGGCCTACCTGCTGGCGCGGCGCCTGCTGCCGCGCTATGCGGTGGTGGTGACACTGGCGGTCGGCGTCGCGGTGGCGGCGGCGCAGGGCCGCATCGCGCCCGGCGCCGTGCCGTTCGAGCTGGCCCGCCCGGTGTTCACGGCGCCGGTGTTCACGTTCGCAGCCTTCGTCAGCCTGGCGCTGCCGCTGTTTGTGGTCACCATGGCGTCGCAGAACCTGCCCGGCGTGGCGGTGATGCGGGCCACCGGCTACACCATGCCGGTGTCGCGCCTGGTCACCATGACCGGCCTGGCCACGCTGGTGCTGGCGCCCTTCGGCGGCTATGCGCTCAATTTCAGCGCCATCACCGCGGCCATCTGTATGGGCCCGGAGGCGCATGAAGACCCGGACAAACGCTACACCGCCGCCGTGGCCTGCGGCGTGCTGTACACGGTGCTGGGCCTGTTTGGCGCGGTGATCGCGGGGCTGCTGACCGCGTTTCCGAAGGAACTGGTGGCGGCCATTGCCGGCCTGGCGCTGCTGGGCACCATCGGTGGCGGGCTGGCGGCGGCGGTGAAGGACGAGTCGCACCGCGAAGCGGCGCTGATCACCTTCCTCGTCACCCTCAGTGGGGTGGTGCTGGGCGGCATCGGCTCCGCCTTCTGGGGCGTGGTGGCCGGCAGCGCGGCGCTGTTTGTGCAACAGTACGGGGCCCGCAAGGCTGGCGGATAGCCACGCCGGCCCCTGGAGACACCATGAAGCTGCTGTTTGTTGCCGACCCGCTCGAATCGTTCAAGATCCACAAGGACACCACCTTTGCCATGATGCGCGAGGCCCAGCGCCGCGGCCACACCGTGGCGGCGTGTGAGCCGCAGGACGTGCTGTGGCAGCGCGGCGCCTGCGTCACCGCGCATGTGCGTGACATCCGGCTCACGGGCGGCACCGAGACCTGGTTCGAGGTGACCCAGTCCCGCGCGGTGGCGCTGAAGGACTTCGACGCGGTGCTGATGCGCAAGGACCCGCCGTTCGACAGCGAGTATTTCTACGCCACCCACCTGCTGCAGCAGGCCGAGCGCGAGGGCGCGCGGGTGTTCAACACACCCGCTGCGCTGCGCGACCACCCGGAAAAGCTCGCCATCATGGAGTTCCCGCAGTTCATCGGCCCCACGCTGGTGACCCGCGACGAGGCCGACATCCAGCGCTTTCATGCCGAGCACGGCGACATCATCCTCAAGCCGCTGGACGGCATGGGCGGCATGGGCATCTTCCGCGTCGGCCCCGACGGGCTGAACCTGGGTTCCATCACCGAAACGCTCAACCGCCACGGCGCGCAGAGCCTGATGGTGCAGAAATTCCTGCCCGAGATCGCCCAGGGCGACAAACGGGTGCTGGTGATCGGCGGCAAACCGGTGCCGTTCTGCCTGGCGCGTATTCCGCAGGGCAGTGAAATCCGCGGCAACCTGGCGGCCGGCGGCAAGGGGGTGGCACGCCCGATTTCCGAGCGCGACCGCGAGATCGCCGAAACCCTCGGCCCCATCCTCCATGCCCGCGGCCTGCTGCTGGTGGGGCTGGACGTGATCGGCGACTGCCTGACCGAAATCAACGTCACCAGCCCGACCTGTTTCCAGGAAATCACCGACCAGACCGGTTTTGATGTGGCGGCGATGTTCGTCGACGCCCTGGAGGCCGCCGTCGGTGCTGCCTGATTCGTCCTGGGCCTGGCTCGCGGCCGACGGCCTGGCTCGGCCCTGGACGCTGCTGACCGCGCCGCTGGCCCACCTGCACGGCCCCCACCTGGTTGTGAATCTGCTCGCACTGGCCGCGCTGGCCTGCCTGGCCTACGGGACACGAGCCCGCAAGAGGGTCTGGCTCGCCGCCGCACTCGCTTGGCCGCTGGGCTTGCTCGCACTGGGGGCGTGGCCGGATTTGCCCCGGTATGTCGGGCTGTCCGGTCCGCTGCATGGCTTGGCCGCCGCGATGGTGGTTGACCATCTGATGCGCCGCCGGCGGGGCGCACCTGTCCGGCCCGTCACTCCCGGCGATGGAGTCATCGCCCTGCTGGGCGCGGGTCTGGCCGCCAAGCTGTGGCTTGAGGCGTCATGGCGGCAACCGGTCGCCTGGGACGCGAGCCTGGAGATGACGGTCATTATGGCGGCGCACCTGAGCGGTACCATGGCGGGCGGCGTCGCAGCGCTGTTATGCGCCTATCAGGGTGCCGAGGCCAGGAAGGGAACACCGAAGCCCGCGCTCATGGAGAAAACACAATGAATATGCTCAAACCCCTGTTGTGGTCATCATTGGCACTGATGCTGGCCGTGCCCGTGCGCGCCGCAGAGTCTGCGGATACCGATCGGCGGCCGGTCCGGGGACTGATCGTCGAAATGCGCGCCCCGGCGGCGCGCGCCACCGAAACACCCCAGGCCGTGCGCGAGCGTGTGCGCTCTGCGGCCCAGGCCAGCGGCATTGTGAGCACCGACCTGCGTGCACTGACCGAACGCCATCACCACCTGCGCTTTGCCACCGTGACCGACATCGCCCAGGCGCGTGCGCTGGCAACACGCTTGCGTGCCAACCCCGAAGTGCTGTCCGTGGAACCGGACGTGCTGATCCGCCGCCAGGCCGTCACGCCCAACGACCCCCTGTTCACCAGCCGTCAATGGAACCTTCAGGCAGCCGGTGCGCGCGCCGCGGCGATCAACATGCCAGCTGCCTGGGCGGTAACCACCGGCACGCCGGTCACCGTGGCGGTGGTCGACTCCGGCATCCTGCCGCACCCCGAGTTGGCGGGCCGCATCCTGCCCGGGTACGATTTTGTCTCGGAAGTGGAATTCGCCAATGACGGTAACGGGCGCGACGCCGACCCGTCCGACCCGGGCGACTGGGTCAGTGTGCAGGACCAGCGCACCACGGTTTTTGCGGGCTGCGACGTGGCGACCAGCTCCTGGCACGGCACCTTCATTGCCGGTCAGATTGCCGCCGTGGCCGACAACGGGGAGGGTATCGCCGGCATCCATTGGAACGGCCGCATCCTGCCCGTGCGGGTGTCCGGCAAATGTGGTGCATTTCTGAGCGACCTGCTCGACGGCCTTCGGTGGTCAGCCGGGCTGGCGGTAACCGGGGCCCCCGCAAATGCCAACCCGGCACGGGTCATCAACCTCAGCCTGGGCGGAGACGCAGCCTGCTCCAGCGCCTACCAGAGTGTGATTGACGAGGTCACAGCCGCCGGCACGCTGATTGTGGCGGCAGGCGGCAACGAAGGCGGCGCGGTACGACGGCCGGCGGACTGCCGCAATGTGTTCGCGGTCGGCGCAGTGGGCGCGGACGGCTTCAAGACCAGCTACTCCAATTTCGGCCCGCAGCTGGCGCTCATGGCACCCGGCGGGGAGAGCGGATTGGGTTTGCACGGCCTGAGCAACAGTGGTCCCCGCGAACCCGCCACCCACACCTACACCGACAGGGTCGGCACCAGTTTTTCCGCGCCGCAGGTTGCCGCCGTCGCAGCGCTGATGCTGTCACTCAACCCGTCGCTGAACCCCGAGTCGCTGGGCGAGCGCCTGAAGGCTGGCGTCCGCGCCCATGTGGTCAGCGCTGATCAGCCCACCTGCTCCGCAGGTGCCCCCCAGGTGTGCCGCTGTACCACCGCGACCTGCGGCGTGGGCCTGCTGGACGCGCCCGGCGCCGTCTTGCAGGCCTTGCGGCCCTGGGCGATCGCGCGGGTCAGCGGGACCTACATGGCCGGTGGGCGGCTGACCGCCGACGCCAGCGCGAGCCGGGCCGCGAGCGGCTCCAATCTGGTTTCCTACCGCTGGCGGCAGTTGTCCGGCCCAACCTTGAATTTCCTCGCCACATCCGGCCCGGTGATCCAGGTTGACATTCCCGGTACCGTGGTGAGTGCCGCGACGGTGGAGGTTGAACTGGAGGTGACCGACACCGCCGGACGTTCGGACGCCCGGGCATTGAGTTTCACCGTCTTGCCGGGCAGCGGCCCAGGCTCCGGGACCGGCACTGGCACAGGGTCAGGAACCGCTGCACCCGGAACGGGTACAGGAACGGGTACAGGTTCGGGAACCGGCAGCGACAACACACCCGCCCTGCCGGCGCCGACCAGCGGCGGCGGCGCCTGGGGATGGGGCGGCCTGCTGGCACTGTGGGCGCTGGCGCTGCTCGCGCTGGCGGACCGGCGGCGGCGCTGAAAGGGCCTTGCCGGGCTCAGACCGACAACCGGTCCTGCAAGGCGCCATCGACGAACAGGTGCAGATGCCCGGGGGGACAGGGCGTCCATTGCTCGTCGGTGGTCAGTGGCGCCGTCACCACCACCGCGACCCGGTCGCTCGGACGGGTGTGCTCGGCGAAATCCACACTCAGATCTTCATCCGACAAGCGGGCCTTGCGAAACGGGTGCCGGCGCTCGACAAAACACAGCTGGGAGGTGGCATGCGCCCAGAGGGCCTGGCCGTTGGACAACAGGCAGTTGAAGGTGCCATGCCGTGCCAGTTGCGGCACCAGCTCGCGCAAAGTCAGGCTCAGCTCGGCGACCGAGGGCACGCCCGCATGGGATTTGGCCAGCTCCTGCATGAGCCAGCAGAAGGCCCGCTCGCTGTCGGTCGCGCCGACCGGCTGGAAGCTGCCGTGCAATCGCGGGTGAAAGTCCTTGAGGTCGCCGTTGTGGGCGAACACCCAGTACCGCCCCCACAGTTCCCGCACGAACGGGTGGCAGTTCTCCAGCGCCACCACACCCTGGGTGGCTTTGCGGATGTGGGCGATGACGTTGCAGCTCTTGATCGGGTAGTCGCGAATCAGCGCGGCCACCGGCGACTCGGCAGCGCCCTGGTGATCGACGAAATGGCGCACGCCGCGGCCTTCGAAAAAGGCGATGCCCCAGCCATCGCCATGGTGGTCGGTGCGCCCGCCCCGCTGGGCAAATCCGGTGAAGCTGAAACGCACATCGGTCGGGGTATTGCAGTTCATGCCCAGCAACTGGCACATCGCGTCATTCCTTTGCAGCCGTAGTGGACGAATCGGCTTCGCGCATCCGCAAGGCCGCAATCAGGGCCAGCGCACACAAGGCCGCCAGCCCGACAAACACTTCGTTGAAAGCGGTCAATGTCGGGCCATGGACCGCAAATCGCCATTCGAGGGCAACCCCACACAACGCGACGCCCGCCGCGCCGCCCAGCATCCGCAGGAAATTGATCGCGCTCGCGCCCTGGGGAATCAGGGCCCCGGGCAAACCCCGCATGGCGCCCAGGTTGAGCGAAGGCAGGATGAATCCCAGCCCGATGCGCCCCAGCACCACCCAGGCCAGCAGCCAGCCCATGGGGGTCTGGTATCCCACCGTGACCATGGCCGCGAACGACAGCGCCAGCATGAACAGTCCGGCCGCCACCAGCCGGTGCGGTGGCTGACGGTCGGCCAGGCGTCCGACCAGGGCAATCGTCGCCGCCAGCACCAGGCCAGCCGGCAGCAACAGCGTGCCGACATACGCCGCCGACAATTTCAGCCCCATCTGCAGGTAAACCGGCACCAGATAGGTTGAGCCGAACAGGGCGGCACCATAGATGAAGGCCACCACTGAACCCATGCGATAGCGCTGACGCGCGAAGACCCGGCCGTCCAGCAAAGGCTGGCGTCCGCCGCCGGAGGCGCCCCGAAGCAAGTGGCGCTGCAAAAGGACGAAACCCAGCGTTGCCACGGCGGCAGCAGCCAGCAACAGCGCCGATTGCTGGCTCAAACCGCTGCGCAGCGCCACCAGTCCGGCCAGCAAGGCAACGGTAGCGACGGTGACCAGCGCCAGCCCCCACCAGTCCAGGCCCGCTCCGTCACGGTCGGCCGCCAGGCCGCCGGGCCCGGTGACCGGCACGTAGCGGCGCGCCAGCCACAACGCAGCCAGGCAGAACGGCACCACCATGTAAAAAATGGACCGCCAACCCCACAGATCGACCAGCACCCCGCCAATGCTCGGGCCAATGGCCGGGGCAAGCACCACACCGGTGCCAAACACCGCGCTCGCACGGCCCTGCTCGTGCGGCTCGAACGCCCGCAGGATGATGATGGCCGGAATGGGCTGGACGATCCCGGCGGCCAGGCCCTCGGCAAGGCGGGCGGCCAGCACCAGATTGAAGTCGTTGGCCAACCCGCCGGCCACACCGCCCACCAGCAGCAAAAGCATGCACCCGCCATAGACCCGGCGATATCCGTAGCGCAGCAGCAGCCAGGGCGTGGTGAGCATGGAAACCGTCATTGCCACCATGAAGCTGCTGGTGACCCACTGGGCGCGCTCCTGGCCCAGCGCGAAATGGCCGCTCAGGTCCGGAATCGCGACATTGACGATGGTGGACGACATGATCGACGCCATCGTGCCCACCATGACCGCCAGCAGCAGCAGCCATCGGTACCGCCGCCCGAAGCGCGCCTGCAGATCGGCCAGGCTGCCGCGCGGCGCCGTGTCGGGTGGCGTCATGGGAACAGGCCGGCCGGGACCATGGGGCGCCCCGGTCATTCAGGCCGGCAGCGGCCGTGCACAGGCCGGGCACAGGCAGGAGACACCCCGCGCCCCGGTCGGCAGCGCGGCCAGCGCAGCCGGGTCGAAACGAATCTGCGTGCACCAGCACGGCGGCTGCTTTTCGCCGGTGATTCGTTCCATCTCCATCGCGCAGCGGTTATCCTGACCACACACGGGACATCGGCCGGGATCGGCGGGGGTCCGGTCTTGCGCGGCCGGCACAGGGGTCTCTTGCATGCCGCCAGTATAGGCAGCGGCCGTCCGAGCGGCGGCCGCACCACAACGGCGATGCCGTAGGATTGGCACTCCACCCGCTCTTGTTGCCTGACGAGAATGTCCGCACCGCCCCGCCCATTGTCCGCCAGCGCACCGCTGAACGTCCTGCTGGTCGAGGACAACCGGATCAACCAGACGGTGGCCGTGCGCCAGCTGGAGCGTCTGGGTCACCGGGTCGAGGTCGCCGCCGATGGCGCCCAGGGTGTCGCCCGGGCGGTTCAAGGCGGCCTGGACCTGGTGCTGATGGACATCCAGATGCCCCAGATGGACGGCCTGTCAGCCACCCGCGCCATACGCGCCCACGAGGCGCAGACGGGTCGCATCCGTGTACCCATCATTGCCATGACGGCACAGACACTCCACGGCGACCGCCAGCAGTGTCTGGACCATGGCATGGATGGCTATGTGGGCAAGCCGGTCAGCGCGGACGAACTCGCCGCCGAGGTGGCCCGTGTCATGGCCGCAGGCACCCAGCCACCCGCCACCGGCGCGCGCCCCGTTGCGGACGCCGACCCCGCGCTGGCTGAAATTGACCTGGACGAGCTGCGGGACCGCTTTGAGGGCGACAGTGCGCTGCTGGCTGATCTGGTCGAGCTGGCCCGGCCGGACTGGCCACTCCTTGCGCAGGCATTGCGCAGCGCCGCGCAGCAGCGGGATGTCCCCGAGCTGCGCCGCCGCGCCCACGCCATCATCGGCATGGCGGGCAACCTGTCGGCGGTCACGGTCGTCGCGCTGGCCCGGCGGCTCGGCCCGGCCGCCGCAGAAGGTCGATGGCACGACGTCGACGCCCTGCTGGCCGAGCTGGAGCCCCGGCTGGCTTGGCTGGCGCACTGGGCTCCGCCGAAACTGACGCCCGAACCCTGAATCCGGGCCTGCAAACGGCCCCGCCGCCCTCGGGTGGCGGTGATTTCGGCCGTTTCGGAGGAAAAACTGGCAATACCCAGCGTATTTCGGTCATTCTTTGCTATTTTTTTCTCATCTTTACGCGGCGACGCCCACACCGAGGCCTTCGGGCGGGAACTTGTCGGCGCACGGTCGGCTCAAGCCAAGGTGCGCCAAGCACGCTGCCCTTTTCACACTGGAGGCGTTCCATGACCGTCAGTCACCGATCACCCACCCCAAGCGGCGCCGTGATTCACCCCGACAGGGCCACGCAGCTGCCGGGGCTCGCCAGCCGCCGCCGCTGGCTGCTGGCCGCGCCGGCTTGGGTGGCGTTTCCCGCGCTGATGGCGGGACGGCCGGCGCATGCGCGCTCCCTGCGCCCGACCCCCTCCCAGTCCGAAGGCCCGTTCTACCCTGACCAAAGCCTGGCCGATGCCGACGCTGACCTCTTGCGCAACGGCAGCCAGATGTCGGACGGCGGCCAGCCCGCCTGGGTCAACGGTTCGGTGGTCGACCTCGACGGCCGTCCGGTGCGGGGCGCCGTGGTGGAAATCTGGCAATGCGACCACCGGGGGCTGTACCGGCACAGCCGGTCGTCCGGCGACCGGGCCATGGCGTTTCAGGGTTTCGGTCGCACCACGGTCGACGCGGAAGGCGGCTGGCGATTTCGCACCATCCGGCCGGTTTCCTACCCGGGACGGCCACCCCACATCCATCTGAAGGTGCGCCTGGGTTCGCGGGAGTTGCTGACGACGCAGATCTACGTGCGCGGCGAAGGCGCCAATGCCCGCGACTGGTTGCTGGCCCGTCTGGACGCCGACGCCCGCGCGCAGCTGGAGGTTGACTTTCGCTCTGGCCCGGACGGCCTGAACGCCACGTTCCCGGTGGTGGTTCGGACCTGAAACGAACCCGCCGCGCCGTCCGCAAAGCCACTCGACGCCAGAAACCGCCTTGTGGCGCATTTTTATGGTCAAAAGTGACCATACCCATCGCAAAATGGTCGACTTCAGCTCTCTTTTCAGGAGTCCGGTGCGGTTGCCGGGCGGTGCAGCACCCGCGCCAGATAGCGCCCGGTGAAGCTCGCCGGGTTGGCGGCCAGGTCTTCGGGGGTGCCGATGCCCACCACGGTGCCGCCGCCGGCGCCGCCTTCGGGGCCCATGTCGATCAGCCAGTCGGCGGTCTTGATGACGTCCAGGTTGTGCTCGATGACGACGATGGTGTTGCCGGCGTCGCGCAGCTGGTGCAGCACTTTCAGCAGCAGGTCGATGTCGGCAAAGTGCAGCCCGGTGGTGGGCTCGTCCAAGATGTAGAGCGTGCGGCCGGTGTCGCGTTTGGACAGCTCCAGCGCCAGCTTCACGCGCTGCGCCTCGCCGCCCGAGAGCGTGGTGGCGCTCTGGCCCAGGCGGATGTAGCTCAGGCCCACGTCCAGCAGGGTGTGCAGCTTGCGCTCGATGGCGGGCACGTCACGGAAGAAGGCGTGCGCGGCTTCCACCGTCATGTCGAGGATCTGGGCGATGTTCTTGCCTTTCCACAGCACTTCCAGCGTTTCGCGGTTGTAGCGCTGGCCGTGGCAGACGTCGCAGGGCACGTAGACGTCGGGCAGGAAGTGCATTTCCACCTTGACCACGCCGTCGCCCTGGCAGGCTTCGCAGCGGCCGCCGCTCACGTTGAAGCTGAAGCGCCCCGGGCCGTAGCCGCGCTCGCGCGCGGTGGGCACCTCGGCCATCAGCTCGCGAATCGGCGTGAACAGGCCGGTGTAGGTGGCCGGGTTGCTGCGCGGCGTGCGGCCGATGGGCGACTGGTCCACCGCGATCACCTTGTCGAAAAGCTCCAGGCCTTCGATGGCATCGTGCGGCGCGGGCTCGTCGTGGGCGCGGTGAATCTGCCGCGCCGCGGCGGTGTAGAGGGTGTCGTTGACCAGCGTGCTCTTGCCCGAGCCGCTGACACCGGTCACGCAGGTGAGCAAGCCGACGGGGATCTCGACGGTCACGTCCCGCAGGCTGTTGCCGCGCGCGCCGACGATGCGCAGCACCGCGCCGGGCTGGGCGGTGTGGCGGGGCGGCACGGCAATGCGGCGCCGGCCGGCCAGGTAGTCGCCCGTCACCGAGCCGGCGGTGGCCTCGACCTCGTCGCAGCGGCCCTGCGCCATCACGCGCCCGCCATGCACGCCCGCGCCGGGGCCCATGTCGATGACGTGGTCGGCGGCGCGGATCATGTCTTCGTCGTGCTCGACCACCAGCACGCTGTTGCCCAGGTCGCGCAGGTGTTGCAGCGTGCCGATCAGCCGGTCGTTGTCGCGCTGGTGCAGGCCGATGCTGGGCTCGTCCAGCACGTACATCACGCCGGTGAGGCCGGAGCCGATCTGGCTGGCCAGGCGGATGCGCTGCGCCTCGCCGCCCGACAGCGTCTCGGCGCTGCGGTCGAGGCTGAGGTAGTTCAGCCCCACGTCGTTGAGGAACTTGAGCCGGTTGCCGATTTCGCGCACCACCTTGTCGGCGATGTCGGCCTTGGCGCCGGTGAGCCGCAGCGTCTGGAACCAGTGCTGAGCCTCCCCCAGAGTCACGTGGCTCACTTCATAAATTGCCCTGGACTGCGCCCCGTCACCGACCTTGACATGGCGGGCCTCCCGGCGCAGCCGGGTTCCACCACAGTCAGGGCACGGGCGGGTGCTGCGGTAGCGGGCCAGTTCTTCGCGCACCACCACCGAGTCGGTTTCGCGGTAGCGGCGCGCCATGTTGGGAAGAATGCCCTCGAAAGCATGCTTCCTGGTGATCTTGCGGCCCTGCGAAGCGCCTGACTCCATGATGTAGCTGAATTTGATGACCTCGTCACCGGAACCGTGCAGCACCGCGTGCCGCGCTTCGGCGGGCAGGCACTCGAAAGGCGCATCCACGTCGAAGCCGTAGTGCCGCGCCAGACTTTCAATCAGGGAAAAGTAGTAGCCATTGCGCCGGTCCCAGCCTTTGATGGCGCCGCCGGCCAGGCTCAGGGACGGGAAGGCAACGACCCGCTCGGCGTCGAACACGTCGGTGGTGCCCAGTCCGTCGCAGGTGGGGCAGGCGCCGGCCGGGGAGTTGAAGGAGAACAGGCGCGGTTCCAGCTCGCTGATCGAATAGCTGCAGACCGGGCAGGCAAACCGGGCGTTGAACAGATGCTCGCGTCCGCTGTCCATCTCCAGCGCCACCGCACGGCCGTCGGCCAGGCGCAGCGCGGCCTCGAAACTTTCCGCCAGGCGTTGGCGGACCTGATCCCGCCCGGCCGGGTCGTCGGCGCCGCGCACCCGCAGTCGGTCGATGACCACGTCGATGTCGTGCTTCTCGTTTTTTTTCAAGGGCGGCAACCGGTCCGTCTCGAAGGTCTCGCCGTTTACCCGAATCCGCACGAAGCCCTGCGTCTGCAGGTCGGCAAACAGTTCGGCGAACTCCCCTTTTCGGCCTCGCGCCACGGGCGCCAGCACCATGATTTTTGTCTCGGGCGGGAGTGCCAGTACCGCATCGACCATCTGGCTGACCGTCTGTGCCTGCAGCGGCAAGCCGTGGTCGGGACAGTAGGGCGTGCCGGCGCGGGCAAACAACAGTCGCAGATAGTCGTGAATCTCGGTCACCGTGCCCACGGTCGAGCGCGGGTTGTGGCTGGTGGCTTTCTGCTCGATGGAAATCGCCGGCGACAGACCCTCGATCAGATCCACGTCGGGCTTGTCCATCAGTTGCAGGAACTGGCGGGCGTAGGCACTCAGGCTTTCCACGTAGCGGCGCTGGCCTTCGGCATACAAGGTGTCGAACGCCAGGCTGGATTTGCCCGAGCCCGACAAGCCCGTGATGACCACCAGCTGATTGCGCGGGATGTCGACATCGATGTTCTTGAGGTTGTGGGTGCGCGCGCCGCGGATGCTGATCGCGCTGCGATGCCCATCCTTCAACGCGATTGGTCGCCGCACCTCTTCGGGAAGTGGGGCACCACCGTCATCACCTCCAGGCCCGGCCACGGCAGGCGGTTCACGGTCGCAAATGGCAGGACGGTCGGGTTTGTCGGGTTCGGTCACGGCGGGCATCGGAGGGTCAACCGGGCATTATCCCCGCCGTGCCCGACGCTGGGCCAGGGGGCCTGGGCGCGTGGGCCGCTGTTTTTGGGACAATCGAGGGTTCATCCCCGCTTTTCCCGATCGGCCCCCTGCGTGTCAGCGACTCCCGCTTCCCTGTCTTCGGCTCCTGCTTCGTCGTCTGTGATGACCCCGCTGGAGCGGCGCGCCAGCGCATCGCTGGCCAGTATTTTTGCCCTGCGCATGCTGGGCTTGTTTCTGGTGCTCCCCGTTTTTTCGCTGGAGGCACAGAAATTTCCGGGCGGTGACGATCCGGCGATGGTGGGTCTGGCCATGGGCATCTATGGCCTCACCCAGGGTTTGCTGCAATTGCCGTTCGGCATGGCGTCCGACCGGCTAGGTCGTAAACGGGTCATTGTGCTTGGCCTGCTGGTTTTCGCCGCCGGCAGTTTTCTGGCTGCCAGCGCGACCAGCCTGACCGGTCTGATCATCGGGCGCAGCCTGCAGGGTGCCGGAGCGGTTTCCGCTGCGGTGACCGCTTTGCTGGCCGACCTGACGCGAGACGAGGTCCGCACCAAGGCCATGGCCGCTGTGGGCGCGAGCATCGGGCTGATGTTTGCGTTGTCACTGGGCATCGCGCCTCTGCTGGCCGCCGGTATCGGCCTGGCGGGTCTTTTTGTGCTGACGGGTATTCTGGCTTTGGGTGGGGTGGCCGTGGTGATCTGGGGTGTGCCGGCCGAACCGGCTGAACACCGCAACCAGCCACGCGGGCGACTGGTGGATGTGCTCACCCATGGCGGCCTGCTGCGCTTGGACTTTGGCGTGTTTGTGCTGCACGCGGTGCAGCTGGCGATGTGGGTGGCCGTACCGGCGCTGCTGGTGCAGGCCGGCATCGCCAAGGACGACCACTGGTGGGTCTACCTGCCGGCGGTGCTGGGATCCTTTGTGGTGATGGGCGGCACCCTGTTTCCACTGGAGCGTCGCGGTTATCTGCGTGCCGCGTTTCTGACCGCCATCGGGTTGATCCTGGCAGTACAGCTGGGGCTGCTGGTCGTGGCCTCGGGTACCCCGCACGTCGGCGTGCTGGGCGGGCTGTTGTTTGTGTTTTTTATCGGTTTCAACATCCTGGAGGCCTCGCAACCGAGCCTGGCCTCACGCATTGCGCCGTCCGCGTCACGGGGCGCCGCGCTGGGGGTGTACAACACACTGCAGTCGCTCGGGTTTTTCGCCGGGGGCGCTGTCGGGGGCCTTCTGGCCAAACATTTCGGCATGCAGGGGCTCTTTCTGGCGTGCGCAGCGGCCATGCTTGTTTGGCTGCTGATTGCCTGGCCGATGCGCGCACCTTCTCGTCATTCGGCCGCGGTGGGCAACGCATAATCGGGTTTCCCTGCAAGGATTTCATCATGGCATCAGTGAACAAAGTCATTCTGGTCGGCAATCTGGGGCGCGACCCGGAAATTCGCTACCTGCCCAGCGGCGAGCCGGTGGCCAACATCGCATTGGCAACCAGCAGCAAATACAAGAACAAATCGGGCGAGATGGTCGAAGAAACCGAGTGGCACCGCGTCACCTTCTTCGGCAAGCTGGCAGAGATCGTCGGCCAATACCTCAAGAAAGGTCGCTCGGTGTATGTCGAAGGGCGGATCAAGACGCGCAAATACACCGACAAGGATGGCATCGAGAAGTACGCCACCGACATCATTGCCAATGAGATGCAGATGCTTGGTGGTCGCGAAGGCATGGGTGAGCCGGCGGGTGACGACGGCGGATACGACAGCGCTCCGCGCCGCCCGGCGCCAGCAGCCCGTCCGGCGCCCGCGTCGGCGCAGCGCCCCCCTGCGCCACCCGCGCCGGCCTCCAAGGCGTCCAGTGGTTTCGACGATATGGACGACGACATTCCGTTCTGAGTACCTCGCGGTCTGCCACGTCCACACCCAACCTCCAGGGGCCGTCCTCTGGAGGTTTTTTTTCGCCTGACACCCGGTCCCGACCCGATCTGCACCTCATTTCCATCGCTTGACATATACAGTGGGGGGTATATACTATGGCATGTATGTCAGGAGTTCCCCGATGCCTTTGATGTCTGCCCCTGCGGTCCGCCGCCAATTTCTGGGGGCTGCCTTGGTCCTGTGCTCTGCATTGGCGCCAGCACAGGCGGCCGCGCCACTGGATGTGCCGGTAGTCGCTGTCGGGCCCAAGACCGTTCCCATGGCCTTCGAATTTGACGGCGTGGTGGAGCCGGTGCGCCAGAGCACCGTTTCGGCGCAGGCCTCCGGTCGGATCGCGAGTCTCGCCGTCAAGGCGGGCGATCGGGTCCGTTCCGGTCAGGTGCTTGCCATCGTCGACGACCGCGAAGCGGCAACCGGCGTCGATCGCAGCCGTGCCCAGGTGGCACAGGCCGACGCGGAGCTTCGCAACGCCCAGCTCAACCAGGAGCGGACACGGGATCTGCAGGCCAAGGGCTTCGTGAGCAAGGCCGCCCTGGATGCCGCCGAAACACAATTCAAGGCGGCGCAGGCGGGCCGAGACCAGGCTGGTGCGGGCGCGCGCCAGTCGGCGCTCGCCCAGGGCTTCACGCGGGTGACGGCTCCGTTTGATGGCTGGGTGTTGCAGACCCTGGCGGAAGCCGGGGACCTCGCTGTACCCGGCAAACCGATCCTGACGGTGTACGCCCCGCTGCCGCTGCGTGTTGTGGTTCAGGTGCCGGCCTCCCGCGCGGAGGCTGCGCGGGCGGCCTCGCGGGTGGAGGTGCAGATTCCTGCAGCCCAAGGCGCGCAGTGGATTACCCCCGTGGCACGGCTGGTGATGCCCGCGGCCGACCCGGTTTCACAGACCCTGGAGTGGCGCCTGGAGCTTCCGGCCGCCGTGGCGTCTGCCGTGGTGCCCGGACAGCAGGTACGGGTACGGTTTGCGGCCGGGCCGGTACAGCGGATGCTCGTTCCTGGTTCGGCGGTGCTCCGGCGCGGCGAACTGACCGCGGTTTATGTCGCCAGCGGCAGCACCTTTGCCCTCAAGGCCGTGCGGCTGGGTAGCAATCACGGTGAGGCCGGTGTGGAGATTCTGGCGGGCCTGATCGCCGGCGACCGTGTCGCTACCGATCCGGTGCGCGCCGGACTGGCTGGCGCTCGGCCCGCAGGAGAGCCAGCCGCCGCAACAGCGGTTCGCTGAGGTGTCCATGCACAACTCGCACACTGAGACGGCCGCCCCCATGGGCATTTCGGGCCGTATTGCCGCCGCCTTCCAGGCCAATGCCATCACGCCCTTGCTGGCCTTGGTGGCCCTGTTGCTGGGGCTCTTTGCGGTGCTGGTCACCCCCCGCGAGGAAGAACCCCAGATCAACGTCACCATGGCCAACGTGCTGATTCCCTTTCCCGGAGCCAGCAGCGTGGACGTACAGAACATGGTGGCCCGGCCGGCCGAACAGGTGCTCAGCCAGATCGCGGGTATCGAACATACCTATTCGGTCGCACGACCCGGCATGGCGATCCTGACGGTGCAGTTCAAGGTGGGTGTACCCCGCACCGAGGCGCTGGTGCGACTCTATGACGTGCTCAATGCCAACCAGGACTGGCTGCCGACGGGTCTGGGCACCCTGGCACCGATCGTCAAACCCAAGGGGATCGACGATGTTCCCGTCCTGGCGGTCACGCTGTGGAGCCGTGACATGCTCGCTGCGCATGACCTGGAACGCGTTGCCCGCAGCCTGGAGCTGGACCTGAAGGCGGTCAAAGGATCGCGGGAGGTACAAGTCATCGGAGGCCCCGGACGTGCCGTGCATGTCAACCTGGACCCGGTTCGCCTGCGTGAACGCGGCGTGGACCTTCTGGGTCTCAAGGCAACCCTGGCCGCAGCCAATTTCGGCATGCCGGCGGGTGCGGTGCTCGACCCGTCGGGTGCCGGGCCGCAGACATTGAGTGTGAAAACCGGCGAGTTCCTCACCAGTGTCGAGGATATCGCCTCGCTGGTGGTGGGTGTTCACCAGGGCAAACCGATTTATCTGCGCGAGGTGGCCACCGTGGAAGCGGGGGCCCAGCAGCCCCAGCGTTATGTCTGGTACTCGCCCGGCGCGGCCACATCACCCGGTACGGGCTCCACTGCCGAGCAGCCCGGGCAGGTATACCCCGCGGTCACCCTGACGGTGACAAAAAAGCCGGGGGAAAACGCGGTCGATGTGTCGCGCGCTGCACGCGAGCGCATTGAAGCGTTGCGCAACAGCGTGATCCCGGCCAACATCGAAACCCGAATCAGCCGGGATTACGGCGAAACGGCCGCCGAAAAGGCCAACAAGCTCATCCAGAAGCTGGCCTTTGCGACCGGCTCGGTCATTTTGCTGGTCGGCCTGGCGCTCGGCCGGCGTGAAGCGGTGATCGTCGGCGCCGCCGTGATTCTGACGCTGACCGCCACGCTGTTTGCCAGCTGGGCCTGGGGTTTCACACTCAACCGCGTCTCGCTGTTTGCGCTGATATTCTCGATCGGCATCCTGGTCGACGATGCGATTGTGGTCGTGGAAAACATTCACCGCCACCAGCAACTGGAACCTGGCAAACCGCTGCAAGAGATCATCCCGCTGGCGGTCGATGAGGTGGGAGGCCCCACCATCCTGGCCACACTGACAGTCATCGCGGCTTTGCTGCCGATGGCCTTCGTCAGCGGACTGATGGGCCCCTACATGAGCCCGATCCCGATCAATTCGAGTCTGGGCATGGCGATATCGCTGGCGATCGCGTTCACCGTCACCCCATGGCTGGCGCTCAAGCTAATGAAAAGTCATGGCGATGGCCACGGCGGTGCCACCGCGACGCCGGCAAAGGGTCTGGGGCCGAAGCTGCAGCGCCTGTTCACCCGCATCCTCACACCGTTCCTGGACAGCGCCCGCAAACGCTGGCTGCTGCTGGCAGGCATCCTGGCGGCGTTGATGCTGTCCGTGGGCCTGACGCTGGTGCAATGGGTCGTTCTGAAGATGCTGCCGTTCGACAACAAGAGCGAATTCCAGGTGGTGGTGGAAATGCCGGCCGGCACGCCACTGGAGAATACCGCCGCCGCGCTGCACGACATGGGCGCCTTCCTGGCCGGGCAAAAGGAGGTGCGTGACCTTCAGGGCTACGCCGGGACCGCCAGCCCCATCACCTTCAACGGGCTGGTGCGCCAGTACTACCTTCGTGCCGATGCGGAGCAGGGCGACCTGCAAGTCAATCTGGTCGACAAGGCGCACCGCAATGAGAAGAGCCACGCCATCGCGCAACGCCTGCGCCCCGCGCTGGAACAGATCGGCGCCCGTCACGGTGCCCGTGTCAAGGTGGTCGAAGTGCCGCCCGGCCCCCCCGTGATGAGCCCGCTGGTGGCTGAAATCTATGGCCCCGACGAAGCCGGTCGCCAGCAACTGGCCGCCCGCGTGGCCAAGGCGTTCGCGGCAACGCCGGACATTGTGGGGATAGACAGCTCGCTGAGGGAGGATGCGGCCCAGGCCCACCTGACCGTTCGCCGCCAACGTGCCGAATCGCTGGGAATTGCGGTCGCCGCGGTTGCCCAGACGGTACATGGGGCCTTGTCCGGCGCCGATGCGGCATGGCTGCACGACGGCCAGGCCAAGTACCCGGTGCCGATCCGGCTGCAATTGCCAAGGGAATCCCAGGTGGGACTGGACCAGGTTCTGGCTTTGCCGATGAAAGCGGCAAACGGTCAGATGGTGCCGCTGTCGGAGCTGGTACGCGTGGAGCGCGGCATCATTGACAAGCCATTGTTCACCAAGGATCTGTTGCCGGTCAGCTACGTGTTCGGCGACATGGCCGGCAAGCTCGATTCGCCCCTGTACGGCCTGTTTGCGATACGGCCCCGCCTGTCCGATGCAGCGCTGCCCAACGCGGGCGAGCTGGGTGAATACTGGATCAGCCAGCCGTCAGACCCCTACCGGCAATACGCCATCAAGTGGGATGGCGAATGGCAAATTACCTATGAAACCTTCCGGGACATGGGGGCCGCCTACGGCGTCGGCCTGATCCTGATCTACCTGCTGGTGGTGGCGCAGTTCCGCAGCTACCTGACACCGCTGGTCATCATGGCACCGATTCCGCTGACGATCATCGGTGTGATGCCCGGACACGCCATGCTGGGCGCCCAGTTCACCGCCACCAGCATGATCGGCATGATTGCGCTGGCCGGCATCATTGTGCGCAACTCCATCTTGCTGGTGGACTTCATCGAGCTCCAGGTCAAACAGGGCGTCGCCTTCAAGGATGCGGTGGTGCAGTCGGCAGCGGTGCGTGCCCAGCCGATTGCACTGACCGCACTGGCCGCGATGACCGGCGCCTTCTTCATCCTGGACGACCCGATCTTCAATGGTCTGGCCGTGTCACTGATCTTTGGCATTCTGGTGTCGACGATGCTGACCCTGGTGGTCATTCCGGTACTGTATTTCGCTCTCTATCGCAAACGCCACGAGGGCCCATCCCTCGTGCCGCCGGCGACGCGCCAACCCGTTTCTTCAACCCGCTGACTTTTTCAGGAGTTTCCTCATGACCGTCGAACGTTACATCCGTGTCATTGCCGGACTGTTCATCCTCGTTTCCCTGCTGTTGGGTGTGGAGGGCAGCCCGCTGTTTGTCAGCAAATGGGCGCTGGCCTTTACCGCATTTGTCGGGTTGAATCTGTTCCAATTCGGGCTGACCAATTTCTGCCCGATGGCCATCATCTTGCGCAAGCTGGGCGTTCCGGACCAGGCGCTGGCGTGCAGCCGTTGAGCCGGCCGAAGCAAACCCTCCCCTGCTGATACCACGTACCGGACAGCAAGCACACGAGCGCGAACCCGTATCAGAAAGGCCTGCAGCCATGTCCGCCCACTCCACACCGCTCAAGTTCCTGATGCCCGGATGGTTCGCCACCGTGATGGGGCTGGCCGGCCTGTCGCTCGCCTGGAAACAGGCCACCCCCATCCTGGGCGACATGGCGGGCGCGGGGGCGATGGCCATCGGCGCCGTCGCCGCGCTGGTGTTCCTGGTGTTGGCACTGTTGTCGCTTTTCCGGCGGCAGCGATACCCTGAGGCCTTTGGCGAGGACCTGAAGCACCCGGTTCGTCATGCCTTCGTGGCGGCCATCCCGGTGTCCCTGATCTTGCTGGCCACGGTGCTGACCGCGCTGATCGGCCCAAGCGGCATCGGCCGGGGACTGTGGATCATCGGTTCGGCCTGGCAGTTCGGCGTGACGATCTGGGTGCTGGCCCGCTGGTTGCGGGGCAGCCAGCCGGGTGGACTGGTCTGGCCAGGCGTGACACCCGTGCTGTTCATTCCGGTGGTGGGCAACGTGCTTCCACCGCTTGCCGGGATCGCACTGGGCTACCCCGAGTGGGCCGCCGCGCAATTCGGCGTGGGCCTCTTCTTCTGGCCGGTCATGCTCGCGCTGCTGGCGGTGCGTCTGGGCGTAAACGGCATGTGGCCCGAGCGGCTATTGCCGACCACGTTCATCACCGTGGCGCCGCCCGCTGTCATTGGGCTTTCCGCGCTGCAGCTGGCAGCGCCTGCGGTGCTGGCCTGGATGGCCTGGGGTATTGCCCTGTTTTTCCTGTTCTGGTCGGCGACCGTTTTCCAACGGGCGGTGGCGCAGCCGTTCTCGGTAACCTTCTGGGCGCTGTCATTTCCGCTGGCAGCTTTTGGGGCGCTGACGCTGCGCCTGGCGCAAGGCGGGCCAGTCTGGTTCCAGACTTTGGCCATGCTCACGCTGGCGCTGGCCTCCCTGGTCATCGCAGGATTGTTGCTTGCCAGCTTCAAAGGCCTGCGTGATGGCACCCTGCTCGCACCGGAGCCGGTCGCCATGATCGCCGCTGCCGACGCAGCGCCGGCGCGGAGCGGCGGGTGACCGCGAACACCGACATCCCCGCGTCAGAGGCGGACTGCGGCGGCGGCGCGCTGACTGCGCCTCGGGCGCGCACCGACGTTCTCAATCGCCTGCGCCGTGTCGAAGGACAATTGCGGGGCATTCAGCGCATGGTCGAACGCGGCGACGACTGCCGCAAGGTGGCACAGCAGTTTTCGGCCGTGCGTCGGGCACTGGACAGCACCTACGCCCGCATGACCGTGTGCCTGCTGGAACAGGAACTTGCCGACCGGCTGCCCTCGGGTTCGCCCGCTGCGGACGGTCTGCCCGACCTCTTGCAGGAATTTCAGGCCCTGCTCGCCTGTCGGAGCTGACGATCCGGCCGGTTTCTGGGCATTTTAGGTCCATACCCAGCGTGCAAAGGTCGTTTTGTGCTATTTTTATAGTAGCATTCAGGGCATTGAAGTCGCGAATCCAACCCCTTTTAGCCGCTGGCATCCATGTCCGACTTTGCCTTGCCTGCCATGTCAACGACGTCCAACCCGTTCTTGCCGCCTGACGACGACCTGCGCGCAATTTTGCACAACGAGGTCCATGTGCGGCCGCCGGCGCGAATTCGGCTGCCGGCGCTGGTGGTCTACGTCGCCGTGTTGAATCACGGCGTTTCGCGGGACCAGGAACATGACCACCTGCGGAGGCTTCCCGGCCACGAGGCTCTGGAGGCCTGGCGGCTGGCGGGCAATTTCGTCCGGCTTGCATTGCCTGATGCCGTGCTCAAATGGGAGCGTCATTCCGAGTTCACACGGTACACCCTGGTGCAGCCTCTGCCCGCTGCGCCACTGGGCCAGAGCACCAGTCCCGAGCTGACACCCCACCTGATGGTTCCGACCGGATGGCTGGCCGGCATTCCCGGCCGCACCATCGCAGCGATCGAGCTGGTCATGCTGACCGGCGACCTGCACGATGCGGAGGCAGGCCTGGTCCGGGCGCGGGACTGGCTGGGCGAGCGCTGGGTGGTCGCCTCGGTTCTTGGCAATCAACACCATTCCATGGTGGCGACAGACTTTCGCCTGCGCGACGGGGGGTTCGAGCGGATGCTGGTCATCGCCCAGCCCGATACCACCGAAACCCGCGCGGGGCGGATTTCGCAAAGGCTGGTCGAACTGGAGACCTACCGCCTGATGGCCTTGCGCGGCCTTCCGGTGGCCAAGGCCTTGGCGCCTGAACTGGCGGCGGCGGAACGGCAACTGGCCGACATCACCGCCCAGCTGGAGGGGAAAGCCGCCTCTGACGCGCAACTGCTCGATACCCTGGTGGCGCTGGCGGCCCGGGTGGAGCGGGCCACCGCTGAACACGCCTACCGGTTCGCGGCGACACGTGCCTACGACACGCTGGTCGGTCAGCGCATCGCCGAGCTGCGGGAACACCCGATTCCGGGCACGCAGACGATCGGCGAGTTCATGCAGCGGCGCCTCTCGCCCGCCATGGCTACCGTCGTCGCCACGGCTCAGCGGCTGACCTCGCTTTCCGAGCGCGTGGCCCGCACCAGCGACCTGCTGCGCACCCGGGTGGACATCGCCACCGAGCAGCAGAACCAGCAGCTGCTGGAAAAACTCACCCGCGGACAAGAGCTGCAGCTGCGGCTGCAGTCGACGGTGGAGGGGCTGTCGATCGCGGCCATTTCGTATTACATGGTCAGCCTGCTGCTGTATGGCGGCAAGGCGCTCAAGGGCGCGGGCGTACCGGTGAACCCCGAGATTGCAGCCGGTGCGCTGATTCCCCTGGTGCTGTGGGCCGTGTGGCGCACCACACGCCGCATCCATGCCAGGCTGCACAGCACCCCTTGATCGTTTCGCCATGAACTTCTGGGACGAACGCTTCGCCGGACCGGGCTACAAATATGGCACCGAACCCAACACCTTCCTGCGCGCGCAGGCCGCACGGCTGGCCCCCGCCAGCCGCGTGCTCGTGCCCGGCGACGGCGAAGGCCGCAACGGCGTCTGGCTGGCGCGCCAGGGCCATGCCGTCACGTCGGTGGATGCCTCCGCCGTGGGGCTGGACAAAGCCCGCGCGCTGGCCGCGGCGGCCGGTGTGCCGCTGACCACGGTGCTCGCCGACCTGGCCGACTGGGCGCCCGAGGCGCTCGCCTGGGACGCCGTGGTGCTGGTCTACACCCATGTGCCCTCCGCCATCCGCACCGGCGCACACCAGCGCCTGGCGGCCGGCCTGGCGCCGGGGGGCTGGCTGATCCTGGAAGCCTTCCACCCGGAGCAGCTGCGCCACCACAGCGGCGGGCCGAAAGACCCGGACATGCTCTGCACCCCGCAGCAGCTCGACGCCGACTTTGCCGGGCTGCTCGCGCCTGTGCTGTCGTGGCACGGCGAAACCACGCTGGACGAAGGCCCGGGCCACCAGGGTCTGGCCCATGTCACCCGCTGGGTGGGGCAACGGCCCCTCTGAACATCCCTTTGACGTTCCGTTACGGGCACGGAACCCGTGCCTGCCGGCTGGCCCGGGCAGTACCACGCCCGGGCGTCAGAACGCCTCTTTTTCCGCTTCCAGATAGGCCAGGCTGGTGTATTTGCCGATGTTGCTGTCAAAGCCCTGCATAGTCTTCGCCCTTGAAGCCACGCGCGGGTCCCTGAGCACCATGGTCTTCGCCTCGGATTCGGGCTTGCCGTCCTTGACGGCCTGAAGACAGGGCTCCCAGATACCGGCGAGGAAACTGCCGTAGGTGCGCAAGAGGTCGCGACTGGGTTCGCCGTGACCGGGAACCCAAAGCTGCTCTCCTGCGGCGGCCTGCAAGGCACGGTAGTACTTGAACGTACCGGGATAAGAGCCATCATCGATGTTGGCGATCCGGTTGGTCATGGCAATGTCGCCGACCACCGTGACCTTGTCTTCGACCACTTCCATGCAAAGGTCCGACGGCGTGTGCGCCTGTCCGTAATGGTGCAGGCGGATGGTGGTGTCACCGAATTTCAGGATCTGGCCATGGGCAGCCGCCTGGTTGGGCGGGACCACCTTGGTTCCGGCGGTGGCCTGGTTGGTCCATCGCTCCATCAGGCTGCGCCAGAGGTTGCCCTCGACGCCACGGATTTGCTCGATGGTGTGGGGCAAAGCGTAGATGGGCAAGGCGGGACCATAAGTGTCAGCAAAAGCATGGTTTCCCAGCCAATGGTCGCCGTGGTAGTGGCTGTTGAATACGGCGACCACAGGGCGGTTGGTGGTCTTTCGGATCATGCGGATGGCCATCTGCCCGATCTGCAGGGAACAGCCGGAGTCCAGCACCAGGACGCCGGCAGACGTGACGACAAATACGATGCTGGCCATCAGACCGCGGTTTTCCGGGGTGGGAAAGCCATCTTCGGCATAGATCAGCCAGACCCGCGGCGAGAGTTGGCGCGGCGCCACATCGGCCACCGGCGGTCCTTCGATGAAGTCGGCCACCTGCTGGGCCATCAACCGGGTTTCGGGCCAAAGGCCAAGGGCGGCCAGCCCGGTGGCAGCAGCCCCCGCCGTGAGAAGACGGCGGCGGCCGGGCACTGGCGCGGTTGTCGGGTGTGTCATGCGGGTCTCCAGAGAGGGGCGAACAGGAAAGCTGGCACCGAATCCTCGGGGAAGTCCCCGCAAATCCATTGATGCAGATCAATGGATATTTTGACAGTTGCCGTTCAATGTGTGGTGCGTTTATACCCTTACCAGTATTACACCCAGGAGACTGCCATGACAACGGATTCCACCGAAACGCCCGAAGCTCCCCCCGACGGTTTGTCGCGGCGACGCATGCTTTCCCAGCTGGCCGGTGCCGGCCTTGCCGGCGCTCTGGCGAGCCATCCCGATGCCAGGGCCGCGCGGGTCGCGAGCAAGGCCCATATCGTGATAGCCGGCGGCGGCCTGGGCGGCATTGCCATGGCGAACCGGCTCACCCACATGCTCGACGGCGCGCGCATCACCTTGATCGATGCCAAAGAGGTTCACAACTATCAGCCCGGCTACACCTTGGTGGCAACCGGCATCTGGCCGGTGGAGAAGGTCATCGACCGCAACGCCGATTTCATTCCCGCCTCGGTCGACTGGGTCAAGGACATGGTGGTCGAGTTCGACCCCGCTGCCAACACCGTGCGCACCGCGGGAGGGCAGCGCATCCGCTACGACTATCTGGTGGTCGCCATCGGAACACACCAGGACTGGAGTCTTATCGAAGGCATGGACCTGAAAGCCATAGGCAGCAACGGTCTCACCAGCGTGTACCCATCGGCCGAGGCGGCAGCGGCCACCTGGAGTGCCATGAACCGATTCCGCTACCAAGGCGGGCAGGCCGTGATGACCCTTCCGGCTACCCCGTTGAAGTGTGCGGGCGCTCCCTTGAAGATGACCTTCATGCTGCGAGACCGTCTGGCCAAGGCGGGCACACTGGACAAGTCCAAGGTCACGTTCTACTCGGCGCTGGGCAACGTGTTCGGCGTCAAGACGGTCAACGACAACGTTTTGTCCCGCTGGAAGGACCTGGGCATCGGCGTCGAGACGACACAAAAACTCAAGGCGGTGGATATCGGTGCGCGCCGGGCCACCTTCGTCACGCCGGAAGGCCTGACCAGCGAGGTACCGTACGACTTCATTCACGTGGTCCCGCCGATGCGGGCACCAGACGCGCTGAAGCAGTCCGACCTGGCCTGGAAAGAGGGGCCCATGGCGGCAGGCGGCTGGCTGGAAGTGGACAAGTCGACTTTGCGGCACCGCCGTTACCCCAACGTGTTTGGCGTCGGCGACAGCAACGGGACACCGCGTGGGAAAACCGCCGCCACCGTGAAGAAGAGCGTGCCCATCGTTGCGCAGCACCTGGTGGACGGGATTGCCGGACGCGAACCGGGGCTGGCCTTTGATGGCTACACCTCGTGTCCCCTGATCGTGCATGAAGGTGCGGCGATGCTGATCGAGTTCGACTACGACGGCAAACTGACGCCGTCACTGCCCATGCTGCAGCCGCTGCAAGCGGGTTTCTTCGGCTGGCTGCTGAAGTACCGCATGCTCAAGCCCGCCTATATCGCCGTGCTCAAAGGCCGTGTCTGAGCGCCACCCAACGGAGAAAACCATGTACGAAATCTGGCTCATGCTCAATATCGTGGTCGAGATCGCCTGGTCTTATGGCCCGCTGATTCCAGTCTGTCTGGCCGCCTGGATCGGCCTGATGTGGATGGCCCGCAGGGATCTGCGCCTGTCCCGTGTGCCACAAGCGCTGATTCTTGGCGGCGTCACCACGGTGCTGGCTTTTTTCGCCTTGCCGGGGATCAACCTTTCATCCTTGTCCGACATGGGCTACTGGGTTGACTGGTTCAATCTGGCCGGTTGGTCACTGACCGCCGGCGCCATGGGTACAGCCGTCGCCTATCCCTTGCTATGCCGCTTGCAACGCCCGACTAACCGCTCGGCATCCACAAGTTGAACCGGCGGGCGGCACCACCCGGCCAAAAAAAAGCCCGCTTCGGCGGGCTTTTTCTCTCCTCTGGCGCGAATTGCCGAGGATCTCGACCGTCAGGCCGACGCGCGGCGAGTCATGCGGACCGGCTGCCAGGCTCCCTGGACCGGCAGGCGACGGCGCATCAAGCGATGGGCGACCCACAGCACCGCCACGGCAACCGCGTTGACGCTCACCAGCACGCCCGCAACCGCATTGGCCGTGCGCAGCGATGCCGCCGCAGCCGTGCTCAGCGGCAGGGGCGCGAGGGCATACAACATCGCCAACATGACCAGTGGCACCAGGGTGCCCAAAGCCGCCATCAGCACCAGCTGACGGGAGAAACGACGGGTATTCGGAAGAGAGTGGTTCATGGGGTAGCTCGGACAAAGAAAACTATGCCGATTCTAGGGTTAACCCTCACGCCATTTCTTGCGAAAGATCAAAGGCAGACTGCAACAAGCGTCAGCCTGATGTCAGATCGTCACGCCTCAGCGGCGGCTTCCGGGGCGGCGTGGAGAGCCTGATAATCGATGCCGAGCGCAATCAGCCCGGGATATTCGTCGAATGGGGCAATACCCAGCGTAAAAAGGTCGCCTTACGCTATTGTTTTCATACTTATGCGAGCTCGATGGCCTCGGCGCCGCCGATAACGCCGCCACCGAGGCAGACCTCGCCGTCGTAGAGGACCGCACTCTGCCCCGGCGTGACAGCCCACTGCGACTGGTCAAAGCGCAGGTGGAAGTCGCCACCGGGCTCCAGCGCCAAGGCGCAGGGCGCGTCTGCCTGGCGGTATCGCGTCTTGGCGGCATAGTGACCAGCTGGTGGTGCCTCGCCCGCACACCAGCTGGAATCCCCGGCCTTCAGGGTAGAGGACTTCAGCCACGGGTGGTCATGCCCCTGCACCACCCACAGGGTGTTGTACTGGATGTCCTTGCGGGCGACGAACCACGGAGCGTGTTCGCCGCCCCCCTTTTGTGCCCCTTTGGCCTTGATGCCCCCGATACCCAGCCCCTGACGCTGGCCCAGTGTATAGAACGACAGGCCCACATGCTGGGCGATGACGCGACCAAACCCTCGACTCCCGGGTTCGGGGGTGCCGTCGCAGATGGGGCCGGGCTCCTTGCTGATATAGCGATTCAGGAACTCGCGAAACGGCCGCTCGCCGATGAAGCAGATTCCGGTGGAATCCTTTTTCTTCGCATTGGGCAGCCCGATCTCGGCGGCGATGCGCCGCACCTCGGTCTTGTGCAGCTCGCCAACGGGAAACAGCGTTTTCGACAGCTGGGCCTGGTCCAGGCGGTGCAGAAAATAGCTCTGGTCTTTGGACGGGTCCAGCCCCTTGAGCAGCTCATGCCGGCCGCTGACGGGGTTGTGACGCACCCGCGCGTAGTGCCCGGTGGCAATCTTCTCCGCGCCCAGGCGCATCGCATGGTCAAGAAATGACTTGAACTTGATCTCCGCGTTGCACAGGATGTCGGGGTTGGGCGTGCGGCCCGCCTGGTATTCGCGCAAAAACTCGGCGAACACCCGGTCCTTGTAGTCGCGGGCGAAATTGACATGCTCGATCTCGATGCCGATCACGTCCGCCACAGCGGCGGCATCCACAAAGTCGACGTTGGACGAGCAGTACTCGCTGTCGTCGTCGTCTTCCCAGTTTTTCATGAAGATGCCAATGACCTCGTAGCCCTGCTGCTTGAGCAGGTACGCGCTCACGGCCGAATCCACGCCGCCGGACAAACCGACGACCACACGCTGCTTGTTCGCCATGGGGGAATTATCCCCGTGTCGCAACGGCTCAGCCGAGCATCGCCTTCCACATGCCCTGTCCCCAGCTCATAGCTGCCGCGCCTGAGCGGGCGTTGTGCGCCGGATCGACGGTAAACCGCAACTGGGGGGCGGCCGCAGCGCTGATCGTGGTGCGAACATTGATGTTGATCGCCTCGGCATGGGTTACGTTGGCCCAACAAATGCCCAAGGGCAGTTCCACTTCGCCACCGGGTTTGGGCAGCGGCTTGCCTGCAACGAGGTCCAGCACATCCCCCGCCACTTGCTGACCGGCGCCAAAAGCGACATGGCCGCTTTTTGGCAACGGTGTGCCCTGCGCATCGCCAATGACATAAATGCGCTCGTCGGCCTGGCTCTGGAAACTGGGCAACCTGACGGCCGCCCATCGCTCACCCAGACCGGCCTGGCGAATGAGCGCCGGCGCACGCATCGGCAAGATCAGGTTGGCCTGGGTAAACGGGACCTCGCCCAACGCCGTGCTCAGTGTCTTTCGGCCCATGTCCACGGCACTGATGGCGGTGTCGGTGAGGTATTCGATCTGGTTGCTGTACAGTGCCTTCATCGCATCCAGTATAGGTTTCGCGATCGGCGCTGGCATCGGTGCGGGGTTGGCATCAATCAGCACGATCTTGCCTTTGGTTCCACGCCTTTTCATCTGTTCGGCGATCAGGAATGCGCGCTCGTAGGGCGCTGGCGGGCAACGGTAGGGTGGTTTCGGAATACCGATGACAAAGCTGCCTCCGGCGTCCAGGAAACGGTCAACCTGTTGGCGTACCGCCAACTGCTCGAAGGCGCGAAAACCCACCGGCAACTGCGCCCGCGCATCGGCATAGCCTTGGATGCTGTCTTCGATGTATTCGATGCCGGGCGAAAGGATCAGATAGTCGTAGCGAAGCCGCTGGGTGCCGGTGACGACTTCACGCTTTTCCCGGTCAATTGCTGTCACGCGCTCACGCAAGCGCCGCACCCCCAACTGGTCAATGCGGGTGTAGCTGCGCTGAAAGTCACTGGCGGGCTGGTGCCCCGCGATGTAATGCGCGCTCAGAGGGCAGGACATGAATGCCTCGTTGGGTTCGACAAGGGTCACGTTGACCGTACCTGCCGCCGCCAGCACGCGGACCGCGCCCAGACCGCCCCAACCTCCGCCGACAACAACAACCCGCGCCTTGGCCGGCGTCACCACCGAGGCGCAGCCGCTGGCAAACGCCGCAAGCCCGAGCACGCCGGCCTGAACCATTTGACGGCGACCGATTTCTACTGCGATGGTTTCCACAAGACACTCCTCGAAACAGCCGATCGACTCCATATACCAATACCCGTACTGGTACCTGGAACAAATGTCGAGGATTGCGGGCGGTGCGTGAACTGGGGATAACCCGCGTGAAGGATTCAGGCCCGGTAGCCGAGCCGCTCAGCGAACCCGCCAGAAGAATGCGGCGCTCATCACCAGCCCGGTCAGGATCACGATCGCGCGGACCCAGGCCACGGGCAGGCGCCGTGCCAGCCGCGCACCGACCATCCCACCCAGGGTGGCCGCCAGCATCATCAGTACAGCCTCCCGCCAGACGATCACACCCGCCCACGCGAAGGCCACCACAGACAGCAGCGACAGAACAAATGAATTGAAATTCTTCAGCGCGTTGACCGTATTCAGCCGTGCCTCGCCTGCCAGCGTGTACAGCGCCATCAGCAAGATGCCCAGCCCGCCGTTGAAATAGCCGCCGTAGACCGCCACCAGAAACAGCCCGGGATTTCGCCAGTGCGCCAGTCCTCGGCCTTTGCCGGCCCGCTGGGCAATGCGAGGCCCTAGCGCGAACAGGGCCGTGGCAAACAGCAGCAACCAGGGTACCAGGCTCGAAAAAAGCCGGGCCGGAGTCACCAGCAGCAACAACGCGCCCGCCACGCCACCTGTTGCCGCCAGGACCAGTTCGCGGCGCAGGAGCGCCGCCGGCAATTCGGCCAGTTCGCGTCGAAAGCCCCAACTGCTGCCCAGATATCCGGGGCTGACCGCGACCGCACTGGTGGCATTGGCGGCAATGGGCGGCACCCCCGCAAACACCAGTGCCGGAAAGGTCAGGAAACTGCCGCCACCGGCGATGGCGTTAAGCCCGCCAGCGGCGAAAGCGGCTGCGCCGAGCAGGACCCAGAGAAACGGGCCATCGATCATGCCGGGCCCGTTTCAAAGACTCCGGGGTCGGTATGGATCAATGCCAGTGGGTAGCGGTGTCCCGCCAGGTGATCTTCGATACAACGCAGCACCAGAGGACTACGGTGCCGGTGGGCACTTGCGCGCACTTCATCTGGCGTCATCCAGAGCGTTCGAACAATACCGGCGTCCAGCGAACGCCCCGGGTCGGGCGGGCCGACCTCGCCACAGAATGCCAGGCGCAGGTACGTGATGTCTTCACCGTCCGAACGCTGGAATCGCGACAGGTACACGCCGACCAGCCCGGACGGCTGAAAAGCACAAGCGGTCTCCTCCAGCACTTCCCTTGTGCAGCCGTCGACGGGTGCCTCGCCGGGGTCCAGGTGGCCCGCCGGGTTGTTCAGTCGCAGCCCTTCCGGGGTATGTTCTTCGACCAGCAGATAACGGCCACCCTGTTCGACAATGGCCGCCACGGTGACGCTGGGTTTCCAACGGGTTTCCATCGGCGGATTATCCGGCGGGAATCGCCACACGAGCCCGAACCAGCCCCATGCGCCCCAAAATCCCGCACAATGCGCCGCTGACAGTCCGTGTAAGCATCGGCATAAATAATCCGATACTTATATGAAGTGAGTCATTCCGTGTGCTCGATCCGACCCGGCGGAGGATTACGCACTCAGGCGGCCACCACCTCCACAATTCCTGAGGAGTTCCATCATGCAACAGCCTTCCTCCGTGACCGAATCGGCAGCCGCCGCCCCCCGATCTCAGCGAATCGGTGTCCCCCGCGAGATTTTTCCGGGCGAGAAGCGCGTTGCCACGGTGCCCGAAGCCGTGGCCAAACTGGTCAAGCTGGGTTTTGCCGTGTCGGTGGAGTCAGGCGCGGGCGACGACGCAACCATCAGCGACGACGCCTATCGCGCGGAGGGCGCCACGGTCGTGCCGACCGCTGCCGAGCTGTGGGCCCAGTCGGACATCGTGTTCAAGGTCCGTCCGCCCACGGCCGATGAAGTGGGCCTGATGCATGAAGGCCAGACCCTGATCGGCTTCATCTGGCCGACGCAGAACCCCGCGCTGATGCAGCAGCTGGCCGAGCGCAAGGTGACCGCCCTGGCCATCGACTGCCTGCCGCGCACGCTCAGCCGGGCCCAGAAGATGGATGCGCTGACGTCCATGGCCGGCGTCAGCGGTTACCGCGCCGTCATCGAAGCGGCCAATGCGTTCGGCCGCTTCTTCAACGGCCAGATCACGGCGGCGGGCAAGGTGCCGCCGGCCAAGGTGTTCATTGCCGGCGCCGGCGTGGCGGGTCTGGCTGCCATCGGAACCGCCGCCAGCCTGGGTGCGATCGTGCGCGCCAACGACACCCGGGCCGAGGTGGCCGACCAGGTGGTGTCGCTCGGCGGCGAGTTCGTCAAGGTCGACTACGAGGAGGAGGGTTCCGGCGGCGGCGGCTACGCCAAGGTGATGAGCGAGGGCTTCCAGGCTGCACAGCGCGCGATGTACGCCGAGCAGGCCAAGGATGCCGACATCATCATCACGACCGCGCTGATCCCCGGCAAGCCGGCTCCCAAGCTGATCACCGCCGAGATGGTGCGCAGCATGAGGCCCGGCAGCGTGATCGTCGACATGGCGGCTGAACAAGGCGGCAACTGCGAACTGACCGAACCTGGCCAGGCGGTGGTCAAGCACGGCGTCACGATCGTGGGCTACACCGATCTGGTCAGCCGCCTCGCCAAGCAGTCGTCCACCCTGTACTCGAACAACCTGCTGCGCCTGACCGAAGAACTGTGCAAGACCAAGGACGGCACGATCAACGTCAACTTCGACGACGACGCGATCCGTGGATTGACGGTTCTCAAGGATGGCGAACTCACCTGGCCGGCCCCACCGCCGAAGCTGCCCGCCGTAGCGCCCAAGCCGAAAGCCGCCGCAGTGGCGCCGGCACCCAAGGGCCATGGTCACGGTGCCGGCGAGCCGATGTCTGTCAGGGGGTTGGCCACCACGTTCGGCCTGGGCGCGCTGGTCTTCCTGTTGGTGGGCCTGTACGCGCCGGCCACGTTCCTCTCGCACTTCACGGTCTTCGTGCTGGCCTGCTTCGTGGGCTACATGGTGGTCTGGAACGTGACGCCGTCACTGCACACGCCGCTGATGAGCGTCACGAACGCGATCTCGTCGATCATCGCGATCGGCGCGCTCGTGCAGGTGGCACCGCCGTTGGACGCGGCCGGATCGGCCAATCGTCCCAATGCCTTGATTCTCGGGCTGGCGGTCTTTGCTCTGGTGCTCACGGCCGTCAACATGTTCGGCGGTTTCGCGGTCACGCGCCGCATGCTTGCGATGTTCCGCAAATGATGAGGAGGCGCTGACCATGACTTCCAGTTTGGCCACCGTCTCCTACATCGGCGCGACCATCCTGTTCATCCTGAGCCTGGGTGGCCTGTCCAACCCCGAGACGGCACGCCGCGGCAACCTGTTCGGCATCATCGGCATGACCGTGGCCGTGCTGGCGACGGTGCTGGGTCCGCGCGTCAGCTCTGTCGGCATCTCCTGGATCGTCGCCGCGCTCGTGGTCGGTGGCGTGGTCGGGCTCTTCGCCGCAAAGAAGGTGCAGATGACGCAGATGCCCGAGCTCGTCGCGCTGATGCACAGCCTGGTGGGCCTGGCCGCCTGCCTGGTGGGATTTGCCAGCTACGTCGACACCTCCACCGTGTTTCCGACACCCGCCGAGAAGGCGATCCATGAGGTGGAGATCTACGTCGGCATCCTGATCGGCGCCGTCACGTTCTCTGGCTCGCTCATCGCCTTCGGCAAGCTGTCGGGCAAGATCGGCGGCAAACCGCTGCTGCTGCCCGCGCGGCACCTGCTCAACCTGGCGGGCCTGCTGGTGGTGATCTGGTTCGGCCGCGAGTTCCTGCGAGCGCACGACATCCAGGCCGGCATGACGCCGCTGATCGTCATGACGGCCATCGCGCTGCTGTTCGGCGTGCACATGGTGATGGCCATCGGCGGCGCCGACATGCCGGTGGTCGTCTCGATGCTCAACAGCTACTCGGGCTGGGCCGCGGCCGCCACAGGCTTCATGCTCGGCAACGACCTGCTGATCGTCGTCGGCGCGCTGGTCGGCTCGTCGGGCGCGATCCTGAGCTACATCATGTGCCGAGCGATGAACCGCAACTTCATCAGCGTCATCGCCGGAGGCTTCGGCGGAGGCGCGCCCGCGGCCAAGGCGGCGGGGTCCGGCGTCGCCCAGCCTCAGGGCGAGGTGGTGCCTGTCAGCGCGCATGAGACCGCCGAGCTGCTGCGCGATGCCAAGAACGTGATCATCGTGCCGGGGTACGGCATGGCGGTGGCGCAGGCGCAGCACACGGTCAATGACATCACCAAGGTGCTGCGCCAGAAGGGTGTCACAGTGCGCTTTGGCATCCACCCGGTGGCCGGCCGCATGCCGGGGCACATGAACGTGCTGCTCGCTGAGGCGAAGGTGCCCTACGACATCGTGCTCGAGATGGACGAGATCAACGAGGACTTCCCCGACACCGACGTCGCTATCGTCATCGGCGCGAACGACATCGTCAACCCGTCCGCCCAGGACGACCCGGCGAGCCCCATCGCCGGGATGCCAGTGCTCGAGGTCTGGAAGGCCCGGACCTCGATCGTCATGAAACGCAGCATGGCTTCGGGCTATGCCGGCGTAGACAACCCGCTCTTCTACAAGGACAACAACCGCATGCTCTTCGGCGACGCGAAGAAGATGCTCGACGAGGTGCTGACCGTGCTGGAGGCCTGACCCTCACCGCCACCACTCAAACGAAAATTATCCCATGAGCAATACCCTGAAGTCATCGGCTTCGCGATCGGTGCCTAGAGTCGCGCTGTTCGTCACCTGCCTGGCCGACGCGATGCGCCCGAGCGTGGGCTTCGCGGCGCTGAAGCTGCTGCAGGACGCAGGCTGCAAGGTGGAGGTGCCGACGGAGCAGACCTGTTGCGGACAGCCGGCGTTCAACAGCGGGGACACGAAGGACACCGCCGTGCTCGCGCGCCGCTTCATCGAACTCTTTGAGCCCTACGACTACGTGGTCGGGCCGTCGGGCTCCTGCGTCGGCATGACGCGTGCGCACTATCCCGAAGCTCTGGCCGACGATGCAGCCTGGGCCGAGCGCGCGCGCCGGCTCGGTGAGCGCACCTTCGAGTTGATGAGCTTTCTCGTCGACGTGATGCACTACAAGCCGACCGGCGTCAAGTTTCCAGCCACCGCGACCTATCACGACAGCTGTTCCGGCCTGCGCGAGCTGGGAGTTTTCGAGCAGCCGCGCGCACTGCTTGGCGCAGTTAGCGGCCTCGAGATGAAGGCGCTGGAAGGCAACGATGTCTGCTGCGGATTCGGCGGCACGTTCTGCGTGAAGTACCCGGCGATCTCGAACGCGGTGGTGTCCGAGAAGGCAGCCGCTGTTCAGCGCAGCGGTGCCCAGGTGCTGCTGGGCGGCGACCTGGGCTGCCTGATGAACATGGCCGGCAAGCTGCACCGCAACGGCTCACCGGTGCGCGTCTATCACGCCGCCGAGGTGCTGGCAGGCATGGCCGATGCGCCTGCCGTCGGCGAGAAGGAATGAGCGAGCCAATGCACACCTCCATCCTCTCCTTCCGCGCGCGCGCCGACGTAGCGCTGGCCGATCCCACGCTGAAGGTCGCGGTCGACCGCACGACCGGCACGGCCGAGCGCAAGCGCGCCGCCGCGCTGGCGGCCTTTCCGCAGTTCGACGCCGCCCGCGACCGCGGCAAGCGGATCAAGGACCACGTCATTGAGCACTTCGACCACTACTTGCTCGAGTTTGAACGCAACGCGATCGCCTCCGGTGCCGAGGTGCACTGGGCGTCTTCGGCCGACGAGGCCTCGCGCATCGTCGTGGATCTCTGCCGCAAGGCGCAGGCGAAGCGGGTCACGCGGGTGAAGTCGATGCTCGGCGAGGAGATCGGCCTGCCGCATGCGCTGGATGCGGCCGGCATCGAGCGCGTCGAAACCGATCTTGCCGAGCACATCGTGCAACTCGGAGGCGATCGGCCGTCACACATCGTCTGGCCGTCGATGCATCGCACGCGCGAGCAGGTGTCGGAGATGTTCAAGCAGTCGCACCGCGTCCCGCACCGCGAGGAGACGATCGAGGCGATGGTCGACAGTGCGCGGCGCGAGCTGCGCGACAAGTTCCTGAGCGCCGACGTGTCGATCTCGGGCGCCAACTTCCTGATCGCCGATACCGGCGCGACCTGCACCGTGACCAACGAGGGCAACGCCGAGCTGACGACCTCGCCGCCGCGTGTGCACATCGTGACGGCCGGCATCGAGAAGCTGGTGCCGAGCCTGCCGCACGCGTTTGCGCTGCTGCGCCTGCTGGTCCGCTCGGCCACCGGAGCCGATGTCACGCAGTACACCACCTTCCATTGCGGGCCGAAGAAGCCAGGCGATCTGGACGGCCCCGAGGAGTTCCACATCGTGCTGGTCGACAACGGCCGCACGAAGATGCTCGCCGAGGCTGGCTTGCGCGACATGCTGCGCTGCCTGCGCTGCGGCGCGTGCATGAACCACTGCGTGGTGTTCCGGCAGATGGGCGGGCATGCCTATGGCGGCACCTATCCCGGGCCGATGGGGGCCGTGCTCACGCCGGTCTTCGACGGCCTGGAGAAGTCCCGCGATCTGCCGCATGCGTGCACGCTCAACGGCAAGTGCCAGGAGGTCTGCCCGGTCGACATTCCGCTGCCGACGCTGCTGCGCGGCTGGCGCGACCGCTCTTGGCGCGAAGGGCTGGAACCGGCGGCGATGCGCTTCGGGATGGGTGTCTTCACCTTCGTGGCCTCTCGGCCGTGGCTCTACAGACTGCAAACGGCGGTGGCTGTTCGCGTACTGCGACTGTTCAGCCGTGGGGGCTGGATCCGCAGCATGCCCGGGCTCGGCCCGTGGGCGGAGTATCGAGACTTTCCGGCGCCCGAGGGCCGGACTTTTATGGCCCGCTACACCAGCGGCGAAGGGCGGCGCAAGTGACGGCGCGCGACGACATCCTGGGCCGGGTTCGCGCCGCGCTCGGGCGACGCAGCATCGATGCGGCGACTGTGCAACACGCCGCCGCCGCGCTGCTGACGGACCTGCCATCGACGCGTCCCGACCTGCTCGCAAGCTCGCTCGTGGAGGCCTTCATCGCGCGCGTCACATCGCCGAAGGTCGCTGCTTCGGCAGAACAGGTCGCGTCGCTGGCGGACGTGCCTGCCGCGGTGGCCGCGTACCTGGAGATTCGCAGGCTGCCGGCAGTGGTCGCGCTGCAGCCGCACGCGCTGCTGCGCTCGCTCGATTGGTCGGCATTCGAGGTGCACGCGCAAGTCGCGCCGGACGAATCTGCCGCGGTGGGTATGGCGAAGTGGGGTATCGCCGAGACCGGTTCGCTGGTGTTCCATTCCGGTTCGGACTCTCCGGTGCTGGCGAACTTCCTGCCACTGCACCACATCGTGCTGCTGCGCAGTGCCGACATCCTGGCGTACCTGGAAGACTACGCGGCATTGATCGCCGGCCAGCCGATGCCACGCAACGTGAACCTCATCACCGGGGCCAGCGGCACGACCGACATCGAAGGCAGCCTGGTGCTCGGGGCGCATGGGCCGCGCTACATGCATGTGGTCGTTGCGGGCTCGTAACGGGTGCCTTGACATGTCACCGTTCAACCTTCCACGGGAGACTTCGCCATGAAACGTCGTACGTTGATGCAGTCTGGTGTGGCGCTCGCTGGCGCCTTGCTCGGGGGAGCGGTGATTGCCCAGCAGTGGCCGTCGAAGCCCGTCACGATCGTGGTTCCGTTCGGGGCCGGCGGAGGCACGACCGATCCGCTGGCGCGCATGCTCGCGGAGGAGCTTGGCAAGATGCTCGGCGGCACCTTCGTCGTCGAGAACAAGCCCGGCGCGAACGGGAACATCGGCGCGGCGTACGTCAAGGGTGCCGCTCCCGACGGGCATGTCGTGCTGTTCACCGGCGCCGGCACGATGGCCACCAACCTTGCGCTGTACAAGAACCTGCCGTTTCACCCGCAGAAGGACTTTGAACCCGTCATCGTCGTCGGCAACGTCCCCAACATCCTGGTCGTCCACCCGTCGATTCCGGTGAACAACGTCAAGGAGTTCGTCGAGTACGTGAAGAAGAACCCGGGCGCCAACTTCGGCACGACGGGAAATGGCAGTTCGATGCACACCGCCGCCGAACTGTTCCGTCAATCGACCCAGACAACCATGACCCATGTGCCGTTCAACGGCGCGGGTCCCGCGACCACCTCGCTGCTCTCGGGCGAGGTTCCGATCATGTTCCAACTGGTCCCCGGCATCGCCACTCACGTCAAGGCGAACAAAGTCAAGGCGCTCGCGGTCATGGCGCCCCAGCGCTCGGTGGCGCTTCCAGACGTGCCGACCATGGCCGAGGCAGGTTTCCCGAAAATCGAATCCACCACCTGGCTTTGCTTCGCCGCGCCCAAGGGCACGCCCAAAGCTGTCGTCGACAGCCTCAACGGCGCCGTCAACAAGATTCTGGCGCAGCCCGCCTTCCGCGAGCGCCTGGCCGGGATGGGGGTCGAACCGATGGGAGGCACGCCCGCGGAGTTCGCCACCTTCCTCGATGCCGAGATCAAGAAGTGGGGCGAGGTCGTTCGAGGCGCCGGAGTCGTGATCGAGTGAGCGCGTCGGTCATGCCGGCGGCCAAGACCGCACTCGTCATCGGCGGCTCTGACGTGAGCGTCGGCATCGGCGCCATCGTCGCCCTGGCGCGCACACAGGCGACGCTGGCTGTGCACTGCGCTCCGACGAAGGTCGAGCCCATTCATGCGCGCTTGCGCGCAGCCGGCCTTGCGCCGGCGATCTCGTTCTACGAGGCCGACCTGGCCAGCGCCAAGTCGATCGACGCCATGATGAGCCGCGTGCTCGCCGAACTGGGACACATCGACATCCTGATCAACGGCGGCAGCGTGCAGTACGCGGGCCCGCTGGAGTCAATGCCAGTCGAGCGCTGGGAGCAGGACATCGCGGTCAACCTCAGCGCTTGCTTTCACACCTGCCGTCGGGTGCTGCCCGGCATGCGAGAGCGCAACTGGGGGCGCATCGTCAACGTGTCGTCGTCGCAGGGCCTCGTCGGCTCCGGCTACAAGGCGGCCTACGTGGCGGCCAAGCATGGGGCGGTCGGTATGGCGAAGGCGCTGGCCCTGGAGTTGGTGCAGACCGGGATCACCGTCAACGCGATCTGTCCGGGTTGGGTCGAGAACAGTTCGTTCCTGGTGCAGCAGGCGCGCGAACGCGCCGCCGCCGAGGGCGTGAGCGAGGAGGCGGCGCGGGCGACGCTGCTCGGCAAGCAGCCGACCGGTCGCTTCGTCGGCGAGTCCGACGTGGGCGCGCTGATCGCCTTTCTGTGCAGCGATGCGGCCGACCAGATCCGCGGCGCCGCCATGTCGATCGACGGCGGCTGGTGCGCGCAGTGACGCCCGGTTCAACCGCCGCGGCGCGAAGCCTCGCTGCGCCCGCACGACGATGAAGGTGACCTTGGCGGGCGCAGCACCACCCGTGTTCGCGTAAACGAGATAACGATGACGCGTCTTTCCGACGTCGAGGCGGCAGCGCAGCGCTTAGCGAGCCAGGTGCTCGAGACGCCGTGCCTGGAGTCGAAGACGCTATCGCAGGTCGTCGGCGCCCGAGTCTTCCTGAAGTTCGAGAACCTGCAGTTCACTGCTTCGTTCAAGGAGCGCGGCGCGCTCGACAAGCTCGCTTCGCTGCTCGAGAGCGGCGCGACGGTGCCCGGCGTGATCGCGGCCTCGGCCGGCAACCACGCGCAGGGCGTTGCCCACCATGCGCAGCGTCTGGGACTGCGGGCGGTGATCGTGATGCCGCGACAACGTGGTCGGCCGCATTTGCTCGGCGGGTTTCGAAGCCCGGGCGTACTGAGTGTCACATGCCGCTTCGAGCCCTCAATTCGGGCGGCGGAATGGGCGGCATGGGCGGCAGCCCGAGGCCGGCCCCTGGCCGCGAGACGGCATCTGTCACCATCACGTTGTCGTGTGCTTGCGGCAGATCGATGTTGCAAGCCATGTGGTGTCCTGATTAGCGAGCAAATTCAGGGCACACGTGGTGAGCCAGTGAAGGAAGGACAGAACACGATGAATGGCCTGCGCGGCATGGCCTGGTTGCTGGTGTTCCAGTCGATCGGCGAAGTGCTCTCACGCGGCTTGTCGCTGCCCCTGCCCGGCCCGGTGGTCGGCCTGGTGCTGCTGCTCGCCAGTCTTCACTTTTCCGCGGTGCGCGAACCGGTGGCCGATTGTGCGAACTTCATGCTCGCCCATCTGTCCCTGTTGTTCATCCCGGTCGGCGTGGGCGTGATGACCCACCTCGCGCTGCTCGGACAGTACGGCGGCCGCATGCTTTTCGTCATCGTGCTGTCGACCTGGACCGGGCTGGCCGTGACGGTGCTCGTGCTGCAGGCGTTTGAACGCAGAAAGAAGCAGGTTTAGCCATTGCCCCGCTTCGTCGAACTTTGGGTCTATCTCTCCGCCACGCCGCTGTTCGGCCTCACGGCCACGCTGGTCGTGTACCTGCTGGCGAACGCGGCCTACACGAGGCTGGACAGCGCGCCCTGGGCCAACCCGGTGCTGTGGTCGGTGGTCACGCTGGCGGGTGGGCTGCTGGCCACCGGCGTGGACTACCCGACCTACTTCGCCGGCGCACAGTTCATCCACTTCCTGCTCGGGCCGGCGGTGGTTGCGCTGGCCTGGCCGCTCTGGCAGCGCCGTGCCGAACTGCGCGCGCGCTTCGGGCGGCTGGTGCTTGCGGCGCTGCTCGGCGGCGTGGCCGCAGCCGGGTCGGCCGTGGTGCTGGGCTGGGCCGTGGGCCTGCCCGATGACGTAGTGCTGTCACTTGCACCCAAGTCGGTGACCGCGCCGGTGGCGATGGGCATCTCCGAGAAGATCGGTGGCATTCCGGCGCTGTCGGCCGTGTTCGCGGTGCTCACGGGCATGATCGGCGCGCTCTCGGGCAAGTACCTCTTCGATGCACTGCGCATCGCCAACGATGCCACCGGCTATGCGGCGCGCGGCTTCTCGCTCGGCACCGCGGCGCACGGCATTGGCGCCGCCCGCGCCCTGCACGTCGATGCCGATGCCGGCGCCTATGCCGGGCTGGCGCTCGGCATGCAGGTGGTGCTTGCGGCGCTGCTGATGCCGCTGGTGTTTCGGCTCTTCTGAAGGCGCCGCGTCAGAAGCGATTCGGGTTCGCGGCCGCGGTTCCGCGGTTGCGCACGCCACATCGTTGTCGCGGTCGCGGTGATGACGGTTCGGCGCGCGCTTGCAGCGTGCGGGGCTTCGTGGGCAAGGCCGACCGGCAGTGGCCTGCAGTAGCGAAGCAATCCAAGGTGATTGCGTAGTCAGCTGGAGCGACACATGATAAGAGTCATCTCCGCGATGCATGCCTCGCTGGACGGCTTCATCGAAGGTCCGGACGGCGAAGTCGACTGGATCGAACACTGGAAGGACTCTCGTCTGATGGCGCAGGTGACACGTGCGTGCTTGGCGCCGACATGTAGCCGGGCCACGCTCCACACGGTACAGATGCGCGCCCGCTCGGAAGCCGCGCGTCAACGAGAGCCGATCGACTCCCGACCTTAATCGCCCTGGGCTGCCGCTGCACGGGGTCGTAGAAGAACTACGCCTCGGCGATGCGCTCGCCTTCCCAGCAATCGCCAGCCGCTGCATGAAGTCCAGCGGTGACATCACCAGGTGTGTCGTGCCGTCGCGCCAGGGCGGGGGCGCAACGGAAAGCGCGGGTGGTAGCGCAACGCCAGCCCTAGTTGCTGCGCCGTGTCTTGCATGCCACGTCACGCGCGACGCACTCGAGGAACTGCGCTGGATGGAGTACGGCCAGCGCCTCGTGCTGCGCCAGCGCAATGTCGGCGCCGCGCCGGACGCAGGTGCGCCGTCGACCGCCGCGTGCTGGTTCGACGCCGCAGTCGCCTCCGGCGCTGCGGCGGCCGGCGAGCCCGCGTGGGGGCTCGTCGAAGGCGCGCGCGCCGACGCGCTCGTCGCCGACAGCGGCGCCGCGGCGCTGCTCGGCGTTCCGGCCGGGCGCACGCTCGACGCGCTCGTCTTCTCGTCGCCCTCGCGCCCGTGGCGCGACGTGCTCGTAGCCGGACGCTGGGCGGTGCGCGATCACCGTATCGACGGCGAGGCGCGTATCGTCGGCGCGTTCGCCGCCGCGATGCACGATCTCTGGCGCGACAGCTGATCGCCACTCGGGCGCGAGCGTCCGTCGCGAGGCTGCTCTGGGCATATTTTGAACCGCGAGAAGCCTCGCACGCGTGGCGCACATCGGCATCCGTCGCCAAACAAGACGCTTCGCCCATACTGAGCCAGTTGATCGCGATTGCCCCACGATTGCGTCCGGTTTCGGGCTGGTGCGCAGGGAGCGCGGGCCCGAAGAATCGAGCCGCATGGACACGCAGCGCCTCTCGATCCGTGGACGCATCCTGGAACCGGACGACCCCGCGCTACAGGAAGCGTTGGCTGCTGTCTACGAGACACCCGAGCGCCCGCGCTGCCTGTGCGTACCGGGCGGAGTCGAGATGTACGTCGCCTTCCATCGCAGCTACCTGGCCAAGCGCATGCCGGACACCGGCAGCCAACACCATCCGGCTTGTCCGTCGTTCGAGCCCTCACCACAGCAGTCGGGTCTGGGCGAATTGGTGGGTGATGCGGTCGTCGAGGCCGAGGGCGCCATCGAACTGCGGGTCGACTTTGCGTGGAACCGACAGGTCAGGGGCCGGGCGCCTGGCCTGCGGTCCGACGATGACCCGGGCGAGGTCGAGGCGCCCCGGCGGCGGATGAGCCTTCGTGCGCTGACACACTTCCTGTTCGAGCGCGCGGGCTTCAATCGCTGGTCGCCGGCGATGGCCGGCAAGCGGTCGCAGGGTGTGCTGCACAAGTACCTGCAGCGCGCCGCCGAGCACGTAAGGGCGAAGGGCGTCGTCCTCGCCGAGCGTCTGTACGTGCCCGAGCAGTTCAATGAAGCGACGCACGCGGAAGCGGCGCAGCGCCGGCGCGAACGCCTGGGGGTGCTGCGGCCGCACGATGGCGTGGCGCCGCTGGCGATGGCGCTGGCCGAGTTCAAGGCAGCCGAGGCCTGCCCGGGCGGCTACCGGATATGGCTGAAACACATGCCCGACGCGCCGCTGCTGGCGTCGGCGAAGACCTGGGAACGGATCGCGAGGACCTATGCGGCAGTTCTCGAAGCCCGTGACGCCGATCATGGCCAGCGCGTGCGCGCGGTGATCACGGCCTTGATCCGCGCGCGGCGCGAGCACACCTACGAGATCGACACGGCAACCCTGCTGCTGGCCAGCGATCAGTGGATCCCGGTCGAGGGCGTGCATGGCGCTGCAGCTACTGTCACAACCCGGGTTTGCAGTCTCAGTGCGCGCCCCAGGCCGGGCTTCGCTGGGCTGACCTGCGTGCGCGCTGGCAGGACCGCATCGGCCTGCTCGACGGACTGGTGTTCAGCGGCGGTGAACCTACGCTCGACCCGGCGCTGCCCTCGGCCCTGGCCGAAGTGCGTGAGGCAGGCTTGGCCACGGCACTGCACACGGCTGGCGTGTCGGCCGCGCACTTGAGCCGCGTGCTGCCGCTGCTGGACTGGGTGGCGCTGGACATCAAGGCCGCGCCACCCCAACTGCCGGCGCTGACGGGCGCGCCGGGCAGCGTGCGGGAAACCGCGCGGGCGCTGCAGCTGGTGCAGCAGTCAGGCGTGGCGTACGAACTGCGCACCACATGGCATCCGCGGTGGCTGCCCGAGCCTGCGCTGCTGATGCTGGCCGA
>JAEUOU010000037.1 GCA_016790575.1 Burkholderiaceae bacterium | reverse complement strand
CATCATGTAAGCCATGGTCACAAAAACTCTGCAGGCGCTCGTCTTCCAGATGCGCCACGAAGCCCCGGGTATCGTCGGTGTCGAACTGCGCCCGGTGCCGCCTGCCGCCGCGTTCCCCGCCGTCGAGGCCGGCGCGCACATTGACCTGCACTTGGGCAACGGCCTGGTGCGCAGCTACTCCCTGGTCAATCCGGGCGAGACCCACCGCTACGTGGTGGCGGTACTCAACAACCGCCACAGCCGGGGCGGCTCACGCTTCGTGCACGAGCAGCTACGCGTCGGCCAGACCGTCGCCATCGGCGCTCCGCGCAACCACTTCCGGCTGGACGAGGCCGCGCCGCGCAGCGTGCTGCTTGCCGGGGGCATTGGCATCACGCCGGTCTACGCCATGCTGAGGCGCCTTGCAGCGCTCGGGTGCGAGGCGCAGCTCGTCTATTGCGCGCGAAGCCGCTCTGAGGCGGCCTTCCTGGCCGAGATCGAAGCGCTGGTCGAGACTCACGACTCCCGACTTTCTCTGAGATGTCATTTCGACGACGAGCAAGGTGGCCCACCGGACCTCGAACGCCTGCTCGCCGACCATCCGCCGGGCACCCACTTCTATTGCTGCGGCCCCGGCCCCATGCTCGATGCCTATGAACGCGCCTGCGAGCGCTTGGGCCAGCAGAACGTACACCTGGAGCGCTTTGCCGCCACCCCGACGACGGCACCCTCGATTCCCGCCAGCGGCTACACCGTGGAACTGCGCAGAAGCGGCCGAACGGTCCAGGTGCCGCCCGGTGTGACCCTGCTCGATGCACTCATTGAGGCGGGCCTCAGCCCCGACCACAGCTGCCGCGAAGGCGTGTGTGGCGCCTGCGAGACCAAGGTCATCTCGGGCGATATCGATCACCGCGACCAACTGCTGTCCAAGCAGGAGCGCGCGGCCAACAAATCCATGATGATCTGCGTCTCCTCCTGCCGCTCGGGCTGCCTTGTACTTGATGCTTGACGTCATCAAGTACTTCGGTCAGAGCAATCACTCCGCCGCGGCCGACCATGAACCGCTCCGGGAATGAACTGTCCTCCTGGTACTTGGACGGTCAGGTTTTCAAGCGGACTTTAACGTTATCCCAGGACAACCCCCGACTTTTGAAAACCTGGGCTCACTAGTGCTCAACGGGTTTGTCTTGGAAACGCATGGAAAAATCCACGGCTTTGACATCCTTGATCAGCGCTCCGACAGAGATTCGGTCCACACCCGTTTCGGCATACGTCCGAAGGTTTTCAAAGGTGACCCCGCCAGATATCTCCAGACTGCATCGCCCTTTGGCCAACTTCACAGAGGCTCTGATGTCTTCGAGAGACATGTTGTCCAGCAACACCATCTTTACGCCAGCGTCGAGGGCCTCCTCCAGTTGCCGAAGGGTTTCGACTTCTACCTGAATGAACGAGACAAGAGACTCGACCTTGAGCGCAGCATTG
>JAEUOU010000012.1 GCA_016790575.1 Burkholderiaceae bacterium | reverse complement strand
TCTACTCCGACATCGTCAACCTGGTGATCAAGGCCAAGTAAGCCGCCCCAAAGCCTCCGACACCCCAGGCCGGCCGCGCCGGCCCCACCCAACCCACCCCGCCCGAGGATGACTCGGCGGGGTGGGTGGCGTCTGGGGGGGAGGTTGGGGCTGCGCTACGGGTGTTTCAGGACGTTTTTGGGCAATACCCAGCGGGAAAAGGTCGTTTGTTGCTATCGCCGCAGGAGTGAAACCATGGCAACCTTCGCGTGCCTTGGCGAAGCGGGTCCGAAAAGGCTGCGGCTGCACGATCAACGGGCGCCACTGCAAAGGTACAGCTACAACAAAACGGGATGCGGTTCGTGCGAACAAAGGCACCAGTGCCTGTGCGACCCTGAGCGCTCGGCAGTACGGCAGGTGGCGATCTTCAAGAATGTGCAACGAAGTCCCAATGACCTGCTCCAGTCGATTAAGGAGCGCATCGGCAGCCACGAGGGCAGGCGCCGCAATAGCCAGCGCTTCGGCACGGTGGAGGCCGCACTTTGCAACATTCGACACAACAAGCGGTTGAACCGTTTCACGCTGCGCGGGCGCCGCAAAGTGGGTGTGCCGTGGCGGTCGTACCGCCTGTTGCATCACATCGAGAAATTGGCCGGGCGCGAGATGAAGATGAAGAAGTAGGGTGGAAAGTCGGGCGGTGTTGGTGCCAGAATGCTCGCCAAAGGCCCGATCAGAGCCCCATGGGGCGGGCCCCGTTCCATCGAAAACGAGAGCAGGAGGAAACGAGGCCATGACCGGCAACATCACCGCAACCCCATACAGGCCGGCGGCTGAATTTGGGGTTATTGCACAGCCTCGTTAGGCCCGCTACTACATGGCTTTCATTGAACTACTTAGATCGGTTCCAGAGGTTATCTGGTCCGGAATCATCGGATCGCTACTGACACTTTTGGGTGTCATGCTGGTGAACTCAAGCAATACCAAACGACTGAAGCTCCAGCTTGCTCATGAGTCCGAGGAGAAGGCGAGGCAACGCAGGGCTGAGCTACGTAGAGACGTTTATCTCGAAGCCGCAGAGGAACTCGTCAAGGCCAGTTCTTACCTGGCATCGCTACCTCGGGCCGACCTTTCTAAGCAGGAAGTCGGCAGCCCGCTTCAAGGGTTTTTCGCAGCCGCAGCGAAGCTTCAGATGGTCTCTGACACAACAACTGCGACGCTTGTCAGCGACCTTGTATCGGCCTATGGGGAACTGCTATTGAAGATCTTTGGTCTTGTCAGGCCGATACACAGCGCGCGCTCAAGTGCAAACGATGCTGCAGAGCAGTATGAACTGTGCCAAACCGAGGTGCGCCGGGTGCTTGCTGCAATGACGCAACACAATGAATCCGGCAGTACCGATGCAGCAGCTTTTGATCGGCTGAATCGGTCATTCGAGTTCCAACACGCTCAAAGCGAGAAGTACGCAAAAGAGCGAAGCCAACATACCGACGAAGCCATCAAGCTTGAATTGGCCTTCCTACGCGCGTACGTGCCGGAATTGAAGAATGTAGGGCTGAAGACAATGAAGGTCATGGTCGAGGTTCGCCGCGAACTTGAGTTGCATAGTGATGTTGACGCATTTACAGAGCTGCTTGAAACGCAGTGGAAGCGTATGGATTCCGCACTCGATGCACTGCTTAAGTCGGTAGAGCGGGCCTAACCCACCAGTCAACCTGACCTGCAGGGGCAGGTTTTTGGCAACGTTGGGCGCCAAGGCGCCGATGGCACGCTGGCGCCGCCTGGCAGGCAAATTTCGGGTGTTTTTGGCCCATACCCAGCGATAAATGGTCGGATGATGCTATCGGTTCAATAGTTCCTGCCGCACCGGAAAGGCCGGCCCCATCGGCGACAATCGAGCCCTTTTCTGCTCCCGCTTGCGCACCATGACCGACGCACCCGCCCCGAACGACCGCCCCGCCCTGCCTGACCGCCTGTGTGTGGACCCGCGCAGCCCGCACCATGTGGCCGCGGTGTTTGACCATGACATCGGTATCCGCTTCAACGGCAAGGAGCGCTTCGACGTGGAGGAATACTGCATCAGCGGTGGCTGGATCAAGGTGCCCGCGGGCAAGACGGTCGATCGCAAGGGCCGCCCGCTGCTGATCACGCTCAAGGGCGCGGTGGAAGCGTTCTACCGGTAGAACCGCCCCGGCGCGGCACGGCGCAAAAAAAGTGCCGCTGGTCCGTCGGCCGGACTGGCGGCATCAAGCTTGGAGAACGAACCCGCGTGCCGCAGCGCCGACGCGCTGCGCCGCCGACACTCAGAAGTTGTGACGCACGCCCAGCACCGTGGAGTTGACATCGGTGGCGGCCTTGCCGGCGCCGTTGCGCAACAGCACACCATAGACCATGGTGCGCTTGGACAGCGGGTACTTGAGCTCCAGAACCACGTCGGTATCCTTGGCCACCGTGTCCCGGGCGAGGTCCAGCGTCACGGTGCTTGCGCCCAGGGGCATGGACCCGCCGATCGTGAAGCCCTTGCCCCGGGCGCCTCCGCGTGCGTCCTGCACGCTGCCGGCCAGCGCGAACCCGTCAAACTGGTACCGCGCGCCGGCGGCCCAGTTCCTTTTCGCCTTCTCCACCTTGTTGTAGACCAATGAGGCCGACAGCGGGCCACTGCGATAGATCAGGTTCAGGTCGGTCTTGGACAGGTTGTTGTTGTTGCCCGCCAGAATGTGGCCGGCCGTGATGCTCAGGCCGCCCCAGGTGGGTGTGGTGTAGCTCAGGATGGCGTTGTCCCGCGATCCGGCGCCGCCGTAGCCGAACTGGCTGTTGACGACGGCATAGTTCGCCGACGCCGTCAGCTCCCAGGCCATGACGCCGGTCCAGCTTGGGGTGAGCGCCCGCCCGGCCCTGACGGTGCCGAAGCCGCCACTGAGGCCAAGGTTGGCGGCGCGGGCAAACAGGTTGGCCGCTGCGGCGCCGTTGAGCATGCCGATCTCGGCTTCGAGGTTGAACGAGGCCTTCAGGCCGCCTCCCAGGTCTTCGGTGCCGCGCAGACCCCAGCGGCTGGTTCCGTTGTTCTGGGTCGCGCTGCTGAACAGGCGGGTCGACTGGCCGGTGACCTTGCCGACGGCCACGTCGGCAACGCCGTAGACCGTGACCGCCGACTGGGCGGCTGCGGTGCCGGCACAGGCCAGCGCGGCGGCGGCTGCCAGCCGGGAGAAGAAGTGTTTCGATTGGTTTGCCATGGTGTCTCCGGTCGGTTCGTGTGCCGTCCGGCTGGAACCGGACGCTGCACCACGGCCGCCATGATGGCCCGTGGCCGGTTGTCAGTGAAGTGCAATTTTCACAATGACTATTGCGTCCAGCACAATAATCGACCGACGCATGGCAGCCGGTTTCCGCAAGGCGCGGGGGCCGCGCTTCAGGGCGCCGGGGGCTTGCGGGTCACGAGGTACAGCAGCGGCCCGAACACCCCGGCCGCCAGGGTGATGGCGACGTAGGGCCAGACGGTGCGTCCGCTGGACCTCGCGTCGCGCCACATCCAGACCAGCACCAGTCCCAATGCGATCGTCAGGTCCGTCAGCACCTGAATGCCCGCCCAGCTTTGCAGCATGGTGTCAAAAATCCCCCAATAACCGTGATGCCAGAGCGCCACAGCGGTCAACGCACCGAACAGCACCAGGATGGTCGCCACAAGCAGACGGGGCATGGAATCTCCGTTGAAAGTCGAAAGCGGGCAGTTTCCGGACAGGAGGTAATTCCTGCAATTACCAAGAAGGTAGTCAGGACGCCGTCACTTTGTGATGGAATGCGGTGATGGATTGGAAACCCGCCGCCCTGCCGGACACCTTGCAGCAAGCCCGCCGGGCGCGTCGCATCAGCCAGCTGGAACTCGCGCTGCGGCTGGGCGTGTCGCAGCGCCATGTGAGCTTTGTCGAGACCGGACGCGCCCGCCCGAGCCGCGAACTGCTGACCCGCTGGCTGGGCGAACTGGAGGCCCCGCTGGCGCTTCGCAATACGGCGCTGTTGCAAGCCGGTTTTGCGCCGCCCTATCGCGCGACACGCTGGGACGACCCCGACCTGGCCGCCGCCCGCGGGGCACTGCAGCAACTGCTGATGGCCCACGAGCCCATGCCCGCACTGATTCTCGATGCGCAGTGGAACCTGCTGCAGCTCAATCGGGGCGGCCAGTGGCTGGCCGCCACCCTGATGCCGCCCGAGGTGCTGGAGTCTGCCAACGGCGGACCTGCCAACCTGGTGGACATGCTGATCCACCCGATGGGGCTGACGCGGCCGCTGGTCAACCTGCGCGAGGCCGGCCCGGCCTTTCTGGCCCAGTTGCGCGCCGAGGCGACCTGGCAGCCCGAGCTGGCCAGCCGTGCCGAGGCGTTCGAGGCTTTGCTGCGACAGCGCCTCGAAGGCCCGGTGCCGCCGGGCGCCGACGCAGGACGCCCGCCGCCGCTGCTCACGCTGCGCTTTGCCTCACCGTGGGGGGAATTGGCCTTTTTCCGCATGTTCACCACGTTTGGCACGCCGCAGGACATCACCCTGGCGTCCCTGAAGGTGGAACATCTGTTTGCGGCGGATGCCGCCACGCGGGCCGTGTTGCAGGCCCAGGTGCCACCGCCCGCGCCGCCCGCCGGGGGATGACCGGCGTCGCCGTTTTCCCGTCCGCGCCGCGGGGCTTGCCATCGCTGCCCGCCGGACGGCGGCACAATCGGGGCCGATTCGCATTGCCTGGGCCGTTTCGGCCCAACAGGCAGCAACACCCGCCATGGACCCCGTCATCCTCTTCTTCCTGTTCGGCCTGACCGCCGGGCTGCTGCGCTCGGAGCTCAAGCTGCCCGGCGCGCTGTACGACTCGCTGACCATTTTTCTGCTGCTGGCCATCGGCCTCAAGGGCGGCCAGGGCCTGGCGACGCAGCCGCTGGCGCCGCTGGTGCCACAGATCGGGGCCGTGATCGTGCTGGGTTGTGTGCAGACGCTGATCGCTTTTGCCGTGCTGCGCTGGCTGTTCCGCTTTGACCGCCCGAACGCCGCCGCCACCGCCGCGCACTATGGCTCGGTCAGCGTGGCCACCTTTGCCGTGGCCGCGGCCTGGTTTGCCGCGCGGGCCATCCCGGTGGAGCCGCAGATGGCGGTGATTCTGGCGGTGATGGAGGTGCCGGCGATTCTGGTGGGCATCGTGCTCGCGCGTGGCGTGGACAAGGACACCGACTGGAAGGCGCTGGGCCACGAAGCCTTTCTGGGCAAGGGCGTGACGCTGCTGCTGGGGGGCATGGCCATCGGCTGGGCGGCCGGCCCCAAGGGGCTGGAGCCCATCAGCGGCCTGTACTTTGACCTGTTCAAGGGCATTCTGGCGCTGTTCCTGCTGGAAATGGGCCTGATCGTCAGCCGCCAGGTGGGCGAGCTGCGCCGCCGCGGCCTGTCGCTGATCGCGTTCGGCATCGGCATGCCGCTGGTGTCGGCCGGCCTGGGGCTGGCCACCGGCTGGCTGCTGGGCCTGTCGGTAGGCGGCACGGCCATGCTGGCCACGCTGGCGGCCTCGGCCTCGTACATCGCGGTGCCGGCGGCCATGCGCATCGCAGTGCCGCAAGCCAACCCGGCGGTGTCGCTGGCCGGCTCGCTGGGCGTGACCTTTCCGTTCAATATCGTCGCGGGCATCCCGCTGTACCACTGGATGGCCAGCCGCCTGGCCGGAGCAACGCCATGACCCCCCCCGCCCCCCTGCACACCGAGCGCCGCACCCTGCTGACCCTGTTCAGCGAAGCCGCGGTGGAGCCCTTGCTGGTGCGTGACATGGACCGCCTGGGCATCGGCGGCTACACCATCTCGGACGCGCGGGGCAAAGGCAGCCGCGGCGTGCGCGACGCCGCCTGGGACGAGGCCCGCAACATCCGCGTGGAGGTGATCTGCGCCCGCGCCCAGGCCGAAACCCTGCTGGCCCACCTGCAGGCGCGCTATTTCGCCAACTACGCGATGGTGGCCACCCTGTCCGAGGTGGAAGTGCTTCGGCCGGGGAAGTTCTGAGGGCACCCGTTCGGTCCTGGATCGATAGCATCCAATGACCTTTTTACGCCGGGTATCGGCCGAAAAGGCTTGAAAAACGCGCGGAAGGGGCCGTTGGGCGGGCGGGACCGGCGTGACCCGCCGGCCCGCACCGGTCAGCGCCCGGCAGCCTCGTCGTCCACGGCTTTTTGCACCGCCCGGTAGAAGGCTTCACGGGCCGGGCTGGCGGACGGGTCGGTGGCGCCACCGGCCCAGTTGCCGTTGGTCACGATGACCAGCTGCCGCCGCGGGTCGACAAAGATGCCCTGGCCGAAGATGCCGCGCGCCGCAAAGTCGCCGCTGTCGTAGGTCCACCATTGGTAGCCGTAACCGCGGCCGGGTTGTCCGATGGGTGTGCGGCTGCTGGTGGCGGCGGCCAGCCAGTCGGCGGGCACGATCGGCTGGCCCTTGACGGCGGCGCCGTTCAGGATGAACTGGCCAAAGCGGGCCCAGTCGCGCGGCGCGGCCTGGATGCAGCAGCCGCTGATTTCCTGGCCGGTCTTGCTCAGGATCCAGGTCGCTTTCTGTTCCATGCCGGCGGGCTGCCAGATTTTTTCGGAGAGGTACTGGGCCAGGGGTTTGCCGGTGGCCCGGGCCAGCAGGATGCCGACCAGGTTGGTCTCGCCGGTGCTGTAGAGCCAGCGGGTGCCGGCGGGCGCCTCGCGCGGCAGTTTGCGCAGGTAGCTCACCAGCGCGTCCACGCCGGGCTCGGGCTGGTGGTTGTTGAAGCGGGCGACATCGGAGTTGGGGTTGCCATAGTCTTCGTTCCACTTCACGCCGGAGGTCATGGTCAGCAACTGGCGGATGCTGACGTCGTCATACGCCGAGCCTTTCATTTCCGGGATGTACTGGCTGACCTTGTCGTCCAGGCTCTTGATGTGGCCGTCGCGCACGGCCGCGCCCACCAGGGTGGAGGTGACCGACTTGGCCACCGAGAAACTCGTCCACCGGCCCTTGGCATCAAAGTCCAGCCCGTAACGCTCCAGCCGCAGCGCGCCCTTGTGCACGATCAGCACGGCGGCGCTGCGTTGCGCGGCCATGTAGGCGTCCATATCCATCGGCAGCTTGAGTGGCGGGCCGGGTGGCAGGGCCGAGGGTGTGCTGCCGACGGGCACGTCGTTCCACTTGGCCAGCAGGGAGAGGCGGTCCATGGCGCGGAACGCGGCGTCGCGCTGCGGCTGGCTCCAGAACAGCACGTCGCGGTTGGTGGGCAACGCGGCCAGCAGGCCCAGCGTTTCCTTGTCGAGGCTGGCGCAGCCGGTCGAGCCGGCGATGACCGCGGCGGCAAGCGCGCCAAGGGTGATTTTTTTGAACTTCACTTCGGGTCTCCTGTGCATGAAGGGCCCGATTCTGCGCCTGTGCCGTCGCCGGCGAATGAGCACTTGTACCGACCGGGCCCCGGCGCCCGCCACAGCAGGTTCAACCCTGCACCGGCGCCCCGGTCACCAGGAACTGCCCGCCGGCCACATGGTGGATGGTGCGCAGCTCATCGGGCGCGCCTTCAAAGTGCCAGCGCCCGTCACGGAACACGCGCGCATCCGCCCAGGCGCCGACCACCTCGCCGATGAACAGGTCGTAGGCCTGCTGGTTGTGCGGCTCCGGCACCAGCCGGCAGACCAGCCAGCCGACGCAGCCTTCCACCAGCGGCAGATCGCTGCCGGGCGCGGTGAAGATCCGCACCCCGTGTCTGGCGAGCTTGTCGGGCACATCGCGGGCGCTGTCCGTGCCCACGCCCACGGTCAAGGTCGCCATGGCCCGCGTCGGCAACTGCAGGGCAAAAAACCCACTGGCCTCGATCAGCCCGCGCGTGAAAGTGGCCTTGTCCAGCACCACCGTCACCTTGGGCGCCTGCCCGTAGTCCAGCACGCAGGCCCAGGCGGCGGCCATGACATTGGTGATGCCGCCATGCTTTGCGGACACCAGCACCGTGGGGCCGTGGTTCATCAGGCGCCAGGATTTTTCGAGGGGTACGGGGGTGAAGTGGGCGGGGGTCATGGGGGGACTGTAGCGCTACCGGTACGCGCGCAGGCAGGTCAGGCATCGTTCCATTTCGCGCAGGTGTCAAAACCCACCCTGGCGGCGGGCCGCCCACAACACGAAGGCCCTGGCCCGGTAGACATAAGCCTTCTCGGGCTGTAGGCTGTCATGCAGGGTGCGAACCCGTTCGCGCACGTGATCGAGCAGCTCGCCGGCCCGGGGAGGAACCCAGTCAGGTTTGTCGGATCTGTTATACCTGTTCATGCATACAGTTTGCGCTCGTATGCCGTTGATTTCAAAACATTTTTGGGGGTGCCATGCGACTTTGTTTAACGACCACGGTTGTGGGTATCCGGTGTTTGGTCAGGTAAATCACAGTTAGGCAGCACAAACACAGCCATGCGCACCCCACAGTCCGTAAGAACACTCGAAGACCTCGGCCGGGTACGGCTCTCGCAGAACTTCTTCATGCGCGAGTTCCTGTATAGCGAAATTGCCAACTTCTACGGCAAGCCCAACATACCTACAGATCCTGACCTCGCAATCGCAACGGGCCGCAAACTCTGCGAGGAACTCCTCGAACCCCTTCAGGCAACGTTCGGTCGAGTAGCCATCCGCTCAGCATATCGGTCGGAAGAGATTAACGCGCTTGGCAATGCGAACGGGCACAACTGCGGCTCAAACGAATCGAATTACGCAGCTCACATCTGGGACAAACGAGATTCGGAAGGATTATCTGGAGCCATGGCTTGCATAGTTTTGCCTTGGTTCACGGATAGATATCAGAAGGGGGCCGACTGGCGCGCATTGGCCTACTGGATTCATGACCACCTACCTTACAGCCAGCTTCAGTTCTTCCCCAAGCTTTGCGCCTTTAACATAGGGTGGCACGAAAAGCCAAAGCGTACTGTCTTGAGCTTCATCGAACCTAAAGGCAACCTCTTCAAGACTGCGCCTACTGATACCGAGTACCAGCAACTCTATGCAGGCTTCCCTGCATTGGTCCGCAGTGCTGCCTAACAGGCCGTTGCAGCCGACAGCCAACGGCTTGCCCCGTTTGGGCCTCCATTTCATTCTGGCCCAAACACGTCAACCCGTTGTCTGCGGCTGAACTCTACGGTCAAATTTCACGTTGCATTCCAGTATTTTGTAGATACAATTAACCATGTTCACATGGGACGAATCAAAGCGCAAGCTGAACATCAAGAATCACGGGGCTTGACTTCGTTGGATGCGATGCAATCTGGGACCACTTCACGGTGACTCGCGAAGACAAGCGGCAAGACTATGGCGAAGAGCGCTTGGTTTGCTTCGGTCTTCTTGAGGCCAATGTGGTTGTGATGGTTTACACCGAGCGCCCGAAGGGGCCTCACGTCATTTCACTGCGAAAGGCAGAAAAACATGAAGCTCGCTACTACCGCCAAGTTGCCAAAGAAAACCTCGGCTAAGGTCAACGACCCCGACAATCCTGCATGGACTGAGGACATGCTGGGTGCGCCCGTTCTGAAGCGTGGACGTGGACCGCAAGCCACTCCAACGAAGGTGCTCACCTCAGTGCGTTTGGATGCGGATGTTTTGGAGTTCTTCAAGTCGCAAGGTGCTGGCTACCAGTCACGGATCAATGCGGTGCTGCGCGCGGCAGTGGAGCGAAATTTAACTGCTCGTCCAAGTGCGACAACGCGCAAGCGTGTCGCGGCTTGACTTTGACGTTCGGCCTCTCAGAACACCCGCGTTTGACCACCATGCGCCTTGGGCGTATCGCTTAAACATGCTCTCCGTCGTCGAGAGTCCTATCTTTCAGAGGCTCTGGTGGCATCCGCAAGGTCCGCTGGGCGCGAGAAGGAACGGGCAAGTCTGGCGGTGTAAGGATCATCTACCGTGCACGCAACGAAGCAGTCGAGGTTTATCTGCTGACGCTATATGCCAAGTCAGAGTCAGGGAACATCTCCCTCAGCACACATAAGGAGATCCGTCGTGCCCTTGAAAACTAAGAAGCTCAACCCCACTGAAATCAGCGCGTTTGAAGCAAAGCGCGACATCGGCGCGGAGATCCTGCAGTCCATCAAGGAGATGAAGGCTGGAAAGGGAAAGGTCGTTGTCTCGTCGGCCACCGAAGCAAGGGAAGCCACAGGCCTGTCCCAATCTCAGTTTGCCAGTCTGTTAGGGGTCTCGGTGCGCACGCTGCAGGGCTGGGAGCAAGGGCGCAAACAGCCGAGTGGCGCTGCACGCACCCTCCTTGCAATCGCTCGCACGAATCCGAAGGCGGTGCTGGCAGTCTCTGCGCAGTGAGGCCGAACCCCTCGCTCAAGCGAAGCTCCAAAGGCAGGCCACGCTGGCCATCAAGCGCTGGGGCTTCGTCCCGTTTTCCGCTTGCTGACCCGCCCTACACTCCTGTCACCCGCACCGCGCAATACTTCAGCTCCGGAATCTTCCCGAACGGGTCAAGCGCGGCATTGGTCAGCAGGTTGGCCGCAGCCTCGACGTAGGCAAACGGAATGAACACGGTGCCCGGCGGCGTGCCGTCGTCCTGGCGGGCGGTCAACACCACTTCGCCACGCCGCGATGCCACCCGCACCGCATCGCCGGGCGCCAGGCCCAGGCGGGCGAGGTCGTCGCCGTGCAGGCTGGCGGTGGGAGACGGCTCGATGGCGTCGAGCACGCCGCTGCGCCGGGTCATGCTGCCGGTGTGCCAGTGTTCCAGCTGGCGGCCGGTGATCAGCACCATGGGGTAGTCGGCGTCGGGCCGCTCGTTGGCGGGGATGATGTCGGCCGGCACCAGCTTGACACGGCCGTCGGGTGTGGGGAAATGGTCGTGAAAGACGATGGGCTGGCCGGGGTCGTCGGCGCTGAGGCAGGGGTAGGTCACGGCGCCTTCGCGTTGCAGGCGCGACCAGGTGACCCCTTCGATGGCGGCGTGCATGGCCTGGCGCATTTCTTCAAATACACGCTCCACACCATGATAGCCAGCGCCATCGGGTGCGATTTCGCTCTCGTTTTCATAGTTCCAGCCGAGGCCGAAGCGGCGCGCCATTTGCTGGATGATCCACAGGTCGGCGCGGGCTTGGCCCGGTGGTTGCAGCGCCTGGTGGCTGAGTTGCACGGTGCGGTCGGTGTTGCTGACGGTGCCGGTTTTCTCGGGCCAGGCGCTGGCGGGCAGCACCACGTCGGCCAGCCAGGCGGTCTCGGTCAGGAAGATGTCCTGCACGACCAGGTGCTGCAGGCTGGCCAGCGCGTGGCGCGCGTGGTTCAGGTTGGGGTCGCTCATGGCGGGGTTCTCGCCCATGATGTACATGCCGCGCACTTTGTGCGGGTCGCTGTCCGGGGCTAGCGCCTTGCCCATGATTTCGACCACGGTGTAGCCGGGCTGGCGATCGAGTTCGGTGTTCCAGAATGACTCGAACCAGTCGTGGGCCTCGGCGTTGATGACCCGCTGGTAGTTGGGGTACATCATGGGAATGAGCCCGGCATCGCTGGCGCCCTGCACGTTGTTCTGGCCGCGCAAGGGGTGCAGGCCGGTGCCCGGCCGGCCGATCTGGCCGGTGATGCTGGCCAGCGCGATCAGACACCGCACGTTGTCGGTGCCGTGTACATGCTGGCTCACGCCCATGCCCCACAGGATCATGGACGCCTGGCTGGTGGCGTAGGCGCGCGCCACTTCGCGAATCGTTTCCGCCGGGATGCCGCAGACGGGGGCCATGCGTTCGGGGCTGTAGTCCAGCACGTTGGCCTTGAGCGCGTCATATTCGTCCACCCGGTTGCGAATGAAGACCTCATCGATCAGCCCCTCGGTCACGATGACGTGCAACATGGCATTGAGCAGCGCCACATCGGTATCGGCGCGGAACTGCAGCACACGCCAGGCGTGGCGGGCCAGATCGGTCCGCCGCGGGTCGGCCAGCACCAGTTTGGCCCCGCGGGCCACGGCGTTCTTGATCCAGGTGGCACCCACCGGGTGATTGCTGGTGGGGTTGGAGCCGATGACCAGGATGAATTGGGCGTGTTCCACATCCTTGATCGGGTTGCTCACCGCCCCCGAACCCACGCCCTCCAGCAGCGCCGCCACACTGGAAGCATGGCACAGGCGGGTGCAGTGGTCGACGTTGTTGCTGCCAAAGCCCGTGCGCACCAGCTTCTGGAACAAGTAGGCTTCTTCGTTGCTGCCCTTCGCCGAACCGAAGCCGGCGAGTGCTTTCTTGCCATGGGTATCGCGCAGGGCTTTGAGCTTGCCGGCAGCGAGGTCCAGCGCTTCGTCCCAGCTGGCTTCACGGAAAACTTCGCTCCAGTGCAGGTCGCGGTGCAGATGGTCGGGATCCTTGGACACGCCGGGCTTGCGGATCAGCGGCTGGGTCAGGCGGGCCGGATGGTGCGCGTAGTCAAAACCGAAACGGCCTTTGATGCACAGGCGGCCTTCGTTGGCCGGCCCGGGGCGGCCTTCGACGCCAACGATGCGCCCGTCACGCAGCAGGTAACGCATCTGGCAGCCCACACCGCAATAGGGGCAGACGGTGTCCACGGTGCGATCCACCCGCTGCGACCCGATCAGCGTTTTGGCACTGAGCGCACCAGTCGGGCACGCTTGCACGCATTCACCGCAGCCGACACAGCTGCTTTCGCCCATGGGGTCACCCAGATCGAACACCACCTGGGTGTGCGGGCCGCGAAACGCGAGCCCGATGACGTCGTTGACTTGCACCTCGCGGCAGGCACGCTGGCAACGGTTGCACTGAATGCAGGCGTCCAGGTTGACGGCCATCGCCGGGTGCGACAGGTCATGCCGTTGCGGGCCGGCGGTTTCGCCGGCGGTGGGCCCGCCACGCAGCGCCGACAGCGCGGGGCGCGGTTTGACCCCCATGCGGGCAGCCCACGCGCTCAACTCGCCGTGGGGGCCGGCGTCGTGTGGGACGGACGATGCCCCCGGTCCATGCGTGGCGTCGTTCCATTTGTAGCCGCTGTCCGGCATATCGGCCAGCAAGAGCTCCAGCACCATCTGCTGGCTTTTTCGGGCACGCGGGCTGTTCGCGAAAACCTTCTGTCCGGGTGACGGGGACCGGCAGCAGCTGGGTGCGAGTGTGCGCTCACCTTCGATTTCGACCACACAAGCTCTGCAATTTCCATCGGGGCGCAGGCCGTCGCTGTGGCACAGGTGCGGAATCAGCACCCCATGGCGGCGGGCGGCGGACCAGATGGTTTCGCCTGGGAACGCGGTCACGAGTTCGGTATCGAGCTCGAAGCGGATGGCCTTGTCCTGGTCTGTTGTGGTCATGCGCGGGGCTCCGGATCGTTGGAAGTGCGTGCCGGCTCGGTGTGGGCGCCTTTGCCACGGGGTTTGGGCAGGTCACCGGGCCAGGGGGCCTCACCCACCTCATGGCGGAAGAACTTGTGCATGCAACGGATCGGGTTCGGCGCGGCCTGCCCCAGGCCGCAGATCGATGCGTCGCCCATGACCAGGGCCAGGTCGTCCAGCGTGTCGGCATCCCACTGGTCGGCTTCCATGAGCCGCGCGGCCTTGGCTGTGCCGACACGGCACGGTGTGCACTGGCCGCAACTTTCGTCGGCCAGGAAACGCATCACGTTCAATGCGGCATCGCGGGCGCGGTCGTGCTGGCTGAGCACGATGACCGCGGCCGAGCCAATGAAGCAGCCATAGGGCTGCAAGGTGTCGAAGTCCAGCGGCACATCGGCCAGCGTGGCGGGCAGGATGCCCCCACTGGCCCCCCCGGGCAGGTAGGCATACAGCTCATGGCCTTCGGCCATGCCGCCACAGTACTCGGCGATCAGCTCGCGCAGGGTGATTCCGGCCGGGGCGAGCTTGACTCCGGGCTCTTTGACCCGCCCGCTGACACTGAAGGACCGCAGGCCCGTGCGCCCGTGACGGCCGTGGCTGGCAAACCACCCGGGGCCTTTTTCGACGATGTCACGCACCCAGTACAGGGTCTCGAAGTTGTGTTCCAGCGTGGGCCGGCCGAACAGGCCCGTCTGGGCGATGTAGGGCGGGCGCATGCGCGGTTCACCGCGCTTGCCCTCGATGCTTTCAATCATTGCGGACTCTTCGCCACAGACATACGAACCGGCGCCGCGCCGCAGTTCGATGCGGGGCAGCGGACAGGGCGGATCGGCCTGCAGCGCGGCAATTTCACGTTGCAGCAAATGCCGGCATTCGTGATATTCGTCGCGCAGGTAGATGTAGACCGCCTCGGTCCCGACCACCTGCGCCGCGATCAGGACGCCTTCCAGGAAACGGTGTGGATCGCGTTCCAGGTAGTGGCGGTCCTTGAACGTGCCAGGCTCCCCTTCGTCGATGTTGACGGCCATGTGGCGAGGTGTCGGCTCGGCGCGCACGATGCGCCACTTGCGCCCGGCCGGGAATCCGGCGCCGCCCAGACCGCGCAGACCGGCATGTTCCAGCGCCTGGAGCACTGCCTCGGCATCGTGTTCCCCGTTGACCACGGCGGCTGCGAGGCCGTAGCCGCCGGCAGCGCGGTAGGCGTCGTATACTATTGTTTTCATAGCATACAGCGACCTTTTTACGATGGGTATTGGCTGGTTTTGCGTCAAATCGCGGCCTGCGGAGTCTTGGGGAGTGACAGCGAGGGCATCGGGCACACCGGACACCGTGTTCACCAGTCCGTGGACGGTGTCCGTGACGGTCTGGGCCGTGGCCTCTGGGACGGCAACCGGACCCGCCAGTACCGCGGGTGCCTGCGCGCAACGGCCTATGCACGGTGCTTCGACAATTCGCACGGTCCTTCCCAGCAAGGCCGGCAGTCGGGCCAGCAGATCGCGCCCACCGGCCATTTCACAACTGAGGCCGCCACACACGCGCACGGTCAGCGCAGGTGCCATGGCGTCGTCTTTGAGGATGTCAAAGTGATGGTAGAAGCTGGCGACCTCGAAGACCTCGACCATCGGCAGTCGCATTTCATGCGCCAGCGCGACCAGGTGCCGTTCAAACAAGGCGCGAAAGTGGTCGTTGAGCAGGTGCAGGTTTTCGATCAGGCGGTCACGGGGATGGCCGCAGGCCGGAGGGTCGCCGATCAGCGACCGCACATCGTGCAAGGCTTGGGGATCAGGCTGGCGGCCTTTGAGACGGTCGCGCGCGCGCCCCCGGGGATGCAAAGGGTGTTCAGTCAGGGAGACAGAGGCATTCATCCTGCGAGACTAGCGCAATGCCATGTCAGGTCAAGAATCCGAGTCAGTCCGTAGGGATTGGGATGGCGACGGGGCCGCAGACCCCAGAGCGCAAAAGGCGAACGCGTCAGGCGGTCGCCACGGGTTCAGTGACCGGCAATTCGTCGAAAACAATGCGATGGGCGTTGGCAAAACAAAGAAAACGCCGATTGGTGGCGCGCCCGACTGCACAGAGCCCGACCCGTTGTGCGACATGCAAGCCCATTTCCGTGATGCCGCTGCGGGAAATGACAACCGGCACGCCCATCTGGGCCGACTTGATGACCATCTCGCTGGTCAATCGACCGGTGGTGTAGAACACCCTTTCGCCGCGGGGCAGGTCAGCCTGCAACGCCATCCAGCCAGCGATGGTGTCGACGGCATTGTGACGACCGACGTCTTCCACAAACAACAACAAGCGGTTGTCCACAAACAGTGCGCAGGCGTGAACCGAGCCGGCTGCCTTGTAGGTGCTGTCGTGCACGCGTATGGTGTTGACGATATCGTAGAGTTGCGACTGGCGCAGCCGGGCCTCGGGCGGCAGTGCAATGCGGTCGACGTCGTCCATCAGGGCGCCGAATACGCTGCCCTGACCACATCCGGTCGTAACGACCCGGCGCGCGGTGCGTTCTTCGATCCGGGCAATGCCGTCGCGGGTACGGACTGCGGCGGCGCCCACATCCCAGTCCACGGTGACGGACTCAACCTCCCGCACCGAACCGATCAATCGCTGGTTGAGCAGGTAGCCCAGCACCAGCCATTCCGGGTGGGCGCCGAGGGTCATGAGGGTGACCAGTTCCCGCTTGTCGACATACAGGGTCAAACCCCGTTCGGCAGGGATACGGATGGTGCGGGATTGTCCGGTTTCGTCGATAACGGACAGCGGGCGCGTCAGCTCCGCCTGGGCCTGCGTCAGACGGGGATTTACAGACAAGGGCGTAGAGCCCGCAGGCGTCAGGCAGCTGAGATCGGCCAGATTCATGCGTTGAGGAATTCAGCGGCCAGAAAAACTGGCGCGCCCGATTTCAGGATTTTTTGGCTTTGGGGGCTGCGGCGGCGGGACCGGTCGCCTTGGCAGGCGCTGCGCTTCCGGCAGCAGCCACCGCCGGCGCTGGCGAGCCAAACGGACCGGGGTCGACACAGGCGGGAGACGCCTGAGCCGCCGGCACGCTTTTCCCGGCCGCTTTCGACGACTTGAAGTAGTGCGCGGCCGTTCGGTCCATGGACTTGCAAAGCAGGTAACTTTCCACCTTGCCGGCGTGTGCGGTCTTGGCCTTGGCCTCTTCCGCCTTGGCTTTTGCCGCATCGTCCAGCACGGGGGCCGGGAGTTTGGCATGGGCCGCCGTCATCGCGGACAGCAGGCCGGCAATCAAGAGCAGTTGTTTCATGTTTCGTTCCTTCGCTCAGGCATTGGCGGGCGCATTCAGCGGGGCCTCGGGAGCCGGCTTGCTGCGCTGTGCCGGAATCTTTCCGGACTTGACATCGTCGTACCACAGTTCATGGTGCTCCTTGGCCCAGGCTTCATCGACGTAACCGGTCCGCATGGCACCGAAAGCACCCTTGACACCCACCGTACCCATGTAAATGTGGCCCATGATCAGCGCCATCATGACCAGCGCGCATGCCAGATGCAACATGTGCGCAATCTGCATGTCGCCACGCAGGTAAAGCAAGCCGGGTATCAACTTGTCCAGGAACAGGCCCGAGCCTACGACCACGATGCCGGGAATGGTCACCCCCCACCAGAACAGACCCTTTTCGCCGGCATTGAAGCGATGTGAAGGAACTTCATGTTCGCCGAGCATTCCGCCGGCTTTGCTCAGCCAGACGAAATCCGCAGCATTGGCGATGTTGTCCTTGATGAACGTGACGATGATGATGACCAGCGACACGGCAAACAAAGGGCCGACAAAGTTGTGCACATTCTTGAGCACGTAGGTCAGCCATCCGAACAAGGCCGTACCGATCACGGGCAAAAGGAAAAACTTGCCGAACGCCATCACGATTCCGGAGACTGCAAGAACGATGAAGGCACCGGCATTGCTCCAGTGGGCTGCCCGTTCAAAGGGCGTAAAACGCTCGATCTTGCGCCCGGTATCCGGCAGATGGCCACCCAGCGTCCCTTTGGTCTTGTAGAAAATTGCAATCGCCAGCAGGACGATCAGCAACAATGATCCTCCATAGGGAATCAGCCACTGATTGCGCACCTGACGCCAGGCTTCACCAGCCGTTGTCAGCCGCGAGCCGGGGTACTGGACAAATGGCTGGATCAGATTCCCCGCTTCGGGAGCTTGCGCCACCGGCAGGCTGCTGTAGCCCGTCACCCCCTTGGCCACATCGCGCCACACGGGAGCGTTGTTACCGGGCTGAACCTGGCCACGTTGTGCGTTGGATTGTTTGGCGTAGTTGGGGTCGGTGTCGGCACCGGGAGCGATCTGGAAGATGTTCGCACTTTGAATGCCCCCCATCGCCGGCGCCGCCTGGCCAGCCTGAGGGGGCGGGTCATCGGGCGGAAGCTGGCCTTTGGTGGCCTGGGCCGTCGCCACGCCCGCGCTGCCGATGAGGCACAACGCAAGCCCCCAGCCACGCAGGCGGGCATAACAAGATGGGCTCATCAGCGGCTCCTTACTGGCTGGCAACGCGGGAATAGTCGTTTTGACCGTATTGGGCACGAACCTTGAGCTGCTGTTCCCAGCTGTTCTTGTCGCCCGCTTTCCAGCCGGGTTGCTGATACTGGCTCTTGCCAACGCCCGTGTAGGGCGCACTGTCGGAGCGAACCCCGCCCATTCCCTGGGGTTTGTCGCCACAGGCAACCAGGGCCATGCCAATCGCCATGGCCCCTGCCGTCCTGATGATCAGATATTTCACGATTTCGCTCCTCCCTGTGCCGTGCCGTAGGCGGTTCCCCAGCCCCAGACTTCGGCGCCTTTGCCCCGGCGCAAGACGCGGCTGCGGAAAATATCGGCGACCACGTCGCCATCGCCGGCCAGCAAGGCCTTTGTGGAGCACTGTTCGGCACAGGCCGGCAGCTTGCCTTCCGCGAGGCGGTTGCGTCCGTATTTTTCGAACTCGGCCTGGCTGCCATGTTCTTCCGGACCACCTGCACAGAATGTGCATTTGTCCATCTTGCCGCGCACGCCAAAGGTTCCGGCGGACGGGAATTGGGGCGCGCCAAAAGGACACGCATAGCTGCAGTAACCGCAACCGATGCAGACGTCCTTGTCGTGCAACACGACGCCTTCGTCCGTCCGGTAGAAACAGTTCACCGGGCAGACCGCCATACAGGGTGCATCGCTGCAGTGCATGCATGCGACAGAGATCGACTTTTCTCCGGGTACGCCGTCATTGAGCGTGACCACACGGCGGCGGTTCACACCCCAGGGGACTTCGTGCTCGTTCTTGCAGGCGGTGACGCAGCCGTTGCATTCGATGCAGCGCTCTGCGTCGCAGATGAATTTCATTCGTGCCATGGTGCCGTCTCCTTATGCGCGTTCGACGTTGCAAACGGTGGTTTTGGTTTCCTGCATCATGGTCACGATGTCATAACCATAGGTCGTGGCCGTGTTGACTGCTTCGCCACGGACCACGGGCGCCGCCCCCGCCGGATAGTGGGCCCGCAGATCCTGACCCTGCCAATGCCCCGAAAAGTGGAACGGCAGGAACACGGTGTTCTTGTCCACGCGCTCGGTTACCAGCGCCTGAACGTTGATCCGGGCCCCTGTGGGCGTGGTGACCCAGGCTCTCTCGCCATTGCGAATGCCACGAGCCGCCGCCACGGCAGGGTTGATCTCCACAAACATTTCCTGCTGCAGTTCGGCGAGCCACGGGTTGGACCGGGTCTCTTCTCCGCCACCTTCGTATTCGACCAGTCGCCCCGATGTCATGACGAGCGGGTACTTCTCGTGGACCTTGTCGGCCACGTTCTTGTCCTGCAGGGACTTGTAGAGGATCGGCAGACGCCAGCGCGTCTTCTGGTCGGCATGACTGGGATACTTGGCAATCAGGTCCGGGCGCGTCCCGTACACGGGTTCGCGGTGCTGCGGGATCGCGTCCGGGAAGTTCCAGACGATGGCCCGGGCCTTGGCGTTACCGAACGGATGACATCCGTGGGCCATGGCAACCCGGATGATGGCGCCGGTCGGGTCGGTCTTCCAGTTCTTCCCTTCGGCTTTGGCCTTCTCGGCCTCGCTGAGATCATCCCACCAGCCGAGTTTCTTCAAAAGCACATGGTCGAACTCGGGGTAGCCGGTCGTGATTTCGGACCCGACAGAATAGGACCCGTCTTCCGCCAGCAAGCTCACGCCTTCGCGCTCCACACCGAAATTGGCGCGGAAGTTGCCGCCGCCTTCCATGACGTGTTTCGACGTGTCGTACAAATTGGGCGATCCCGGGTGTTTGATCTCCGCAGTGCCATAACAGGGCCATGGCAGTCCGAAATAATCGCCCGACATGTCATAGCCAGTGGCCTTGTCAACCACCTTGCCTTTGCATTTGAGCGTCTTGACATCAAAAGCGCCCATGTTGCGCATGTGCGCTTTCAGGCGTTCGGGGCTCTGCCCCGTGTAGCCGATGGTCCAGACGCTCCGGTTGATTTCACGCAGGATATCCTCAACCACGGGCTCGTCCATGCCCTTGACCTTTTGCATCTTGTAGTTCTTGCACAGCTCTTTCTCGAAACCGAGCTTCTGCGCGAACTGGTACATGATCATGTGGTCGCTTCGGCTTTCCCACAACGGCTCGATCACCTTTTCGCGCCATTGGATTGACCGGTTGGACGCGGTGCAAGACCCGCTGGTCTCGAATTGGGTCGCCGCTGGCAACAGGTACACCGCCCGATTGGGGTTGAGGTCCTCGGGCTTGCCTGGCATTGCCGCCATCGATGCAGTCGCCGATGGGTAAGGATCGACCACCACCAGCAAATCCAGCTTGTCCATGGCCCGTTTCATTTCGAGCCCTCGCGTCTGCGAGTTGGGCGCATGGCCCCAGAAGAAAACACCGCGCAGGTTCGGTCCCTGGTCAATCAACTCGTTCTTTTCCAGAACGCCATCGATCCAGCGGGACACGGTGATGCCGGGCTTTTCCATCATGCCATCGGCATACTGCTTCTTGATCCATTCGTAGTCGACGCCCCATACGGCCGCGTAGTGCTTCCACGATCCGGCGGCCAGTCCATAGTAGCCCGGCAAGGAATCGGGGTTCGGCCCGACGTCGGTTGCCCCTTGAACGTTGTCGTGACCACGGAAGATGTTGGTGCCGCCACCGCTCTTGCCAATATTGCCAAGTGCCAATTGCAAAATGCATGATGCGCGGACCATTGCATTGCCGATGGTGTGCTGGGTTTGCCCCATGCACCAGACCACGGTCGCCGGCTTGGCCTCCGCGAGCATCTTTGCGACTTTCACCATCTGGGCTTCACCGACACCACAGGCTTCCTCGACGGCGGCCGGAGTCCACTTGGTCAACACTTCGTCGCGCACCTTGTCCATGCCGTAGACACGGTCGTTGATGTATTTCTTGTCTTCCCACCCGTTCTTGAAAATGTGATGCAGCAGGCCGAACAGGAACGGAATATCGGTGCCCGAACGAATCCGAACGTATTCGTCGGCACGTGCTGCTGTGCGGGTGAACCGGGGATCGACCACAATCATCTTGCAGCCGTTTTCCTTGGCATGCAGCATGTGCAGCATGGACACCGGATGGGCTTCTGCAGCGTTCGAGCCGATGTACAACGCGCACTTGCTGTTTTGCATGTCGTTGTACGAATTGGTCATCGCCCCGTAACCCCAGGTGTTGGCAACACCGGCCACTGTGGTGGAGTGGCAGATACGCGCCTGATGGTCGCAATTGTTGGTGCCCCAGAAACTCACGAACTTTCGCAACAGGTACGCCTGCTCGTTGTTGTGTTTGGAAGAACCGACGAAGTAGACGGAGTCCGGTCCACTCGCCGCCTTCAACGCCTTCATCTTCTCGGTGATTTCGTTGAGAGCCTGGTCCCAGCTGATGCGCTGATACTTGCCGTTCACCAGCTTCATGGGCGAACGCAGACGGAACTCGCCGTGGCCGTGTTCACGCAAGGCTGCGCCCTTCGCACAATGCGCACCCAGATTGATCGGGGAATCGAACACCGGCTCCTGACGGACCCAGACACCGTTCTCGACGATTGCGTCGGTCGCGCATCCCACCGAACAATGGGTACAGACGGTACGACGTACCTCAATCTTGCCGGTGCCGTCAATCGAACCGCCAGACGCAGCCCGGGCCTTTTTGACCAGCATCAACTGCGACGCGGCCAAACCGACACCGACCCCCAGTCCCGAGCGGCGCAGGAAGGACCTGCGGTCCAGCGTCGGCAACGCTGCGACAAGACCGCGCTGCAAGCTCTGAACAAAGGCCGGCTGCGACCGACGCCCGGACACCTGGCTGGTTGATTTTTTTGTCAGCAACATCGTAGGTCTCCTCGAGGTCAGATGCGGGTGGTCTTGTAGTAATGCTTGACGTGTTCCGAGAGGCTGTAGCCGCCGCCGCGAGCGGGCGCCACCTTGGGCTGGCTTGGCAGCTCTTCAGGCCGAATCGACGGCAACACCGCGGTTGCAGCGGCGGCGGCACCGACCACTCCGGCACCTGCGAACAGGCTGCGCCGACGTAGTGACGGCTGTTTCTCGTTGGGGGCTTGGCTCATGGGCGTCTCCTCGCGAATCGGGACCACACCGCAGACCGACCTGCAGCTATGGCCCTTTTTTCATAGGTGAACTCTAGCCCGCTCAAACCGGACTGACAAGCGCAGTTACCCGTCTGCGCGAATTCGTGGTTGCGCGACGCGGGATCAGGGACCTCCGCGACGACCCGGGGACGCGTCGATGAAATCCTTCTAGCCAGAAACGTGCCATAAGCGACCGCCGATTTATCAGGCCAAGTCCGACCTCAGGCTACCCGTGTCACGCCGCAAGCCGGAAACGATTTGCCGCAATCGCGTCAAGCTGTCCTGGGGCGCCACGACATTTTGTCGCGCGCCAAAGGCGGTCTTCCCCGACTCGGGCACGTGGTTTTTCCGTCTTTTCCCGAGTATTTCAGTGGGGTACATCCGTAGAATCCCGCCGCGTGGAGACACCGCTTTTCAATCGAACACCCGGACAAAGCCTGGGGGGCTGGCCTGATTGGTCCATCCTGATCGTCGATGACGAGCGGGGGATGCTGAACTTTCTGGTCAAAACCTTGGCGCCTCGGTGCCATTTCGTCATGAGCGCCGGTAGCGCAGAAGAGGGTTCGGAATGGCTGCGCAGTCACCATTTCGACCTGATCATCCTGGATATCTCGCTACCCGGACAAAGCGGCGTTTCATGGCTCAAGGAACTGCGGGAACAAGGGTTTGCCGGCGAGGTGGTGCTGATTACTGCCTTTGCTGATCTGGATACCGCGATCGAGTCGCTGCGAGCCGGCGCCTCGGATTTCATACTCAAGCCATTTCGGGTGCCCCAGATCCTCAACGCGGTAAAACAATGCCACGAGCGGGCACGCTTGCGAAAAGAGAACTATGTTCTGCGGCGAGCCGACGCCAGCGGTCGCAGGCACCGGGCCGGACTGGTCGGCGAGACACCTGTCATGAAAGCGCTTCGGGCCGCCATCGAGAGGGTCGCATCCGTTGACAGCACGATTCTGTTGCAAGGGGAGTCCGGCACGGGCAAGGAACTGGTTGCCCGAGAAATTCATGCGCTCAGTAGCCGCAGTGCGGGTCCGTTTGTTCCGATCAATTGCGCGGCTGTCTCTCCTGAAAGCCTGGAGATCGAACTTTTCGGACATGCACGGGGGGCGTTTGCCGGCGCCACGCGCGCCCGCGAAGGCCTTTTCCACTATGCCCAAGGCGGCACCCTGTTTCTTGATGAAATCGCCGAACTGGCAGCCCCGGTGCAGGCGGCCCTGCTGCGCGCCATTGAAGAGCTGGCCATCCGCCCACTGGGCAGTAGCCAAACGGTGCCGTTGAACTTGCGCATCATCGCGGCGAGCAATCGGAATCTGAAAGAAGAGGTTTCTGCTGCGCGCTTCAGGAAGGATTTGTACTTTCGCCTCCAGGTGGTTGAACTGACCCTGCCACCTTTGCGCGAGCACAAGGAAGACATACCGGCGCTGGTCAGGCATTTCATGGAGCGACTTGCCCCGACTTTGCGTGTCGAACCGCTCTCCATCAGCGAGCAGGAGTTGAGCTATCTGGCGCAGTACAGCTGGCCCGGCAACGTCCGGGAACTGCGCAACCTGCTCGAGCGCTCCCTGATTCTTGGAGCCCTGAATGTATCGGCCCTTTACCCGGGCAATTCGGCATACGGCACCGCGTTGAAAAGCCGAGATTCACTGGACCTCGCCACCCTGGAAAAGCACCATATTCTTTCCGTGCTCGAATCGGTTCAGGGGGACAAGAGCCGCGCCGCAGAAATCCTGGGCGTTTCGCGCCGCACACTGGAGCGCCGCGTCACCGAGTGGGCTGCAACCGATGCTGCACACCCCGAACGCCGATGATCCTGCCCAAGCCCCAATGGCTGATCGGGTCGGTCCGAAACAAGCTGCTGGCGATGGCGCTCCTGCCTTTGCTGGTGGTCTTCCCGCTCCTGGTGCTGGCGATCGCGATCTGGAGCAGCATCACCTACGACCGTTTGCTCATCACCAAGGTACGCAGCGACCTCTCGGTTGCGCGAGGCTATTTCGACCAGACTCTGATTGAAATCGGCAGTGGCACGCGGGGAGTTGCCCGGTCGCAGAAAATTCGCGAAGCTATGAACAATGGCAAGCTCGCCGAACAGCTTGCCAACGACCGCGCCGAACTTGGCCTCGACTTCCTGGTTCTCTATCGCCACAACGACCCCGAAAACCCCCTGCCCCTGGCGCTGGGGCCGATGCTGGAACCCTTCGCACAGCCGCTTTCAGAGACCGGCGCCGCGCAGATCGTGCGCCTGACCCGCGACGAACTGGCCTCCCTGGCACCTCCGCTCCTGCCGCGATTGCACATTCCGCTGATGGATACCCGCAATGCCGCACCCGATTCACGGATCGTGGAGGACCGCGCCATGGTCCTTCTCGCGTTGCAGCCGGTACTGGGCGCCGAAGGCCAGCCCGTGGCGGTGCTGGTCGGCGGCCTGCTGCTCAACCAGAACTTGAACTTCATCGATCACATCAACCGCATCGTGTATCCCGAAGGCGCCTTGCCGTTCGGAAGCGAGGGTACGGCGACGCTGTTTCTGGACGACGTGCGTATCACCACCAATGTGCGCTTGTTCCAGGAACAGCGAGCGATCGGGACCCGGGTGTCGCGCACCGTACGCGACCATGTGCTGGGCGAAGGGCAGATCTGGCTGGATCGGGCGTTTGTCGTCAACGACTGGTATGTTTCCGCCTATGAGCCCCTGATGGATGCGCGGGGGCAACGCGTGGGAATGCTTTACGTAGGCTACCTCGAATCCCCTTTTCGCTGGGTACGTCACGCCATGCTCGTCGTCATGGGACTGATTTTTCTGGGCGTCATGGCGGTGGCAGCCCTGCTGTCGATCCGTTGGGCACGCAGCATTTTTCGGCCGGTGGAACAGATGAACCGCACGATGCAGCAGGCGCAAGACGGCAATGCCGCGGCGCGCGTGGGCCCGATCGCGGCCCGCGACGAACTGGGCGCGTTGGCCAATCACCTGGACCAGATGCTCGACGTGATCGATGACAAGACCAACGCGCTGCGCCGCTGGGGCGAAGAACTGGACCGCAAGGTCGCTGAGCGCACGCGCGAGCTGGAAGCCAGCAATGCGTCCCTGCAACTGGCCCAACAGCACCTGGTCAAGAGCGAAAAACTCGCCGCCATCGGCCAGCTCACGGCCAGCATAGCCCACGAGATCAACAACCCGATCGCGGTGATGCAGGGCAACCTTGACCTGATCCGCGACACTTTGGGCAGCCAGGCCCACCCGGTAAAGGCCGAACTCAGCCTGCTCGATGAGCAGGTCGAGCGCATGCGCCTGATCGTCACCCAGCTTCTGCAGTACGCCCGACCCACCGAATATGCAGGCTACGTCGAAACGCTGGACCTCAACCAGACGGTGCACGACAGCCTGGTGCTGGTCGCGCACCTTTTGGCGCAGACCCGCATTGAGGTGATGCGGGATATGCGGGCTACACAACACGTGGGCTTCAACCGGCAGGAACTGCAGCAGGTCATCATCAATCTGCTCATCAATGCCATCCAGGCGATGCCCCGAGGCGGCCAGCTGCACCTGAGGACCGGGAACTGGGCCAACGGTCATGGCGAGCCCGGCGCACAACTACAGATCCAGGACTCGGGTCCGGGGCTGGCACCCGACGCGGCCGAGCACCTGTTTCGCCCGTTCTTCACCACCAAAAATGATGGCAACGGACTGGGCCTATGGATCAGCCTGGGGCTGGTCGAACGCTACGGCGGCAGCATCAGCGCCGGCAACCGCGAGGACGGAAATCGTGGCGCCGTTTTCAGCGTGCGACTCCTGACCGAACCACAGGCCCCTGAATCGCTGAAAACGCGCGATGGGCGCCCCGGCGTCGCCTGAGATTTGACGCAGTGCAGCCTCTGCGCACGCCCAAGCGACTGAGAGCTATTATTATGATAGCGTAAGGTGACCTTTTCCTGCTGGGTATGGACCAAAACGGCTTGAATCCAGGGGTTCAAGTCGTAAGCACCCCCCAGCGAGACCTGCCGATCAGGCCATCAGGTCGAATCCTTGCGTTTCGACGTTGGCGAACGCCGCGGTGAAGGCCGCCAGTGCCGCGTAAAAGTTCGCCTTGGGGTGCGCGGTGATGGCATCACACAGCGGTGTCACCCAGGACTGCACATGCGCGCTGAAGAACTTCTGCTGCTGCGTGAGGTTTGCAATCGCCGCATCGTCACCGGCGATCAGATAGCGCATGACTTCGCAGACACAGGCAAAGTGGTCTTCAGTTTCAGGGATGGTCTCGTCTCGCGCCAGACCCAAGGCCGACAGGTCCGCGCGCAGGGCGGCGAGCGGCTTCTCGTTGAGGAAACCGCTGAGGTAGTAGGAGCCGAAGAGATAGACCTCGGGCTTGCCCACCCCACCGAACAGGGCATCGTATTCATTGGCGACCTGCTCGTCGCTCAGCGACCGCACGACACCCACGAACTGGCGCCACGGCTCTTCCAGAAAGCCTCCGGCCGCGGGCGCTTCGGTCACGGCCACCCGCAGCTGGGCCAGCAGTTCGGCGCTGGGCGGAGCGTAATACAGCGTGGCCAGCAGCCCGTAAACCTCGGCACGGGCGGTTTCTTCGTCAAGAGCAGACGACACGGAAAGGCGTTCGGTCATGGCGTTCACAGGTCGGAAATCCGGGTTTCGCCCGGGTTGGAATAGATGTCGACCACGCGGCAGTCGCTGCACATTTTCAGACGCTCCAGTGCTTCGCCCTGAAACATCGCATGGCCGCTCAGTTTGGCCAGCATGAGCTCGATACCTTTGAGCGTCCCAAAGGGTTTGCTGCAGCGGATGCACTGGTAGGGCTGGGCCTCATTGAGCACGCGTGGCTGGCGGCGTTCGTCACTGAGCAGCAGGCGCGGCTGCAGCGTGATGGCGCTTTCGGGACAGGTGGTGGCGCACAGGCCGCATTGCACGCAGTTTTTCTCGATGAAGCGCAATTGGGGGCGATCCGCGTTGTCCTGTAGCGCGCCCGCCGGGCACGCGCTGACGCAGCTCAGGCACAGCGTGCAGGCGTCCCGATCGACATTCAAGCTGCCAAACGGGGACGCGGCGGGCAGCGCGATGGCAGCTTCCTTCGTTCGCATGGCGCGGCTGGCGCTGTCTTGCAACAGGTGGTCCAAGGCAAGGTCCAGTGTGGCGCGCTTTTCCGGCTGCACCGCGTAGCTGGCCGATTTGGTGACACCTTGCGCGGGTGCTTCCCCCAGTTCAGCGTCCAGCCTTGGCAGGTCGCGCGCATCACGGACTTCGATGACCTTGAAGTGTCGGCCGCTGTAGCCCAGCGCCTGGACGATGGATTCGGCGACGGCCATCTGGTCACGCAGGGCCTCGTGGTACTGCGGTGCTTCTTCGCCGGTCATCAGCACCCAGACCTGCGAGGCGCCGTAGGCGAAGGCCGTAAGCCAGAGATCGATGCCGGTGGAGGCCGCATGCCACAGCGGCAGGGGTATGACACGGGCAGGCATACCACCCACCGCCGGGTCGAGCTGGGCCATACGTCCCAGGTCGCTGACCAGCGCGGCACCGGCTTCCTGGCTGTGCAGCAGCAAGGCGGCTTCTTTGCCACCGGCCTTTCCGTAGGTGGCCAGGACGGTACGCAGCTTGACGCCCTGCTCGCTGGCGCGCGGGTAGGCGTAACTGAGCGCGCCCGTGGGGCAGACCGTGGTGCAGGTACCGCAGCCGACGCAGAGGTTGGGATTGACAACGATCTGGTTGCGCTTCAGATCACTGCTGATGGCCGAAGCCGAACACACGTCCACGCAGGCGTTGCAGCCTACGCTCTGGTTGCGGCCATGGGCGCAAATCTTCTGCTTGTAGGTGAAGAACTTCGGCTTCTCGAATTCACCCACCAGGTCACGCAACCGAGTGACCGCGCGCAGCTGCGCCATGGCATCGCTTGCGTTTGGCAGGTGCACATAGCCCTGCGGCAGCGCGTGCTGCGTGAACGCCGGGGCGGCGCGCAGATCGAGCACAAGGTCGAACTGGTCTTCACGTACCTGTGCGTCGCGCTGGAAGTTGATGGCACCCACCGCTTCGCAGGCCTTGACGCAGGCGCGATGCGATCGACACTTCGACAGATCCACTTGGTAATCGAGCCCGATGGCCCCTTCCGGGCAGACCGCCACGCAGGCGTTGCAGCGGGTGCAGAGGTCGAGGTCGATGGGGTTGCCGCTGCGGACCACCACGTGGAACGCGCCAAGCCAGCCGCGCAGGCTCTGCAGCTCGCCCGCCAGGACCGGATACTGTCGGCCTTGCATGCCACTGCCGCCGGTTGCCAGCAGGGTCACGTCGAGCGCGTCGTTGACCAGCGAGGCCATGGCCTCGGCGCGCTCCAGCGGGCCGATGATCAACAGTCGCCCCTCGCTGCGGTAGGTGACCGTCGGAACCGGCTCGGCCTCGGGCATGCGGGCGACGGCGAGCAACGCGGCCAGCTTGGGCGTAGCCTTGGACGCCTCACGACCCCAGCCACCGGTCTCGCGGATGTTGACGAAACGGATGGGCCGAACCTCCAGGTCCACCGCAGCTTCGGTCTGGGTCGAAAGTTCGTTGAACAGACGAATTTCCTGCGTGCAGGCCACGACCAGGTCATCGGGACTTCGGCACGCCTTCTGGAAGGCGGGCGCGTCACGGCGGCATAACGTCGTGTGGAGTGTCAGTTGTTCGTCCAGGGCCTGCCCCAGGGCCTTGGGGTCCAGAGGCATGGTCCGGTTGCAGTTGCAGATCAGCGTGGTCATCGTGGGTCTCTCGGGAATCTGCCGCGTCATGCGCGCGGGCTTCTTCGGGCTCGGTCTGGAGTTCGGCGCCGGGCTCCGCAGCAATTGCTGGGGGGGTTTCACGGCTGGCGCCTTCGGCCTTTGCCTTTTTCAGCTCGTCTGGGTCATCGACCAGTTTCAGAAACTGTGCACTGACCATCTTCGCCATATCCGCGGCCGACAGCGGGCTGGGCTGGGAGTAATCGTCGATGTAGATGTCCAATCCGTCCATGATGTTGAAGTGCGGATCGGTAAAGAGTTTCTTGACCGCAGCATTACGCACTTCCGACGAGACGTCTTTGGCGACGAAGCGGCTGAAGTCGGACGCGGGCGTGAGGGTCTTTGTGTCTTCCAAAGTCGGCGGCGGGGGTGCAGGCGGTGCGGCAACCGGCGGCGCGATGCCCTGGACCACGGCAGCCGTTGACTCTTGGACTGCGGGCACAGGCGCTACTTGCGGGGGTTCGGAATTCGGCTTGCCTTCTCGCTCCTGAAGCTTGCGCCGTGACCAGCGAGAAAAGAAGCTGCCGCTGTCCTCACTCGCCATGTCTGCCCCCCTGCTGCCCGCCCTGGTTCCCGGGTTGGCGCTGGAACTTTTGTGTCGATATCCGCACTGGCTGGCCGAAGCGATCCGTCAGCGGCTTGAAACTCTCCGGCCGTTTTCGTCGTTTGGGTTCGTGGTGGTAATGGAGGGAAACGAAGGTCCGCAACCAGTCAATCACCTCAGGAGGGGCTGGGACCTGGTCCACCTTTTCCTGGGCATCCAGCCAGCGGCCTGCGTCGTGATAGCTCAAGGTCGCGATCTGCGGCACCGCCATGGGCTCGCCATCGAGCAACTGCCCGTCGTCGGCGCGCCAGAACACCCAGAAGCAGGGGTTTGGGCTTTCGAGATTCAGGTAATAGCCTTCCGCGTCATCACGATAAAGCGTCACGGTCAGGTCAGGAAAAAGCCAGTATCGGGCGCCTTCGATCGGCGGCATGCCCGACGTGGGCTGTACTTCCTCGGCCAGACCCGGAATCGATTGAGGGGCGGTCAACGGGGCCAGGAATGGCTCGCCTGCCGGCATTACGTCAGCGAGAACCCAACGCCAGGTTTGCCAACGCGCCATAGGCCCCTGTACGGGCTCGCGCCGCATGACGACATGGACCTGCAATGCCGGTCTTCCGTCGGCGGAACAGGGAAGCGGTTCGGCGGTTTGCATGAGAAGCCGCACTGTACGCGATGGGCCGGAGGCCTTGTAATCGCCCGGACGGCAAAACCGCGCTGAACGGCTGGTTTCTCGGACTCAGTAGGTTTCCAGGTGCAGGCGGCCGTCGCGCTTGAGCGCGGCGCCGATGCTGTCCCAGTTCAGGCCGGCGTTCTGGGCGATGTCGCGCAGCGCCAGCACCACGCCTTCCTCCATGGCCTTGAGGCCGCAGACGTAGAAGCAGGCGTTCGGGTCCTGCAGCAGCGGCACCAGGTCGGCGGCGCGCTCGCGCATCAGGTCCTGCACGTAGCGTTTCGGCTGGCCCTGGGTGCGCGAGAACGCGAAATGGATGTCGATGAAATCCTTGGGCAGGTTCTGCAGCGGGCCGAAGTACGGCAGCTCTTCCTTGGTGCGGGCGCCGAAGAACAGCATCAGCTTGCCGCCTTCGAACTTGCCCGACTGGCGCAGGCGCCGGCGCCATTCGGTCATGGCACGCATGGGTGCGCTGCCGGTGCCGGTGCAGATCATCACGATGTGGCTCTTCGGATGGTTGGGCATCAGGAAGCTGGCGCCGAACGGGCCGATCACCTGCACCGTGTCACCCACCTTCAGGTCGCACAGGTAGTTGGAGCCCACACCGCGCACCGGGTTGCCCTGGTGGTCTTCCAGCACGCGTTTGACGGTGAGCGACAGGTTGTTGTAGCCCGGGCGCTCGCCGTTGCGGGGGCTGGCGATGGAGTACTGGCGCGCATGGTGGGCGCGGCCCTGGTCATCGGTGCCCGGCGGGATGATGCCGATGGACTGGCCTTCCAGCACCGGGAACGGCGTCTGGCCGAAATCCAGCACGATGTGGTGGGTGTCGTACTCCTTGCCCACCTCGGTGACGCGCACATTGCCCACCACCGTGGCGGTGATGGTCTTTTCGGCCGCTTTCGGGCCGTACAGGTTGGTGTAGGGGTGCGCGGCCGACCAGGGCGGCAGCGTGGCGCAGTACTGGGCGGAGTTGAAGGCGGTCTGGCCGGTGGGGTCGACAGCCGGGGTGGCGGCCGGGGCGGCGGGCTCGGCCGCCGGGGCATCGCCCGCGTCACCGGCCAGCGCTGCCAGCTCGGCGTTGGAGAGCTCGGCGGGCAGCTCGTCCCAGCCGAACTGGTCCTGCAGGCTGTACGCCTTGCTGCGCGGCATCTTGCGGTAGTTGTCGATGGAGCCGGTGGGGCACGGCGAGATGCAGTCGTTGCACCAGTTGCAGGTGTTCACGTCCACCACGTAGTTGCGTGAATCGTGCGTGATCGCGCCCACGGGGCAGATCGATTCGCAGGTGTTGCAGCGGATGCAGATCTCGGGGTCGATCAGGTGTTGCTTGATCAGGGTCGCTTCGGTGCTCATGGCAGGTCTCCTGGGACGTTCGGTCGTCTGGTCATCGGTGGGTTCTTCGCCGGCACAGTCTACCGGCGCCCGTGCGATGGGTGTCTCCGTCAAAGGCCGGGGCGCGCGGTGCGGCACGCCCCGGCCATTGACGACTGCCGCCGCGGGCGGCGACGGCAGTCGGGGTGCATCAGTTGAAACGCACGTACTCGAAATCCACTGGCTGGCGGTTGATGCCCATGACGGGCGGCGCGATCCAGTTGGCGAACTTGCCGGGCTCCACCACACGGCCCATCAGCGAGCCGACATAGGCGCGGTCTTCGTCGGTGGGCAGCCACTGCTCGACCTTCTGGTTCCACTCGTGGTCGTGCACCACACGGCCGTCCGGCGACACCTTCACGCCGGCCAGCGAACCGATGTTGCGGTGGAAGGCCTTGTGCGGCACGGTCAGGCGGAAATCGATGCCGGCTTTTTCGATGATGCGGTTCCAGCGCTCCACGCCACCGACCGAGTCCTTGATGTAGTCGTCGCGCAGCACTTCGTTGAGCGCGTTGAGCATCGGCACTTCTTTTTCCAGCAGCTTGCCGTCTTCCACCGCCAGGATCTTGTAGGTGTTGCCCTTGAGCACATGGTCGTCGGTGCGCTTGCCTTCTTCGTAGCGCCCCTTCAGGCCCGAGCTGTAGAAAGTGGCGGCGTTGGACGACTGGTCGGCGCCGAACAGGTCGATCGTCACCGAGAAGTGGAAGTTGATGTAGCGCTGGATGGTCGGCAGGTCGATCACGCCGGTGGCACGCAGCTTGCCCACGTCGTCGGTCTTGAGCTCGTTCATGGCCTGCACGGTGCGGCTGATCACGCGGCCCACGCCGGATTCGCCCACGAACATGTGGTGCGCTTCTTCCGTCAGCATGAACTTGGTGGTGCGGGCCAGCGGATCGAACGCGGATTCGGCCAGCGCGCACAGCTGGAACTTGCCGTCGCGGTCGGTGAAGTAGGTGAACATGAAGAAGCTCAGCCAGTCGGGCGTCTTCTCGTTGAAGGCCTGCAGGATGCGGGGGTTGTCCGCGTTGCCGCTGTTGCGCTCGAGCAGCGCCTCGGCTTCTTCGCGGCCGTCCTTGCCGAAATGCTTGTGCAGCAGATACACCATGGCCCACAGGTGGCGGCCTTCCTCGACGTTCACCTGGAACAGGTTGCGCAGGTCGTACTGGCTGGGGCAGGTCAGGCCTAGGTGGCGCTGCTGCTCCACGCTGGCCGGCTCGGTATCGCCCTGGGTGACGATGATGCGGCGCAGGTTGGCGCGGTGTTCGCCGGGCACGTCCTGCCAGGCGGCTTCGCCCATGTGGTCACCGAAGTGGATCTTGCGGTCCTGCTCGGCGGGGTTCAGGAAGATGCCCCAGCGGTAGTCGGGCATCTTGACGTGGCCGAACTGGGCCCAGCCCTGCGGGTCCACGCTGACGGCGGTGCGCAGGTAGACGTCGAAGTTCTGCGAGCCGTCCGGGCCCATGTCCTGCCACCACTTGAGGTAGTTGGGCTGCCAGTGTTCGAGCGCGCGCTGCAGCGTGCGGTCTTCGGACAGGTTGACGTTGTTGGGAATCTTTTCGCTGTAGTTGATGCCGGTCATGGGGAGGTCTCCAGAGTCAGTGCCGCGGTGGAATGGCATTCGGTTGCAGCGGGCTCCACCGGGACACCCGCCGCACAACGTTTCAGAAAATCGGGATCAGACGCGGTTCAGGTCAAACGCGGCCTTCTCACCCTTGCCGTAGACCTTGAGTGCGCCCTTGTCGCCGACGGCGTTCGGGCGCTGGAAGATCCAGTTCTGCCAGGCGGTCAGGCGGCCGAAGATGCGGGTGAGCATGTTTTCCTGCTGGGCGAAGCGCAGGTTGGCTTCGAGGCCGGTGAGCGAGTCGGGCGACATGGCCGCGCGCTGCTCCAGCTCCAGGCGGATTTCGTCGGCCCAATCGATGTCGTCCGGGGTGGCGGTGACCAGACCCAGCGCCAGCACCTCGCCCGGGCTGAGCGGCTTGCCGGCAGCGGCGCGCACCGCTTCCAGCGGCGCGGCTTCCTCGTAGAAGCGGCGCGCCAGGCGCGACTGGCCGTTCACCATCGGCAACAGGCCGAAGTTGAATTCGTCCAGCTGCATCGAGGCGGGCGCGCCGTCGGAGGCGTCCAGCATGTAGGCGCGGTCGGCGCAGAAGGCCAGCTCGGCCAGCATCCCGACAAAACACGATCCCGGCTCGATCAGGGCGAACAGGCTGCGCGAGGTGACGTCCAGCCGCGCAAAGGTGCGGCGCAGCATGCCGATGGTCTCGTTGACGAACCAGTGGTCCTTGTGGGCGGTCATCGCGGCGTCTGCGGCCAACACGGCAGCGGCGTCGCCGTCGGTCTTCAGGATCCAGGTACCGATGTCCAGCTCGTTGGTTCGCATGTGCAGGATGGCGTCGTCGAGTTCGCGGGCCATCTGCAGCGGCCACCAGGCGGCGCCGGCAGCCACGATGGCGCCGATGTCGGCCGGCTGGGCGCCCTGCGGGGCACGGACGGTGAAGGTGGCATTGCGGCGGGCGCGGTCAATCTGCACCGTCACGTGGGCATAGGTCAGGCTGTCGGCGGTCTCGGTGCGTTCCACGCGGGTCAGGGCCACGCCCTGCGCGCCGGCCGGGCGGGTGCTGCCGGCGGCCAGCTTGTTGGCGCGCTCGCGCACCGTCTGCTGGAACACCGCCGGCTTGGCGATGGCGTCCACCAGGCGCCAGTCGACCGCCTTCTGGCCGCGCACGCCTTCCTGCGAGGTGCAGAAAATGTCGGCCAGGTCGTGGCGCACATGGCGCTTGTCGGTGACACGGGTCAGGCCGCCGGTGCCCGGCAGCACGCCCAGCAGGGGCACTTCGGGCAGCGAGACGGACGACGAACGGTCGTCCACCAGCACGATGTCGTCGCAGGCCAGCGCCAGCTCGTAGCCACCGCCGGCGCAGGCGCCGTTCAGGGCGGCGACGAACTTCAGGCCGGAATGCTGGCTGGAGTCTTCGATGCCGTTGCGGGTTTCGTTGGTGAACTTGCAGAAGTTCACCTTCCAGCCATGGCTGGAGACGCCCAGCATGAAGATGTTGGCGCCGGAGCAGAACACGCGGTCACGTAGGCTGGTGACCACCACGCTGCGCACCTCTGGGTGCTCGAAGCGGATGCGCTGCAGCGCGTCGTGCAGTTCGATGTCCACACCCAGGTCGTAACTGTTGAGCTTGAGCTTGTAGCCGGGGCGGATGCCCGCGTCTTCATCGATGGCCAGCGACAGGGTGGCCACCGCGCCGTCAAAGGCCAGCTTGATGTGGCGATACTGGGACGGTTCGGTACGGTAGTCGACGATGGGCGTCTGGGTCATGGGAGTCTCCTGGGTGTGAGGAAGTCGGGTTTTTCAACGGGCCTGAAGCATTGGAATGCCTGTTTCAGATCCGATAATAGGAATAATAATGCATCTTTTCAGGCGTGTCAATGCATTTTTATGCATATTCAGCGTGACGGCAGTGCCAACGCTTCCCGCACCTGGTCGCGCAAAGCCACAAAGGCGTCGTCGACGCCGGGCCAGTCGCTGGTGTTGAACGCCATGTCGGCCTTCGAATAAAAGGCCGAGCGCCCGGACAGAATGCGCTTGAGGTCTTCCATGGCCTCGCGGCTGGCCGCCATCGGGCGCATATCCCCTTGCGCGGCCACCCGGCCCATGTGGTCCGCCGGGTCGGCCTGGAGCCAGATGGTGTAGCAGTGCGACAGCATCAGGTTGAAGTTGGCCGCGTCGGACACCAGCCCGCCGGGGGTGGCGATGACCACCTCGGGGTAGATCTGGATCGCTTCTTCCAGCGCCCGGCGCTCGTAGCGGCGGTAGGCATGGGTGCCATAGAGGTTGTGAATCTCGCTGATGCTGCAACCGGCAAACTGCTCGATCTCGCGGCTGAGCTCGATGAAGGCATAGCCCAGGTCATCCGCCAGACGCTGGCCCAGCGTGGATTTGCCGGCGCCGCGCAGGCCGATCAGCGCGATGCGGGCTGCGCGGCTGCGGTCGCTGCCCTGGCCGTCGAACAAGGCACCCAGCGCGATGCGGGCACGTCGCAGTTCGGGCTCGGCCCGGTGCTCCAGCAGTTCGCGGATCAGCAGCCATTCGGGCGAAGACGTCGTGACATCCCCCAGCAGTTCGCTCAGGCTGCAGTGAAGCGCCTGCGCCACCTGCAGCAGCACCAGGATCGACGCGTTGCCGGTGCCGTATTCCAGGTTGGCAAGGTGCCGCTCGGACACATCGGCGGCCAGTGCCACGGCCTTGCGGGTCATGCCCCGGCGCGAGCGCAGGGTACGGACCCGTTCACCCAACGCCACCAGAAACGGATGGCGCGCGGCCTCCTCGCCCTGCACCTCTGCCATGGTCGCGCCCTCTGCATTCATTTCTTCTACTCCAACGGATTCAAGGGACCGTCGCGTGGTTACCACTTGACATGCATTTTAATGCAGGTTATCGTAACACGCACAATAATGCATTTCACCACGGTCAAGGCGAAAGATCAATGCATGTCCGCGACCCCGTGAACGCCCATCAAGCCCAGGAGACACAACCATGGTGAACACACCCCCACCACCCACCCGCTTCAATTTCGCGGCCCACCTGCTGGCCACCAATGCCGGACGGCCCGCCAAAACCGCGTTCATTGACGACCAAGGCACACTGAGCTATGGCGAGCTGGCCCAGCAGATCCGCCGCTGCGCCGCCGGGCTGGGTGCGCTGGGCCTGCGCCGCGAGGACCGCGTGCTGCTGCTGATGCACGACTGCAGCGACTGGCCGGTGGCGTTTCTCGGCTCGCTCTACGCGGGGGTGGTGCCAGTGGCGGTGAACACCCTGCTGACGGCGGACGACTACGCCTTCATGTTGCGCGACAGCCGCGCGCAGGCGGCGCTGGTGTCGGGGGCGCTGCTGCCGACGCTGCAGGCGGCGCTGGCGCAGGGCGGCCACGAGGTGGGGCCGGTGGTGGTGTCACGCGCCGCCCCCGAACTTCCCGACGGCTGCACAGACTTCGACGCCCTGCTGGCAGCGCAGGCCCAGGCGGACGTCGCCGACACCCATGCCGACGAAGCCGCGTTCTGGCTGTACTCGTCCGGCTCCACCGGCAAACCCAAGGGCACGGTGCACACGCAGGCCAACCTGTACTGGACCGCCGAGCTGTATGGCAAGGCCGTGCTGGGCCTGACCGAGGCCGACACGGTGTTCTCTGCCGCCAAGCTGTTCTTTGCCTACGGACTCGGCAACGCCCTGACCTTCCCGCTGAGCGTGGGCGCCAGCGTCGTGCTGATGGCCGAGCGCCCCACGCCACAGGCTGTGTTCAAGCGATTGGTGGCGCAGAAGCCCACCGTGTTCTACGGCGCGCCGACGGGCTTTGGCGGCATGCTGGCCAGCCCCGACCTGCCCGCCCGCGGCCAGGTGGCGCTGCGGCTGTGCTCGTCGGCCGGCGAGGCGCTGCCGCGCGACATCGGCGAACGCTGGTCGGCCCACTTCGGCTGCGAGGTGATCGATGGCATCGGCTCCACCGAAATGCTGCATGTGTTCCTGTCCAACCGCCCGGGTGATGTGCGCTATGGCACCACGGGCAAGCCGGTGGACGGCTATGACATTCAGTTGCGCGACGAAAACGGTGCGGTCGTCACCCGCCACAACGAAATCGGCGACCTCTACATCCAGGGGCCCAGCGCGGCGCTGATGTACTGGAACAACCGCGACAAGTCGCGCGACACCTTCCAGGGCGTCTGGACCAAGAGCGGCGACAAGTACACCCGCGACCCGGACGGCTACTACACCTACGCCGGCCGCAACGACGACATGCTGAAGGTGAGCGGCATCTACGTCTCGCCGTTCGAGGTGGAGGCCACGCTGGTGCAGCACCCGGCCATCCTCGAGGCCGCCGTGATCGGCCGGACCGACATCGACGGCCTCACCAAAACCAAGGCCTTCGTCGTGCTCAAGGCCGGGCAGTCGCTGACGGACGAGGACGTCAAGGCCTTCTGCAAGGAGCATCTGGCACCGTACAAGTACCCGCGTTTCGTCGAGTTCGTGCCCGAACTGCCGAAGACCGCGACCGGAAAGATTCAGCGGTTCAGGTTGCGGGAGAAGGAGACCGACACCGGCCTCTGAACGCTCAATATATTATTCATAGCATCAGAAGACCATTTCCCGCTGGGTATAGGCCGAAATGGCTCATGTATCCTTGGAGATGCGGATCGAAGGAAATTTTGTGCTGTAGTCCTTGGCTTTGGCGGCAATTTTGACTGCGACTTGCCGGGCAACCGTACGGTAGATACCAGCGATTTCGCTGTCGGGATCCGAAATGACCGTAGGGCGTCCGCTGTCGGCCTGCTGGCGAATCTGCAAAGTCAGCGGCAATGCCCCCAGGTAATCGACACCCAGTTCGGCCGCCATGTTCTTCCCTCCGTCAGCGCCAAAGATGTGTTCGGTATGACCGCAGTTGGGACAACAGTAAACCGCCATGTTCTCGACGATGCCCAGGATCGGCACGCCGACCTTTTCGAACATGCGGATCCCCTTTCGCGCATCCAGCAAAGCAATGTCCTGGGGTGTGGTCACGATCACAGAGCCGGTCATCGGTACCCGCTGGGACAGCGTCAGCTGAATGTCGCCCGTGCCCGGCGGCATGTCGACGATCAGGTAGTCAAGGTCCTTCCAGTTGGTCTGGCGCAAAAGTTGCTCCAGCGCCTGGGTGGCCATAGGGCCGCGCCAGATCATGGCTTCATCCTTGTCGACCAGGAACCCGATCGACATGACCTGCACACCGTAGTTTTCCAGCGGCTCCATGGTCTGACCGTCATGACTTTCGGGCCGCCCTTCCAGTCCCATCATCATGGGCTGACTGGGACCGTAGATATCGGCATCAAGCAGCCCGACGCTGGCACCTTCCGCGGCCAGCGCAAGCGCCAGATTGACCGCTGTGGTGCTTTTTCCGACGCCTCCCTTGCCCGATGCAACCGCAATGATGTTCTTGACCTGCGGCAACAAGGCCACGCCGCGCTGGGCGGCGTGGGCGACGACCTTGAAGCTCACGTTGGCGGAGACGTTTTCGACCCCCGCGACCGATTTTGCCGCCGCAATCAGCGCGCGGCGAAGCGCTGGAATCTGCGTCTTGGCGGGGTACCCCAGCTCGACGTCGAAAGAAAGGTCGCCGCCAGCGTACTGCAGGTTGCGCAGCGCTTTGGTGGTCACCAGGTCTTTGCCGGTGTTGGGGTCAACAACCGTCTGGAGCGCCTGAAGAATCTGTTCGGTGGGTGCCATAAGATGTTTGGTGTTCTGCAGTGCCGGCAGTGTAGCCACAACTCTTAAAATTGCCGATTACCCCGGAAAAACCCCTCCAATGACTGCCACGTCCGTCCCGCGCCAGCTTTTCGTGACCACCGCCTTGCCGTATGCCAACGGCAATTTCCACATCGGCCACATCATGGAATACATCCAGGCCGACATCTGGGTCCGGTTTCAGCGCATGCAGGGGCACACCGTGCACTTCGTCTGCGCCGACGACGCCCACGGCGCGCCGATCATGATCGCCGCCGAGAAAGCCGGCGTCACCCCCCAGGCGTTCGTGGCCGGCATCGCCGCGGGCCGCAAGCCGTACCTGGACGGTTTTCACATCGCGTTCGACAACTGGCATTCCACCGACGGGCCGGAAAACCACGAACTCGCCCAGTCCATCTACCGGGCCCTGAAGGCCAACGGCCTGGTCGAGAGCCGCACCATCGAGCAGTTTTTCGACCCGGAAAAGGCCATGTTCCTGCCCGACCGCTTCATCAAGGGCGAATGCCCGAAGTGCGGCGCCAAGGACCAGTACGGTGACAACTGCGAAAACTGCGGTGCGGTCTATTCGCCCACCGAGCTGAAGAACCCGTATTCGGCGCTCTCCGGTGCCACGCCGGTGCTGCGCACGTCGGAGCACTTTTTCTTCCGCCTCTCCGACCCGCGCTGCCTGGCTTTCCTGGACGAATGGACCAACAGCGGTGCGGTGCAGACCGAGGTGCTGAACAAGATCGCCGAGTGGATCGAGCCCGGCCCGGACGGCAAACCCAAGATGGGCGACTGGGACATCTCCCGCGACGCGCCGTACTTCGGCATCGAAATTCCGGACGCACCCGGCAAGTATTTCTATGTGTGGCTGGACGCCCCGATCGGGTATCTGGCGTCGCTGAAGAACTACTTCGGCAAAACCGGACGGGACTACGACGCCTTCATGGCCGACCCGACCACCGAGCAGTACCACTTCATCGGCAAGGACATCATCACCTTCCACACCCTGTTCTGGCCGGCCATGCTGAAGTTCAGCGGCCGCAAGGTGCCCAACGCGGTGTTCGTGCACGGTTTCCTGACCATCAACAACGGCGAAAAGATGAGCAAGAGCCGGGGCACCGGCCTGGACCCGCTGAAGTACCTGAGCCTGGGCATGAACCCCGAATGGCTGCGCTACTACCTGGCGGCCAAGCTCAGCGGCCGCAACGAAGACGTGGACTTCAACCCCGACGACTTCATGGCCCGCGTGAACGCCGATCTGGTGGGCAAGTACGTCAACATCGCGTCACGCGCGGCCGGCTTCATCACCAAACGGTTCGAAGGCCGGCTGGGCGCCGTCTCCGCCGACGGCGATGCCCTGCTCGACCACCTGCAGAGCCTGGCCCCCACCATCGCCGAGCTGTACGCCGAGCGTGAAACCGGCAAGGCGCTGCGGGAGGTGATGCTGCTGGCCGACCGCGTGAACGCCTATGTGGACCAGAACAAGCCCTGGGAGCTGGCCAAACAGGCCGGCATGGACGGACGGCTGCACGACGTGTGCACCACCTGCATCGAAGCGTTCCGGCTGCTCACGCTCTACCTCAAGCCGGTGCTGCCGGCGCTCGCCGCCCAGGTGGAGGCCTTCCTGCAGGTGGCCCCGCTGACCTCGGCCGATGCCGCGCGCCTGCTGGGCGCCGGCCACACCATCAGCGCCTACCAGCACCTGCTGCAGCGGGTGGACGTGAAGCAGCTGGACGCCCTGTTCGAGCCGCCGCCCGCCCCGGAAGCGCCGAAGGCCGTGCCGGGCGGCGAGGACATCGCCCCGGTCATCAGCATCGACGACTTCGCGAAGATCGACCTGCGCATCGCGCAGATCGTGGGCTGCGAGGCGGTGGAAGGCTCCACCAAGCTGCTGCGCCTGTCCCTCGATGTGGGCGAAGGCAAAACGCGCAACGTCTTCAGCGGCATTGCCAGCGCCTACCAGCCCGAAGAGCTGGTCGGGAAACTCACGGTGATGGTGGCCAACCTGGCGCCGCGCAAGATGAAGTTCGGCGTCAGCGAAGGCATGGTGCTGGCCGCCAGCCACGCCGACGAAAAGGCCCAGCCCGGCATCTACGTGCTCAACCCCTGGCCGGGCGCCCAGCCGGGCATGCGGGTGCGCTGAGGGCGGCCGCTGCTACATGAACGCGTCAGACAATCTGACCACAAGTACCTCCGGCATCGGGTGCAGACGCCCGTGCTGACGCGCCGCGCACCCGGCCAGACCAGCGCGCCCAGCCGCCGTCGGCGCTTCGACATGCGCCACCATCAGCACGGACCTCCCTCCCGACCGCCTCGTCCATTTTCCCGGTCGTTCGCTTCGGAGGTTGCATGTTCCCCTCGTCCTTGCTCAGGATTGATTTCCGTCCCGCCCTCGGGCCGGCGCTAGCGTCTTATTCGCGCGAGCGCTTTGTTCGCGACGTCGCCGCCGGCGTCACTGTCGGGGTGGTCGCCTTGCCATTGGCCATGGCTTTTGCCATCGCTTCCGGGTTGAAGCCCGAAGCCGGCTTGTTCACTGCCATCATCGGTGGCTTCCTGATCTCCCTGCTTGGCGGCAGCCGCGTGCAAATCGGCGGCCCCGCCGGCGCGTTCATCGTGATCGTCTACGGCATCGTCGAACGGTATGGCCTGGCGAACCTGCTCATCGCCACCATGTTGTCGGGGGTGCTGCTCTTCCTGATGGGTTGGCTGAAGCTGGGAACCTTGATCCGCTTCATTCCGATTGCGGTGGTCATCGGCTTCACCAATGGCATTGCCGTACTGATTGCCTTGTCGCAACTGAAGGATCTTCTGGGGCTGAAGATCACCGCCATGCCCGCCGATTTTTTCGGCATGCTGGGTACTCTGGCCGGGGCGATCCACACCTTTGACCCTATCGCCTTCGGGCTGGCCATGGCCTCGCTGGCCGTGATCATCGCCTGGCAATTCCTGATGCCCAGACTGGGTGGGGCCCAATTTACGGGCAAGCTGACCCCGATACCAGGCTCCATCGTGGCCTTGGTGTTGGCAACCGGGGCCGTCGCCCTGCTGCAACTTCCGGTCGACACCATCGGCAGCCGTTTCGGCGGCATTCCTTCAGGCCTTCCGGGGTTTTCCTGGCCGGCAGTGAGCTGGGATTCCGCCCGCTTCCTGTTCGTCCCCGCCTTGACGCTGGCCTTGCTCGGGGCGATCGAGTCGCTGCTGTGTGCCCGGGTCGCCGACGGCATGATCGACGACCGCCACAACCCCAATCAGGAGCTCATGGCACAGGGGATCGCCAACTTCGCCACGCCCTTGTTCGGTGGCATGCCCGCGACCGGCACCATCGCCCGCACCGTCACCAACATCAAGAGCGGTGCCAGCAGCCCGGTCGCCGGCATGGTTCACGCGGTCGCCTTGCTGATCGTGGTGCTGGTCGCGGCGCCGCTGGCCAGCCACGTGCCGCTGGCGACGCTGGCAGCCATTCTTCTTTTTGTCGCCTGGAACATGGGCGAGTGGCGCGAGTTCCTGCACCTGCGCCAATACCGCATGCCTTATCGCATCACCCTGGTGGCCGTATTTGTGCTGACCGTGGTGTTCGACCTGACCGTGGCCGTCGAAGTCGGGCTGGTCGCCGCTTGCCTGACCTTCATTTACCGGATTTCCAGTTTGACCCGCAGCGAACCCGTCACGGCCGCAAGCTATCCTGAACTGGCCGCCGTGGCCAACCGCATCCGGGCCTGGCGGCTTTACGGCGCCTTGTTTTTCGGCGCCGTAAAGCTTGTCGAGGCGATCGAGGACCAATTGCCGGAAGCGGTCGTGATTCTCGATCTGAAGAACCTGATCTACATCGATTCATCGGGCGCCGACGCCCTGATGGCGCTGGAGCGGACCTGCCGCAAACGCGGGATCCGCCTGGTGATCTGCGGGCTCGACCACCAGCCGGCCGACATGGCCGGTCGATGTGGCCTGGTTGCCGCACTGCCGCCGGATGCGTTCCACCCGGATCTGGCAAGGGCTGTTGCCGCAGAAGTACCGGGGCCGACGCCGTCGGCTGCTTGAAAGCGGCGCCGGAAAGCCCGGCCGTGGCTGCGGCGGGCTCGTCAGCGCGGCCCGCCTTTTTCGTCCGGCTCCAGGGTTTGCATCGTCCGCAGCACTCGATAGTCCGGGCTGAACACCACGGTGAAAGCCATGGTGGTGTTGGGCGGCTCCAGATACCGCCAGTCGTAGTGGATTTCACGCTGACGGTCGTAACGGGTGATCCGTGCCGGCTTGCCCAGCGCGCGACGCACCTCTTCCATCATCATGCCGGGAACGATTCGGGAGAAATTTTCCGGTGTGAGGACCTGACGCAGCGCACTCATCCTGCCATCCGGCCCGATGGTGATCATGTAATTGCGCACGCCTTCGGGTTGCCGGTTGTATTCGAACACCCTCGAACCGCCGGCGCCGTCCCAGATTTTTTCCGGTTCACCGAACCGCGTGCGCACATCGGCCTCGGTTGAAACGCCTTCTTCCAGCTCGCTGATTCGCTGGGGATCGCAGGCCAACAACATGACCGAACAAATCACCGTCGCCACCATCCCGATTTGTCGCACCATGCCAGCCCCCAAGTAAAATCGCTGTCCAAAGGGGATCAGTGTATGTCGCTTGCCAGTTTTTTCGGTCTGAACCAATACCGTTCGGACGCCACCCAATTCATCGACCAGCTCAAAACCGACCGTCCGCAGCTCGAACGCGAGCAGCAGGTCGGCCGCTCACTGCTGTGGGACAAACAGCTCGACCGGGATGTCCAGGCGGATTTGCGCGCCGGACAGGTGCCGCAAAAGCCCTACGTTTATCAAACTGAGCCGTAATCTGCGAAAACTGGCGATACCCAGCGTAAAAAGGTCATCTTTTGCTCCGTTTTTTGAAGTGACCGGATGACCGTCCCGACCCCGCTGTCCGCAATCGAAAGCGATCCACCGCTCCCCACCGGTCTGCCCGAGGTCATTGACCATGTGGCGGTGGCCCGCCTGTACGGCGAGCCCCTGTTTGCCCTGCCGACCGACCTGTACATACCGCCGGACGCGCTGGAGGTATTCCTCGAAGCTTTCGAGGGGCCGCTGGACTTGCTGCTGTACCTCATTCGCAAGCAAAACTTCAACATCCTTGACATCCCGATGGCTGCGGTGACGCGCCAGTACCTGAGTTACGTCGAAGAAGTCCGCAGCCGCAACCTCGAACTGGCCGCCGAATACCTGCTGATGGCGGCCATGCTGATCGAAATCAAGTCGCGCATGCTGCTGCCGCCGCGCAAGAGTGTCGAAGGCAAGGAAGCCGAGGACCCCCGGGCCGAACTGGTACGGCGGCTGCTCGAATATGAACAGATCAAGCAGGCGTCGATCCAGCTCAACGCGATGCCGCAGATCGGGCGGGACATCCTCAGGGCGCAGGTCACGATCGAACAAAGCCTGCAGCCCCGCTTTCCCGATGTCCACGTGGATGACATCCGCGCCGCATGGGCCGAAATCGTCAAACGGGCCAGACTGGTCGAACACCATCGCATCAGCCGAGAGCAGCTGTCCGTCCGGGAGCACATGAGTTTTGTGCTCCGGACCCTCCAGGGGCGCCGTTTTGTTGAATTTGAAGACCTGTTTGACCCTTCTCGCGGCATCCAGGTGCTGGTGGTGACGTTCATTGCCCTGCTGGAACTGGCCAAGGAAACCCTCATTGAGATCACCCAGGCCGAGGCCTTTGCGCCGATCTACGTTCGGCTGTCGTACACCCCGGCCTGATTTCCACTACGGATTTCACTGCCCTGCCCGCAAACCGGCGCACCGCTTGGTCTAGACTCCCGCTTTTTTACGCCTGCAACAACCCGGGCCAGACCATGACCGATACGTCGCCTTCTGCGAGCGCAACTCCCTACGGCACCATCCCGCCGGCTTCACCGCTGCCCCAGCGACGGCCCGTCAGCCTTCCCCGATTGCAACAGCTGCGCGACGCGGGCGAGAAAATCACCATGCTGACGGCCTACGACGCCACCTTTGCCGCCGTCGCCGATACGGCGGGTGTCGAATGCCTGCTGGTCGGCGACTCCCTGGGAATGGTCTGTCAGGGCCTGCCCAGCACCGTCGGAGTCACCCTGGACACCATGTGTTACCACACCGAGTCGGTCGCGCGCGGGCTGTACCGCGTACAAGGAACAGCCTGGCTGATTGCCGATCTGCCTTATGGCAGCTATGCGGAAAGCCGCGAGCAAGCGCTCCGCAGCGCCTGCTCCCTGATGCAGGCCGGTGCCCACATGGTCAAGCTCGAAGGTGGCGGCTGGACGGCGCCGACGGTCCGGTTTCTGGTGGAACGGGGCGTGCCGGTCTGCGCCCACCTCGGCCTGACGCCCCAGACCGTTCACGCCCTGGGTGGTTACCGGGTTCAAGGGCGAACCGACGAAGACGCCCAGACACTCCGCCGACACGCCCTCGAACTGCAGGACGCCGGCGCGGCGATGCTGGTGCTGGAGATGGTTCCGGCCCAGCTCGCCTCCGAACTGACCCAGGAACTTGCCCATTGCCACACGATAGGCATCGGCGCCGGCCGCGGTACCGCTGGACAAGTGCTGGTGCTGCACGACATGCTGGGCATGAACCTGGGCAAAATGCCCCGCTTCGTTCACAACTTCATGCCGGGCAGTGGCAGTGTGCTCGGTGCCATGCAAGCCTATGTGCGAGCCGTCAAGGACGGGACTTTCCCCGACGACAGCCGGCACGCCTGGTAAGCCGTCTTCCTTCAGCAAACTACTGGCATGAAAATCGTTCACGACCTGCCCGGCCTGCGCGCGGCGTTGGCGCAACACCAGCGACCGGCATTTGTCCCCACCATGGGTAATCTGCACGAGGGGCACCTGGCGCTGGTTCGACAGGCGCGCCCCCTGGGGGACATCACCGTGGCAAGCATCTTTGTCAACCGCCTCCAGTTCCTGCCGCACGAGGACTTCGACCGCTACCCTCGAACGTGGGAGGCTGATTGCGCCAAGCTGGAGGCGGCCGGCTGCGACCTGTTGTTCGCGCCACGCGAGCCCGACCTTTACCCCCAACCGCAGACCTACAAAGTACAACCGGACCCGGCCTTGGCCGAAATCCTTGAAGGCCAGTTCCGGCCGGGCTTCTTCACCGGGGTCTGCACTGTGGTGATGAAACTGTTCTCTGCGGTATTTGCGACCCGACCTTCCGGCGTGGCTGTGTTCGGCAAGAAGGACTATCAGCAATGGATGGTAATCCGTCGCATGGTCGATCAGTTTGCCCTGCCGATCGACATCGTGGCCGGCGAGACCTGCCGCGCCGCCGATGGCCTGGCCCTGAGCTCACGCAATGGCTATCTGAGCGACGTCGAACGGGCCGAAGCACTGCAGCTGTCCCTTGCCCTGCGTGACCTCGCCCGCGAAGCGCTCGCGCGGGCAGACGCCCTGGCCACCCAACTGCCGGCACTGGAACAGCAGGCCCTTGCGGCATTGGCGGCACGGGGCTGGAACCCTGACTACCTGACCGTGCGCCGCCGCGCCGACCTGCAGCCTCCGCAGCCGGCAGACGCCCGCGCACCACAGGCACTGGTGGTGCTGGGCGCAGCCCGCCTGGGTGCGACGCGCCTGATCGACAACCTGGAAATCTGACCCCATCGCGGCCCATTCACCGGGCAGCGACCGGACCTCGGCAAGTTGCGCCGGGAATTTGCTACCTTCAACCCGGTGCGCGTTCGTCACGGGGTTGACGCCCCATCAGCGTTGCCACGACCGCTGCGGGGCTGAGGGCGCCATCCAGCAACGCCACCACCGACTCCGAAATCGGCATGTCCACCCCCAGGGTGCGCGCGCGCCGCACAACCGTACGGGCACTGTAGACGCCTTCGGCCACATGGCCCAGTGAGGCGACGGCCTGCTCCAGGCTCAGTCCCTGGGCCAGCAGTTGCCCGACGCGCCGGTTGCGCGACAGGTCTCCCGTGGCCGTCAGTACCAGGTCGCCAAGGCCGGACAAGCCCATGAATGTCTCGGCCTGACCGCCCAGCGCAACACCCAGCCGGGTCATCTCGGCCAGGCCGCGCGTGATCAGCGCGGCACGGGCGTTCATACCCAGCGCCAGTCCGTCACACAGGCCGGTAGCAATCGCCAGAACGTTCTTCACCGCGCCGCCCACTTCGACCCCAACGATGTCGGAATTGGCATAGACGCGCAGGCGCTCGCTGTGAAAGGCTGCCACCAGTTTCTCCCGCACGGAAGCATCGGCGCTGGCGGCAACCAGCGCGGTGGGCTGACCAGCGGCCACTTCCTGCGCAAAACTGGGGCCACTGAGCACGCCCGCCGGTTGATGCGGCGCCACGTCTTCCAGGATCTCGTGGCCCAGCAAACCGCCAGCCTGGGCCTCCGGGTTGCCGGCTTCAAAGCCCTTGCACAACCAAGCCAAAGGGACAGCGGGTTGGGCCAACTGTCCGATCATGGCACGCAACGCCGCCATGGGCGTCCCTACCACCATCAGATCCAGGCCGCCCGTTCGCCAGGGTTGGGCGTTGAAGTCGTGCAGCTCGATCGATTCGGGCAAGACATGGCCCGGCAGATACCGCGTGTTTTCCCGCCGGGCGCGCATCGCCGCGAGCTGGTCCGGGTCACGGGCGGCCAGCAGCACGGCGTGCCCGGCAGCGTGGCGCGCAGCTGAAATGGCCAGCGCAGTACCCCAGGCCCCGGCCCCGACCACCAGAATCTTCATGACCACTGCCGCCGATGCGGCCCGCAAACCGATCCGCGCAGCATCGGTATCGAATTACTGGGTAATGATCTGGGGCGCGCTCTGCGCCGCTTCGGCCTGTTGCTGTTCGTACATGGCCTGGAAGTTGATTTCGGCCAGATGAACCGGAGGAAAGCCGGCACGCGTGATGATGTCGGCGACGTTCGCGCGCAGATAGGGGTAAACAATCTGCGGGCAGGCGATTCCCATGATCGGGCCCATCTGCTCTTCCGGCAGGTTGCGGATCTCGAAAATCCCGGCCTGTTTGCATTCGACCAGAAACACCGTCTTATCCTGAATCTTCGTCTGCACGGTGGCGGTCACCCCGACCTCGAAGATGCCTTCGGCCACCGGTGTGGCGTCGACGGCCAACTGGATGTCAACGGAAGGTTGCTCCTGCTCCAGCAGGATGGCAGGGGAATTCGGCTGCTCCAGCGAAGCCTCCTTGAGGTAAACGCGCTGAATCTGGAAAACGGGGTCAAGTTCGGCCATAAGAAGCACCAGTGGGGATAAAGGATCAGAAAAAACCCGCCACGGACTGTCCCGGAGCGGGTTGCGCAATCAACGCGGATTATCGGCCATCCGGCCGGGGCGCCCGGGAACCGGGCACGACCGGTGAACTGCCCCGGCGATCAGGCCGTCGCCAGCATGGGAACCAGTTCGCCACGGGCGTCCAGCGCCATCAGGTCGTCGCACCCGCCCACATGGGTGGCCCCAATGAAAATCTGCGGCACGGTACGACGCCCGGTCACGGCCATCATGTGGTCGCGCTGCGCCGGGTCGACATCAATACGAATTTCGTCGATGGTCTCGACGCCTCGCGCCTTGAGCAGTTGCTTGGCCCGAACGCAATACGGGCAAACGGCGGTGGTGTACATCCGAACGGTGGGCATAGTGACTCTCCGATCAAGCCTCTATGTTCACGCTTTTTCTACCGGCAGGCTGGCTGCACGCCACGCCCCCATGCCACCGGCAAGGGAATGGGCCTTCTCATAGCCCAGCTTGCGGGCGATGGCCACCGCGCCCCGGGAGCGCATGCCCGACGCGCAGACCAGAATCACCGGCGTTGCCTTGTTCTTCACCATTTCGGGCAAGCGGGCGTTGAGTTCGGCCATCGGCACATTGCGGGCACCGACCACATGCCCCGCCGCATACTCGGCAGGTTGGCAGACGTCGATCACCACCGCCTTCTCGCGGTTCATCAGTTGCACGACACCCGTCGGGTCGAGCGAGCCGGCGCCACCGCCGCTGGCAATCGACGGCCACATCAGCATCGCACCCGATCCGACCGCAATGGCGATCAGCGTCCAGTTATTGATAAAAAAATCCACAGAGCACCTTCCACAGGGCGTACGCAACAGGGCTGACATTCTAGAATGAGAGGCTTTGTCCTGCATTACCTGACCCATTTTTTGCATCCCTGCCATGTACAAACTCGTCCTTGTTCGCCACGGCGAATCCACCTGGAATCTGGAAAACCGCTTCACCGGCTGGACCGATGTGGAGCTGACCCCGACCGGTGTATCGCAGGCCATGTCAGCCGGCAAGTTGCTCAAGGCTGAAGGTTACGAGTTCGACATCGCCTTCACCTCGGTGCTCAAGCGCGCGGTGCACACCCTCAATTACTGCCTGGACGAAATGGATTGCACCTGGTTGCCCGTCGTCAAGGACTGGCGCCTGAACGAGCGCCACTACGGCGGCCTGCAAGGACTGAACAAGGCCGACATGGCGCGTCAATACGGCGATGCCCAGGTGCTGGTTTGGCGTCGCAGCTACGACACCCCCCCGCCCGCCCTCGAACCCACCGACCCGCGCTGTGAGCGGGGCGACAGGCGGTATGCCGCCCTGACCGATCGGCAGGTTCCACTGACCGAATGCCTGAAAGACACGGTAGAGCGGGTCATGCCCTTCTGGAACGAGGTATTGGCGCCCACCATCCGCAGTGGCCGCCGCGTGGTGATCGCGGCACACGGCAACAGCATCCGGGCCATGGTCAAGTACCTGGACAATGTTTCGGAGGGTGACATCGTGAACCTGAACATTCCCAACGGAATTCCTTTGGTGTACGAACTCGATGACAACCTGCGGCCCATCCGCAGCTATTACCTCGGTGATGCCGAGGCTGCAGCGAAGGCTGCCGCTGCGGTTGCCAACCAGGGCAAGGCCTGACCGCCCTGGCATCACGGCATTCACCACACCACCGCTGCAATCAATCGAACGCCTCGATGCACCCCAGGCACCAACACGCTATATTGACCGCCCTGGAAGGGACATCATGGGTCACAAACTGAAGATTGCCGGCTGGATCTCGATCGGCGCACTGGCCGGGGCGCTGACGACCGTTTCGCTGCAGACTGTGGCCCGCGGGGGTGTCGCCCCCATGCCCCTAGAAGAACTGCAGCAGCTTGCAGCGGTCTTCGGCATCATCAAGACCGACTACGTCGAGCCGGTGGACGAGAAAAAGCTGATCACCGACGCCATCTCCGGCATGGTCTCGGCCCTGGACCCGCATTCGCAGTACTTCGACAAACGGAGCTACAAGGAATTCCGCGAAGGCACCAGCGGCCGCTTCGTCGGCGTCGGCATTGAAATCACGCAGGAAGACGGTCTGGTCAAGGTGGTCTCACCGATCGAAGGTTCACCCGCCCACCGCGCAGGCCTGAAATCCGGCGACCTGATCACCCGCATCGACAGCACCGCCGTGCGGGGTCTGTCCATCAACGAGGCGGTCAAGCGCATGCGCGGCGAGCCCAACACCCAGGTGACGCTGACCATCTTCCGCAAGGACGAGAACCGTACCTTCCCGGTCACCATCACCCGCGAGGAGATCAAGACGCAATCGGTCAAGGCACGGCTGATAGAGCCCGGCTATGGCTGGATTCGCCTCACCCAGTTCCAGGAGCGCAGCACCGAAGACTTCATTCGCCGGATCGAAGAACTCTACAAGGACGGCAATCTCAACGGACTGGTGCTGGATCTGCGCAATGACCCGGGCGGGCTGCTGGACGTGGCCATTGCCATTTCCGCGATTTTTCTGCCGGACAACGTCACGGTGGTCAGCACCAATGGCCAGCTCGCGGACAGCAAAGCCGTCTTCACCACGGCACCCGAGCACTACGTGCGCCGCGGGCCCGATCCGCTGCGCAAGCTTTCCGAGCCGCTGCGCGCCGCGCTGCGCCAGGTCCCGCTGGTGGTGCTGGTCAATGAGGGCTCCGCCTCCGCCAGTGAAATTGTTGCCGGCGCCCTGCAGGACCACAAACGCGCCACGGTCATGGGTAGCCAGACCTTCGGCAAGGGTTCCGTTCAAACCGTTCGTGCCCTCGGACCGGACACCGGCCTGAAACTGACCACCGCGCTGTACTACACACCCAGCGGCCGTACTATCCAGGCCAAGGGCATCATGCCCGACCTGCTGGTCGACGACACCGCGGAGGGCAGCCCCTTTGCCGCCTTGCGCACCCGGGAAGCCGACCTGGAAAAACACCTCGGCAATGGCGATGGCAAAGCCGAAGAGAAGCCCGATCCCGCCCGCGAGCGTGCCCGCGAAGAGGCCCGCAAGCGCCTGGAAGAAGAATCGCGCAAACCCGCCGCCGAGCGCAAGCTGCCGGAGCTGGGCAGCGACAAGGATTTCCAGCTGCAGCAGGCGCTCAACCGCCTCAAGGGCAAACCGGTGCTGGTCAGCAAAACACAGACCGAGCGCAAACCCGAGAAGAAGGCCGAATAGGAGCGCGCCGCAGCCGCCCGACGATGAACGACGACCAGCTGCTGCGTTACTCGCGGCACATCCTGCTCGACGATCTGGGCATCGAGGGTCAGGAGCGGCTGCTCGCGAGCCACGCGCTGGTCATTGGTGCCGGGGGGCTGGGTTCTCCGGTCGCGCTGTACCTGGGCAGCGCCGGCGTGGGCCGGATCACCATCGTCGACCCCGACGTCGTCGACGCCACCAACCTGCAGCGGCAGATTGCCCATGACCTGTCCCGGCTCGGACAGCCCAAGGCCGCTTCGGCGCGTGCGGCCATCGCCGCGCTCAACCCCGACCCCCTTGTCACCACCCGGCACGAACGGGCCGACGATGCCCTGCTGGACCGCCTGGTGCCGCAAGCGGACGTGGTCCTGGACTGCACCGACAATTTCGCCACCCGCCACGCCATCAATCGTGCCTGCGTGCGGCATGGCAAACCCCTGGTCTCCGGGGCCGCCATCCGGTTTGATGGCCAGGTCACGGTCTACGATACCCGCAGCGCCGAATCGCCCTGTTACGCCTGCGTGTTTCCCGAATCGGTGGCCCACGAAGAAGTCCGCTGCGCCACCATGGGCGTGTTTGCCCCGCTGGTGGGCATCATTGGCACCATCCAGGCGGCCGAGGCGCTCAAGCTGATTGCCGGCATCGGCGCGCCCCTGGCCGGTCGGCTGCTGATGCTCGACGGGCGCGCGATGGAATGGACCGAAATCCGGCTGCCCCGACAGGCAGCCTGTCCGGTCTGCGGCCCGCATTGAGCGCTCCGACCCGCGCCCTAACGCTACCTAATTGATAGCTTCAGGCGACCTTTTTACAATGGGTATGCCTGTTTTTCTTGCCAAATCGTGCCACCGGGGCCGATTGCGGGCAGACCCGGCGCTTCAGGCCCCCCCATCCCTGCGCTCGCAGGGACCGTGACGGCGCCGAAAGTCCCGCGGCCGTTCGGCGGCCTGCGCGAACACTCCGCGGCGGGCCACTCGCGCCTGCGCCTCTTCGACCGCATACGGCCCGGGATGGTGGCGCCAGCCGTCCGACCAGGCATGTCCCTGGCGTACCAGGTCGGCACCCAGATCCCTGCCATTCACGGTGATGCGCACCAGTGCCCGTCCCCAGTCGTCGCGCCGCAGCACCTGCACCACCAGACGTTGCCCCTGTACCTGTCGCGCCAACGCCGCACGCGCCGCCGTCCCGCCACTCTGGCACTGTTCGGGCGCATCAATCCCCTGCAGGCGCACCCGGCGCGGTGCGCCGCCGTCATCTGGCCTGACCCACAGGGTGTCGCCATCGGAGATACGCGTGGCCACACCCGTCCATACACCGGCGTGACTCGGCGTCACCAACGCACAGGCCACGGCGGCCAGACCGAGCAGCCCAACGCCAACGCGCTTCCGCATGGCTAGGCGCGGCGCGCGCGCCTGCCGCGCCGTCGGTCCGCCTTGGGCCCGTCCGCGTCGGGTGTCATTGCATCGGCCTGCACCTGCAGGCGCAGCAGCAGGTCATCCAGCAGATCGAGCTCGGACGCCGACAGCACGGACAGCAGCTCGCGGTTGATGGCCGCCACCCGGGGCAGCAGCGCCGCATTGACCGCTTGCCCCTGCTCGGTCAGGTGCAGGGCAACGGCACGCCGATCGCCCGTGCGGACGGTGCGCCGCACCAGGCCTTTGGCCACCAGGCCGGACACCGCCCGCGAAGTCCGCGCCCGGTCCAGATGGGCGCGCTCGGCCAGCTGCGAGGACAGGATGCCGTCGTCGCGCGCCAGCAGGCCCAGCAGGCCCCACTCGCGCCGCGTGATGCCGAATTCCCCCTCGCACAGCCGGATCACCCGCCGCCCGCCGGCGGCGCGAAGGCGCGACAGCCGATACAGGAAAAGCTCGTCGGTTGCCTTGGGCTCGATCAGGTTCGTCCCGGCCATCAGGGTAACTCCGGAGGATGGTTGATTAGATCAATCGATTGTCATCCATCTACAGTGCTTTCCTTGCCCGGACATTGGTAACCGGAACCACCATGAGGAAAGAAACATGCCCACCTTGAAGAACCGCCGCGCATTATTGGGCGGCATGCTCGCCGCACTGGCACCTTTTGCCGTTGCAGCCCAGAGCGCCGACACCACCTTGCGGATTGTGGTGGGCTACGCCCCCGGCGGCTCCAGCGACCGGGTGGCGCGTATCGTCGCCGAAAAGCTGCAGACCAAGCTCGGCACCCCCGTGATCGTTGAAAACCGGCCCGGCGCTGGCGGACGCCTGGCCGCCCAGCAACTGCGCACGGCCACGACCGCGCAGAACACGCTGATGCTGGCCAACCCGGCCGTGATGGTGGTCGCGCCGCTCGTGTTCAAGGACAACGGCTACGACGCCGAACGCGACTTTGTGCCGGTCTCGCAGGTCAATGACTATGAATTCGGCCTGGCGGTCGCCACCGCTGTGCCGGTGCGCGAGCTATCGCACCTGCTGGCCTGGCTTCGTGCCAATCCCGAAAAAGCCAACTTCGGTGTACCGGCCACAGGCAGCCTGCCCCATTTCTTCGCGCTGATGACCGGCGAAAAGGCAGGAGTGCAAGCGCAGGTGGTGGGCTACCGCGGTTCCGGCCCGCTGCTCACCGACCTTCTGGGAGGCCAGGTGCCGGTGGCTTTTGACACCCTGGACACCCTGCTGCCCCAGCACGAGGCCGGAAAGCTGCGCATCCTGGCGTCTTCGGGCAACCGCCGTTCCCCCTGGAGTGCCGCTGTGCCCACCTTCCGCGAAGCCGGTCTGCCGCTGGCCGCCAGCGGTTGGAATACCTTCTTCGCACCCGCGACCATGCCCGCCGACCGCGTCGCCCGGCTCGCCACGGCGATCCGTGACGTCATGCAGGACACGGACACCCAGCGCAAATTCACCGACGCCAAGATGACCCCGGTTGTCAGCACACAGGCACAAACGGCCACCATGCTCAAGGCCTACCGCGCCCAATGGGCGCCGGTGGTGCAGAAATCCGGCTTCCAGCCCTGAACGGACCGAACTGTGCCTCCGATGGCCCGCCGCCCCAACTTCGTCTTCATCGTCGCCGACGACCTCGGCTTTGCCGACCTGGGCTGCTACGGCGGCCGCGAAGCCGCGTTCGGCCCGGTGTCCCCGGTGCTGGACGGGCTGGCGGCGAACGGCCTTCGGTTCACACAGGGCTATTCGAACTCGCCGGTGTGTTCGCCCACACGCTTTGCCATGGCCACCGCCCGCTGGCAATACCGTCTGCGCGGCGCAGCCGAAGAGCCGATCAACAGCAAAAGCAAAGGCAGCACGACGCTGGGCCTGCCGCCCGAGCACCCGACCCTGCCCTCGCTGCTGCGCGCCGGTGGCTACCGCACCGCGCTGATCGGCAAATGGCACCTGGGCTACCCGCCGGTGTTCGGGCCGCTCAAATCCGGCTACGACGAATTTTTCGGGCCCATGTCCGGCGGTGTGGACTACTTCACCCATTGCAGCAACAACGGCAGCCACGACCTGTATTTCGGCGACGCCGAGCGCCACGAGGAAGGCTACCTGACCGACCTGCTCTCGCGCCGGGCCGTCGACTGGGTGGACCGCATGGCCGGCCAGGACGCGCCCTTCCTGCTGAGCCTGCACTACACCGCCCCCCACTGGCCCTGGGAAACCCGGGACGACGAAGCGCTCGCGCACGCGGTGAAGGACAACCTGTTCCACCTGCACGGCGGCAACATCCACACCTACCGCCGCATGATCCACCACATGGACGAAGGCATCGGCCGCCTGATGGCCGTGCTGCGCGAGCAGGGACTGGAACGCGACACGCTGGTGGTGTTCACCAGTGACAACGGCGGCGAGCGCTTCTCCGACATCTGGCCGCTGGTGGGCGGCAAGATGGACCTCACCGAAGGCGGCATCCGCGTGCCCTGGATCGTGCACTGGCCCGACGTGGTGGCGCCCGGCGGCGTGACCGAGCAGCACTGCCTGACGATGGACTTTTCGGCCACCCTGCTGGCGCTGGGCGGCGCCCGGGCAGGCGCCGACTACCCGTGGGACGGCGTGTCGATGCTGCCGGTGCTGCGCGACCCGGCCGCCACCTTCGAGCGGCCGCTGTTCTGGCGCATGAACCACCGCGGCCAGCGC
>JAEUOU010000008.1 GCA_016790575.1 Burkholderiaceae bacterium | reverse complement strand
TTCACGCAGGTCAGCGTCAGTCACGTGGTGAGCCCGCTGATGAAGCTGGTGGGCCGCGGCGACACCACGGTGGTCGACGCGTACCTGAGCCCCAGCCTGCGCCGCTACGTCGACCAGGTGGCGAGCCAGATGCCGGGCGTGCGGCTCTTCTTCATGCAGAGCTCGGGTGGCCTCACCGAGGCGCACCACTTCCAGGGCAAGGACGCGATCCTTTCCGGCCCGGCCGGCGGCATCGTCGGCATGGTGCGCACCGCGCAGCTGGCGAAGAACGATCTCGGCGGCGACAAGGTCATCGGCTTCGACATGGGCGGCACCTCCACCGACGTGAGCCACTACGCCGGCGAGTTCGAACGCGCCTTCGAGACCCAGGTGGCCGGCGTGCGCATGCGCGCGCCGATGATGAGCATCCACACCGTGGCGGCCGGTGGCGGCTCGGTGCTCAGCTTCGATGGCGCACGGTTCCGTGCCGGCCCGCACAGCGCCGGCGCGAACCCGGGGCCTGCGAGCTACCGCCGCGGCGGGCCGCTGACGGTGACCGACGCGAACGTGATGGTCGGCAAGGTGCAGCCCGCCTGGTTCCCGAAGGTGTTCGGCACCGGCGCCGACGAGCCGCTGGACCGGGAGGTGGTGGTGCGCGAGTTCACCGCGCTCGCCAAGCGCATCGAGGCTGCCACCGGCGTGGCCCGTCCGCCGGAGGCGGTGGCCGAGGGTTTCCTGCAGATCGCGGTGGGCGCGATGGCGAACGCGATCAAGAAGATCTCGGTCGCCCGCGGCTACGACGTGACCCGCTACACGCTGCAGTGTTTCGGCGGTGCCGGCGGCCAGCATGCCTGCCTGGTGGCCGATGCGCTCGGCATGAACCGGGTGTTCGCCCACCCGCTGGCCGGCGTGTTGTCGGCCTATGGCATGGGCCTCGCGGACCAGAGCGTGATACGCCAGGCCGCGGTCGAGGCGCGCCTCGATCAGGCGCTGGACACGGTGGCCAAGCGGCTCGAGGCGCTCGCCGCCGAGACCGAGGCCGCGCTGCGCCAGCAGGGCCTTGGCAGCGGCGCGGTGCAGGTGCACCGGCGCGTGCACCTGCGCTACGAAGGCACCGACACCGCCCTCGTCGTGCCGCACGGTGACGCGGCGGCGATGCAGGCCGCCTTCGAGGCCGCCTACCGGCAGCGTTTCGCCTTCCTGATGACCGGCCGCCCGCTCGTCGTCGAGGCGGTGTCGGTGGAGGCAGTGGGTGCGGGCGATGCGCCGGCCGAGCCGCGACATCCGCTCGGCGAGGCCCGGCCTGCGCCGGTGGCCGACCGGGTGCGCCTGTACAGCGGCGGCCAGTGGTGGGATGCGGCACTGGTGGTGCGCGAGCAGGCCTCGCCCGGCTGCGAGGTCGACGGCCCGGCGGTGATCGCCGAGCGCAATGCCACCACGGTGGTGGAGCCCGGCTGGCGCGCCCGCGTGACGGCCCACGACCACCTGGTGCTCGAGCGGGTGGTGCCGCGCGAGGCTCGGGTGGCCATCGGCACCACGGTCGACCCGGTGATGCTGGAGGTGTTCAACAACCTCTTCATGAACATCGCCGAGCAGATGGGCCTGCAGCTGCAGAACACCGCCTACTCGGTCAACATCAAGGAGCGGCTCGACTTCAGCTGCGCGCTGTTCGACTCCGAGGGCCACCTGATTGCCAACGCGCCGCACATGCCGGTGCACCTGGGCAGCATGGGCGAGAGCATCAAGACCGTGATCCGCGAGAACGCCGGCACGATGCATCCAGGTGACGTGTATGTGCTGAACGATCCCTACCATGGCGGCACGCACCTGCCGGACATCACCGTCATCACGCCGGTGTACCTGGGTGCGGAAGGCCAGCCCACGTTCTATGTGGGGTCCCGAGGCCACCATGCCGACATCGGTGGCGTCACGCCGGGCTCCATGCCGCCGTTCTCCACCCGCATTGAGGAAGAGGGCGTGCAGATCAACAACGTCAAGCTGGTCGACCGCGGCGTGTTGCGCGAGGCGGAAATGATCGCGCTCCTCAGCGGTGAACCGAGTGCAGCGCCGGGCCGCCCCAAGCAAGCGAGCGCCCCCTCGGGGGGCAGCGAGGACACGCCAGTGCCGAGCGTGGGGGCCAAATACCCCTCAAGGAACCCGCAGCAGAACCTCGCGGACCTGAAGGCCCAGATCGCCGCCAACGAAAAAGGTGTGCAGGAGTTGCGCAAGATGGTCGAACAGTTCGGCCTCGACGTGGTACAGGCCTACATGCGCCATGTGCAGGACAACGCCGAGGAGTCGGTGCGCCGCGTCATCACACGCCTGAAAGACGGGCAATTCACCTTGCCGCTGGACAACGGCGCACAGATCCAGGTCGCGATCCGCGTCGACGCCACCCGCCGCAGCGCCACCATCGACTTCACCGGCACGTCGCCGCAGCAGACCAACAATTTCAACGCGCCCACGGCGGTCTGCATGGCGGCGGTGCTCTATGTGTTCCGCACGCTGGTGGACGACGACATTCCGCTCAACGCCGGCTGCCTGAAACCGCTGCACGTCATCATCCCGCCCGGCTCCATGCTCAACCCCAACCCGCCGGCCTCGGTGGTGGCGGGCAATGTGGAAACCTCCACCTGCATCACCAACGCGCTGTTTGGCGCCCTGGGCGTGATGGCCGGCAGCCAGCCGACCATGAACAACTTCACCTTCGGCAACGCGCGCCACCAGTATTACGAGACCATCTCGGGCGGCAGTGGCGCGGGCGGCGTGTTCGACGCAGAAGGGCGGCTGACGGGTGGCTTCAACGGCACCAGCGTCGTGCAGACCCACATGACCAACTCACGCCTGACCGACCCGGAGGTGCTGGAGTTCCGCTTCCCGGTGCGGCTGGAGAGCTACGCCATCCGGCAAGGCTCGGGCGGTGCCGGGCGCTGGCGGGGCGGCGACGGCGGGGTGCGCCGGGTGCGATTCCTGGAGGTCATGACCGCCAGCATCCTGTCCAACGGACGGGTCCATCCCGCCTTCGGCCTGGCCGGCGGGAAGGCTGGTGCGCCGGGCATCAACCGCGTGGTGCGCGGCGACGGCCGGGTCGAGACCCTGGCCCACATCGGCAGCGCCGAGATGGCGCCGGGTGATGTGTTCGAAATCCACACCCCCGGCGGCGGCGGATTTGGCGTTCCGGGGCAGGAATCTGCATGATTTCGGCCTTTACCCATCGTCAAATCGTCATTCATTGCTATTGAAGCAGGAGTATTCGTGGCCGGACTGATGGACAACTACCGTTTTCTGGCGCGCTACAACGGCTGGTTCAATACCCGGCTGTACGACGCCTGCGAGCCGCTGGATGACGCCGGGCGCCAGGCGCCGCGCGGTGCGTTTTTTGGCTCCATCCACGGCACACTGAACCATATCCTGTGGGGCGACATGGTCTGGCTGGGCCGGCTGGCGGCGCAGGTCCAGGCGGGAGAGGCCGCGCTGCCAGCGGCCTTGCTGGTGCTGCCGGCTGGTGCGCGCCACGAGACCACCCTGCACGCCGACTGGGCCGCGTTGCGCGCCCATCGCGCCGGACTCGACGCCGCGTTGCAAGCCTGGCTGGCGGCTGTGCCCGACGACTATGCTCAGCGCACGATGCGTTACCGCAATACCCAGGGCGTGGCGCGTGAGCACCCGGTGTGGCAGGCCTTGACCCATCTGTTCAACCACCAGACCCACCACCGCGGCCAGGTCACAACATTGCTCGCCCAGGCGGGCGTGGATGTGGGTGTGACCGATCTCATTGCGCTGGTCTGAGTGCTATATTTAAGATAGCTAACAATGACCGTTTGACGCTGGGTAGGGGCTGAAAAGGCGCAAAAAAAACCCGCCGAAGCGGGTTTCACGGGATGCCGGAGGTTCCGGATCACTTCTTGGCGGCGCTGGCAGCAGGCTTGGCGGCCTCAGCCTTCTTGTCGTCCTTCTTCTCGTCCTTGGCCTTCTTGTCAGCCTCTTTCTTTGCCTTGGCTTCTTCGGCTTTGGCCTTCTTCTCTTCTGCGGCCTTGGCTTTGGCGTCGTCCTTGGCCTTCTTGTCGTCAGCCTTGGCGTCTTTCTTTTCATCCTTGGCGGCCGCAGCCGGCTTGGCATCGGCCTTCTTCTCTTCCTTGGCAGCAGCAGCCGGCTTGGCATCGGCCTTCTTCTCTTCGGCCTTCGCGGCGGGCTTTTCGTCCTTCTTGGCCGGGGCGGCCGAGACACCCTTGAATCCGGCACCGTTGACGGTCATGCCTTCGGCGGAGAACTTGGCAGCATTGGTTTCGCCGATGCCCTTGACGCGGTCGATGAAGTCGTTCCAGTCCTTGAAATTGCCTTTCTTGCGTTCGTCGACGATCTTGGCAGAAATGCCGGGGCCGATGCCCTTGATGCCGTCGAGTTCCGCGGCAGTGGCTTTGTTTACATCCACTGCGGCAAACGCGGCAGCGGCGTAGAGCATGGCCACGAGGGCCAGAATTTTCTTCAGCATGCGAAACACTCCTGTGGGGCTGGGGGTAGGAACGGTCGGTTGACCGGGATGCGCGACTATAACGGGCGGCCAGCAAGCGGCGTTGACAGGCTTGTCGTGCGAACCTTGGTATTAACCCTTGGTTGTCGGGTGGTCAAATTTCTTCGAGCCGGCGGGGCGGGTAGCTGTCCCAGGCCTGGCATCCGGGGCATTGCCAGAAATGCTCGCGCGCCTCGAAACCGCAGGCTGCGCAGCGGTAACGTGAAAGCGGTCGGGAGGCGTGTTCCACCGCGCGGCAGACCGGTGCCGCGACGGCCTGGGGGCTGCCCTGCTGTCCAGCCAGCCACCGGGCCGCTGCGATCAGGGACGGTTGCCGCTCCAGATGGTCCAGGTAACGCTGTTGGGCTTGAGCGGGCGGCCGGCCGATCTGCAGGTCGAGTTGCACCAGTGCCTCGACGAGGTCGATGGAGGGTGAATCCTTGTTGGCCTGCTCCAGCAGGCGCCGGGCGTCGGCTTCTTCACCGACCGCCAGGCCTACCGCTCGGACCAGGGGCGCCGCCAGGGCCAGCGCCTGAGGGCAGTTTTCGGCAAGGGCTCGGAGCGTCGACCATGCCTCGTGGGCCCGCCCTGCGTCGCGCTGGAGGGCGGCGAGTTGCAGGCGCGGACGGGCAACCTGTGGCGCCGTATCGATCGCACGCCGCAGGCAGTCGATCGCAGCGCCTTCGTCGCCTCCCTGCTGGTGCGCCTGGGCCTCCTCGCACAGATAGTGCGCGAGCCGGTTGTCGAAACGTGCCGGTCCTTCGGCCTGCAGGCTCTGGGCCACGGCACTGGCATGCGACCATTCGCGCGAGCGTTCGTAGATCGCCAGCAAGGCCAGGCGCGCTGGCTCGGCATGGGCGGTACCTTCGAGCTTGCGCAGGGCGTCTTCCGCGCGGTCGAGCAGACCGGCTTTGAGGAAGTCCAGTGCCAGCGCGTGTTGCGCGCGGTGCCGGTCGGTCTCACTCAGGTCGGCCCGTGACAGCAGGTGCTCATGGACCCGAACGGCGCGGTCGTATTCGCCCCGTCGGCGAAACAGGTTGCCGAGGGCAAAGTGCAGTTCACTGGTGTCGGGATCGCGCTGGACCGCCTCGATGAACGCGTCGATGGCTTTGTCCTGCTGTTCGTTGAGCAGGTAGTTGAGTCCGCGGAAATAGGCTTTGGGCGCCTGGCGATTTTCAATGCGCAGTTGCCGCAGATCCAGACGGGAAGCCAGCCAACCCGCAGCGAAAGCCAGGGGCAGACCGAGCAGGATCCAGCCGATTTCAAGGTCCACGCTGGGCTCCGGAAATGCGGCCCGCAGCGGGTGCCGCCGGCGCAGGAGGGACGGAAGGGGATGGGGGCGCTGACTTGGACGGACGGTGGCTGCGCCACCAGCGCGGCACCATGGCCAAAGCGCCGATTGCCAGACCGGCGGCAAACGACGCCAGCACGACGAGCACCAGTGGCGCGCGCCACTGGTTGCCGAAGAAGAAGTGGACGGTGACGTCCTGCTGGTTGTTCAGGGCGAAGGCAAACATCGTGAAAAAGATGAAGCCTTTGAGCAGCCAGCGCAGCAGCGTCAGGATCGGTTTCATGGGTCAGTCCGGTTCGCGCGGTCATTGTGCCCGGCCGCGACGGCCGCGACGACGCGCGGGGACTCAGGGCAGTTCGCCCCGTTCCTTGAGTTCGGCGGTACGCTGATCCAGTGCTTCGCGCAGGGCTTTGCCGGGCTTGAAGTGGGGAACGCGCCGTTCAGGGATTTGCACGCTTTCGCCGGAGCGCGGATTGCGACCGGTGCGTGGTGGGCGACGGCTGATGGAGAAACTGCCGAAGCCGCGGATTTCGATGCGATGTCCACGTACCAGCGCATCACCCATCGCATCCAGAATGGCCTTGACGGCCGACTCGGCGTCACGGTGCGTGAGCTGGTTGAAGCGTGCGGCCAGTTCGTCGACAAGATCGGATCGGGTCATCGCAGGAAAGGGAGCAAGGTATTCGCAACTGCCGGAAGGGCGCCGCCCCGGCCGCCCCCGGAGGGCGGTGGGGCAGTACCCGTTCCGTCAGGACACTCAGTTGTTGTTGTCCAGCTTGGCGCGCAGCAGGGCGCCCAGGCTGGTCGTGCCGGCGTTGCCCGTATTCTGGTTCAGGCTGGCCATGGCTTCCTGCTGGTCGGCGGCGTCCTTGGCCTTGACCGACAGCTGGATGTTGCGGGTCTTGCGATCGATGTTGACGATCACGGCGGTGACTTCATCGCCTTCCTTGAGCACGTTGCGGGCATCTTCGACGCGGTCACGCGAAATCTCGCTGGCCCGCAGATAACCCACGATGTCTTCGCCCAGGTCGATTTCGGCGCCGCGCGGGTCAACCGTCTTCACCTTGCCGGTAACCGACGAGCCTTTGTCGTTGACGGTGACGAAGGTCGTGAACGGGTCCTGGTCCAGCTGCTTGATACCCAGGCTGATGCGCTCGCGGTCCACGTCGACGGCCAGCACGATCGCTTCGACTTCCTGGCCCTTCTTGTAGTTGCGCACGGCGGCTTCGCCCGGCTCGTTCCAGGACAGGTCGGACAGGTGCACCAGGCCGTCGATGCCGGCGGCCAGGCCGACGAACACGCCGAAGTCGGTGATCGACTTGATCGGGCCCTTGACGCGGTCGCCGCGCTTGGTGTTCTGGGCGAATTCCTGCCACGGGTTGGCGCGGCACTGTTTCATGCCCAGGCTGATGCGGCGCTTGTCTTCGTCGATCTCAAGAACCATGACTTCGACTTCGTCACCCAGTGAAACGATCTTGGACGGTGCCACGTTCTTGTTGGTCCAGTCCATCTCGGAGACGTGCACCAGCCCTTCGATGCCCGGCTCCAGCTCGACAAACGCACCGTAGTCGGCAATGTTGGTGACCTTGCCGAACATGCGGGTACCCTGCGGATAGCGGCGGTTCACGCCCATCCAGGGATCGTCGCCCATCTGCTTGAGGCCCAGCGAAACGCGGTTCTTCTCAGTGTCGAACTTGAGGATCTTGGCGGTGAGTTCCTGACCTGCGGTGACCACCTCGGAAGGGTGACGGACACGGCGCCAGGCCATGTCGGTGATGTGCAGCAGTCCGTCGATGCCGCCGAGGTCCACGAATGCACCGTATTCGGTGATGTTCTTGACGACGCCGCGGACGATTGCGCCTTCGCGCAGGGTTTCCATCAGCTTGGCGCGCTCTTCGCCCATCGAGGCCTCGACCACCGCACGGCGGCTGAGCACGACGTTGTTGCGTTTGCGGTCCAGCTTGATGACCTTGAATTCGAGGGTTTTGTTCTCGTAGGGCGTGAGGTCCTTGGTCGGACGGGTGTCGACCAAAGAGCCGGGCAGGAAAGCGCGGATGCCGTTGACGAGCACCGTGAGGCCGCCTTTGACTTTGCCGCTGGTGGTGCCGGTGACGAACTCGCCCGACTCCAGCGCTTTTTCCAGGGCCAGCCAGGAAGCAAGGCGCTTGGCGGTGTCGCGGCTGAGGATGGTGTCACCGTAGCCGTTTTCGATGGATCCGATGGCCACCGAGACGAAGTCGCCTTCCTGGACTTCGATTTCGCCCTTGTCGTTCTTGAATTCCTCGATTGGCACGTAGGCTTCGGACTTCAGGCCGGCATTGACGACCACAAAATTGTGCTCGATGCGGACCACCTCGGCGGTGATGACCTCACCGGGGCGCATTTCGGTGCGTTGCAGGGATTCTTCGAAAAGGGCGGCAAAAGATTCAGACATGGATTTTCCGTTTGCGCAACCGGTGACGACGAAGGCACGATTGCCGTCGTTAGCGGACTGGGATTGCGACAGTGCTTGGCGGTTGATTCCGCAGTGACATTGAAAACCCGCCGGCCTGTGCGCATGCAGCGCGGGTGGGAGCCGGTGGGGCCATTGTTCCGCTCAGGCGGACCTGAACGGTTGTTTGCTCTGCCACCATTCCAGCACGTGGCTGACCGATTCTTCAATCGTCAGCTCCGAGTTGTCGAGTAGCAAAGCGTCCTGCGCTGGCTTGAGGGGAGCTGCCGATCGGGTGGTATCCCGGGCATCTCTTGCCTCCAGATCGGCGCGAAGATCGTCAATGCTAGCAGAAATCCCTTTGGAAATCAACTGCTTATGGCGCCTCTGCGCTCTCTTGGCGGCGCTCGCAGTGAGAAAAACCTTCAATGCCGCATCAGGGAAGATGACGGTACCCATGTCGCGCCCATCGGCGACGAGGCCGGGGAGGCGGCGGAAACTCAGTTGCAGGTCAATCAGCGCCCGGCGCACTGGCGCCATCGCCGAAACCAGTGACGCATCCATTCCCGCCGCTTCACTGCGAATGGCGTCCGTGACATCGTCCTCTCCGAGCCAGACCCGCCCGGATCGGAAGCGGACCGGCAACCGGGCGGCCAACCGGGCGGTGTCCTGCTCGACGGTTGGGTCCGGGCAATCAATGGCCAGCGCGGCGCGCCGAGCAGCCAGGCCGGTCAGCCGGTACAAGGCACCCGAATCCAGAACGGAGAAACCCAGTCGCTGCGCCACATGGTCCGCCAGGGTGCCTTTGCCGGAGGCTGTTGGACCATCGATACAGATGACGGGGACGGCCTCGGCACGGGTCCGGGCAACGGAAAAATACGCTTCGAAGTAGTCCGGAAAGGTTTTCCCGACACATTTCGGATCCTCGATCCGTACCGCCAGGCGTGCCGGGTTGAAAGCGGCAAGCGAAAAACACATGGCAATGCGGTGATCGTCATAGGTGTGGATGCTGGCCGCGCGCCAATCTCTTGCGGGCAAGGGGCTGACTCGCAGAAAGTCCGGCCCTTCGTCCACCATGGCGCCAAGTTTGCGCAGTTCGGTGGCCATCGCGGCGATGCGGTCGGTTTCCTTGACGCGCCAACTGGCGATATTGCGCAGGGTGCAGGGCCCATCGGCGTAGAGTGCCATGACGGCCAGGGTCATCGCGGCGTCTGGAATCGCATTGCAGTCCAGGTCGATGGCGCGCAGCGGCCAGGAGCCACGGGAAATCTCCATCCAGGTGGGGCCGCCCACGACGGTCGCTCCCATACGTCGGGCCGCATCGACAAAACGGATGTCCCCCTGGATGGATTGCTCGCCGACCCCTTCAATGCGTACCGGGCGGTCGCTGCCTCCGATCGCACCCAGGGCGATGAAATAGGACGCCGACGAAGCATCGGCTTCGACGGGGATTCTCCCGGGCGAGCGGTAGCGTGACCCGGCCGGGATCGTGAATCGCTCCCAACCCTGGCGTTCCACCGTGATGCCAAAGCGGTGCAACAGGTTCAGCGTGATGTCGATGTACGGCTTGGAGATCAGCTCACCGATGACTTCCACGACCATGGCGCGTTCGGCGCACACCAGCGGCAAAGCCAACAGCAGGGCGGTCAGAAATTGGCTTGATACGTCCCCGCGCACCCGGATCGGCTGGTCCAGTTGCAGGACAGGATGGCCAATTCGCAGCGGTGGATAGCCTTCTTGTCCGACGTAGTCGACGCGGCAGCCGAGTTGCCGCAATGCGTCGACCAGATCGCCAATCGGGCGTTCGTGCATCCGGGCGACACCGGAAAGCTCGAAATCACCACCAAGCATTGCCAACGCTGCAGCCAAGGGTCGCATGGCGGTACCGGCGTTGCCCAGGAACAAGCGGACAGGGTGTTCCGGGCGGCGTCCGCCAATGCCGGTGACCGAAACCTCCTGGCCTTTCCGCTCAATGTGGCAACCCAGTTGCTCCAGGGCCGCGAGCATCACCCGCGTGTCGTCCGAATCGAGCAGGTCTTCAACGACGGTGACACCCTGGCTCAGGGCGGCCAGCAGCAGGACCCGGTTGGAGATGCTTTTGGAGCCTGGCAGGCTGACGGTGCCACCGGCGCTGTCCAGCGGCGGCAGATCAAGAAACGGGACATCGAACATGGAGATTACTTGGTACTTCGAGTGCCACCGAGCCGCCAATGCGCCCGCGTGTGGCTGGCATGGTCGATCAGACCTTCCAGGGTTTCGCCATCGCCCGTGGATATCAGGTGTTCCATGGCCTGTAACGATTGCTGGAACAGTCGTGACTGGGCAAGCAACTCCTCCCGGTTGGCCATCAGGATGTCGCGCCAGATTTTCGGGTCGCTGGCCGCAATGCGGGAGAAGTCGCGAAAGCCGGGGCCGCCGAGCGAGAGGAACTCACGGCCCTGTGGCTGCCCGGCAATCGAGTTCATCAGGGCAAAGGCAATCAGGTGAGGCAGGTGGCTGACGGCGGCAAACGCGGCGTCGTGGGCCTCGGGCGACATCCGCACGACGTGGCTGCCCAAGGCCTCCCACAAGTCGGCGGCGCGGCGCAGTTGGGTCGACTGCGTCCGTTCAATCGGCGTCAGAATGACTTGCTTGCCTCGATACAGATCCGGATCCGAGTGCTCAACGCCAGCGACTTCGCGGCCGGCGATCGGGTGCGCGGGCACAAAGCAACCAACCTGGTCGCGCAGAACCCGCCGCGCTGCATCGACGACATCGCGTTTCGTCGAGCCCACGTCCATGAGCAGGCAACTGGGCGAGACCAGGTTTCGGATCGCCTTGAACGTGGCTTCCGTGGCGGCGACGGGTACCGCCAGCAACACGATGTCAGCGCCGGAGACAGCCAGCAGCGCCGAGGGAGCCTCCACATCGATCACACCGAGCTGGCGGGCTTTCTCGGTCGTTGAAGGCGATTTGCTGTAGCCGACGACCCGCTTTACCAGCCCCGCCCGCTTCATCGCCAGGGCGAACGACCCACCCATCAGGCCGCAACCGATCAGGCCCAACTGTTCGAATACCGGAGGTTTGTGGTTGGACATGTTCACTCTCCGAGGGGGTAGGTGCCGAGCACCTTGAAGAAGGCACACAGGCCACGCAGTTCTGCCAATGCAGCGGCAACGGGGGGCTGCGAGGGATGACCCTCAAGATCAATGTAGAAATAGTATTCCCATTGCTGCCCTGAGCGCGCAGGGCGGGATTCGAAGCGCGTCATCGATACCCCGTGCGTTTTCAGCGGCACCAGCAGGTCGTGTACCGCACCTGGCCTGTTCGGAACCGAGACAATCAGGCTGACACAGTCGCGCCCGGAGGCCTGGGGCGGGCCCAGAACCGACGGCAGGCAGACGACGGCAAAACGGGTCCGGTTGAAGGCGTCATCCTGAATGGCATGGGCGGCCACAAACAGGCCGAACTCCGAAGCTGCCCGTTCGCTGGCAATGGCGGCCCAGGCCGGGTTGGTCGCCGCCAGCCGCGCGCCCTCGGCATTGCTGGAAACGGCCCGTCTCTCGACATCGGGCAGATGGGTGTTGAGCCACCCCTGGCACTGTGCCAGGGCCTGCGGATGGGCCAGCACCGCTTCAATGTCGTCCCGCGAGTTTGTCTGGCGAAGCAGGTTGTGGCGCACCAGCAGGCTGGTTTCGCCGGTAATGTGCAAAGGCGACTGCAAAAACAGGTCGAGCGATCGCGAAACCACCCCTTCGGTGGAATTTTCCACCGGTACAACGCCAAACTCGGCGGTGCCGGACGCCGCACTGCGAAAGACTTCGTCGATGCTCACGCAGGGCACCCGCTCGATGCTGGAACCAAAAAACTGCAGGGCGGCCTGTTCGCTGAACGTTCCGGCCGGTCCAAGAAATGCGACGCGCTGGGCTGCTTCCAGCGCTCGACAGGCCGACATGATCTCCCGCCAGATGGGTGCCAGGCTGGTGTTTTTCAGCGGCCCGGGGTTGGCCGCCTGCAGCCCGGCAATCACCTGGGCCTCCCGTTCAGGCCGGAACACCGCAGAGCCTTCCGCGCGCTTGATTTCGCCCACTTCATGGGCGAGTCCGGCGCGGCGGTTGAGCAGGGTCAGCAATTCGCGGTCGACCCCGTCAATCAGGGATCGCAGTTCGGGAAGGGTTCGGGTCATGTCGGCTCGGGTCGAAACTCTGTTGAATTTTCTGTTTTCGGGTGCGAACTGTCTTCGCACAAGGGCATTGGACCGCGGTTCATCGCGAAAACCGCTCGGATCCGATGCGTTTCAAATCTTTATGGCCAGTACCCAGCGTATTTTGGTCACTTTAAGCTACAAAAACAATAGTTTCAGGTCGGCCCGTCGGGTGCCGCGTCCGTGTCGCCGGTACCCGGCTCGGATGCCTCCAGCCCGTTGGCGTCGTTCTCCACAATGCGTTGCAGGCCGCTGAGTTCGGCGCCGGCATCCAGTGCAATCAGGGTCACGCCCTGGGTCGCCCGGCCGAGTTCGCGAATTTCGCTGACACGGGTGCGCACCAGCACGCCCTTGTCGGTGATCAGCATGATTTCGTCATCGGGTCGAACCAGCGTCGCGGCGACGACTTTGCCGTTGCGCTCACTTTGCTGAATGGCAATCATGCCTTTGGTGCCGCGGCCGTGGCGGGTGTACTCGGTAATCGAAGTGCGTTTGCCGTACCCGTTGATGGTGGCCGTCAGCACACTTTGCTGCTCGTCTTCGGCAACCAGCATGGCGATGACACTCTGGCCGTCGTCAAGCATCATGCCCCGAACGCCGCGGGCATTTCGGCCCATCGGGCGGACATCGTTCTCGTCGAAGCGCACGGCCTTGCCGCCGTCCGAGAACAGCATGACGTCGTGTTGGCCATCGGTGAGCGCTGCCCCGACCAGCACGTCGCCCTCGTCAAGGTCAACGGCAATGATGCCGGCCTTGCGCGGGTTGCTGAATTCGTCCAGGGTTGTTTTCTTGACTGTACCCATCCGTGTCGCCATGAACACATAGTGGTCTGCCGGGAAGCTGCGGTTGTCTCCTGTCAGCGGCAACACGACGTTGATCTTTTCCCCTTCGACCAGCGGAAACATGTTGACGATTGGGCGCCCGCGTGAGCCGCGGGAGCCGGAAGGAGCCTCCCAGACTTTGAGCCAGTACAGCCGTCCGCGGTTGGAAAAACACAGCAACCAGTCGTGGGTGTTGGCAATAAAGAGTTGGTCGATCCAGTCATCTTCCTTGGTCGCCGTGGCCTGTTTGCCGCGTCCGCCGCGTTTCTGGGCGCGGTATTCGGCCAATGGCTGGCTTTTGATGTAACCGCTGTGGCTGAGGGTCACCACCATGTCGGTCGGGGTGATCAGGTCCTCGGTCGACAGGTCCTGCGCACTGGTCTCGATCTCGCTGCGCCGCGCACCCAGTCGGGTCTGCCCGAATTCGCTGCGCACGGCCACCAGTTCGTCACTGATGATGGTGGAGACGCGCTCGGGCCGCGCCAGGATGTCCAGCAGATCATCGATCTGGGCCATCACGTCCTTGTATTCGGCGACGATTTTGTCCTGCTCCAGACCGGTCAGCCGTTGCAGGCGCATCTGCAGAATCTCCTGGGCCTGCGTTTCGGACAGGCGGTAGAGGCCGTCCGCCTGCATGCCGTACTGGCGCTCCAGCCCCTCGGGCCGGTAGTCATCAGCGTTGACCGTTCCGCCATCGGCCCGGGCCCGGGTCAGCATCGTGCGCACCAGCTGGCTGTCCCAACTACGCGCCATCAGCTCCGATTTTGCAACCGGAGGTGTGGGGCTTTCGCGGATGATGCGGATGAATTCGTCAATATTGGCCAGCGCCACCGCCAGACCCTCAAGCACATGGCCACGCTCGCGGGCCTTGCGCAGCTCGAAAACGGTACGTCGGGTGACGACCTCTCGCCGGTGCTCAAGAAACACCGTGATCAGATCCTTGAGGTTGCACAGTTTGGGCTGACCGTCGACCAGCGCCACCATGTTGATGCCGAAGGTGTCCTGCAGCTGGGTTTGCTTGTAGAGGTTGTTGAGCACCACCTCGGGCACTTCGCCACGCTTGAGTTCGATGACCAGACGCATGCCGGACTTGTCGGACTCGTCCTGGATGTGGCTGATGCCTTCGAGCTTTTTCTCGTGCACCAGTTCGGCCATGCGTTCCTGCAGGGTCTTCTTGTTGACCTGGTAGGGAATCTCGTCAACGATGATGGCCTGCCGCTGACCCTTGTCAATGTCCTCGAAATGGCACTTGGCGCGCATTACGACACGGCCGCGGCCGGTGCGGTAGCCGTCTTTCACGCCCTGGGTTCCGTAAATGGTGCCGCCAGTGGGGAAGTCGGGTGCCGGAATGATCTCCATCAGTTCATCGATGGAGCAATCCGGATGACGTAACGCATGCAGGCAAGCGTCGACCACTTCATTGAGGTTGTGCGGAGGAATATTGGTGGCCATGCCGACCGCGATACCGCCAGAGCCGTTGACCAGCAGATTGGGTAAGCGAGTCGGCATGACCAGCGGCTCCTTCTCTGAGCCGTCGTAGTTCGGGCCGAAGTCGACCGTATCCTTGTCGATGTCCGCCAGCATCTCGTGGGCGATCTTCGACATGCGGATTTCGGTGTACCGCATGGCGGCCGCGTTGTCGCCATCGACCGACCCGAAGTTGCCCTGTCCGTCGACCAGCATGTGGCGCAGGGAAAAGTCCTGCGCCATGCGCACAATGGTGTCGTAGACCGCGCTGTCGCCGTGCGGGTGGTACTTGCCGATCACATCGCCGACGATACGGGCCGATTTCTTGTAAGGCCGGTTCCAGTCGTTGTTGAGTTCGTGCATGGCGAACAACACCCGCCGGTGCACCGGTTTCAGGCCGTCCCGCGCGTCGGGCAAGGCCCGCCCGACGATGACGCTCATGGCGTAATCGAGATAGCTGCGCCGCATCTCCTCTTCCAGACTGATGGGCAGGGTTTCTTTGGCGAATGAGGTCATGAGGAGGGCGGGCGACGCGAAGGGCTGGCCATTTTACGGGCACTCGCCTGTGGCTCAGTCGCAACATCCTGACGGGTCGTCGCGGGCAAAACCACGGCTTTGGCGCCGTTGCGGCCGCAGGCGCCGGCCGACGTATGGCACAATGGTCTTCAACGTTGTTGGTGGTGGTCACTATCAGCGTCCAATCTCTCGCAGCGAGGCTGCGGCTTTTTTCCCCATGAGGAGAACCATGAAGAAACTGAACAAAGTGGCGATGTTGTTTGCCTCCGCCGCCCTCGCTACCGCCGCCGGTGCCCAGACGATCGACAACTGGCGTGCCTCCGACGGAACCGTGTGGAAAAACGGCTCGAACGAACTGTGCTGGCGTGATGCTGCCTGGACCCCTGCCACGGCCGCCGCCAATTGCGACGGTGCGATCAAGGCTGCTGCTCCGGCTCCGGCTCCGGCTGCCGCCCCGGCTCCGGCTGCTGCTCCGGCTCCGGCTGCTGCCCCGGCCCCTGCTGCCGCGCCCGCCGCGGCTCCGGCTGCTCCGGCTCCGGCCCCCGCGCCGGCTCCCGCTCCCGCCGCTGCAACCAAGGTCACCTACGCAGCAGACGCCTTCTTCGATTTCGACAAGGCCGTCCTGAAACCGGAAGGCAAAGCCAAGCTCGACGATCTGGTTGGCAAGGTCAAGGGCATCAACCTGGAAGTCATCATCGCTGTCGGTCACACGGACTCGGTGGGTTCTGACGCCTACAACCAGAAGCTGTCGGTCAAGCGCGCCGAAGCGGTCAAGGCCTATCTGGTGTCCAAGGGTATCGAGAAGAACCGTGTCTACACCGAAGGCAAGGGCGAGAAGCAGCCCGTCGCCGACAACAAGACCAAAGAAGGCCAGGCCAAGAACCGCCGGGTTGAGATCGAGGTGGTGGGTACCCGCCCCAACAAGTAATTCTCCCGAATTGCTTGCGAAAAGCCCCGGCAACGGGGCTTTTTTTATGGTTTTGAGGAAAATCGTCCCATGAACTCCACGCCGAACGTCGACCCGGCCGAACTGGCCAAGTTTTCGGAACTAGCCCACCGCTGGTGGGATCCAGAAAGCGAATTCCGACCCCTGCACCAGATCAACCCTTTGCGCCTTGAGTGGATCAATGCTCAGATCCCACTGGCCGGCAAGACGGTGCTCGATATCGGTTGTGGTGGCGGCATTCTGTCCGAGGCGATGGCCCGCAAAGGCGCGGACGTGCTGGGCATTGATCTGGCATCGAAGTCGCTCAAAGTCGCCCAGTTGCATGCCTTGGAAGCAGCGGTTGCCAAGCTGCGATACCGTGAAGTCAGTGCCGAAGACCTCGCGATCGAGTCGCCTGGCACGTTCGATGTGGTGACCTGTATGGAAATGCTGGAGCACGTGCCGGCGCCGTCCTCGGTTGTAAATGCTTGCGCAGCGCTGGTAAAACCGGGCGGCTGGGTGTTTTTCTCCACGCTGAACCGCAACGCCAAGTCATTCCTGTTTGCCGTAGTCGGCGCCGAATACATCCTCAATCTGCTTCCCCGGGGAACCCACGACTTTCAACGAATGATTCGTCCCAGCGAGCTGGCGGCCTTCTGCCGTTCGGCGGGGTTGGATCTCCATGGCACGCGGGGCATGGAGTACAACCCGCTGACCCGGCGCTACTGGCTCAGTGATGACATCAGTGTCAATTACCTGATGGCGGTTCGCCGGCCGGCCATCAACAGGAGTGCCGCGTGAGCCGTTATGGAGAAATCCAGGCCGTGTTGTTCGATCTGGACGGCACACTGATCGACAGCGCTCCCGACCTGGGGGCTGCTGCGGACCGGATGCGCACGTCAAGGGGGTTGTCGTCGCTGCCGCTGGCGGATTACCGGCCCATGGCGGGCGCGGGTGCACGCGGCATGATCGGTGTGGCATTCGGGCTTGTTCCTGAGCACCCGGACTTTGGCGCTTTGCGGGAAGAATTCTTTGCCAATTACGAAGCCTGCCTGAATGAACGAACCCAGGTGTTTGACGGCGTTGCGACCCTGATTGGCGAACTGGATTCTCGGGGGCTGCGCTGGGGGGTTGTGACCAACAAGATGGCCCGATTCACCGATCCGATCACCCGTGCCATGCCGCTGTTCGCAACCGCGGCCACCGTCATCAGTGGCGACACCACTCCCCATGCCAAGCCCCATCCCGCACCGTTGCTGGAGGCTGCGCGCCGACTGGGCGTAGCACCCGAGCGCTGCCTTTACGTGGGCGACGACGCGCGCGACATTGTGGCGGGCAAGGCAGCCGGCATGATCACTGTGGCGGCGACTTACGGTTACCTGGGGGTCGAAGGTGACGTGCAGTCCTGGCAGCCGCACGCGGTCATTGATTTTCCCGACCAACTCTTGAATTTGCTCGAAGCAGCCTAAAATAGCCGCTGAGGGGCTGCATTGGTTTCGACGTGGGTTGGAATCGTAGCGGTGCATGTCGAGCTGAATGCGCTCGTTAAACAGATTCAAACAAACTAACTGCAAACGACGAACGTTTCGCACTCGCTGCTTAAACACCAGTGAGCTTTACAACAGCAGGCCGATGGGCTGGGCAAGGGTGGACTGATCGAAAGGTCGGGCTGTCCAGGCTGTAAAGTTATTCACATCGGCTGGCTCCCGGTCGGGCATCTTGACCGGGGGCGAGATCCAAGGATGCTGGCGTCCGGTGTAGCGTGCGACTGCGCGACACCGGTGGCGAGACTCAAACCAGACCGCTAAACATGTAGATCTGTACGAGGAAGATTGACGGACGGGGGTTCAACTCCCCCCAGCTCCACCATTTACCAAAAACCCAACCCTTATCGGTTGGGTTTTTTTCTGGCCGGAACGCCAGTGTTGGCGCGGTTCCAGGCGCCTGCCTCTTGACCGCACCCTTGCCGAACCGCCGACCTTCGGCCTCGACGTTGCCGTTTTTCTCTCTCCGTTCTCTGTTGACCTCTTGACCGTCCAAGTGCCGAAGTCCGCTGTTTTCGCGGGTTTGAGGGCAATCGGTTGCGGTTTTCATCAGCTCAGGCGTCGGCGACCGAGAATGGAGAGCGCCCAGCCTGGCATTTACGCCGCCTGCAATGCCGCGATCAGCGGACACTGCACCTGCCCGCTCGCGGCGCAGCAGCGCTCGACGAGCCCCTGCAGCGCGACCTCGATCCGACGCAAGTCGGCAAGCCGGGCACGCACATCGCCCAACTTGCGCTCGGCCTGCTCGCGGGCCTCGGTGCAATGTGACCCATCCTCAAGCTTCAGCAAATCCCCGACCTCGTCCAGGCTGAACCCCAGTCGCTGAGCCGATTTGATGAAGCGCACGCGTGCCAGATCCGGCTCGCCGTAGCGACGGATGCCGCCCAGGGGTCGGCCGGGCTCCTGCATCAGGCCCTTGCGCTGATAGAAGCGGATCGTCTCGACGTTGACCCCGGCGGCCTCGGCCAGGACGCCGATGGTCAGTGTTTCGGCTGGTTCATTCATGGCGCTTGACTCCGTACTTAAGTACGGAAGTAAGCTTAAGCCATGAAACCAGATTCCCCAACAGACTCTCGGGGCGGCGGCGGACGCGGCGCGCTGCTGACCGGCGGTCTGGCCGCCATCCTGGCTTCCACCTGCTGCCTCGGCCCCTTGGTGCTGATCACGCTCGGCATCTCCGGGGCGTGGATCAGCAATCTGACGCTGCTCGAACCCTACCGGCCCGTCTTCATCAGTGCGGCGGTCGTGGCGCTATTTTTCGCGTACCGGCGCATCTGGCGACCCGTCGCCGCCTGCGCGCCCGGGCAGGTCTGCGCGCTGCCGCCCATCAACCGTAGCTACAAGGCGCTGTTTTGGATCGTGGTGGCGCTGGTGATCATCGCGCTCGGATTCCCGCTGATCGCGCCCTGGTTCTATTGAAAGGAAACTGCCGTGAAAAAGCTCGTTGCACTGGCCGCATTCGCCGCGATGACATCGCCCCTCTGGGCTGCCACCCAAACCGTCACGCTGTCCGTGCCAGACATGAACTGCGCCGCCTGCCCGATCACGGTTAAGAAGGCGCTGACCAAGATATCCGGCGTCAGCAAGGCCGACGTGAATCTGGACAGGCGCGAAGCCAAGGTGACCTTCGATGACGCGAAGACGAACGTCGAGACCCTCACGCGCGCCACCAAGGATGCTGGTTACCCCTCGACTGTGGTGGGGACGGCCAAGTGACCGCCGTGATCCTGGAGTCGACGCTGGCCTGTCCCGAGTGCGGTCACGCCAAGACCGAGACCATGCCCACCGACGCCTGCCAGTGGTTCTACGAGTGCGAGCAGTGCCACACGGTACTCAAGCCCAAGCCGGGTGACTGCTGTGTGTACTGCTCCTACGGCACGGTGCCGTGCCCGCCGATTCAAGAGCGCGGCAAAGGCAGTTGCTGCGGTGGCTGATCACGCAAGCCGAAGCCGTTCGTGCTGCTCATCCCATCGCTGTGGAATGGCACGGCGGCAGACGCTTTCCAACGTCACGCCCGACGCCGCGCCGGTTGCGCAGGCTTCTACGATGCTGGGTGCCAACTGCGCCAATCGAGCAATCCGGCTGGCACGACCGAGATCGAGTCCTTCGGCCTCGGCGATCTCGGTGATCGACGTGAACCGCCCTTCGTCCATCAGCCGCTGCCAGTGGTGCGCGAGGCCGAGCGCCCGCATCAAGGCTGTGTCCTGCGCGGCCGCCTTCATCAAACGTTCGCGGCGCGCTTCCTCCAAAAATTCCTGCGGTGCATCCAATGGCGTGATGACCTGCTTCTTCAGACCCCGGCGCACCAGCGTCCAGGGCAGGAAGGTTTCCATCTGCACGCCGCCAGCGGGCAACGGCGTCTGATACGTCACCGGGTCGCCTTTGGTCCGGCCGCGATGCTTGAGACTCATGCCTCCTCCTCAAAACTGGCCATGAGCTGGCGCTGGGCGTGCCAGTCGACCATCAGGCGGTTTCGCTGGAACCACATCAAGGTCAACCGGCGCGGCTGCTTGCCCGCCATGAACTGCTCGATGATGTCGGGGGCCAGCAGGGTCAGGCGCAGCAGTTCGTTGACCACCGAGTGGTGCAGTTTTTCGGCCCGTGCGATGGCCGATCCGCTCTGCATTGCGCCGGTGTCCAGCAGGTGCTGCCAGTAGAAGGCGCGTGCCACGCCGTCGAGCAGGGTCACGTCGTGGACGCTGCGCTCGTCGGTGGCAACGCGCTGGACGCCCCGACGGCGAAACGTCAGGGGCACAAAGGTTTCCATCGACTCGTCCATCAGGCTTCAACCTCCAGCAGTTCGGCACCGATGCTGTCAGGGGCGAATTCCTCGATCAACGCGTTCCAGCCTATCTCCCGCCACTTCACTTTGATGCCCTGCACCTCGCCTGCGTGGACGAGGTCGATGCGTTCGATCATCAGATTGGCGATGCGGTGGCGCTCGACCGGGAACAGTTGATCCCACACGTTGTTGAGCCGTCCCATCGCCATCACGGTGGTGGCCTCGTCGATCTGTGCGCCGTTGCGCTGGATGTGCCGCACCACCGACGCGACCGTTTCCGGGCTGGTCAGCACCGTGCGGATCTGGGCGACCACAGCACCTTCGATCTCCGGCGCGGGCAGGCGCTCGTAGCTCTTGCCCGGCGCGCCGAACCTGGCCTCCGACTTGGACACGTAGTAGTGGTACTTGCGCCCGTTCTTGCGCGAGTAGGTCGGGTACATCCGCTCGCCCGAGGGCGCGTACAGCAGGCCGCGCAGCAACGCGTCGGTGCGCGACCTGATCTTGGTTTCCACCGACCGGGTATGACCGTCCTTGGCCAGCACCTCGTGAACGCGCCCCCACAGCCCTGGATCGATGATGGCTTGATGCACGCCGGGGTACCAACTGCCCTTGTGCGACAACTCCCCGAGGTAGATGCGGTTGCGCAGCAGCTTGTGCAGGTACTTCTTGTCTATGCGCGTGCCGGGCCGCGTCTGGCCGTCTTGCGTCGTCCACGCCTTGGTCGTGACGCCATCCAGCGTCAGAGTGGCGGCGATCTGGGTGGGCGAGCCGATGGTCAGCATTTCCTCGAAGATGCGCCGCACCACCGTCGCCTCGGTTTCGTTGATGACCAGCAGGCGGTTCTCGACGTCGTAGCCCAACGGCGGCACGCCACCCATCCACATCCCTTTGCGCTTGCTGGCGGCGATCTTGTCGCGGATGCGCTCGCCGGTGACCTCGCGTTCGAACTGGGCGAAGGACAGCAGTACGTTGAGCATCAGCCGTCCCATCGAGGTCGTGGTGTTGAACTGCTGCGTGACCGACACGAAGGAAACGCCGTGGCGCTCGAACACTTCGACCATCTTGGAGAAGTCGGCAAGGCTGCGCGTCAGGCGGTCGATCTTGTAGACCACCACGATGTCGATCTGGCCGCGCCCAATATCCACCATCAGGCGTTTCAGCCCGGGCCGATCCGTGTTGCCGCCGGAGAAGCCGGGGTCGTCGTAGTCGTCGGCCACTGGAATCCAGCCCTCGGCCCTCTGGCTGGCGACATAGGCGTGGCCGGCCTCCTTCTGCGCGTCGATGGAGTTGAATTCTTGGTCAAGGCGCTCGTCCGACGACACCCGGCAGTAGACCGCGCAGCGTTTGCGTGCTTTAGGTGAAGCGATCTGGGTGGCATCGCTCATTGCGCACCTGCCTTGCCGTTCAGGCCAAAGAACAGCGGCCCCGACCAGTGCGTGCCGGTGATCTGCCGGGCCACGGCGGTCAGGCTCTTGAAGGTGCTGCCCTCGTACTCGAACAGGCCGTCGGCGGTGACCGCCACCTTGTGCTCACGGTCGCCCCATTCGCGCAGCAGCACGGTGCCGGGCGCGAAGTTGATGTCTCGCGGACGGGCCCGCAGCTTGATCTTGGAATGCTTGGCACCGATGGCCTCCAAGCGCTGGCGAGTGTTGTGCGCCAGACCGCCAAAGACCTCCTCCTGCATCTTGTAGGCGATGCGCGACTCGATGAAGACGCGGTTGGGGTTGATGGGGCGGCTGCTGAAGTACCGATCCCACACTGGCCACAGCTCAGTGATGGGCAGGCTGGACAGCTCCGCGATCCGTGCGGCGACGGATGCTTGTTTCTCGTTCATCACAACTTCTCCGTTTGATAGGGGGTTGTATGAACGCGCTGGTCGGGCAGGAAGCCAAGGCCAACTTCTCTCTGTTTTGGCGCTTCTGCGACGACGGTGCGGACGATGGCGGCCGCAAGGATGGCGGTAATTTCGCCAGCACGGGCGCTGGCGGACATCTCCGAGGGAGATGCGAGTTCGAGGTTCTTCATGACGGCTCCGGGGAATAGCAACCGTCAGGGATAGTGAGCCTCATCTTCCGAAGCGGATGGCAACGTAGGGCAATTCCGTTGCGTTCCACATTTCGCAAGACTTTCTTGCGCACAGGCGTTCGCAAGAGTAGAATGACGTTTTCCGGAGGTGCCAACCCATGCTCGACAAGACCTCGCACAAGCTGATCGGCTTCCGCGTGAAGGCGGCGCGCGAGGCCAAGGGCTGGACGCAGGATCAGCTCACCGAAGGCCTCGGC